>PHTZ01000001.1:1177500-1894916 GCA_002813285.1 Flavobacteriaceae bacterium MAR_2009_75
AGGGTTTCACGTGCCCCGCGCTACTCAGGATACCGCTATCTTGCAGCTCTTTGCCTATACCGGGCTATCACCGTCTATGGCCGTTCTTTCCAAAACGTTCTAGTTCATCACTGTTCGAATATCGCGGTCCTACAACCCCGCACATGCCGGAACATGTACGGTTTGGACTAATCCGGTTTCGCTCGCCGCTACTCCCGGAATCACTTTTGTTTTCTCCTCCTCCGGCTACTTAGATGTTTCAGTTCACCGGGTTTGCCTCCTTTCGGATGTCATACCTTCAGTATAACGGGTTGCCCCATTCGGATACCTGCGGATCATATCGTATGTGCCGATCCCCGCAGCTTTTCGCAGCTTATCGCGTCCTTCGTCGCCTCTGAGAGCCTAGGCATTCCCCATACGCCCTTATCCAGCTTGTCGCCGTCCTTTTGTTTCGCTATTCTATTTGCGTACTCTTTACTTAAAAAATTCGTGTGTTTTTCTTCAAAGTACATCTCTATAAAAAATGTACCCTGTCCCAATATGTCAATGAACGTTGTCGTGAGCCACGACAGGCATTAAATGCCTATCCGTCCCATCCACGGTACCTCGAGAACCAACTTAATCGTCCCCGGGCATCGCCTGGTGGAGAATATCGGAGTCGAACCGATGACCTCCTGCGTGCAAGGCAGGCGCTCTAGCCAGCTGAGCTAATCCCCCGTCTTTAGAGTATACAGCAATCAGTGTTCAGTATTCAGTCATTATGCTGCGTACTGCGTACTGCGAACTGCGTACTGCAAACTGGTTTCCCAACTTCTAAAATTTCCAATGTTCCCTATTCTCAATGAACGTCGCGCCCTTCGGCACCATGTAGTCCCGGGCAGACTCGAACTGCCGACCTCTACATTATCAGTGTAGCGCTCTAACCAGCTGAGCTACGGGACTGTCCCGGACCATCCTCGCGGACGACCGTTTCCTATTATTATTATACCATAGAGACTTCTTCACATACTTGCCATATAAACGCTTTTCGGAAAATCGGTTAAGAATACAGAAAGGGGACGGGGCACGGTCGGTGCACCTATCGGCGAGGTCGCCCTTCCGCAACATCGTCGCGGAAAGCTCTAGAAAGGAGGTGTTCCAGCCGCACCTTCCGGTACGGCTACCTTGTTACGACTTAGCCCTAGTTACCGATCTTGCCCTAGGCCGCTCCTTGCGGTGACGGACTTCAGGCACTCCCGGCTTCCATGGCTTGACGGGCGGTGTGTACAAGGCCCGGGAACGTATTCACCGGATCATGGCTGATATCCGATTACTAGCGATTCCAGCTTCACGGGGTCGGGTTGCAGACCCCGATCCGAACTGTGACAGGTTTTGTGGATCCGCTCCTGCTTGCGCAGTGGCTTCCCGCTGTACCTGCCATTGTAGCACGTGTGTGGCCCAGGACGTAAGGGCCGTGATGATTTGACGTCGTCCCCACCTTCCTCACGGTTTGCACCGGCAGTCCCGTTAGAGTCCCCATCATGACATGCTGGCAACTAACGGTAGGGGTTGCGCTCGTTATAGGACTTAACCTGACACCTCACGGCACGAGCTGACGACAACCATGCAGCACCTTGCAAATTGCCCGAAGGAAAGGTCATCTCTGACCCTGTCAAAATGCATTTAAGCCCTGGTAAGGTTCCTCGCGTATCATCGAATTAAACCACATGCTCCACCGCTTGTGCGGGCCCCCGTCAATTCCTTTGAGTTTCATTCTTGCGAACGTACTCCCCAGGTGGGATACTTATCACTTTCGCTTGGCCGCCCAGGTCTCAAGGACCCGGACAGCTAGTATCCATCGTTTACGGCGTGGACTACCAGGGTATCTAATCCTGTTCGCTCCCCACGCTTTCGTCCATCAGCGTCAGTACATACTTAGTGAGCTGCCTTCGCGATCGGTGTTCTATGTAATATCTATGCATTTCACCGCTACACTACATATTCCGCCCACTCCAATATGACTCAAGACCGCCAGTATCAAGGGCAGTTCTACGGTTGAGCCGCAGACTTTCACCCCTGACTTAACGGCCCGCCTACGGACCCTTTAAACCCAATGATTCCGGATAACGCTCGGACCCTCCGTATTACCGCGGCTGCTGGCACGGAGTTAGCCGGTCCTTATTCTTACGGTACCGTCAACAGGCTACACGTAGCCCTTTTTCTTCCCGTATAAAAGCGGTTTACGACCCATAGGGCCTTCTTCCCGCACGCGGCATGGCTGGATCAGAGTTCCCTCCATTGTCCAATATTCCTCACTGCTGCCTCCCGTAGGAGTCTGGTCCGTGTCTCAGTACCAGTGTGGGGGATCCCCCTCTCAGGGCCCCTAACCATCGATGCCTTGGTGGGCCGTTACCCCGCCAACTAACTAATGGTACGCATGGCCATCCCTGTCCGATAAATCTTTAACCCCCCAGTTATGCAACAAAGGGGTACTATGGGGCATTAATCCAAATTTCTCTGGGCTATTCCCCGGACAAGGGCAGGTTCCATACGCGTTGCGCACCCGTGCGCCGGTCGCCGGCAAGAAAGCAAGCTTTCTCCCGCTGCCCCTCGACTTGCATGTGTTAGGCCTGCCGCTAGCGTTCATCCTGAGCCAGGATCAAACTCTTCATCGTTGATTCGTATATAATTTCGCGCCAACGCCGATAAAGTCCTCCCGGCCCCGTCTCTCTATCTGTGTTCTATTCTTTTATTCCAAAATACTTATATGGTAGCTCGCCTTTTCGGCTCGCTATCGTCTCTACAGTATGTCAATGAACTTCTTCTCTAAATTCCGAGGACCGCCTTTGGCCCTCTCCGCCCCTTGTCGACCCGGCGTCTTACTGCCGTATGTCTCTCAAAGCGGGTGCAAATTTACAACTGTTTTTTTAACTCGCAACGTTTTTTTGATTTTTTTTCGAAAAAAACGTTTTGACGAATCCAGTATGCAAATGAGCCTCTTTTCCCTAAAACAGCTTGCTGTTTTTCGGGCTGCAAATGTACAACTGTTTTTTTAACCCGCAACGTTTTTCGAAGAAAAAATATTCCGCCGACGCCGCACAAAAAAAACAGTATTCCAATGAACTTCAAAAATCCGAAAAACAAATATAATACCTGTTTTTCGGGCTGCAAATGTACACCCCTTTTTCAATTGTACAACCCTTTTGAAAAAGGTTTTTTAAACCCCGGAACGAATACCCTGATTTGCAACGGGTTATTCATGGAAAAAAATTGAATTTTATGAGAAGAAATTCCAAACTAATCCAAAACGGATAACAAAATCGCGGTATGGATAACTTGGTGCAGAATAGAATTGATTCGTCTCACCGAAGGAAGAATTGAAATGTTCGGCCTTTAAATAAATTCGCGTTTGCTGAATTTTCGCATTTATGAAGAAATCGAGCATAGGGTAGCCTCCTAACTTTTCATTATTCTGCAAATAAAACTCACCTAACAAAGGGTTATACCCATTCATATTATAAGAAGTGAAGTATTTTAGAGTCACCCCTGTCTGTAAGAACATGGCCTTTTTAAATACATCGGAAGAGAAGTATAGGGTATTTCTTGTAACCAGTTCAGGAACGTTCAGCACCTGATTGGCCTGAGATACGTTCTGGTACATTACCGTATTGTTCAATGCAAATTTGCCCAACTTGAGCTCTTTATTATACTTTAATTTCGTGTGATTTAGAACATTGCCCTCTTGTATGGGGCGTAAAATAGAGCTATCACCATCTAATTCGGCCATTGCCTCTGCATTCGTGCCAAAATAAGTATAATTATCTACCGTAGTATAGTTTAAGGAGAGATTACCCCACACCTCTGATTCGAAGCCCACATTTAGGCCATACACCTGTTCTTTTTCAAATGTGCCCAGATTGAACCAATTGTAATTTCTGTAATCACTTTGGTTCAAAAGAAAATTGAAGTTCGGCATTTGTTCAGATATGTCAGCCCCCGCAAAAAGTTTGTGTTTTTCCTTAAACATGAAAGAAGTCGACGCCTGAATAAAATTTCCTCCGAGTTCACCTGAGATATTATATTTTCCTTCTGCCCTGAAATCAAACCCCTTAATTCGTTTTTCGTATTCTGCACCTACAGCCACTTCTTCCCCTTTTAATTTATTGGGAATGGTCGTACCATCTTCAGTAATTAAGATACTGTTGAAGAAATAGTTGTAGTTATATAAAGATATATTGCCTTGAAGTCTTCCTAACGCATCATTATAGAACTCTGCGTTTACTTGATTGTACATTGTTTTCAGATTGGCCCTGTCAGAAATGGTGGTTAAAATAGCATCACCGAAATAAGTGTCCGCGGATGTTTGATTAAAACTATGGTATTTAGTCTCATAGTTGAACTCATGACCGATCCCCAAAGAGGTCTTCTCTACCCTACTCGAATCTTGATCTTTTTTAACCAATTTGTACAAGTGGTCTAAATAGTAACGCTTGCCCAAGATTCTATTCATTGCATCATTGAATCGCACATCGATTTTGACCCTATTTGAAAATTCAGGATCATTACTTTCAAACTGCAACTCTTCACTTGTGAGTCCGCCGTTTGCTTCAACATCGATATCTTGAGCAGCAATATGGGCCCTTAGACTATATCGCCCGTTCGCCGTAATATAATTGGTGGTCGTTCTAAAATTGCCCGATTCAGATTGATTGAACTGATATTTACCCAAAGACCGGAACCCTTTAAATGCGATTGAAAAATTTAAGCGCCGTGAAGTGTTAAAGGCCAATGAGGCATCTAACAACTGCCCTTGTTCGAATGTAGTTTTAAAGAACAAATCTGACATGGGTGTGGCCACATTATAGTACTTGATATCTTCCAGTTCTATATAGTTGGTATGAAGTGCAGATGCACCAAGATGAGGGTATAGGCTAGAACTTCTTAAATCGACCCCCAACTCATTATATGGTTGACCAACGTTTGCAAAAGGCATCAATTCAAAATCATCTTTCCTCAGAAAATTGTATTTATATTCCTTTTGAATGGTCAACGTAGTATCTAAGTAGGTCGTATCTCGTTGATATGAAATTATCTTATAATCTTTTATTGTTATTTTTTTTGCAGTAGTATCGGTCGGAACTGGCCTTTGCCCAATTTCTCGATTAGGCCCTAGAGTTCTTGAAGTATCAATTTTGCGCCGAGGCGGAATGGAATCTTCTTGCGAATAAAGTTGTATGCTGAAAAAATTCAGTGAAAGGATAAAAAGAAAATATTTCATTCATGCAGATTACGGCTGTAAAGTTAATTTTTTTAGTTCGTAATTAAATGTGAAAGTTTATTGCTCGCACCAACACTTCTTTATTTTTAAAACTTTTATGTGTAAGTTGGAAGCAGACATACAAGAACAGTCAACCAAATGCTAAAGCCTTTTTACAAACTGAACTCATTCGAAGCCGGCACAGATGAAGCAGGCCGTGGGTGTCTTGCGGGGCCAGTGACAGCTGCGGCCCTTATATTCCCCAAAGGTTTCAGTAACGACGTGCTCAACGACTCAAAGCAACTATCACATATTAAACGAGATTTTTTGAGACCTATAATTGAAACAGACTGCAGTTGCTTTGCCGTGGCCCACATCTACCCTCAAGAAATCGATAAGATCAATATTCTTAATGCATCAATTCTCGCGATGCACAAGGCCATCGAACAACTGACTGAAACACCTCAGTTCATTATTGTAGATGGAAACCGATTTAAACCCTATAAAAATGTTCTTCATGAATGTATCATAAAAGGTGACGGTAAATATATGAGTATCGCAGGGGCCTCAGTATTAGCAAAAACTTATCGTGATGCTTATATGGAAAAGCTACACGAAGAATACCCGATGTATAATTGGAAAAGGAACAAGGGGTACCCCACTAAAGAACATCGTGAAGCAATACGCGAATTCGGTATTACAAAATACCATCGTAAAAGTTTTCGTCTTTTACCAGAACAACTACAATTGAAGCTGTAAAAACCGTTTTCCTACAAGGTCAAATTGCTGACAAACAACCAACCACACAACTATATATACCATTCATACAGTTTTAAGAGCCTAAAAGCACGATACTATTTGGGCCATGTTTCTTAAAAGTTAGTTTTGATGTTAACCTTTAAAGGTTGTTGGCATTAAATAGCGAGGATAAAATAGGGGTTAAAGAATCATCGGATTCGCTCTCTAAAAAAACCGAAACACTAAACTAATGTAACAATGAAACGGAATTCGAACTTCTTTAAATTAATAGTGACATTGGCCGCCTTTTTTTTAACGGCGTCAACTGCGCATGCACAATTTCTTAAAAAACTGGGTAAAGCTGCCGAGCGAGCGGCCGAACGAACTGTTGAACGTCGCGTTGAGCAAGAAACCGCTGAAAAAACCGACCAAGCGCTAGACAGTATTTTCGAACCTGGAGCGAAGGGCAGTAGCAAAAGACAGGGCCCTGCGCCAAATACCAGTCCATTGCCAGACAGTCAAGACCACCAAACCGATAAAGGTTCGAATTCTGAACAAACTAATGGTTCACCTCCATCTAGTTCCAACGACCCTGAATCACTTAGCGTATATAGCAAGTTCGATTTTGTACCCGGAGATGAACCCCTATTTGTCGATGATTTTTCAAATGAATTTGTTGGCGATTTTCCATCGAGATGGAATACCAACTCCGGTGGTGACTTGGTAAACATCGAGGGACATGAAAATAAATGGCTTAAATTATTACCCGGCAGCAGATCTTTCTATATACCAGACATTACAAATCTACCTGATGAATTCACTTTAGAGTTTGACGTAGTAGGATCTGGCATAGACAAAAAAACTTCATCTCATTCGTATCTGGGCATTACAGTGGTCGATAACAACACCTTTGAGAAAGGGCAAAATTGGGGCAAGGTAGAATACTCGTTCTGTCAATTTATTGAAAGGGGCTTCGTGATTGAAAATAATATTTCCGGAAAAAGAGGCTTCTATAATGAAACCCAGGCCGATGTACGTAGTACAGTAAAACAGAAACACCGTGTTTCAATAGCCGTAAATGGGCAAAGATTTAGGTTGTGGCTTAATGAAAGTAAATATGTTGATGTTCCGCGTTTGTTGCCTAAAGGTATAAAAATGCAAAGTATTAAATTTATGCTCAGAGGTATAGACACCGATAAAGAGTCTATTTATATAAGCAACATTAAAATTGCCAAAGGCGGTGTTGACTTACGAAGAAAACTATTGGCCGATGGAAAAATCTCTACCAATGGCATTCTTTTCGATAGTGGATCGGCCAATATTCAGCCTCAGTCAATGGGTATTATTCGGCAGATATATCAAGTTTTACAACAAGACGACTCTATAAACCTCAAAATTGTTGGTCATACGGATGGTGATGGAGACGATGACGCCAATATGGCCCTCTCAGAAAAAAGAGCAAAAGCGGTAAAAGATGCCTTGGTCAATATATATAAAGTTTCATCAAACAAATTGAGCATAGCCGGCAAGGGAGAATCAGAACCTGTCGGAGACAATAACACACCAGATGGTAAAGCTCTAAATCGACGTGTAGAATTTATCAAGCAATAATTTAAATTAAAAAATAGAATCTATAATTATTAAACCTATCATGAAAAAGACATTTTTATTAATCGCATTATTCATATTTACCTTAACAGTTTCCAAAGCTCAAGATAGTTGTAGCAAGTATTACCCACTGGAGGAGGGAGTATCTTTTCAATATACCATGTATGATAAAAAAGGGAAAACCGATGGTAAGATGGATTATAAAATTATAGGGATAGCGAATTCCGGTGAAGGTACCGAAGCCACAATGCATATGAGTTTTACAGATAAGAAGGGTAAGGAGGTATTTGAGTCAGATTACAACTTCACCTGCACCGGTAACGGCATTAAAATAGATTACAATTCTATAATGCCCCAAAAAATGCTCGACCAATTCGGTGATATGGAATATGAAATAACCGGTACCGATATCGAAATACCCAATGATTTGAGCACAGGTCAAAATCTTGATGATGCGAATGTAAATATGGCCATCAATATGGCTGGTATGAAAATGAAAATTGAGGTGAACATGATTAATCGAAAGGTAGAGAAAGAAGAAACGGTCAGCACGCCCGCTGGCGATTTCACCTGTTATGTTATCTATTCAGATACCGAATCTAAAACTATGGGTACCACTCATACTTTCCCGAGTCGCCAGTGGTTGGCCGAAGGTGTGGGCATGGTCAAGCAAGAGACTTATAAAGGCAATGGTGATTTAATAAGTAGTATGCAGCTTACTAAATATTCTAAATGAATTAATAACCAACACTTAATATTTAAAAATCATGAAAACAAAAATCACCTTATTACTAATAGCAACCATTGTAATGACCTCTTGTTCAAAACTATGGTATTGGAACGATGATAACACTATTGAAGAAATAGAACTAACCGAATCTAATTATATGTTTGAAGGCGATCTCTACAAATATGCACTCGAAATCAGAATTGACTCATTACAAAACCGAGCCAAATATCTAAAAGAAATTATAGGTAATAACCAAGGAACACCTGAAATTGAAAAGGAATTTGAAGAAACAGTATCAAGTCTTGAAGACGCAAGCGAAACTGCTGAAGGTGTTGTTGTGTTCGATGATTTAATCGGGAAACTAGGAAGAAGAAACCCAATTGGACCAAAACCACCGAGACCAAGTGTTATTCCTGTTGGTCTAGAATACTTATTATCATACAACTTAAATGAAGTAGACCTTGTAATAAATGATGAGAATGGGGCCGAACTAGGCAAAACAGAGGGTAATCTTTATGAAATATCAGGCTCGAAAGGCATGCTGATGTACAAAAAGGTAAATATTACAAATTCGATATCAGATGGAGCCGTAATCAACATACAGCGTTTAAATAACCTGAAACAAGCGGACAGCTATTCTATACAAGTAGAGAAATAAGCTCAGCATATTTTAGTAAATTGGCCTTTGAGAATCAATCCATTCTCAAAGGCTTTATTTATGGTAAGAACTTTTGTTTCATTAAGTTTTCTTTTTCTACCCCTATTGATTTTTGGTCAGAAAGATAGTTATGAAAAGCGAATGGATTATTTATTCGACAAAGGATATGAGCACTTGTATTCGAACAAAGATTCTGCCCTTTTTTACTTCGAAAAAATTGATGACCTCGCCGTTTTAGAACAAGATTGGTCATCTGTTGCCGATGCCCTAAACGGGAAAAACGTTATGGCAGAATACCAAAATGACTTTCAAGCACTTCACAAAAACCTTCTAGTTCTAGACTCTTTATTCGAGGCTCAAAAAAGTTATTTTCAAAGTTTGCCCGAAAATATACTCTACCAAAATGATTTATTATATCACAAAGGGCAATATTTTTTCTTGATCAATGATTTTGATAGGGCCCGAAACGAATTTGATAGGATTCTGAATTTAAATAATGATTCTGACGACCCTGAATATGCTACTGAAAAGTTGCAATATATTTCTACGTCCTATAGTTATTTGGCTAAAATGTACGCCGATGAAGGAAAGCTCAACCTTGCAAACAACTATTACGAGCGCAACATCCGGTTTTTAGAACACAACCTTCCAGATGAGAAAAGATTTCTTTATGACAATTATGATCTGATTGCCGAAGTACTTAAAAAGAAAAAACAGTATAAAGAGGCTAACTCGTACTTGCTCAAAAATTTGAATTATATTCTGAGACATGCTGAAGAAAGTGGTATTCCTAAAATTTTAAACATTGTTCAGAACCACAACAACCTAGCCCAATTAGATAGTGCGGTGTTTTATTTGAACATCACCAAAAACCTTTTGAACCAAAACTCCCCGAGTCTATCAAGTTATTATCAGGTAAGCGCAGAAACCCAACAACATAAGGGGGAATATCAGAAAGCCCTACGAGATTATGAAAAGGCCCTTTTACATGCCAAAGAGAAATGGGAAGGCCATAAACATTGGGAAATTGCGCACATTTTAAACAAAACGGGGCTGTTGCACGACCATTTTGGGCAACATAAAAAGGCCGTTGCATCTTACGACTCGGCTCTTGAACAAATATTGAGCAGCCCTTCGGAGGTCAATCAACATAAGGTGGTACAAATCTTAAACAACAAATCGTCATCACTGAACAAAATTGGCGACCAAAGCATAGCAGCCTTAAAAAGTGTTGAAATAGGCATAGCTATACTAGACAACCTAAAACCAACTTTTAAAAGTCATTCGGACAAGTTATTGCTGATCGAAGAAGCGTTTCCGTTGTTCGAATCTGGCCTAAAAGCCGCTTTTATCTTATTTAACGAAACCAAAGACGAAGGTTATCTTGAAAAAGCCTTTCAATATTCCGAGAAAAGTAAATCAGTACTATTAATGGAGGCCCTTTTGGCATCAAAAGCCACCGAGTTTGCCAAAATACCACCCGAACTGCTTGATAAAGAAAAACAATTGAAGGCAGAGATTACCCTAGTAGAAAAGCAATTAAATATAGACCTAGAAAACCCAGCCCTTCAGAATCGCATATTCTCATTAAAAAAAGGTCATAGAGACCTCATTTCAAAAATTGAAAACGACCATCCCCAATATTACGACCTTAAATACAATTCGGAGGTAATCAACCTATCGGAAGCACAGCAGTTACTTTCAAATGAGGAAGCGCTAATCAATTATTTTTATGGAGACGAGGCCATCTATGCCATATTAATCACTAATGACACAAATTCGTTTGTTCGTATACCGCAGACGGAAAACCTGGTTGACGACATTCTCGAATTTAGAAATTTAATATCCGATTCAAAGTCTGACCTAAATGAAGTTACGCAATTTGCAAAATCGCTACACCGGCAACTTATAAAACCAATTCTATCCTCCGATAGAGTATTGAAAAAACTGATCATTATACCAGATGGACCTCTCAACTATATACCCTTTGGGGTGCTGATCGATGAATCTTCGGACTCTTACTTGATACAAGATGCCTCTATTAGTTACGTTAACTCGGCCACTCTATTGAATCAAATCAATGACGACCTTATAGAAAACTCAAAACTTTTGGCCTTCGCTCCTACTTTTGAAGGCAAATCTAAAATAGAAGTAGAACGCTCCGGGTTATTTCCCCTTCCTCATAACAAAGCAGAGGTAAACAATATTATTCAATCCTTTGAGGGAAAAACCTATGTAGATCAACAGGCCACCCTTCGACATTTTAAAGAAGAATTAAACGACTACGGTCTATTACATCTTGCAACGCATGCCGTTTTTGATGATGCTTTTCCTGAATATTCCTATTTGGCTTTCACCCAGTCTGGAGATAAAATGAACAACAACCTTCTTTTTACTGCCGATCTATATAACCTGAATACCAATGCAAACTTAATTACATTGAGCGCATGTGAAACCACCATAGGGCCACTGCAAAAAGGCGAAGGGTTTCTAGGTTTATCACGCGCCTTTTTCTATGGCGGAGCACAAAGCATTAGTAGCACGCTATGGAAAATAAACGATGCGGCATCATCAGAAATTATGGGTCAATTCTACAAAGAATTGTCTCTGGCAAATAGTAAAGACGAAGCCCTCAGAAAAGCCAAACTACATTTTTTAGAAAACAATAAGGAGAATGCGCGGGTACACCCCTATTATTGGGCAGGATATATTATTAGTGGTAATACGGCCCCTCTAAAACCATCTATTATTAATACATGGGTGCCGTATGCTTGCTTCGGCATTCTATTGCTATTATTTTTTGGATACCTATATTTTAAACGCCATAGAGCAGCCTCAGTTTAAGGCGTCAATTATTTCTTGCGCCCTCTCTTTTTGGTAGTCGTATTGATTAACAAGAATTTCTAGCCACCGCAAGGCTTGTTCCTTATTTTTAGTTTTTAACGAAATCATTGCAAGATACCAATGTGCTTCAGCTTTCAGTTTTGATTCGCTCTCGGCCGCCTTTTGAAGAAAATCTTGGGCTTTGGCATATTGTTCCAAATTCAAATAAGCCATACCAATGTAGAAGTCTAAATAATCACTTCTATCTGCTGTAGGTATCTTTTCGAAACTGGCTAAAGCATCCTTATAATTTCCTAACTCATATTGCGAAAAAGCACTTCTTTCAATGGTCTCAACAGATTCCCCTCTAGATATTTCGAAGACCGTATTGGGGTACGCCCTAAAGTTCTCTTCGAACAAATCGTTATAATTGGGTCCGGATAAATTGTTGTACCCTAACCAACTTAAACCGACCAATAAGGCAATTGATGCCGCTATTGCCCATTTTTTATAGTTTGTGTGGGGTAGAGTTCGTACCGGGGCTTCCGATGAAATTTCCTTTTCGAACCCCGCCAACTTGTTTTTGAGAGCATTCTTTTCCGTATTTCGAATGACCTGTTTGAGGTCTTTTTCAAAATCGAATTGTTGTTTGAAGCTTGCATCTGTTTTCAGAAGTTCTTCAAAGAGTATTTTCTGCTCAACGGTTAGTTGACCTGAAAAGTAATTGTATAATAATAGTTCCTTATCCATGATTAGTAGGTATTTTCTTGGATTCGTTCTTTTAAATTCTTCATGCAACGCGATTTTGCGGCCTTGACTACATTTTCGCTATTATAATTTCCGGCTTTCATAATTTCTTGTATTGTAAAGCCTCGGTAGTAAAAAAGGGTCAGTAATTCTTGACACTTACCACCCAAAGTCCTAAAATGTTCTTTCAGCAACTTTTGTTCTTGGGTTAAATTAGAGCCATCAAGTTCAAATGCACTAATTTGTTCATCAGATTCACTTACTCTAGAAAGGTCATAGCTACCGGAAATCGATTTTTTATTCTTTCTCATTCTATCTAAAATTAAATACTTACCTATAGAGAACAGATAAGTTGAAATGCTGCTGGTTAAATTTTCTAGCTTTCCGGTCATAACATTTTCGTAAAAGACGATATAAGCATCTTGATAGACATCTACATTTTCTTCTTCCGAAAGATGATAGCGCTTGGCAAAGTTCAAGAACTTTGCACGATTGTCTTCATAAACCTTTCGAAGAACCCTATCGGAGCCTTTGCGTAAATCATTAAGTGATATTTCAGCTAATTCATTTTCCATTTAATGTGAATCTAATGAGAAGGTTAACCCCTACTCAGCTAATTTAACATTTTTTCAGGCTCTTTTGTTTCCATAAGGGTATTTATCAACACCAAAGGCGCTATGTAGTATTCCCACTACGAGATTTTTAAGGAAAACTAATTTTATGAATTTAATAGGGCCTACTTGTTAACCTTTTCTATTAGAAAAAGATAAATATGTGAACCTTAAACAAGAAAGAGCGATGGAAACCTATGATAAACTAGAGACTATAAAAAGAATATTAATTGTGGCTCTGGCTATGACCGTCTGGGTATACTTTAAATTATGTGCCGAATAAGGTATTAAGAAAATCAACAGATCCCAGATAAAAAATCAAAATAGAACCAATTTCTTTAAATCATGAAAAATATTAGCTATACCATCATCTTTATAAGCATTGTATGGAACTGCAATGCCCAAACGCCTGAAAATTCTTCGATTTTAGGGCAAACGGACACTACCAAAAATAAGAATCTATTAGATGTACAAACCGAGGTATTTGGTCAAGCGTTTACTCTGGGCGGTATTAGCGACAAAGATAATCCAACGGGTGGCGCGACCAATTATTTGGAAATGATAGATAACGTTGAGGCCCCTGAAGAACTAAAAGACCAGATGCGGCAAATATATAATCTTTACGACTCTAGTTTAGATTCAACAAAAAAAACGGAATTGAAAATAAGGGTATCAAAAATGCTCGAAGAAGCAATTGCCAAAGGTCAAATCGAGAAATAAGTAATTCAATTCTATAAAAACAGGGTTACTACACCTTCGTATTTTGCTTGATAACTTCCGCTTCAAAAAGCATTATAAAATGACTTAACAACTTTTGCTTTACTTCATTCATATCGACCTCAGCTTTACCCAATTCTACATTTAAAGAAGTAACTGCCTTGTCCTTAATTCCGCAAGGAATCATTAAATCAAAATACCCCAGGTCGGCATTTACATTTAAGGCAAAACCGTGCATGGTTACCCAGCGGCTAGCACGTACGCCCATAGCGCATATTTTTCTGGCGAACGGAGTGCCCACATCCAACCAAACCCCTGTTTCACCTTCGGAGCGTTGTGCTTTTAATCCATATTCAGCCAAGGTGAGAATGACCATTTCTTCCAAAAAACGGAGGTATTTATGAATATCGGTAAAGAAATTATCAAGATCAAGGATGGGATACCCTACTATTTGGCCAGGGCCGTGATAGGTAATGTCCCCTCCCCTATTGATTTTATAAAACTTTGCGTTTTTGGCAGCTAGTTCTTCCTCGTTAATTAATAGGTTGGCAAAATCGCCGCTCTTGCCCAAGGTATACACATGCAGGTGTTCAACGAACAAAAAGTGATTGGGCGTGGGTTCAGTAGCCTGCCCCCTACGATTCTTTATTTTTAAATCTACCGTGTTCTTAAAAAGGTCCTCTTGGTAGTCCCAAGTTTCCTTATAATCTTTTAACCCTAAATCCTGTAAAAAGACCTTTTTGTTCATTGTACAAAGATAAGAAAAGGCAGTGGCCTAATTTTCTAATTCAACCTCGATCAATATAGATTCTGGGTCTTTGAGCATTTCCATAAAATTAACCTCGTAAATCATGGTTTTTCCGTCCATCGAAAATGTGGCTTCCTCCAAGTTGGTAGATTTTATCCGTTTTGGAAAATGATATTTAAAGGTATAGGTAGAACCGGATAAGAACATTTCCGCACTTGAAAGGCTATCTATACTTTGCTTGAACAAGTCTTGGTCTACAATAGCTACGGAGCGCTTAAATTTGTTCTTTTTAAAACTATAACTCACTTCTGTAGCTTCGTTGGCTGAATTCTTGGGCATAGGTTTTCCTCCGGCCACAGGACCGACACTACTTGCACTTTGAAAAGCATTAAAAGCGTCATTAATTTCGGAAACGTCCTTAAAATCGGTGAACATATCAAAATCCATGATTCCTTCTTCGGTATTGACCAACATATGAAGGCTAAAGGGCTCTAACTTTTTTAATTGGGCCTGCTGTGCAGGAGACAATTGGGCTATACTATCCTTTTTATCCCGTAGCAAATCTCTAAAAACCAAGGTAGAATCTATAACTTCTTCCAGTTTGGCAGAATCTGTTGAAGGTAACATTTGGAGCATTTCTCCCCCATCAAAACCAATGTTCATCTTACCTGTTCCATCTTCATTAAAATGTATTTCTTCGGTGAAGTTACACGCCATAAAAAAGGCTACAGTAATAACTACAGCCATCAATTTAAGTAAGTTCATTAAATTTAGTTCTAATTGGGGTTGTTCAAAATTACCAATGCGGCTATAACACCGGGCACCCAGCCACAGAAGGTCAAAAGTAGAACAATAAGAAAAGACCCGCAACCTTTTCCGATAACGGACAAAGGCGGAAATAAAATAGCCAATAACACTCTAAAAAAACTCATATGAATCGATTAATTTGATTGATGAACCCACCACTTAAAGGTTGGGCTATTGATAAGACGCGAATTTACCTATTTTGTTACATGGTAACCTCAATAAAACCATGACCTGAAATTTTCGTAAATAGTATTATGAAGAACCTAAGCCACACCATTTATATTATCATCTGTTTAGCACTTGTATCATTCACTAGTTGCAGTAAAAGAACAATCGCACCACAAGAATCTTACGAAAAAGAAATTCCGCAGTCCAAAACCCTAGAAAGTATCGATGGCACAGTAAAATACCTGGCATTGGGCGATAGTTATACCATTGGGGCAAGCGTACCGCCCGATTCTAATTTTCCATCGCAATTGAGTACTGTATTAAAAAATCAATTAGATGCGGAGGTGCAGACTGAAATAATTGCGACTTCAGGTTGGCGAACCGACAATCTTTTAGATGCCCTTGACTATACCGACACCACACCACCCTATGATTTGGTTACTCTGTTAATCGGGGTGAACAATCAATATCAAGGCGAACGGTTCTCAAAGTATAAAAAAGAATTTAGCGAACTCTTTGAACGCTCACTTATTTTAGCAAATGAAAATACGGAAAGGCTGGTTATTATTTCGATACCTGATTGGGGCTATACCCCATTTGGTCAGCCTTGGGATGTACAAAAAATTTCGAAAGAAATAGATGAATATAACGCCTATGCCCAAGAATTAGCCGATAAACATGGCGTCAAATTTATTAATATTACCGATATTACCAGACGTGGTTTAGAAGAAGAAGATTTGGTTGCTTCCGACAATTTACACCCTTCTGCCAAGGCGTATAAATTATTCGTTGGACGAATGGCCCCAATAATCATTTCTCAATTGAAAAATTAGTGTATTGTACCTATATTTGCAGGCTCAATTCAGAAGCATATGCAACTTTCGGAACAAGAATTAATTAGAAGGGAAAAATTGAACAAATTGAGGGCAGTAGGTATTGACCCTTATCCCGCTGCACTATATCCCGTCAATGCCACCTCAAAGAGTGCAAAAGAAGAGTATTCAGAAGGCAAAAAAGTTATTCTTTCCGGAAGGTTGATGTCTCGAAGAATTCAAGGTAAAGCCTCGTTCGCAGAACTTCAAGATAGTGAAGGTCGTATTCAGGTCTATTTCACCCGTGATGAGATTTGCCCCGATGATGACAAGACCTTGTACAACGATGTCTATAAAAAGTTACTCGATATCGGCGATATTATAGGGGTCGAAGGTGAGCTTTTCACTACGCAAGTTGGTGAGAAAACCGTATTGGTAAAAAACTTCTCCCTTTTGAGCAAGTCTTTAAGGCCGCTGCCGTTACCCAAGAAAGATGCTGAGGGTAAAGTATTCGATGAATTCAACGACCCTGAGCAACGATATCGACAGCGTTATGTCGATTTGGTCGTGAATCCCAAGGTGAAGGAAACTTTCATCAAGCGTACCAAAATCACGAACACCATACGTCAGTTTTACAATGACAAGGGTTATCTCGAGGTAGAAACTCCAATCTTACAACCTATACCTGGTGGTGCTTCGGCGAGACCATTTTTGACGCATCACAATGCATTAAATATACCTCTATATTTACGTATTGCCAATGAGCTCTATTTAAAACGACTCATCGTCGGTGGCTTCGACGGTGTATATGAATTTTCAAAGGATTTTCGTAATGAGGGAATGGATCGTACCCACAACCCTGAATTTACCGTAATGGAACTTTATGTCGCTTATAAAGATTACCATTGGATGATGGACACCACGGAACAGCTATTAGAGAAAATTGCAGTTGAAGCGACGGGAAGCACAAAAGTAACTGTCGGGAAGCACGAAATTGAATTTAGGGCCCCCTACCCGAGAGTTCCTATCTTGGAAGCTATTAAAATTCATACCGGTATCGATGTATCCGGAATGGAGGAAAGCGAACTTCGCGAAACCGCCAAAAATCTTGGTATCGAAGTAGATGATACCATGGGCATCGGTAAGTTGATAGATGAAATCTTTGGTGAGAAATGTGAACATAATTACGTACAGCCCACTTTCATTACCGACTATCCGAAAGAGATGAGTCCGCTGACGAAAGAACATCGTGACAACCCTGCTTTGACAGAAAGGTTCGAACTCATGGTAAATGGTAAAGAATTGGCGAATGCATACTCAGAGTTGAATGACCCGATAGACCAACGAGAACGGTTTGAAGAGCAATTAAAACTTTCTGAAAAGGGAGATGATGAGGCTATGTTCATTGATCAAGATTTTTTACGGGCACTTGAGTATGGTATGCCCCCAACTTCTGGTATCGGTATCGGTATCGACCGTTTGGTCATGTTGATGACCAATAATTCTTCTATTCAAGAGGTGTTGTTCTTCCCGCAAATGAGACCAGAAAAAAAGCAGGTAGAACTTACCGATGAAGAAAAAGTTATCGTCGAGCTATTAAAACCTGTAGGAAACATGGGTTTGAACGAGCTAAAATCTCAAGCCGGACTCAGCGGTAAGAAATGGGACAAGTCTATTAAAGCCCTTTCTAAACATGGGCTGATAAAAGTAAATGTTGAGGGAGCAGAGAAATCTGTGGAGTTGAAATCGTAATGCTCATTTAGAAACCAAATAGCTTTTTATATTTTATTGACTAAAATCGTTTTGCCGTTACCCTTTCTTATTCGTAAATTTTGTCCACATTTAAATTGGTCACTAAATTCCTAAAATGGACAATCGGAACATTAAACAAGGATTTCTTGGGCAAAAAATGGTGGTATTACCTAACTCAATTCAGCAAAGACTACATAAGAGTAGTATTTCTAAAGAATTTTATATTACCGATATCGGTTTCTACCCTAAGGCCGAGGGCCACTATATTCATCGAAAAAAAGGGTGTAAAGAATATATATTTATTTATTGCATTGAGGGTAGCGGAAGTGTGCAATTTGACGGAACCAAATTTCAACTTAATCCGAATACATATTGCATTATACCTATAAAAACTGTTCATTCCTATTATGCATCGAAGGCTGAGCCATGGAGTATATATTGGATGCATTTTCGCGGTGAATTATGTGATTCTTTATACCAACGTCATTGTGAATCTAAGAGCGAAGTAAAAAATGTACATTTTGAAAGTGAGAGAATATCTCAGTTCAATCAAATATTTGATATGCTTAACAGCGAGTATGGCTCTAATCACTTAGAATTTGCTAACATACTAGGTCTTAAATTTTTAAGTTCATTCATTTATACAGAAGTTGACCAAACTCTCAATACCCGAAATCATAACAATATTGTAGATAGTATCAAGATTTTCTTGAATGAAAATTTAGATAAGTCTTTTAAAGCTGATGAGATTGCAGAAAAGTTCAACTATTCTTCTTCTTATCTCTTCAACCTCTTCAAAAAAAGAACAGGATACTCGCTCATTCACTTTTTCAACCTTAAAAAAATTCAAAAAGGTTGTGAATATCTCAAGTATACAGACCTAAGTATCAAAGAAATTAGCTTTAAATTGGGTTTTCATGATCCTTTGTATTTTTCACGTATGTTCAAGAAATATATGGGCGTGCCTCCAAGAAAGTACCGTAAAGAAAATAGTTGAAAATATTTCGGTCAACCCGACACATAAATTTCAAAATTATATTCTTCCCAATCTCCTAGTATTATTTTATCATATAAGTAAAATAAGCCTTAATTTATTAATGTCTTATAAATTAAAAGTTGTTTTGTCCATAAAATGCGTAGTATAGTCCATTTTCACAGAGTGTAATCCTACTAATATTGTTCTGACGATTTTAATGACTTTATGGGTATAGATTTTAAAAGTCATTTTATAAGTTACACACCAACTCAACACTATTATATGAATGCATCTCTCACCTCTATTTGTGAAAAGCTTTTCTTTGCTATTTTACTCCTTTTCACCATAACCGCAGAAGCACAATCAACAATCTCAGGAACAGTAACTGATGGTGACACTAATTCTCCTTTACCGGGTGTTGATGTGGTCGCTGGCACCTCTGGCGTCATTACCGACTTTGACGGTAATTATGAATTAAAAGTACCTGAAAATGTTAGCTCACTATCTTTTTCATCTTTGGGCTATGCCCCACAAACGATTAGTATAAATGACCGTAATGTTATCAATGTCGTTCTTCAGTCACAGTCGGAGGCACTAGACGAAGTAGTAATTGTGGGTTACGGTACCGTAAAAAAGAGCGACCTCACCGGTTCAGTGGCAACTATAGACGGTGATGCTTTTAAAGAATTACCGGTTACCTCGGTAGACCAGGCCATTCAGGCCAGAGCACCCGGAGTGCAGGTTACACAGACCTCGGCAGCACCAGGAGGAGGTGTTTCAGTGCGTATTCGAGGTTCCAACTCTATAAATTCAGGTAGCGAACCGCTTTACGTAATTGATGGTTTTCCGATATATCCTGACAATAGCGCTTATGGAGCTGGAGGCAACAGACAGGCCACTAACGTTCTTGCATCGATTAATCCCAATGATATACAATCTATTGAGGTACTCAAAGATGCATCCGCAACCTCAATTTACGGTTCAAGAGGTTCTAATGGAGTCGTGCTTATTACCACAAAAAGAGGTAAGGCCGGTAAATCGAAGGTTAGCTATGAAGGTTCGTTTTCCACACAAACAATAACAAGCCCCATTGAGGTCTTAAACGGTTCAGAATTCGCCACATACCTCAACACCCTTGAAACCAGTCAAGGTGGTGCACCTATCTATTCCCAAGCAGAAATCGATGCATTTGGTCAAGGTACAAATTGGCTTGATGAAGTAACAAGAGTGGGAGCCATTCATAATCACCAACTTACTTTTTCAGGAGGCAGTGAAAGCAACAGATATGCCATTACCGGAAATTACCACGATAACGCTGGTATTATTAAGAACACTAACTTTAAAAGGTACGGCATCCGCTTAAATTTAGATAATAATGCTTTTGGCGATTTACTCGATATTAATTCAAGTTGGACCTATAACAGAACCGTTTCTAACAATGCCCCAACTGATCGAGGCGGACCTGGAGGCATCATAATTACGGCGTTGGGCCTAGACCCTACCGTTCCCGTACGAAATGAAGATGGCACATATGCCCTGGCCTCCTATGACGGGCGATTTTCCATTAACCCGTTGCAAGAGCTTGAATTCGTAACAGATCAAGATATAACAAATAGAGTTTTAGGAACAACTGGATTTACTTTCAACCTTCTTGAGGGACTTAAATTCAAATCAAGTATCGGCGCAGATGTTCTTAATGTCAACCGAACTACTTTCTATCCTTCAGTAAATACGCGTCTCGGTAGAGACAACGCGGGCGAACTTACTTTGGCCAATAGAAGTGTTGCCAATCTACTAAATGAGAACATTGTTACATACACAAAACAAATTACTGATAATCACTTTATAGATGCCGTTTTCGGTTATACCTATCAAAGAGAAGTAAATAAATTTACGAGTTCTACCACGAGAGGTATAACGGCAGCGTCAGTTGACCAAGCAACTCTACAGGGAGGACCGGATATTTTAACTCCCTTTTCAAGCAGAAGAGAATGGTTACTAGAGTCTTTGCTCGGTAGAATTAATTATAATTACGCCAGCCGATACCTTTTAACTTTAACCTTTAGAAGAGATGGCTCTTCCCGTTTCGGAAAAGAAAATAAATGGGCCAACTTTCCGTCGGTGGCATTAGGTTGGAATGTTTCTAACGAGAGCTTTTTTGAAAACTCGGGAGTTTCCGATGTTATGAACAATCTTAAAATCAGAGCTAGTTGGGGTTTAACCGGTAACTCAGAAATACCGGTATACAATAGTTTGGCCAACCTGAATGAGTACAACTACGTTTTTAATGACGGTTTAGTACTCGGCCTTGCTGATGGAAGGTTAGGAAATCCTGATTTAAAGTGGGAATCTACAACCATGAAAAATATAGGTCTCGATGCTTCATTCTTCAATGATCGTCTCAATCTGACCCTGGACTATTTTGACAATCAAACCGATGATTTATTACTCTTTGTTACAATACCCAGTAGTCTTGGTTTTCAAGATATACTTAAAAACTCAGGCTCACTTGAAAACAAAGGTTTTGAAGTTGGCTTAGACGGTTTCTTGGTCAGTAATGAAAATTTTAAATGGAATATAGCGGGTAATATTTCCATTCTTAGAAATAAATTGATCGATTTAGGAGACAGCACGCCTTTCTTCTCTTCTTCCACAAGTGGCCATTTAGGTGTTGATGGTAGCTGGGTCGAAGCAGGCAATCCCATTGGCGTTTGGCGTGGTTATGACTATATCGGCCTGTTTCAATCGGAAGAAGAAATTGCTAATAATCCTTCAAGATCGGGTGACCAGCCAGGTTATCCACAGTATAGAGATGTAAATGGCGATGGCGAAATATCACCTGATGATTACGTAATTATTGGTGACCCTAACCCTGATTTTACTTGGGGGCTTAACTCTACACTTAATTTTAAAAATTTTGATGTGGGAATCTTTTTTAGGGGATCGCAAGGTTTTGATGTGAGAAACCTACAAGCTTCTGAAATTGGTGACGGCGTACAAAAAATAAACCAATTGAGCACAGTACTTTCCGATTCTTGGACGCCCTCTAACACTGACGCCGGCAGACCAATAATCGATGGAAACAGGGATTTTGCAAATTCATACAGAGATTCAGATTATTTTATAGAAGATGGTTCTTTTATCAGACTCCAAAATGTGTCATTAGGGTATACCATTCCCGACATTCAAAAATACATTACCAAAGCCAGAATTTTTGTAAGCGGACAAAACCTACTTACAATAACTGACTATTCGGGCTTTGACCCAGAAGTGAACAATCGAGGGCAGAACAACTTAAACAGAGGTGATGATTACGATGCCTACCCACGTTCAAGAACATTGACATTAGGTGTTAATTTAGAATTTTAGAAAATTTTTGTGCTATGAAAACACTTTTTCAGATAGAAACTTTTAGACAACTTACGGCAATAGTATTTGCCTTTCTATTATATGGATGCTCTGATTTAGAGGAAAATCCGGATTTTACTACTCAAGAAAACTTTTTCGACACTGCGGAGCAACTAGAACTGGGCGTCAATGCCGTTTACGATGGTATCGGCTACGGTCGAGATTGGGAGAATCATTTTTATGATAGATATGTGTTCGAGTGTCTAGTGGGGTACCAAGTGGGCTGGGAGAAAGGTCCTCTCGATTTTCAAAACGGGAATGTTAATCCAAGTGATTTTTACATTTCTACATATTGGAGAATTTCTTATGAGAACATCAACAGGGCAAATGCCCTTATTCAAAAAGCAGATGAGCTAAAAGAAGCGGGGGTACCAAATATTGCTCTTGTTGATCGGGTAAAGGCAGAAGCAATGTTCTTAAGAGCTTTCTATTATTATAATTTAGTGAGGTATTTTGATGATATACCTGTAACTACCAAAAAAACCGAGAGTGACCAAGATCTTCCTTCTAATGAAAACGGAAAACGAGTTGCTTTAGACTTGATTCAATCTGATTTAAACATGGCCGCCAACATTCTACCCGAATCGCATTCTAGCGAAAATGTAGGCAGAGCCACAAAATGGGCGGCTTTGGCCTTATTGACCAAGGCATACTTGCAAGATGAAAAGTGGGACGAAGCCCGAACAACAGCTGAAACTATTATAAATGAAAGTGGCATGACGTTGTTCGAAGATTACACCCAAACGTTTGCTGTTGAAACAGAAAATTCAGGAGCCCGTATATTTGAAGCTCAAGTGTCGGCATCGGCAAACGCTGTAGAAAATCAAAACTACCATCAACACTTTATACCCGGTGACCTACCGAACGATTTAGGTGGTGTAGGCTGGCACTGGATTAATAGTACAAGAGCATTTCGAGAGAAGTATGACCCTGCCGACAAACGCATCCCGGGCACCTTTATCAGTGAATATCCTACCACAAGGGTAGGGCCTGATTCAAATGGTGAAAGACCCGTTGTTTCATGGAGTGCCGATGCAAGCTATAATTTGAGCAGATTTGGTGGCATGGTATCCGCAGACGCCGATCCAAATAATCCTGATGACCTGATATTCTCGAACGGCTGGTCGGCAAAATACACTGAAATGGGCATCTCAAATGCGAATTTGACCGAGAAAAATATAGTTTACCTCAGGCTTGCCGATGTGCTATTAGGTCATTCAGAAGCCGCAAATGAAAGCGGTTCGGGCGATCCTTATTTAGGTGTAAACCTTGTCAGACAAAGAGCTGGACTAGAACCCTTGGCCGGCCTTAATCAAAATCAATTACGAGATGCTATAGTAAACGAAAGAGTACTAGAGTTTGCATTGGAATGTGAAGTATATCCAGAACTAAAACGGAAAAGTTCCTTCGGTGGTTCACCGGATTATCTGGGTGATTATATACAAGAATTCATAGATATGTATGACGTTGATAGAGTCTTGTCTGCAAAAGACTATGTATTACCTATTCCTTTGAACGAGGTTTTAGGAAATCCAAATGTCACGCAAAACCCTGCGTATCAATAAACATGTTAAGTTAATTTTAGTTTTAGAAAAACCTGTCATTGTCGACAGGTTTTTCAATTTCGGTAAGTATCTTCAAAAAAAATACAAATCAATAGATGATGAAGTGGAAAGTCGTACTCCGCACATTTACCGCTTGCTTAGCCGTTATCTCTTGCCATGAGGTGAATAACGAGCAGTATAGCGAAGGTAAACTGTTCCAACTACTTACCTCAAAAAAGACTGCTATAAAGTTCAACAACAAAATAGTGGAGAACGACACATTTAACATGGTCGATTACTTTTATGTCTATAATGGTGGTGGCGTATCCGTTGGTGATATAAACAATGATCGTTTACCCGACCTCTTCTTCACCGGTAATATGGTAGAAGACAAGCTATACTTAAACCTTGGCAATATGAGGTTTAAAGATATTAGTTCTTCTGCGGGAATCAATATTTCAGGGTGGTCAACAGGAGCGACAATGGTAGATATCAATCACGATGGGCTGCTTGATATTTATGTCTGTCGGTCTGGAAATTATCCTCAAGAAAAAAGAAAAAATGTACTCTATATAAATCAAGGCAACCTAAAATTTAAAGAACAAGCTGAATTTTTTGGACTTGCCGACACCAGTTATTCTACACAAGCCGCATTCTTTGATTATGATAAAGATGGTGATTTAGATATGTACTTGTTGAACCACACTAACACTATCAGAGACCCCAATAATGTACGACCTCTGATTAATGATGGCACGGGTGCTGCCAATGATGTTTTATATAGAAACAATGAAATTGAAACATCAGAGATTAAGTTTACCGATATCAGTTTAGAAGCAGGTATTATTAATGATGGTATGGGTCTTGGGATTGGTGTATCTGATATTAATGGTGATGGCTACGAAGACGTCTTTGTTACCAACGATTTTATTGCTAACGATTACCTATATATCAATAACCGAGATGGTACGTTTACCGAAATGGCCCAAAATTATATGGATCATGTAAGCCATTTTAGTATGGGCAATGATTTGGGAGATTTTAATAATGACGGTTTGATTGATATTGCAACTGTTGACATGCTACCCCCAGACAACTTTCATCGCAAAAAAATGTCAGGTCCGATGAATTATGAGCTTTTCAAACATACCATTGAGCAAGGTTATATGCCCCAATACATGAGGAACACGTTACAACTAAATAATGGGGGCATTAAAGAAGAAATTCAATCATTTTCCGAAGTAGGTCAGTTATCAGGTGTCAGTGCTACAGATTGGAGCTGGGGGCCGCTTTTCGCAGATTTCGATAATGATGGACTTAAAGATCTATTTATATCTAACGGATACTTAAGAGATGTAACTGACTTAGATTTTATTAACTACACGAGTACTTTAGCCGGTGAATCAATGACAAACGACAGTCTTGATTTTATGTTGAAGGAAAAATCAAAGAGAATGCCTTCCTTAAAAGTACCAAATTACATTTTTAAAAATCAAGGCAGTTTAAAATTTGAAAACGTCACTAAGAGTTGGGGGTTAGAACAACCTTCACTATCCAATGGCGCATCTTATGCCGACCTTGACAACGATGGCGATTTAGATATTATCATCAATAATATTAATGAGCCGGTTTCTGTATATGAAAACCTCTTGAGCAGGAGTAGTGTAAATAATTTTTTAACTGTAAAGCTCGTAGGTTCTACGTACAACACAACTGCGCTCGGCTCTATAGTTACTTTATATTCTAAAGGAGGTGAACAAACACTTGTTCAAACTGTAACTAGGGGTTATCAATCTTCTGTGGACCACACATTACATTTTGGCCTTGGCAAGATAAAATCAATCGATAGTCTTACGGTAAAATGGCCAGATGGTAAATACAGCGTAAGTCTCAGACCCGATACCAATAAACTGCTTACCTTAAACCGGAAAGATTTAGCAAGAGTTCATAATAATGGTACAAAGCCACCTAATGAAAAACTCTTTCAGGAGATTTTCGATTCTATTTTATATAATTACAAAAATATTGACCCTTCCTATAACGATTTTAGTCGCCAATTCTTGACACCCCATAAACATT
The DNA here is from genome assembly GCA_002813285.1 of Flavobacteriaceae bacterium MAR_2009_75. Classification (NCBI taxonomy): domain Bacteria; kingdom Pseudomonadati; phylum Bacteroidota; class Flavobacteriia; order Flavobacteriales; family Flavobacteriaceae; species Flavobacteriaceae bacterium MAR_2009_75. The sequence continues at coordinate 1,203,642 of PHTZ01000001.1, forward strand.
CGAACCAAACACCTGGCTTGGCAGCTGGCGACATCAACGGAGACGGTGTAGATGATTTTGTTATTGGGGGTCCGTACAATTCTAGCGCTCAATTATTCGTACGACTGAATTCAGGCTCTTATAGTCAAGAGGCACTAACTTCTTTCGAAGAAGAAATAGCAATAGAAGATACAGGTATTCTACTTTTTGATGCTGATGGAGATGGAGATAATGATTTGTACGTGGGCAGCGGAAGTAATGAGTTTTATCCGTCATCTGATTATTACCAAGATCGTTTATATATCAATGATGGTAATGGTAATTTCGATAATAACACAAGTGCACTACCAAAAATGAAGAATAGTACTTCTTGTATTCGAGCGGCAGATTTTGATAACGATGGTGATTTAGACCTATTTGTTGGAGGAAGAATTTCACCCTTAAAATACCCTTTACCTCCAAATAGCTATTTATTAACTAATGAAAACGGAAAGTTCAAGAACGCGACCAGCGACCTTGCTCCTTTATTAGCAAAAATAGGTATGGTCTCAGATGCTTTGTGGACAGATTATGACAACGACGGAGATAGTGATTTAATAGTTATAGGAGAATTTATGCCTATTCAATTCTTTGAAAACAAGAATGGCAAGTTAGTAAACAGTTCTAAAGAAACTGGCTTATCGCATACTTCTGGTTGGTGGAACAGTATTAATGGTGGTGATTTTGACAATGACGGTGATATCGATTATATTTTAGGTAATAATGGAACTAACTATAGGTACAAAGCATCTTCTTCAGAACCCGTGAGTATTTATGCATTAGACTATGACAATAATGGCAGTATAGACCCAATAATGACCGCTTACAGTGATACCATCGAATACCCCGTACATTCTAGAGATGACCTCATTAAGCAAATTCCGATTATGAAGAAGAAATTTCCCAGTTATGAAAGTTACGCAAAAGCCGGTTTATCAGATGTTTTATCTTCTTCCCAAAAAAGCAATGCATATACCGTTAAAGCTTTTGAGTTTTCTTCATCGATTCTTTTGAATATGGGTCAGGGTAAATTTGACTTAAAACCACTTCCCATAGAAGCGCAAGTAGCCCCTGTTTATGGGATTGTTATTGAGGATTTCAACCAAGACAATAGTTTAGACGTTCTCTTAACGGGCAACGATACAGGAATGGCCGTTGATGCAGGCCAATCTAACGCGCTGAAAGGTCTACTTCTGAAAGGTAAGGGAGACGCTTCATTTACAGCTATGGAGTTTTCAGAAAGCGGTGTTATGCTAAATGGCGAAGTACGTGGTGCCACTATATTAAAAGGAAAAGATAATGAACTCACCTATATATTAGCGAGAAACTCGGGCCCGTTAAAAGCTTATATAGCTCGCAATCTAAAGGACTACAATGTGGTGAAAGTCCCTTCAAATTCGACCAAAGCAATGGTCAAATTAAAAAATGGAGAAAACAGACTACATGAGTTTTATTATGGATCCTCATTTCTTTCCCAATCTTCACGTTATTTAAAAACAAATGGAAAAGAGGTAGAAATAATCTTTTATAACCATCTTGGTCAAGAAATTGAACAATAATAGGAAATCTACTCATTAAAACCCTCTAAAAAACTAACAGATTTTCTGAAACCAAAGACTATAGCGCCTGTAATTTGGGCCAACTTAATATTACTCCATATATACAGTAGAATAGTCCATTATAGCCGTATAGTTTGTTTGTATTTTTAATCCGTTAAAGTCTAAATTCTTAAATTTAAACTGGATAGAAACCTAAAAGGGGTTGAACAAATGAAAAGTCGCCTACATATTCCAAAACTTCTTCTGCTAATCATTTTAGTGGTAAATCAATCATGTCAAACATCAGACAAGGTCGATTTCAGCACCCAAATCAAACCCCTTCTTAATAAAAAATGTATCTCTTGCCACGGAGGTATAAAAAAGAGCGGGGGCTTCAGTTTGCTCTTTGAATCAGAAGCTTTTGCAAACACAGAATCAGGTCAACCAGCAATTATTAAAGGTGATGCTTCGGGCAGTGAAATGATAAAGCGACTTCATGAAGAAGACCCTGAACTTCGCATGCCCTATGAAGCTGCAAAACTATCAGATGAAGAAATAGATCTTCTGACCCGTTGGATAGATCAAGGTGCCGAATGGGGTGAACATTGGGCCTATTCGCTTCCAGAAAAAGTTGACGTTCCTAACATAAAATCAGAGGCCAGCTTTGTACCCCATGGATCTGCAGAATTTCTAAAGAATGATATTGACAACTTCATTCTCGCAAAACTTACGGATAAGGCATTACAACCCAATAATCCTGCAGAAAAGAATATTATTGCCCGAAGATTGGCCCTAGACATTACCGGTCTGCCCCCATCCGCAGAACTACTTAAAAAGTTCGAAGCTAATGAACTGTCTTATGAAGTTTTGGTTGACTCCCTTTTATCTCAAAAAACATATGGGGAAAAATGGGCGACTTGGTGGCTTGATTTGGCTCGATATGCAGATTCAAAGGGTTATGAAAAAGACATGGGCCGCGAGATTTGGAAATATCGTGATTGGGTTATAGGTGCATTCAATTCGAACATGCCTTATGACCAATTTACCACAGAACAATTGGCCGGTGACCTTTTACCCCAACCCACAACAGACCAACTTATAGCAACGGCATTTCATAGAAATACCATGAATAATGATGAAGGTGGCACGGATGATGAAGAATATCGGGTGGCCACTGTAATCGACCGTGTGAACACCACATTTGAAGTCTGGCAAAGCACTACTATGGGCTGTGTACAATGCCATAGCCACCCTTACGACCCTTTCAGACACAAAGAGTACTATAATCTCATGGCCTTCTTCAACAACTCAAGGGATGAAGATACGCCTAACGAATCTCCGGTCTTGAAAATGTACACTCCAGAACAACAACAAAAAGTGGATAAAGTAATTGAGTGGGCTGCTAAATACGGAGATGAAAAGTTGACTAAAAAATACAAAGACTTTCTTCAATATACAGAACCGGTATATAAGTCACACTTCTTCTCAAATTTTAAGAACAGCGTTTATGATGACCATGCCTCTGTGGTGTTTTGGGACGACGGCAATTGTATTATAGAAAATGCATATACCGATGAGGCAAGTTATGTATATCTCAACTTGCGGTCTCATTATAATGGCACGAAAATGACTATTAGAAAAGGTGATGCCGAAGGTGCTATTTTAGGCGAGTTCAATATTAATAAGGTCAAAGAAAATACTACACTTCAGTTCCCAATAAAGAAAATCACCGAAAAAACCGATATCTATATCGAGACCCAGAATAATGCGGTTGCCAAAGAAGTCAATATACTTAATTTATACTGGGTCGGTTTTATACCCGATTTGCCTGCAAAAGAACAACCTGGCTGGTCGGCAATAAACGAAGCTTTTATTGAATTGCTAAATGCTAATTCATTGACCGTGCCCATTATGGTGGAAAACCCGGAGTATATGAAACGTACTACTCAATTATTCGACAGGGGCAGTTGGTTGACAAAAACCGACACCGTAGAACCGGGCGTTCCTGAAAGCCTTAATGCATGGAACGAAAACTGGCCTGACAATCGATTGGGACTCTCAAAATGGATTGTAGATAAAAAAAATCCGTTAACAGCAAGAACTTTGGTCAACCGCGTATGGCATCAAATTTATGGTCGCGGAATTGTTTCTACCGTTGAAGATATCGGGTCTCAATCTGAGCCGCCATCACACCCCGCTTTATTAGATTGGCTCTCACTTCGTTTCATGAATGAAATGAATTGGAGCGTTAAAACATTAATCAAAGAAATTGTAATGTCGGGCACCTATCGCCAAAGCTCTGAGAGCACCTCGGAAATGTACCGTATCGACCCTGAAAACGAGCTTTACGCCCGTGGGCCGAGAATACGATTGGGTGCGGAGCAAATTAGAGATCAGGCTCTGGCAGTAGCAGGATTGTTGAGCGATAAAATGTATGGCCCTGGGGTAATGCCACCACAACCCGATGGCGTTTGGCAAACGGTATACAACGGTGCAAAATGGGTAGAAAGCAAAGGGGAAGACCGTTATCGCAGAGGCATTTACACCTACCTGAAACGTACCAGCCCCTACCCTTCTTTCTTGACCTTTGATGCAGGAAGCCGTGAGGTATGCACCATAAGAAGAACGGTCACCAACACCCCTTTACAGGCTCTCGTCACTTTAAATGACCCAGTCTATTTAGAGGCCTCCTATCAGTTAGCAAAAAATACTAGAGTAGTCTCAGATATAGATAAAAGTATATCAAATGCATACTTGAAAGCTACTTTTAAAAAAATTGAACCGACATCTCTGAAAACATTAAAAGAACTTTATAACAGTTCGCTATCGGAGTTTAAAGAGAGTCCCAAATCTTCGGAATTATTTCTTCATTTTGATGACAAGCCCTCCCCTGAACTTAGTGCCTTGACCGTGGTGGCCAATGCTATTATGAATTTAGATGAATTTCTAACTAAAGCCTAAAAGACAAAACTGTGAAGCACAACTCAGACATTGTAAATCGATTGCTTAGAGAAAAGCTCGAACGAGAAACTCAGGCTAAAACGCGCCGACATTTCATTAAGAGTTGTGCCCAAGGTATGGGTGGCTTGGCTCTGAGTTCCATTTTTATGGGATGTGATCCTTTGAGCCAATCCAAACCTAAGCCCAATAGTAGCTTAGCCGGTGGCTTGTCAGAAAGAGATTTGAATCCATTGTCAACGTTAGCACCACATTACGGCCCCAAGGTGAAGTCTGTCATTTATCTGCATATGGCGGGTGCACCATCACAATTAGAAATGTTCGATTACAAACCAGAACTTCAAAAATATGATGGCGAAGATTGTCCGCAGTCGCTCTTAGAGGGCAAAAAGTTTGCTTTTATCAAAGGAACGCCCAAATTAATGGGTCCACAGGCTGATTTTAAGCAAGAGGGCGAATCGGGTAACTGGGTGTCTAATTTTCTTCCGCATTTTAAGAACGTAGTCGATGAAGTAGCCTTTTTAAAAGCAGTACACACCGACCAATTCAATCATGGGCCTGCACAGTTGTTCATGCACACGGGTAGCCCTAGATTAGGTAGACCAAGTATTGGTTCATGGGCCACTTACGGTCTTGGTTCAGAAAATCAGAATCTACCCGGATTTGTCGTCCTGACTTCCGGAGGAAATACTCCCGACGCGGGTAAAAGCGTTTGGGGCAGTGGCTTTCTGCCTTCCGTATATCAAGGGGTGCAATGCCGTTCTAAAGGTGATCCGGTGCTTTATATTGAAGACCCTGATGGTATTTCGAGAAATTTAAAAAAGAGTACCATCGATGCCATTAACGAAATTAATAAAGAAGAATACCTTAAGTATGCCGACCCCGAAATATTGGCCAGAATAAATCAATATGAAATGGCATATAGAATGCAAATCGCAGTTCCTGAAGTAATGAACATTAACAATGAACCAGAGCATATAAAGGAAATGTATGGCGTCGAGCAGGGCAAAGAATCATTTGCCAACAATTGTCTTTTAGCCAGAAAACTGGTAGAAGATGGTGTACGTTTCGTACAGTTGTTCGATTGGGGTTGGGACACCCACGGAAATGTGCGCGAAGGTTCAGTCGACCTAGGCTTGCGTAATAAATGCCGAGAAATTGATAGACCCATGACCGCATTGATACTCGATTTAAAACAACGTGGACTTTTAGACGATACTTTGATTGTTTGGGGAGGTGAGTTTGGCAGAACTCCTATGCAAGAAAACCGCGGCAACAAAGAAATGGCTTATAAGGGCCGCGACCACCACGGAGACGCCTTTACCATGTGGATGGCCGGTGGCGGCATCAAAAAAGGAGCCTCTCATGGTCAAACGGATGATATCGGTTTCTCCGGTATAGATGGTCGTGTGTCAGTTCATGATGTTCACGCCACCATTTTACACCTCTTAGGTTTCGACCACGAAGAATTCACTTATGAGTTTCAGGGTAGGCCATTTCGTCTCACCGATGTTGAGGGCGAAATTATAAAAGAAATCTTAGCTTAGCCTAGAAACACCAACCCAACCAATATGAAAAAACACTTTCTATATGCAATTATCATGGTATTATGCACCAACTTTTATGCTCAGTCGCAAAAGAAAAAACTATTGTTTTTTCAAACCGATTGGGGGCGTTCCATCTCTTGGGATGCTTTCTGTGAAAAGACTAAAGCGGCAGGTTATGACGGACTAGAAACTTGGTTCCCTACGGATGAAAAGGAAGCGACAGCATTAAAAAACGCATTGAAAAAGTACAATCTGCAGGTAGGTTTTTTAAACGGCACCAACAAATCCATTCCTTTTAAAGAAAGCCTGAAAGCCTATACCGAAAATTTCAAGAATATAGTTGCTTGGAAACCGGCTTATATCAATTGTCACACCGGCAGCGATTTTTTCACATTTGAGCAGAACAAGGCCTTCATTGATGCTGCAAACAAAATTGCTAAACAAAATGACATTCCAATTTACCATGAAACACATAGAGGTCGTTTCAGCTTCAACCTTCCTGATACCCAAAAATACCTTTCTGCAATTGCAGAATTAAAACTTACTTTAGACATCAGCCATTGGATGGTCGTTCATGAATCACTATTGCAAGCGCAAGAATCAGAATTAGAAAAGGTTATTGACCGTTCATCGCACATTCACGCTAGAATTGGTCACGCCGAAGGCCCGCAAGTTAATGATCCTCTAGCTCCCGAATGGAAAAAAGCTGTTAAACGACATTTAGATATCTGGGAGAAAATTATAAGAAAAAAATGGGAAACAGAAGAATACTTTACCATCACAACAGAATTTGGTCCTGCTGATTATATGCCCACCTTACCCTATACGAAATTACCTATCGGCAATCAATGGGAAGCCAATACGTATATGATGAAAATAGTAAAAGAACGTTTGAATGTTGAATAGCAAATGATAGATGTTCTACAGCAACTTTTAGGGCGGCTTCACCCCTTGGTCGTACACTTACCTATCGGTTTTATAATCTTGGGCCTACTATTGCAATGGTACGATCGCAAACAGAAACAATATGCCGAAGTAATTGCTTTTGCCTATCTCTGTTCAGGAATTTCGGCAACTTTAGCCTGCATTACAGGTTATTTACAATACATTGGTGAAGGCTATTCATTTGAAACGGTGAAATGGCATCTATGGTCCGGTATTGCTACGGCCTTATTTTCGTTTTTGATGTATGCAAGGTTTAAACAGCTGAACCTAGTTGCATTTATTTCGAAAGTACCCGTTATCGGGCTGTCCATTATCTTTTTTGTATTAATATCCTTTACAGGCCACCAAGGAGGAAATATTACCCACGGCGAAGATTATCTGATAGAACCGTTACCCAACTCATTCAAATCAGCTTTGGGCTATGAAACCTTTGAGGAAAAGGAAATAACCCTTACCGATGAAAATTGGCAAGAGGCTCTCATTTATGAAGAGGTTATACAACCTATTCTGAATAATAAATGTGTTAGTTGCCACAATCCTAAAAAAGCAAAGGGTGAGTTAATGCTTCACTCCCCCAAAGCCATCGTCACCGGAGGCGAAAACGGTGAAGTTCTTGTTGCCCAAGATGCTGAACACAGTGAATTATTTTCACGAATGGTTCTTCCTATGGAAGATGATAACCATATGCCCCCTGAAGGCAAGACCCAGCCTACTAAAGAAGAAATTAAACTAGTGGGGGCTTGGGTAGATGCCGGACACCCATTTGAAGGTTCTGTTCAAAAATCAGGATTACCAAAAGAACTGTTCGCCTCATTTTTTCCGAACAAACATGATATCGACCACCCTGATATCGAAATCAACAAAGCTTCACAAGACAGTATTAAGGCTATAAAAACATTAGGGGTTTATGTTGATCCCATAAGCGAGTCGACCAACTTTGTAAGTGTTTCGTGTATCAACCAACCCAGTTTTAGTAATGATGATTTTAAGATTCTACTTCCCATTAAAAATCAAATATCACGTTTAGATTTAGGCGGTACCCAAGTGACCGATGCCATTTTTGAAATGCTGAGCACATTGCCCAATCTGACTATTTTAAAATTGGATTATACCAAAATCACGGGTAAAAATATGGAGATGCTAGAAAATCTGGAACACCTAAAAACCATCAACCTTACCGGAAGTAGTTTTGAGCAAGAGCTTGATGTATTCTCAAGCTTCAAGAGCTTGAAAAAAGTCTACCTCTACAAGACACAAGTAGACCCCACGGGGCCCAAAAGTTTAAAGAATGGAGAGGTCAGTATTGATTATGGTGATTACCAATTACCCGTATTAGCCTCAGATTCTATTGTATATTGATAAAAATCACTTGCAAACTGGGCCTTCACTTTCAAAAACAAAAGAAATAACATAGTTTAGGGCAAATAAATTCTACCCATGGAGCTAAGCAAAAAAGCAGGACTCTTCTTAGGCCCAATATTTTTCTTTACAATTCTCAGTCTACCTTTCGATATGATTTCCGACAAGGGAGACAGTGTCATTGCCATAGCAGTTTGGATGGTCACCTGGTGGATTACCGAAGCAGTATCGATTTCAGTTACCGCCCTGTTACCATTACTGCTCTTTCCCATTCTAAAGATAATGGATATCGGAGATGTCGGCGCCAATTATGGCAGCCCCATCATTTTTTTATTCTTTGGTGGTTTTGTGCTGGCCTTAGCCTTGGAGAAAGTTAATCTTCACAAACGTATCGCACTCAACATCATAAAAGTAACGGGTACGACCCCCAATAAAGTAGTACTGGGTTTTATGATTGCCACTGCGTCATTAAGTATGTGGATCAGTAATACGGCGACCACCGTAGTAATGTTGCCCATCGCTATGTCGGTTATCGGACTTTTAGTAAACGATGCTGATGGATTTACCAAGGATGATAGAAATTTTGCGCTTAGCGTTATGTTGGGTATCGCCTTCTCGGCAAATGCCGGAGGCGTGGCAACGGTAATCGGCACACCCCCTAATTCAGTCATGATCGGTCTGTTGGAAAATGAATATAATATTGAGATCTCATTTTTGAAGTGGATGGTGCTCGGGGTTCCCTTTTCCACCTTAATGATATGGATCAGTTACATCGTTCTGGTAAAGTGGATGTACCCCAACAAACAATTAAAGTTTGCCGCATCTAAGGAAGTTATTAATGAAGAACTTACAAAACTTGGCCCTATGAGCGGCAAAGAGAAGATGGTGCTTTCCATTTTTGGGGTTACTGTTTTTTTATGGATTTTTAGAACAGTAATCAACGGAGTTTTCCCGGCCTTAAAACTCAATGATACCATGATCAGTATCATGGCTGCCATAGCCATGTTTTCCATTCCTTATAATATGAAAAAGGGCGATTTTATTATCACTTGGAAAGACACTCAAAAACTAGCATGGGGCATCTTGATACTTTTTGGAGGGGGGCTCGCATTGGCAAAAGGCATGTCGGTCAGCGGTATTGTCGATATGGTATCGGGCGCAATTGGCGAAAGCAATATCAGCATTCTCTTTACCGCTATATTATTGATAACTCTGATGCTTTTTATGACCGAATTGATGAGCAATGTAGCTCTAATTGCCGTACTCGCCCCAGTAGTTGCGGGTATCGCCATTGGTCTTGACCTGCCCATTCTTTATTTACTCATTCCAGTGACCATTGCAAGTAGTTGTGCTTTTATGCTGCCTATGGCCACCCCCCGAACGCCATTGTTTTCGCTAGCGGGTACGTAAAGGTGAGTGAAATGGCCCGTGTCGGAGTAATACTGAACTTCATTGCCATTATCATATTGGTACTGGTATTTCAATTTGTTCTACCCCTACTCTTTTAAACTTTACCTACATAAATAACAAAGCCCCTACTTTACAGCAGAGGCCTATGGTTAGCTTATTCAAATATAGGGAGCTTATTAATTCTTCCTTATATACGGATCAAAACCCTCTGGTAGATGTTTTTTTGTATCGAAATCTATAATATCATCAGCAACATCGATATAATCAAAGGCTTCAACATTTTTAGGAAATGCATACGCATTAAAATTCTTTGGTAAATATTTCTGCGTTTTGATGTCAAGTGTATTTTCGTCTTCGATAAATTCTATGGAATTTAAATCCACATATATCTTGTAGGGGTTGAAATCTTCTGGCAAATAATCTGCCGTATCGAAACCAAGGTCGAATTCAGTATCTTCTTCTATATAAGGTACCGAACTAATAATTAAATCGTCTCGTTCACTTGCTGGGTCAGCTGCAAATATTCCGTTTACTAAACTAAGACCCAATAACATTGTTACTTTAAAACTCGTTGTGTTCATAACATTTGTAGGTTTGTTGTATGAGTCTATATAACGCTGTATAGTTTCAATATTGCATTGCCCCTTTTTAAAAAAGATGCTTCATATAAGTCAAATTGACTAATTCTTAGTTTAAACTCATTAAATATGGCATCTTCACAATTTAACATTTCGAGAAGTACAACCTTGGCAAAAAAATGCTCCAATTTTTATTTAGGAAAATTTCAACTATTTGTTCTTTTATAGCCGGCAACAAATTACTATTCAACTTGTTATCGAATTTATGTGTCATTTGACTATTGAACAAAAAAATAATGCCGCTGCAAGCAGCGGCATTATCCCGACTAATTCAAATAATTTAAATGATAATTATTTATATATAAGACTAATAAAACTACTCGGTGTTACAAAACAAAGTAACTTTCTTTACCACATAGGTGATAAAATAAATCTACAATCCGTTAATTAATCAGAAAACCGTTGTGAAGAAAACTCGGCTTATGATTTAGTTAACAAAAAATTAAAGGTTTTTTTCAGTTCTTTGAATTCCTTTTATTCTAAGCACGATTGTAAGACCAAACAAAAATCAGGCATGCTAAAATCCATCATCTTCAAACTGACTTTATTCCTATTTACTATAAATTTCACAACTGTAGAAGCTCAAATTTTTAAAAAGAGTAAGAGCGAAAAATCAGAGAAAAAAGGCGAGGACAAAGACAACAAAATAAAACCTTATAAAAAGGTCATCACCAAAGATGCAAAGACCGATAAGGGCCTCTTTGATGTTCATGTTGTCGATGAAGATCATTTCTATGAAATACCAGATTCACTCTTCAACAAAGAAATGTTGATGGTAAGTAGAATCTCTAAAACTGCTACGGGCATCGGTTTTGGCGGAGGTAAAATAAATACCAAAGTGCTTCGGTGGGAAAAAAAACCGACCAAGGTTCTATTGCGTGTGGTAAGTTATAATATCTATGCAGCTGATTCACTACCCGTGCATGAGGCTGTGGTCAATTCAAATTTTGAACCCGTACTTCATGCTTTTGACATCAAAGCGTTCAAAAAAGATTCTCTGAAACCGGCCACAGTTATTCAGGTGAATGATTTTCTTGAGAAAGATGTAATGGCCTTAGGTATGCCCGAGGGATATAGAGAGCGCTATAAGGTATCTCGATTAGATGAGGCCCGAAGCTATATTGAAAGTATTAAAAGCTACCCCTTGAACGTAGAGGCTCGCCATGTTAAAACCTATTTGGCAAAAAAACCACCAAGTAACGGAAGCCTAGGCTCGATATCGGTCGAAATCAATAACTCAATGGTGTTGCTTCCTGAAACTCCCATGAAACGCCGATATTTTGATGAACGAGTCGGTTGGTTCACAAGCGGACAAACAGATTACGGCCTCGATGTACAAGAAAGCAAGACGGTAAAATTTCTTGACCGATGGCGTTTAGAAGTTAAAGAAGAAGATAAAGAGAAATTCAAAAATGGCGAATTGGTCGAGCCCAAAAAACCGATAGTCTATTATGTAGACCGGGCCACCCCTAAAAAATGGATTCCGTATATCAAGCAGGGTATCGAAGATTGGCAAGTTGCTTTTGAAAAAGCTGGTTTTAAGAATGCCATTCTTGCGAAAGATCCCCCGACACCTGAAGAAGACCCCGAATGGTCACCGGAAGACGTACGTTATTCGGTGGTTCGCTATTTAGCATCCCCTATCCCCAATGCGAACGGCCCACATGTTAGTGATCCCCGAAGCGGTGAAATATTGGAGTCGGATATTAACTGGTACCATAATGTAATGACCTTATTGCGTAACTGGTTTTTCGTTCAAACGGCTGCCATCAACCCTGAAGCCCAAAAAGTAGCCTTTAAAGATGAGATTATGGGGCGACTGATTCGGTTCGTATCTGCTCATGAAGTGGGTCACACCCTAGGTTTACCCCATAATATGGGAAGCAGTGTTGCCTACCCGGTCGATTCATTACGTTCTGTATCTTTCACCAAAAAGTACGGTACGGCACCTTCTATAATGGATTATGCCCGTTTCAACTACGTAGCACAACCCGAAGATGGTGATGTTGCCCTAATGCCAGATATAGGCATCTATGACAAATATGCCATCAAGTGGGGATACCACCCTATTCTAGATAAATCTGCTAAAGAAGAAGAATCGGTATTAGATGAATGGATTATGGAACATGCCGGTGATCCGCTTTATCGATTCGGTCATCAACAAGTTGGCGACATAGTAGACCCTAGTTCCCAGACCGAAGACTTGGGCGATGATGCTATCAAGGCAAGTTCCTACGGTATCGAAAACTTAAAACGAATCGTACCCAACCTCATTCTATGGACCCAAGAAGAAGGAAAAACCTATGAGGACCTAGAAAAACTATACGGTCAAGTAATTGCACAATTCAACAGATACATGGGGCATGTTTCCAATAACATCGGTGGGGTGTACGAGCTTCAAAAAACCTATGACCAAGAAGGTGCCGTATATATTCCTGTAGCAAAAGAACATCAAGAAAACTGTATGAGCTTCTTACAGCAAGAGCTTTTTAGTACTCCTGAGTGGTTGTTAGACCAGAATATTTTTAATAAGATTCAGTATTCCGGTTTTTTAGAACAGGTTCGAACCATGCAAGTACGCACCTTAGACAATATTCTAAGTCTAGGAAAATTGCAGCGAATACTAGAAAATGAAACCGCCAATGGTGCCGAAGCTTATCGACTGACCCAAATGATGGATGACCTTAGAACTGGAATCTGGTCTGAACTTAAAAATGGAAAAACTATAGATACTTATAGGCGTAACCTACAGAAAGCGTACGTTGATCGATTGGCCTATTTAATGACCGCCGAAAATCAGAAAAAGCAGCCGGCCTATGACGGTTATCAAAAATCAACGGTCGTAAATACGAGTCAATCAGATATACGTTCGATAGCAAGAGCTGAATTGTCAAATCTACAGCGAATGGCGAAAAATGCCGTCAACAGAACTTCAGATAGCATGAGCAAATATCATTTGCAAGATGTTGAGAGACGCATAGATTTAATTTTGAACCCAAACTAAAGGTTCTATAGATAGAAAGATATATGTCTTAGACGCTATTTCATAGAGTTAAGATCTATCTAGAAACAAATAAGTCCCAAACTAAAAACTGTTTAGGGTAGTTCATCGATGAAATATAAAATCAACCGGTGTACGAAATACCCCAACAACATTTTAATGGTATTTGACCACACAAAGTACGTCTTACACAACAACTCCTGTTTTTGAGCTTAAGTTTTGTATACTTTAGTATCAGAAATCAAAAACACACGTCCCATGTCTGAAAGATTTAAAAGTTCAATATACTTAGCCGCATTTATTCTTGCATCAATTATTTATTATAACGAAACCAACACTGAAGCACCCCAAGCTTCTGAAATGGCATCTGCGGATGTGGAACAAATTTCAAATGTTGAGGCGATAGATTAACAATATTAAATTCGAACAAACCTACTTATTAGGGTGTGATTTCACACCCTTTTTTTGTGCCCGAAAATGAAATTATAGGCTGTTAAAAATTATATAATTTAAAATAGCCCATTAAACCAAAGAGATATTGAACGGTCATATAGGTGTTAATTTATAAAAATAGAAAAATGAAGAAAGTTATTGTAATACTACTATGTATGGTTGGCGTAACCGCCATGGCTCAAAAAGGTGATAACCCAGAAAGAGGTCACATGAAAGAACTTAGTCCTGAACAAGCTGCAACGTTACAGACCAAAAAGCTCACATTGGCACTTGACCTTGACAAAAATCAACAATCTAAAGTTATGGCCCTTAATTTGGAGCATGCCAAAATGAGAAAAGCCAAAATGGAGGAGCGAAAAGCTGCAAAAGAAAAAGGTGAAATGAAAAAACCGACAGCTGATGAACGCTATGCTATGCAAAATGAAAAATTAGACCAGATGATAGCTCACAAAGCCGAGATGAAAAATGTGCTTTCCGAAGAGCAGTATCAAAAATGGCAAAAAATGAACATGCATAAAAAGAAAAAATCAGGTAAGAGACGAGATAAAAGAAAAGAACGTCATTCAAGAAAGTAATTATACTTAACCATAGAATAGCAAAGGCCACTCAATTTAGAGTGGCTTTTTTATGAAAACTTTACAGATTGCATTAATTCGAACGAGTGTTTAAAATCTCAATTTAGGTATCTTCGAAACGTAGGTTCTATCCAAACATTATCTTATATTGAAATGTATTTATTGAAAAAATTAGGTTTCCCGAAAAACACTAAACTTCTCATTATTCATGCCGACGATGCAGGGCTATCGCACTCAGAGAACAGGGCGACAATTAAAACTCTAGAAGACGGTTTTGTGAATTCGTATAGTATTATGGTACCTTGCCCATGGTACTATGAAATGGCCCTTTATGCAAAAAACAACCCACAATATGATTACGGAATTCATTTAACGCTTACCTGTGAATGGGAAAACTACAAATTCGGGCCTGTATTACCTGTATCTGAAGTGCCCAGTCTAGTTGATGAAAATGGTCACTTTTATAAATCACGGGAAAAACTTAGACAAAATGCTTCCGCAGAAGATGTTGCTAAAGAACTAAAAGCACAAATAAAAAAAGCATTTGAATTCGGGCTTGAACCAACTCATCTAGATTCGCATATGTACAGCGTGGGGGCTCACCCTGAATTCTTCAAAATCTATAAAAATCTAGGTGAACAATTTAATTTACCTGTTTTTCTCAACAAACAATTGTTGCAAATGGTAGGTCTAGACCCCAAGACGAACCTGAGTGATAGTGATTACACCATAGACCATACTTACTTTGGTGAATTTAAATATTTTGAGAATGGAGAACTGTACGATTATTATAAGAAGTCTATTGAAAATATGGGGTATGGGGTTAATTTAATTTTAATTCACCCGGCATTTAATGACGATGAAATGAAAGGCGTAACCATTAACCATCCAAATTTTGGCTCAGAGTGGCGTCAAATTGACCTTGATTTTTTCTCAAGCGAAAAAAGCCGTGCGTTATTAAAGAAAAATGACATAAAGTTGATTACCTGGAAAGAAATCAAATACTTAATTCAAAACAACACTTGAATTTCTATAAACTTTCTTCTAATGGTAAGTAGTTACTAAGATAGTCGTAACATGGCATGTTTGTTGTCTTCCCATTCCACATTATTTAAATGATAAATCACAACTACAAAATTATTCAAATGAAAATTAAATATATAATTCTAATAATACCCATTATTTTGTTCTCGTGTAAATCTCAAAACAAAATACCCAATATCGATTTTTATAACGCTACATGGGAGCTTGAATACATTTCAGGCCCTCGTATTGCCTTTAAGGCACTTTATCCCAATAAAAAACCCATTATAAACTTCAATTCAGAAAATAATACGGTAGTAGGCAATAGCAGTTGTAACGGGTACTCGGCCCCTTTTAATCTCAATGGTAATGCCCTCTCGTTTGGTGAACCAGGCCCTTCGACCTTGATGTATTGTGGTGAAGGCGAAAAAGTATTTTTGAACATGATGAAAAAAATCAATGCCTATAGTTTTGATGAAGCAGGTAAATTACAACTGCTTATGAACGAAGTTCCCGTAATGCGTTTTAATAAAGCAAACTAGTTTTAATATGCCACAGATTTTGAAGAAGAAGCACACCCTCTGACACAGAACTAAAATCATATTAGCAAAGGCAGGCAGTCACCATTCGCTTTGCTATCTTGATTAAAAAGGTTCTATCTTTTAATGACGTCACAATTAGAATCTCTTGTGTACCTCAAAAAACGAAGCTTGCCCCAAGAAGTTATAAATAGCCTGATTAAAGGAAACGCTTATAATTGGTGGAATAAAATAGATTGGCAGTTCAATCTTGAATCTATATAACATTGAATGGAGAGCTAAAAAGTTCATTAAAGAACACATATTTGGATGCTAATTTATTTAATCGTAATATTGCAATGTAATAATCGAAGAGATGGGATTAGCCAAAACTGAAATGTTCACTGATGAACAAAACGAAATAGCATTGTTCGCCAAGGTTTTCGGGCATCCGGCCCGGGTGGCAATTCTACAGTATTTGTTCAAACTCAAAACCTGTTTCTGCGGAGATTTGGTCAGCGAAATTGGCTTGGCCCAACCCACAATATCCCAACATCTAAAAGAACTTAAACATTTGGGCCTTATAAAAGGTAATGTTGAAGGTACCAGTGTATGTTATTGTATCGCTGTAGAGAATTGGAGTAGTATGAAAGAAACGATGTTAGAATTTTTAAATCAAGACATTACGAGCAATCAGAATTGTTGTTAAAAAATTTGATTCCTTTAATCGTAAAATTGCGATATTAAGATTAAATAAAACGAAGATTACTATGAATTTATCTGAAATCAAAGAAACCCTTAAGAAGCTAGAAAAAATCGCCTTTAAATTACCGAACGGTGAATTGGTTCCCCGACATTTTCACGTAACCGAGGTAGGTAAAGTAACCAAAAACTTTATTGACTGCGGAGGTACGGTTAGAAACGAAGAGGTCGTTAATTTTCAATTATGGAACGCCAACGATTACGACCATAGACTTCACCCCGAAAAATTAGTTGATATTATAGAATTGTCTCAAAATAAATTAAACATTGGCGACTTAGAGATAGAGGTAGAATACCAAGGTCGTACCATTGAAAAATTCGGGTTGGATTTTGATGGCACTAACTTTCTTTTGACCACTAAGCAAACCGACTGCTTGGCAAAAGAAAACTGTGGCATACCCGAAAAACCTGAGTTGAAAGTTATCGAAACACAGACTGCCAATTCTTGTACTCCAGGCAGTGGATGCTGCTAATCAAATAATACCATTATTTAGATGTCATTATATCAAAATATAGAGAACACCATTTCAGCTTTGAACGTTGAAACCATCTCAGAAAAACGTAAAACAATACTACAGCCTCTCGTTGAATTCATTCAACAAAAAGTAGATGACAAAGAAGAAATTCGCATAAATTTCATCTGTACCCACAACTCTCGTAGAAGTCATCTATCACAAATTTGGGCACAGACTCTAGCCTATCACTTCGATGTTCGAAATGTTTTTTGCTATTCTGGTGGAACTGAAAGTACAGCTCTTTTTCCTATGGTAGCCAAAACGCTAGCGAATACCGGTTTTGAGGTATCTAAAATTTCAGAGACCGAAAATCCTATTTATAGCATTAAATATTCAGAGAATGAACATCCTGTTATAGGTTTTTCAAAAAAATTGGATAGTGAATTCAATCCTACCTCTCAATTTGCAGCTATTATGACTTGTTCGCAGGCCGATGGTGGCTGTCCATTTATTGCAGGGGCAGAAAAGCGAATTCCAATAACATTTGAAGACCCTAAGGCTTTCGACAACACTCCCCAGCAGGCTGAGAAATATGAAGAGCGAAGTATTCAAATTGCTACGGAGTTGTTTTATGTATTCTCTCAAATTCAATCGTAACTATGGCTGCAAAAAAATTGAGTTTTCTCGATAGAAATCTAACCTTATGGATATTTGTCGCCATGGCTCTTGGTATTGGTATAGGCTATTTTTATCCTACGTTTCCTGATTTCATTAATTCATTTAGTAGTGGGTCGACGAATATACCTATTGCCATAGGTTTGATATTAATGATGTACCCGCCATTGGCCAAGGTGAATTACGCCTTACTTCCTAAAGTTTTTCGGAACACGAAAATCTTATCCATTTCCTTATTGCTGAATTGGATTATAGGGCCTGTACTCATGTTCCTTTTGGCCATCACTTTTCTTAGAGACTACCCGGAATATATGGTCGGTTTGATCTTAATAGGTTTGGCCCGTTGCATAGCCATGGTCTTGGTGTGGAACGACCTTGCTGAAGGCAGTAGTGAGTATGGTGCCGGGTTAGTGGCCTTGAACAGTATTTTTCAAGTGTTCGCCTATAGTTTTTATGCCTACATTTTTATTACCGTACTTCCACCTTATTTTGGGTTCGAAGGAGCTATTGTTGACATTTCCATAGGAACGATTGCCGAAAGTGTGGCCATCTATCTAGGTTTACCTTTTCTACTGGGCATTTTAAGTAGGTTAATTTTGGTCAAGCTTAAAAGTGAAGAATGGTACTCGACTAAATTTATTCCTGCGGTTTCACCTATGACCCTTATAGCCTTGCTTTTCACTATAGTAATCATGTTCTCGCTTAAAGGGGAGCTTATTGTTCAAATTCCTCTAGATGTTTTAATCATAGCAGTTCCGCTATTGATTTATTTTACGTTAATGTTCATCATTGGGTTCTTCGTTACCAAGGCTACAGGTACCGAGTATGATAAAACAGCGTCAGTTGCATTTACCGCTGCAGGCAACAATTTTGAACTCGCAATTGCCGTAGCCATAGCAGTTTTCGGACTTAATTCCGGCCAAGCTTTTGCCGGTGTAATAGGTCCGTTAGTAGAAGTTCCAGCGCTTATTCTGTTGGTAAAGGTTTCTTTCTGGTTGCGAAAGAAGTATTATAAAAATGTGATAGCATAATCCATTTTTATGGAGAACAGAAATGGGCAGGTCGTAAAGATCTGTCTTTTTATATTTTGAGAAGCTTACACCAAGTTAACTTAAAGCCCGACCATAATATTAGTATTGTTGGGCACAAGCTCAACCCGACTGAAAATATTTTATACCAAAACTTTAACTACAATCCCTTATCTTTAGTTGTTGCTTAACACACTGAGGTTCTGCATAATTGCCATGCTACCTTGTACTCAACCACTAAACTAAAGGGAAAATGCAAATCAAGAAATCGCTTCAGACCATACTTTTCTGCTGTATGGCCATATTTGTCAATGCACAAAATACCTCAGGTATTTTTTCTAATACTGATGACGTAGGTGCCGTTAAACATAAGGGATCAACTACCTATGATAGTGAATCGCAAACCTATGAACTTTCAGGTTCTGGAGCCAACATCTGGTTTGACAAAGATGAATTTCACTATGCTTATAAAAAACTTAACGGAGATTTCATTCTACGAACCAGGGCGAAATTCATCGGTGATGGTGTAGACCCTCATCGAAAATTGGGTTGGATGGTGCGTACCGGTCTTGATACTGGTTCTGCAATGGTCTGTGCAACCGTACATGGTGATGGTCTCACCTCCATTCAGTTTCGCAAAGAAAATGGTAAACAAGTGGAAGAGGTCACTTCGCCCATTAAAATGCCCGATATTATTCAGTTGGAAAGAAGAGGAAGTTCCTTTCTATTAAGTGTTGCTAAATATGGTGACCCATTTTGGACGGTCGAAATTCCGCACTTTGAATTTCCCGAAGAGGTGTATTCGGGTCTTTTCGTTTGCTCACATAATGCAGATGTAGTCGAGAAAGCCAACTTTGAAAATGTACGTATTGTTCTACCGGCACCCCCAGAACTTGTTCCCTATCAAGATTACCTTGGAAGCCATTTAGAACGGATGGACGTTGCCACGGGTACACGAAAAATACTTCACACGGTTACCAATTCCATTCAAGCACCGAATTGGACTCCAGATAACAAAACCCTAATTTACAATAGTGAAGGGCTCATCTTCAACTATGATTTAGCGAACGGAGAAGTAGCCCAACTGAATACCGATTTCGTTCAAAGCAACAATAATGATCATGTACTTTCCTTTGACGGAAAAATGCTCGGTATCAGTAGTGCCAGCGGAGAAGAAGAGTATGGGTCTTTGATCTACACCTTGCCTGTAAAAGGTGGAAAACCAAAAAGAATAACCCCTACAGGCCCAAGTTATTTGCACGGCTGGTCGCCTGATAGAAAGTGGCTCACCTTTACGGGAGGAAGAAATGGTGTTTATGATATTTACAAAATTGCTTCAGATGGCGGTAGCGAAGAAATAAAATTGACCAACGAATCTACGTTAGACGACGGTTCGGAATACAGCCCTGATGGCAAATACATTTATTTTAACTCAGCCAGAACCGGCTCTATGGAACTCTGGCGAATGAAACCCGATGGCAGCGAACAAGAACAGTTGACCGACGACCACCTTCAAAATTGGTTCCCACATATTTCGCCCGATTGCAAATCGATTGTTTTTCTATCCTACTTACCAGAAGTAGATGCAAGTGCCCACCCCTTTTACAAACAAGTTTATTTAAGAACAATGCCAGTTGATGGTGGACGTATAAAGGTAATTGCCTATCTGTACGGAGGTCAAGGAACCATTAATGTACCCAGCTGGTCACCTGATGGTAAACACATCGCATTTGTGAGTAATACCAAAGTAGAATAGCCTTATGAAAATCAAATTTATTATAGCCCTAACTCTTTTTCTTTCTACAGAAAGTTTTTGTGCCCAAGAAAACATGCTTTGTGTCGGTCGCTATTGGACTGAGGATGAAGGCAACCTGATGCTCAAAAAGTTTGCTTCTGAATGGAACGACCTTACCACTTGGGAAGCCCGTGCCGCCCAAATCAAATCAGGTATCATCGAAGGGTTACAATTAAATAAAATGCCCAAAATAGAAGGAAGCCTCAATATAATCGTAAATAACAAAAGGGAAATGGACGGGTATACGGTGGAGAATATTGCCATTGAAAGTTTTCCTGGTTTCTATGTGACCGGTAACCTTTATCGGCCAATTTCAAATAAGAGCACATTTGCCGGCATTCTCTCTCCGCATGGTCATTTAGCCGATAAACGATTTACGCACTATATTCAAAAAAGGGCGGCGGTACTCGCTAGAATGGGTGCCATTGTTTTTGCCTACGACATGGTCGGTTATGGAGAAAGCAAACAGGTAGAGCACAAAATGCCAATAGCTCTTTTACTACAAACGTATAACAGCCAAAGAGTTTTGGATTATTTGCTATCAAGACCTGATATCGATGCCGATAGAATAGGTATGACCGGTGGTTCTGGCGGTGGAACCCAAACTTTTGTACTTACTGCAATCGATGACCGTATCAAAGCTTCTGCCCCGGTCGTTCAGGTTTCGGCGCATTTCTTTGGAGGATGTGTTTGTGAAAGCGGAATGCCCATTCACAAAAGTGAAAATCATCAGACCAGTAATGTTGAAATAGCCGCGCTTTGCGCACCACGCCCTTTATTACTGGTTTCCGATGGTGCGGATTGGACCCGTAATACCCCTCGAGTTGAATACCCCTACATTCAAAAAGTATACGCTTTGTACGACGCGGAACACAAAGTGGAAAATGTGCATCTTCCAACGGAGAAGCATGATTATGGCTACTCTAAGCGAACGGCAGCCTATAACTTCTTTGGTCACCACCTGAATTTAAGTATGGGAAACATACCTTACGATGAAGGATACCAAGAAGATTTCGTCACCATATTACCTGCCGAAGACCTCAAGGTTTTCACTTCAAAAAACCCTATGCCCGAGACAGCATTAAATGGTAATGAAGCCGTTATAGATTATTTGAAAATTCAACCTTAGCAACAACTTTTACAAATCTAGTTTTCTTAGTGCTTCAATGGTAATGTCTAAATCAGAATAGCTTATTGCATCATTCAAGAAGTAGCTTTCGAAAGCACTTGGTGGCAAGTAAATGCCTTGCTCAAGCATACCATGAAAATACTTCTTGAAAGTGTCGTTGTTTCCTTTTGCCGAAGTTTCAAAATCCACTACTGGATCTTCGGTAAAATGCACTGAAATCATGCTACCGAATCGGTTGATTTGGTAAGGCAACCCTTTTTCTTTTAGTACCGTATCAAAGCCTTCGTGCAGATAAGCTGTTTTTTTCTCAAGGCTTTCGAATACTTCAGGGGTACCGTTGAGTTCTGTCAACATGGCCAGCCCGGCGGCCATGGCCAATGGGTTTCCGCTTAAAGTACCGGCTTGATAGACGGGGCCCTCAGGTGCCAAGTGCGACATGATCTCAGCTCGGGCAGCGAAAGCACCAACTGGTAATCCGCCCCCAATTACTTTACCAAAACAAAGAATATCGGCATCGACCCCTAACGCTTCTTGTGCACCGCCTTTACCCAACCGGAAACCGGTCATCACCTCATCAAAAATTAATAGAATTCCCTCTTCGGTACAAATCTGACGAAGTCCGTTTATAAACTCATCCTCAGGAATTATACAACCCATATTGCCCGCTACAGGTTCAATTATAATTGCAGCGATCTCACCATCATTGGCTCTGACCAACTCACGAACACTCTGCAAATCATTATACTTGGCCAACAAAGTATCATTTGCCGTACCTTGAGTTACCCCAGGGCTGTTCGGGCTACCAAAAGTGACGGCTCCACTACCCGCCTGAATCAAGAATGAATCAGAATGCCCGTGGTAGCAACCTGCAAACTTGATTATTTTATCTTTACCGGTATAACCTCGAGCCAAGCGCACTGCACTCATACAGGCCTCCGTACCACTATTCACGAAACGAATCTTATCGATATTCGGCACCATAGACACTGCCAGTTTCGCTAATTCGGTCTCTATTTGCGTAGGCATACCGAAAGAAGTTCCCTTTTTGGCCTTCTCGATCACCGCATTTATAACGGGTTCGTATGCATGACCCAAAATTAGTGGACCCCAAGAAGCGATATAATCGATTAAGCGGTTACCATCTTCATCGTAGAGGTATGCTCCTTTTGCTTCCTTGACAAAAATTGGATCTCCACCAACGGCCTTGAATGCACGTACAGGCGAATTTACCCCACCGGGAATATATTTTTGAGCCTCTGCAAAAAGGGCACTACTTCTCTTATAAATCATAGATAAAATTTTGTTTGTTAGCTAACTAAAAGTAACCTCTAAGCCGGTTACTTGTTATAATTTTCAGTTTTAACGGTAAGTTTTTGACCGACGGAAATATTGGTATCGTACATATAGTTCCACCGCATCAGTTCGTCAACGGAAACAGCATATTTCTTGGAAAGCGAATATAGAGTATCACCTTGTTGTACAATGTGAAAGTCAGGTGCTGCTTTTACTACAACGGATTCATGGCTTTGTTTGCCATAGCCCTCGCCGAGCACAGCTTTATCATACTTATGTAGTTCATGTCGTTCTATCAATGCTATCAGTTTTTGGGGATAGCGCTTATCGGTCGCGTAGCCGGCCTGCCTGAGACCTTTTGCCCAACGCTTATAATCATCTGAGGGGTAGTCGAACAAAAATGCATATCGAGAGCGATTTTTCAAGAAGATACTATGATCTCGATAAGAATACATAGGGTGGTTGTATTTACGAAAACATTCCCCCTTTTCATCATCATCATGAAAATCGTAATCGCCTTGCCAACCGGTATGGCATTTAATGCCAAAATGGTTATTGGTCTTTAATGCAAGTGCTCCTTTACCGATACCACTTTCTAAAAGCCCTTGCGCCAAGGTAATGCTAGCGGGAATACCATAGGCTTTCATTTCCATTTGGGCAATTTCAGAAAACGTACTAACATACTCTTCTGGAGAAGAAATATCAAATCGTATAAATTCTCCCGTATCCTCGGGCATAACATAAAGTCCGTCATCCACCTTCTTTACCTCCTTTTTGGTCTCAACGACCATAGGTTTGGGTCGTTCACGTTCTCTGTTTTGAGAAACCGTGCGTTTTGTTTTACATCCTATAAAAAAAATGCCCAGAACGGACAATAGTAGAAGTCTACGTGCTACACGCATATCAATGGAAGATTTTTCTTTTTCAAGTTCTCGTTCATTCCCTTCACCCCCTGTAAGCCGCCTGTGTGAATGGCCAAAATTTTAGAGCCGGGTGGAAAATAGTCCCGTTTAATCAAATCTAATATACCAAACATCATTTTGCCGGTATATATAGGATCTAAAGGAATTGTGGTCGCCTTTTTAAATTCATTAATAAAATCGACCAACTGAGTAGTTACCTTGGCATAACCGCCAAAATGGTAACCTGAACACAAATTCCAGTTTTCCTTTGTGGCAAATTTACAAATATCTTCTTTTAAAAAATCCCCTTTAAGTGCAGGAAATCCCAAAACCTTTTGAGTATCAACAGCTGCATTACTGATTCCGGCAATAGTACCTCCAGTTCCGACAGCACAGGCGATATAATCAAAGTTCTTATCTTCAACGTTCAATATTTCTTCACATCCTTTAACGGCAAGTGAATTAGTACCACCTTCGGGAAGCAAGTAAAACTCACCCAACTCTGATTTTAGACCATCGATAAATGAAACATCGTTTTTCTTTCGATAAGCCTCTCTGGTAACAAACTTAAATTGCATGCCCTGTTCATGGGCCAGTACCAATGTTTGATTTTCATGCCAATTTTCCGACAATTCTTCCCCGCGAATAACACCAATAGTCTTCAAATTATGAAACTTGCCCGCATAGGCCGTGGCAGCAATATGATTCGAAAAGGCTCCACCGAACGTTAATAAAGTTACGTGACCTTTCGCCTTGGCCGCCTCTAAATTGTATTTGAGTTTTCTAAACTTATTACCAGAAATCTGTGGATGTAGCAAGTCTTCTCGACGTAGAAATAAAGAGACCTTTTTTTCCTCAGCAATAGAAAGTGGTATTTTTTCGGTAATGGCTTTCAACTAGGCATATTCTGTGCCCCAAAGATATTTAATAAAGGCCAAAGGTCTACGCTGTGTAATATAATCAAGGTTCTTTTCATTCTCATAAGCCTCTCGCTCAAAACTTATGTTTTGATAGGCTTTGTAGCTATCGAAATATAAAACCGTACGTATGAGCCACTCGGCGATATAAAAAATATAAAAGAAAACGATCAATAGCTCTTGCTGTTGTTTCAGGTGTATACGCTCATGATTGATTAAAACAATATCTTCTTTTAATCTATCATGCTTTAGAAAGATAAAGGGCCAAAGGGAAAGCCCTACATAGTTCTTATAAAAGAAATGTTTAAAAACTAAGATCATAATCTAAGGTTTAAACGGAGGTAAACAAATTTAATTGTTAATTCACCGCTATGCCACTTAACTCAAATTTGTTGCCAACAATTGTATTTAATCGTTAAAAACACCATAAACAACTATAAAATGTATGTTTTTTACAACTAACTTTGGGCTTTATTAACAATTTGAAGTAACTTCAAAAGTAATTATTTAGAAGATTAAAAGTTAGGTTAAGACATCAAAATCAATGGAATACCTGCTTATTTGATCATGAAATAATTCTATCGACAAGAAAGGTCAAAGAATGAAAAAAATCATTCCCTTAGAAGAGGGCGATTATTATTTTTCTGAACAGGGATACAAAGTTTTTACGGCACAGTACTTGCTCAAAAGAGGCTATTGCTGTGAAAGCGGCTGCAGACACTGCCCCTATGGCTTCGACATTAAGAAAGGCATCTGATAAACCAACGCCTTCGGCACGATATTTGAGACTATTTTAAACATACATTTCTTAACTCCAAATAAAAAAATATGAAAAAGATAAAAATTTTGGCGGTCCCGATGCTTATTCTACTCTTTCTAAGCTCTTGTTCGTCTGTACAAGTACTTTCCGATTACGATAAAGAAGCTGATTTCAACACCTATAATTCGTATGCTTTTTATAAAACAGGTATTGATAAGGCGCAAATTTCAGATTTGGACAAAAAGCGAATTCTTCGCGCCATTGAATCTGAAATGGGCAAAAGGGGCTTTGTCAAATCTGAAAACCCCGATATTCTTGTAAGCATATTCACTAAAGAAAAAGAGCAGGTCGATATTTATAATAATTACTGGGGCGGAGGCTTCGGTTGGGGCTGGAGCCCATACTATTGGGGTGCCGGTTGGGGCCCAGGCTGGGGAGGCAACAATGTTTCTACCCGCACCGAAGGTTCATTGTACATAGACCTTATCGATGCCAATAGCAAAGAATTGGTATGGCAAGGTAAAGGTGTTGGCAACCTTGGTAATATCAGCAATATCGAAAAGAAAGAAGCGCGTATAAAAGAATTTGTTTCTGAGATATTAATGCAATATCCACCAAATACTATGGCTGCCCGATAATTTTGAAGCCTTGAATAACATAAAGCCTTTCTTTATATAAAGAAGGGCTTTTTTTGTAACATCAATAGTAAATTTCAGCCTAACTTACCGACTAAACCGCATTTTGTAACTTTGTAGAAAGACCCTTTTTATGTCATACGAAAGTAATCCTGTTTTAGATAAATTGCCAAAACATTTAAGGCAATACATTAAACCACAGAATTATGACAACTATACGGCAACAAACCAAGCCGTGTGGCGCTACGTGATGCGAAAAAATGTAGACTACCTTAGTAAGGTGGCTCATAGCTCTTATTTAGAGGGATTAAAAAAAACGGGCATCTCCATTGACCATATTCCGAACATGTATGGTATGAACCGTATTCTCAAAGAAATCGGTTGGGCCGCCGTCGCTGTTGATGGATTCATACCTCCTTCCGCCTTTATGGAATTTCAGGCCTATAATGTTTTGGTAATCGCTTCGGATATTCGACAACTGGAAAATATCGAATACACGCCGGCACCAGACATTATTCATGAAGGTGCGGGGCACGCGCCTATAATTGCCAATCCGGAATACGCAGAATATTTAAGAAGGTTCGGAGAAATAGGATGCAAGGCCATTTCCAATGCCAAAGACTTTGAACTTTATGAAGCGGTAAGACATCTATCTATCATCAAAGAAGCATCGGGAACACCTCAAACGGAAATTGAAGAGGCAGAGAAACGAATTGAAGAATTACAGCAAAATATGGGCGAACCCAGTGAGATTGCCCTGATTCGTAATTTGCATTGGTGGACGGTTGAATACGGATTAATCGGCACTACTGATAAGCCGAAAATCTATGGCGCCGGACTTCTATCGTCTATCGGAGAAAGTGCTTGGTGCATGACCGACAAGGTGAAAAAGGTACCCTACGGTATTGAAGCTGCATATACCCCCTTCGATATTACCAAACCCCAACCTCAACTTTTTGTCACCCCCGATTTTGCATTTTTAAGTCAGGTTTTAGAAGATTTCGCCAATACTATGGCATTAAGAACGGGAGGCCTGAGCGGCATCAAAAAACTAATTGAATCTAAAGAGCTGGGCACTATTGAACTCAGTACCGGCTTGCAAATTTCAGGTAATTTTGAAAGCGTGATTGAACATGAGGGCAAACCCGTGTATTTTCAAACTAAGGGAAAAACAGCTTTAGCCTTTCATGAGAAAGAATTGGTTGGGCATAGTACCAACCGACACGCTAATGGCTTTGGCTCCCCTCTAGGAAAGCTCAAAGGCATCAACATTGCCATCGAAGACATGAGCCCGAGAGACCTTAAAGCTTATAATATATTCGAAGGTCAAACAGTGTGCTTAGAGTTCGTAGGTCATATTAAGATATCAGGTGAGATTATTACCGGAACCCGTAACCTTCAAGGAGAAATTATTCTGGTTACCTTTAAGAATTGTGTGGTTACGCATAAAGAAAATATTCTGTTCGAATCTAAAAACGAAGAACTGTATAGTATGGCCGTGGGCCAAGAAATAGTATCGGCATTTCATGGCATAGCTGACCTTAACAGTTTTGATCTGGTTTCCCATTCGATTTCGGGCACCCCCGAAAAGGCCTTTAAAGAGGTAGAACAGTCTCGATTAGAACAATACTACGAGCAAATACGGCATTTTAGGGAAGGCAAGAACACCACTATTTCTCGACATAAAGTGTTTGAAGCGGTACGGGAACACTACCCAAAAGACTGGCTCTTATCGGTTGAGCTCTATGAATTGGCGCGAGTTAACGGAGATGAAGATTTTGCCAAAGATATAGCTGAGCATCTAGAAACCGTGAAATTAAATAATCCAAAATTAGGGCACCTCATCGATGATGGCCTGAACTTAGCGAATGAAGTTTTTCAAGCTGAGAAAATAGAATGACCGAAAAGTATAGACTAGATTTAAAGCAAATCAAATTGCCAAACCGAACACCATGAAAAACCATTTTTTTTTCGCCCTCTTATTCCTCAGCAACATGGCCATTGCCCAACCAGAAGAAAATTACAATTACGACGAAACTAAAGTGCCCAAATTTCAACTGCCCGACCTACTGACCTCCTTTAGTGGCAACGCAATAGAAACCCAACAGCAGTGGGAAGAAAACCGAAGGTTTGAAATACTTCAATTCTTTGAAAAACAGGTCTATGGCAAAGTACCAGATCGCTTAGATGAATACTCATTTAAACTTCTAGAAGAGAGCAACGATGCTTATGGAGGCAAGGCCCGGCGGAAACAGGTAACCATAAGTTTGAAGAAAAACAAGCGTACCATCACCTATAATATGCTCATTTACTTACCAAAGGGCAACCCCACGGCTCCCGTATTTTTAGGGTATAACTTTTATGGAAACCATACGGTAACCACAGACCCCAAAGTACCGATTACGGAAGCTTGGGTGTCAAATAACAAAACCTTCGGAATTACCGACAACAAAGCCAGTGAAAACACGAGAGGTGTAAGAACCCACCGCTGGGCCATTGAAAAAATGTTGGAAAATGGTTACGGACTTGCCACTATATATTATGGAGAGGTTGACCCAGACAAAAATGATTTTTCAGATGGTGTACACCAACTTTTTTACCAAGAAGGGCAAGATAAACCTAAAACCAATGAATGGGGAAGCATTGCCGCATGGGCCTTCGGTTTAAGCAAAGCCATGGACTATCTTGAAAATGATGGCAACATTTCTGATGTAATCGTATTTGGGCATTCACGTTTGGGCAAAGCGGCATTGTGGGCCGGTGCTACCGATAAAAGGTTTGCGGGCGTAATAAGTAACGATTCTGGTTGTGGCGGGGCAGCCCTGTCGAAAAGAAAGTTCGGTGAAACCGTAGAGCGCATCAACACTTCTTTCCCGCATTGGTTTGCCGACAGCTTTAAAAAATACAATGACAACGAACGCACATTACCGGTTGATCAACATCAGTTATTGGCCCTAATGGCTCCACGACCTTTGTACGTAGCAAGTGCTGTTGAAGACCAATGGGCCGACCCAAAAGGTGAATTTTTGTCCACTTACTATGCATCAAAAGTTTATGAACTGTATGCTAAAGAAGGCATCACCTCCGCGAATATGCCAGAAGTTGAACAACCCGTTCAAAAAACCGTGGCCTATCACATACGAAATGGCAAACACGATGTTACCGATTACGATTGGGAGCAATATATAATATGGGCAAAAACATTCACCAAATAAAATTTAATCTTTGAAAAGCACCTCTGGCAGGTTTTGGTCGATTACTTCGTTTTTGTAGATTAAAGTCCAGCCCATAGAGTTTGTGAGAATGTAGAACTTTTGCAACTCGCTCAACAATCGGTTTTGGGCATTAGCCTTTAAAGACGAAACTTCGACCTTTTTCATAAGCGAGGCCGTTACGTTTTTCTTTATTTTGTTATAGTCGGATGCTTCGAACATATTCAAATAATCGGAGGTCACATCATAATACTCAAAATCTGGATTGATTTTCACCTCTGGCTCGGGAATACTTTTTATACGCAAAGTCTTCGTTTCTTCATCGACCTCAAATTCAATCTGGCTTAAGTCATAAGCTACTGTTACATCGGCATTCACCACTACCAGAGCTTTTTTCTGCGCTGAAATTAAAGGCCCAAAGAGCATTTTAGAATCTTTGTAATTATTTACCTCGGCAAAGTGACCTTCCGTAACGACTAGCTTCGAAACATTATCTATCTGTTGTTGTATCAGCATCGAATTTTCCTGAAGGATAGAGCGCTCTTTTTCATCTTCGGTGCAAGAACGAAAAATAAAAACAGCGGCCAATGTTATAATGACTCCTAAGAAGATTTTTTTCATGAGATGAAGTTACAATAGAAAATAACAATCAAAAACGCAGACGCTCAAAAACTCATAAAAGGAAACTGGTTTTGTAGCCTCTCTATCTTGTTTTCCAAATTTTTCAAAAATTTACGGTGCTGCACCGAATCGGGTTGAAAGGGCCGATGTAGCAGTCCTTTTTGAATGGAATCAACTTCATCCATTATCTTGAAGACTTCCTCAGAAATATAAACGTCTTTAAACCTTTCCCAGATATAATCTATGGCCAATTGATTCGGGTGTACCATATCTTCTTTATAAAAGCGGTAATCCCTCAGCTCATCCATCTGTATTTCGTACGATGGAAAATACAGAGCACCTTCGGGCAATACTTCGTGTACCGCCGAAATCAAATGTGCTTTACTTCTTTGATTCTCTACAAATCCATCTTTTAAATGACGCACCGGGGAAACGGTAAAAATTACTTTCGCGTTTGGGTTGACCGATTGAACAAGTTGAAGTATTCGTCTTAAACATTGAGAAACTTTGTCAACACTAAGCAAGTGTTTTGAAAATTCTAGCTGTGGAACTTTATGACAGTTGGCCACTACCCTATCGGAATTAAGATTATGGTACACCCAAGCCGTACCCAAGGTTATAAAAATATGACTTGCAATTTGAAGTTGATCATATGTAGCTTGAAGCGCTTGGTTCAAGTTCTTCAACAAAGAAGCGGGGTTGTCACTATTTAAATCAGAGTGGGCATCAAAGCATTGCCAGCGGTCATTTAGAAAGAATATTTCTTCTTCGGTATAACCTTTTTTGTGAATGGCACGGTCTAGTAAGTTTTCAATGGCCACGGGGTGAAATAAAATGCCGAAGGGGTTTTGAAGCTGTTGAAATTTCAAATAATCAAACTTTCTTCCCATATTCTCCGAGAAACAAGAACCTAATAGTAATAATCGACTCTTATAATCGATTTGGTTTTCAGCTTTTTTTAAAGGTATTTGAGTCTGGAGTTTCATTCGTTCATTAGTTTTCCGGGTCTATTCGAGAATATCGACTCAACTTATGAAAAATTTGATACGGATATATCTCATATATCACTTGGTCTTCATTTATCGTATTACTAGACTCTGAACGGGCTATTTTGACCAAGTCTTTGGCTTCATCTTCTTCACCAAGCTGATAAAGACTTATGGCTTTGTAATACATTGCATCCGCAAATTGTTCATATACTTTTAGCGATTCGTCGAAACAAGCAATTGCTTTTCGGTAATTCTTGAGTTAAAATTCTGCGATTCCTAAATAGAACCAATCTATATAATGACAGGCTTCATGGGGTGGATCATTAGGAAAATCTTCGAATTGCTGTTTTTTACTTTTTTCCAAAAATTCCTTTGCTTTTGAAAATTGATTAAGCTGAAGATAGTCAAGACCCATATAAAAGTTATAGGTATGATCCATTACATAACTATCACCGAACTTTCTTTTCACTTCATTAAATTCGGCGATGGACTCTTCGTATTCTTTGGAGAACAAGCATTTCATAAAAGCGCTGTAAGGCAAATACCTTGCAGAATCATATTTTACGGCTTTCTCTAAAAAAGGCTTCCCCAAAGAGTATTTTCTTGCCTTATAAAGCGGCATTGCCTTTTGTTGCCAGAAATAGGCAGAGTCTGGCTTGATTTGAAGAATAGAGTCTAATATCAACTGCCTTTCAACGGAATGTAACCCTACCCTATTTGCTCTCTTCCAGAGGCTATCAATCTTATTTTTTTCGGGTTGGGTCAGTTCGGTCCTTAGTTGCGGTTCAGTGGTCTGAGGTTGATTCTTCGCGAATCTATCCACACATGATGAAAAAACCAATAAAATTAAAATCAGCTTTTTCATCATGTTTTTTGTTTAGTTGTTTACGAAATATAACCCTTGGCCTTTTCAAGTGCTTCAACTATACCACTCGGGTTCTTGCCACCGGCGGTAGCGAAAAAAGGTTGGCCACCACCACCCCCTTGGATGAATTTCCCCAGCTCCCTCACAATGGTTCCGGCATTCAAATCTTTTGAAGCCACTAGCTCTTTAGAGATGTAGCAAGACAATAAGGCCTTTCCGTTTTGTTCCGTTCCAAAGAGAAGAAAGAGATTGTCTTGGTTCTGCCCCATTTCAAAGGAAAGGTCTTTGATTCCCGCGGCATCCAAATCGATTTTCTTGGCCAAAAACTGAACTCCGTTTACCTCTTGTAGTTCGTTCTGTAAATCGCCTTTTAAGTTTCTAGCCTTTTCCTTGAGCAAGTTTTCAACTTCCTTTTTCAGTTTGGCATTTTCCTCCTGCAAAGATGAGACTGATTTTACGGGGTCTTGCGCATTGTTCAGCACCTCTTTTATTTCAAGTAAGGTCTTATTATTTTCCTCGAAAAAATCCTTTACCGCATCTGAAGTAATGGCTTCAATTCTTCGAATACCTGCCGCGACGGCCCCTTCCGATTTAATTTTGAAATGCCATATATCTCCTGTGTTCTTGACATGGGTGCCTCCGCAAAGTTCCATAGATTGTCCGAATCTCACCGTTCGTACCGTGTCACCATATTTCTCACCGAACAATGCCATTGCGCCTTCTTCAAGTGCTTTTTTCATGGGCACGCTCCGGTTTTCAACAAATGGCAACTGGCCTTCGATTCTTGCATTGACAAAATTTTCTACTTCATGTAGTTCGTCGGCGGTTAATTTAGAAAAATGCGAAAAATCAAACCGCAAATATTTCGAATGTACCGCTGAACCTTTTTGCTCTACGTGTTTGCCCAGTACTTCACGTAATGCTTGATGTAATAAATGAGTTGCCGTGTGGTTCGCCTCTGTACGGTTACGTTGTTTTTTATCTACTACAGCCCTAAAAGTTTCATTTAAGCTTTTAGGTAAATTTTTAGTGAAATGTATTATCTCATTATTCTCCCTTTTGGTATCTATAATATAAATCACATCACCGTTAGGCACTTCTAGGTAGCCCTTATCACCTACTTGCCCACCACCTTCCGCATAAAACGGGGTAAGATTGAACACCAACTGAAACTGCTCTCCTGCCTTTTTAGAAGTAACTTTTCTGTACTTCACCAATTTTACATTGGCCTCGAGCACATCGTACCCCACAAACTCCTGCTCTGAATCGCCAGAAAGTACTACCCAATCATCTTTGGAAATCGCGGAAGCCGATTTTGAGCGGTTTTTCTGCTCTTGCATCGCCTTTTCAAAACCGGCCTCATCTAAACTATATCCTTTTTCAGAAAGAATCAATGCGGTAAGATCAATGGGGAAACCGTAGGTATCATAAAGCTCAAAAGCCTTTCTACCATCTATTTCTTTACTCTTGGCACTAGCGATCACTTGATCTAAGAGCACGAGCCCCTGTTCCAACGTATTTAAAAAAGAATGTTCTTCTTCTTTAATCACATTTTCAATCAATTGTTTTTGCTCTTTCAATTCAATAAAAGCGTCACCCATAGTATCGGTCAGTATGTTCACTAGGCGATACATGAACGGGCCTTTGGTATTTAAAAAGGTAAAGCCATAACGAATGGCCCGGCGCAAAATTCTACGAATAACGTAGCCTGCACCTGTGTTACTTGGTAACTGACCATCAGCTATTGAAAATGAGACCGCTCTAATGTGGTCGGCAATGACCCTTATCGCGATATCTGTCTTTTCGGTCTTACCGTATTTACAATTGGTAATTGCCTCTATCTCTCTGATTATAGGCTTAAAAACATCGGTATCGTAGTTCGATTTTACACCCTGAAGTGCCATACAAAGGCGTTCGAACCCCATACCTGTATCTACATGCTTGGCCGGCAGCGTTTCTAAAGTACCATCAGCTTTGCGGTTATATTGCATGAAAACAAGATTCCATACCTCGACCACCAAAGGGTGATCGGCATTTACCAAAGAGGCACCGGGTACATTAGCCTTTTCTTCTTTAGAGCGCAAGTCGACATGAATTTCGGAACATGGCCCACAGGGACCTTGGTCACCCATTTCCCAAAAATTGTCCTTCTTATTGCCCATGATAATTCTATCTTCGGGCACGATAGCTTTCCAAAAATCATATGCTTCTTGGTCCAACCCAAGCTTATCCGTATCATCACTTCCCTCGAAAACAGAAACGTACAGACTATCCGTATCTATTTTAAAAACCTCGGTCAAAAGTTCCCAAGACCATTTAATGGCCTCTTCCTTAAAATAATCACCAAAACTCCAATTGCCCAACATCTCGAACATGGTATGATGGTAGGTATCTTTACCAACTTCCTCCAAATCGTTATGCTTACCACTAACCCGCAAACACTTTTGGGTATCGACTACCCTTTTGTTCTTGGCTATCGTGTTACCTAAAAAATACTCCTTAAATTGAACCATGCCCGCATTGGTAAACAAAAGCGTAGGGTCATCTTTGAGAACCATCGGGGCCGACGGCACGATTTTATGTTTTTTATCTTCAAAAAAACTTAAGAACTGTCTTCGAATGTCTTTGGAAGTCATAGAAAATTATAAGGTTTTATAAATTTTGACGTTATAAACAAAACAATTTTTATATTTGTTTGTGCCGCCAAAACGCCACAAAAATAGGATAAAATAGATTCATGTCTAAAGTAAAGTACTATTACGATCCCGATACGCTTTCGTATCGGAAAATCGAACCGCAGAAATCACGGCGCTATCGTAATATTGCATTTTTTATTTTGGGCTCATTTCTCTTCGGGTTGATGGCCTTGGTACTTTTAATGAATACCAACCTCATCAATACTCCAAGGGAACTTTCTCTACAACGTGAAGTCAAAAACTATGAGCTTCAGTTCGATTTATTAAATCGTAAAATGGGCCAAATCGAAGAGGTTCTGGCCAATATCGAAGATCGAGACAACAACATTTACAGACTATATTTTGAAGCCAACCCTATACCTGAAGAACAGCGACGAGCTGGTTTTGGTGGGGTCAACCGATACAAATCGCTTGAAGGTTTTAATAATTCTGAAATGATAAAGGCGACTACAAAAAGGCTTGATATTATCAAAAAACAAATGGCGATACAGTCAAAATCTTTGGATGAAGTCACGAAACTGGCCGAAGAGAAAGAAAAGCTTTTGATGGCCATACCTGCTATTCAGCCGGTGAACAATGAAGACTTAAAGCGAATGGCTTCCGGTTTCGGTTGGCGTTCAGATCCCTTTACCAAAGCACGTAAAATGCACCGTGGCATGGATTTTTCCGCACCTAAGGGCACCCCTATTTATGCACCGGGTGACGGTAAAGTGATTCGTGCCGATAATGGATCGTCGGGTTACGGCAAGCATATTCGCATTGACCATGGGTACGGATATAAAACATTATATGGCCATTTGAGCAAATACAACGTTAAAAAAGGGCAACGGGTAAAACGAGGCGACCTTATTGGCTTTGTCGGTAACACAGGGCGTTCAGAGGCACCTCACTTGCATTATGAAGTTTGGAAAGACGAAGAACGGATCAACCCTATCAATTTTTATTACGGAAGTTTAACGGCCAAAGAATTTGAGAACATGCTCAAATATGCCGCACAAGAAAATCAATCATTGGATTAATGCAAATAGAGCTCCCAGAAAAAAGATATTACGGTATTGGCGAAGTGGCCAAGGCATTTGGTGTTAATACCTCCCTCATTCGTTTTTGGGAAAAAGAATTTGATGCCCTCAAGCCCAAAAAAAACGCCAAAGGAAACCGGAAATTCACTCCACAAGACATTACCAACCTCAAATTGATATATCATTTGGTCAAAGAGAGAGGCTTTACGTTAGATGGCGCAAAGACCCACTTAAAAGAAAATCGTCAAAAGACTCTTGGCAAATTTGAAATTATCGATAAATTAGAGCTCATCAAGTCAGAGCTGATAAAAATCAAGGATCAGTTGTAACGAACCGCTCAACTTACCGTCGTATAGGGCAAAGACTATTTTTTAAGCAAAAACCCTTAACTACATAATTATATTTACTAAAACACTGAACAATGAAAAAAGGTTTGATTGCACTTATCGTGCTCGTCGTCATCGCATTTGGCATTTACCAATGGGCCGTTGGCTTTAACAACGCCGCTGTTGAACTTGAGGCCGACGCCAAAACAGCATGGTCTAACGTAGAAAGCTCGTACCAACGAAGAAATGATCTGATCGGTAATTTGGTCAAAACGGTTCAAGGGGCGGCCGATTTTGAAAGAGGCACCTTAAAAGATGTAATCGAGGCCAGAGCAAAGGCGACCTCCACAAATATTGACGCCAATAATCTTACCCCAGAAAATATCGCTGCTTTTCAAGAAGCACAGAGCGGACTTACCGGGGCGCTAAGTAAATTAATGGTAGTTGTAGAACGCTACCCCGAGCTTAAGGCGAATCAAAATTTTCTTGAACTTCAATCACAACTAGAAGGTACCGAAAACCGTATTAACGTGGCTAGGGATCGCTTTAATGAAAAAGTGAACCTTTATGATATTCATACCTCAAAATTCCCTGGTAAATTGTTGGCGGGTCTTTTCGGATTTGAAGAGATGGCACGTTATAAGGCCGATGCCGGTTCTGAAAATGCCCCCGACGTAAACTTTGAGTTCAATTAAACCCATGTCAAGAGTAGAAGACTTTTTAACCCAAGGTGAAGAACAAGAAGTAGTTCAGGCCATTCTTGAAGCTGAAAAGAATACTTCAGGAGAGATTCGGGTGCACATCGAAGCACATACCCGCCTTGATATCATGGTGCGCGCCAAAGAGGTGTTTCATATGCTCAAGATGGATAACACCAAAGATGACAACGGCGTTCTCATTTATGTAGCTGTCAACGATAGAAAGTTCGCCATTTTTGGTGACCGTGGTATCGACGCCGTAGTGCCAAAAGATTTTTGGAACACCACTAAAGACGCTATTCAATCACAATTTAAAAACGGTAAATTCAAACAAGGCATCATTGACGGAATACTAAAGGCCGGTGAAGAACTTAACACTCATTTCCCTTGGCAACAAGACGATGAAAACGAACTTAGCAATGAGATATCTAAAGGTTAGCTTACTATCCCTTTTTCTACTTTGCTTTGGTCTTCTACAGGCGCAATTCGAGATTCCGGAGAAACCTTCGAAACAGACCAGTGTTTACGATTATATAAACCTTTTATCCGCAGGGCAGGCGCAAAATTTAGAGCAGAAGCTAGTACGTTATTCAGATAGTACCTCTACCCAAATTGTAGTGGCAATTATCAATTCTACGGAAGGAGAAAACATCAATTATCTAGGCGCTCAATGGGGCCAAAAATGGGGAATTGGTCAAGCCGGAAAAGACAACGGAGTTCTAGTATTGCTCGCCAAAGACGACAGGCGTATCGCTATTAACACAGGCTACGGAGTAGAAGGTAGCCTTACAGATGC
Source organism: Flavobacteriaceae bacterium MAR_2009_75 (assembly GCA_002813285.1). Lineage (NCBI taxonomy): Bacteria > Pseudomonadati > Bacteroidota > Flavobacteriia > Flavobacteriales > Flavobacteriaceae > Flavobacteriaceae bacterium MAR_2009_75. The sequence goes on from PHTZ01000001.1 coordinate 1,241,198, forward strand.
CATGTCGCGCAGAATTATCGAGAACATCATCGTACCCCAGTTTAAAAATGCCGACTTCTATGGAGGCCTCGACCAGGGGGCAGATGCTATTTTTCAGGTATTAAACGGTGAATTTGATGAGGAGAGAACTTTTGATGATAGTGGCGGATTTCCGATTCGTTCGTTTCTCCCCTTTATCATCTTCTTTGTTATACTTATTATTCTCTCCAACCGAAATAAGCGTGGTGGTGGCCGTAATGGCGGAAAACGTTCTGGCGGATTCGACATTTGGGGTATGATTATACTTAGCAACATGGGGCGAAGTAGTGGGTCCGGTGGTTTTGGAGGAAGCTCAGGCGGAGGATTCGGAGGTGGCTTTGGCGGAGGATTCGGTGGCGGCGGTTTTGGCGGCGGTGGCGCATCTGGCGGTTGGTAATCAACCAATTTTTTAAATAAAATTCTCAAAATCTTGAAATTAATCAGTTTTATTAAATTCAATACTTTTTGTTTTCAGGTAAGCCCAAATCGCCTCTATATCTTCTTCATTCGATAGTTTTAAAAAATCACTTTGGGCTAAGCAATAGGTCAGAAAGCCGTCGATATTGATTTCAGGAATATTTAAATTTTCGGCAATCGTTATCTTAGAGAACTTAGAAAGTATAACATTTTGAAGTTCCATTTTTTTATCACGCGAAACCATTGCCTCGAAAGTTTCGGTTCGACCTGAAAGCCTGTTTATAGTTTTACCCATATTTATGGTAAAGCCTACTGTTAGATATCCTAAGATATTCTTTTCCTTTATTTTTTCTTCTACCGTCATAAATCTGAAATACTTATCCCTATCCGCCTCTAAAAGCAATCGCTCACTTTGACTCATAATCTTTAAATCGGCATTGGGCAGGCCTAAGGTAGAAGAAGTAACTATTGGGCCAACATCAAGCCTTTTTAAGTCATTTTCTACTTTACCCGACAGATTGTATGGTGTAACAGTAACTTCGTTTAAGCTGATTACATTTTCTATAAGATCAACTGTGACTATTTTTTTGAGAAAAACGGTTTCGGTAATTTTGATTTCTTTTTTTAGATATTGAACTGAACTAAATTGAATTAAATCATTCAATTTAACTACTATTTTAAAAAAGCCTAAAGAATCGGTAATCGTAGATTTTTGAGAGTTAAGATTGACGACAAGAACGTTTGAGACATCTTCGGCCAGACTTTGAACTTTACCGATTAAATTGATATCTTCTTGGGCTAAATTTTCATCTGGTTTCAAGAAAATAAACAGAAAACAACAAATGCTCAAATAGACCTTTAATCTTGTCATCCTCTATTTTTTCTCTATCAAGAAAATTATAAAACAATTGGTATCTAGAGGTGTTAGAGTGTGGTAAAATGTTGTTAAATAAGAGATAAGAACCGAATTCACCTGCAAATTTAAAAGTCAGAAAGTCGTTTTAAATTGGTCACTGCTTTTCAAAGTATTCATAAATGGCAAAATCTGTTCTTCCAGAATTATCTTTATAATGAACTTTAATCATCAATTTTAGCTTTCCATCAATGATTTCATAAGTTACATCTCTTTCCGCAAAATCTGAATCCCAAAGGAGGTCAAATTTCGTAGCTCCCCTATTCATGTCATTAGCGACATTTTTGCCCCAATCGCAATCTTGTGGATCACAAGAACCCCACATTTGAACAATAAAACGGTTAGTTTTAAAAGAGATTTCACACTTGGTGACCAGGGGATCACTTCCCTCATTTACCCATATACCCTCAAAATCGGTTTCCCCACTTATATTTATGGGTTGAAATGCTCCGATTTTTTCAATTTTTGGAGATTCAATATTTACCTTCCAAAATACCATAGTCAGTATGATGATACTTAAGTATGAGTTCATAGTTCTTTAATTTATAAAATTATACCTACCCCATTGCGAAAAAGTAAAGACCTATTTTTACTGTTAGAGACTTTACATAATATAACTATCGATAGAAATAAAGCTCATTTTTACTTTATTACTTAGGTATGAACAACCACAAGCATCTATCAAATTCAATTTTGAAAGCCCGCCTCACTTTTTTCTATTCCGTAAGGCCTTTAAGATGCACATCAAGAAAATCTTTAATTTGGCCATACCCAGAAATTTGGTTTTCCTTCTTTCGAAAACCATGACCTTCATCATCAAAAATCACATATTCTACTGGCACGCCATTAGCTTTTACACCTTCTACAATTTCATCGGACTCTACCTGTAACACCCGTACATCGTTAGCCCCTTGCAGCACCATCAATGGTTTGGTCACATTCTCGGTGTGAAAGAGCGGTGAGATACCGTGAAGTCGAACTGAATCTTGGGTATATGGGTCTCCCATTTCATCGTACAATGCCTTTTTAAAACTTTCCCAGTACGGTGGAATCGATTTTAGCGTACGTAGCCAGTTAGTTACCCCAAAAATATTCACCCCTACATCAAACGCCTCGGGCTCAAAAGTAAGCGCGGCCATAACCATATAGCCTCCGTAAGAACCTCCAATGATGCCCACTTTTTCCATATCGATTACCTCAGTTGAAGCGAGATAGTCTTTACCAGCTACACAATCTTTCAAATCTTTATCGCCATGATTTCTATCGTCAAGGTGATTAAATTCTTTTCCGTAACCGCTACTTCCCCGATTGTTGACCGCCAAAATAGCATATCCATGATTGACCAAATACTGAATCAATTCAAAATTGTTCAGCCGAGACTGCCCGCCTGGTCCGCCATGTACCCATACCAAACCGGGAACTTTATTTTCTATACTGGCTTGTTTGGGTTGGTAATATATAGCGGGTATTTCAAGCCCGTCGAACGATTTATAGCGAACTACTTGACCTTCTACCAAATCATCTTCTTTTATTTCGGGGTTGAGCGTATCAGTTAATTTTTTGAGTTCACCAGTCTCAAAATTATAGACGTACATATTACTGGGTGTAGCGGAGGTACTCACCATTAATCGTGCATTTTTTTCATTTTTTGAAATGCTCACAGAGGTTATACTGCCCCCTTCCATATCGGGCATTTTTACTTCTTCTCCCGTTTCTTGATCTATAACTTTCACAATAGTTTTAGCATCTTCATTAATTCCGATCACCCGGTACTTTTGATTATAAGAATCATAGGCGTACCACACATCCCAATTGGTTTCAAACACCTTTTCTACTTCATCCGTATCTAGATTTCTTTTTGCCAAATAGACAAAATCAGACCCTTCATCAGTGGTGTAAAAAAGACTTTTATTGTCTAGGCTAAAAAACTGCGGATTATAGGTGGCATCACCTTCATGTTCAGAGATATCGGTTTTCTCCTCTGTTTCCGCATCGTACAAATACATCTTACCATCTGCACTGGTAATCGCTTGGGTCAATGCAAAATATCTTTCATTGGGGGAAATAGATCCTACATCAAGTCCGTCATCGTTCTGATAAATCATTTTTTTGGTAGGCGTTTCAGCACCCAACGAGTCGATTGGCATCGTATAGACATCTATATAACTACGGTTACGCTCATTGCTCACAAGAAACATCTTGCTTTCATCTCGACTCCACCCCCAGAATCCGTTACGCACGCTATCTACGGGAGTGAGGTTTTTTGCTTCGCCCTCTCGAGACATCATAAACACCTTATAATTTTCGTTTCCACCTTCATCATAAGTATATATAAAGCGTTCGTCGTTGGGAAAATAACTTTGGGCGAAGTATGATTCGTCTGATGACTCGGTCAACTGCTTTCTTTCCCCCGAAGCGATGTCAATCTCATACACATTATAGATGCCCGATTCATTGCTACTAACAAGCAGTTTTGATTCATCTGGTGAAAAAGAACCGCCCCCAATACTTTTATTCTCATAGAATTGTTCGATTGTATATTTTGCCATCGGTTTGGGCTCTTCTTGACAACCGACTAGAAGTAAAGTAAGAAGCATTAAATGGAGTACTTTCATAGTATTTTGATTAAGTTGTGTATTCAAATTGAGCGAACATGATTTCGTACCATATCCGTCATTAAAGCGTATTGAATTTGATGGGGGGAGAGCTTGAATTTACAAAATTCATTTGTAAACTATGTTTTAATCAGTGCTTTAACTCAACATTTCTTCTTTCTACACGTGAGAATCAATTCAGATGCTCTATATCAACACTTATATTCTTATTGCGCTACGCGTTTTCTGCACTAAATTTTCAACCCTCTTGAGGTTGTTCGTTTTTAGCCTTCATCATTTAAATCGACTGTTCGTAGGCCTCGGTAATCCAGCTTTTCAATTCATCGTCGATTTCAGCCACCTCAGATAATCTAACCCTGTGTGTGCACATGGTTCCAAAAGGTCCAGAGTTTTCTAGTCTATCCGTTTCCGGTTTATTCTTTAGCTTAAAGCCTAGGTCTATTCTTAATTTGGTAGCTGGTTTAATTAAAATAAACTGTCTTTTGCGAATAACACTTACACTGCTTTTTTTTGGTGTGATGACAACATCAGACCCGAGCTTACCGACGAACTTAATTAGCTTTTCATATATAGGCTTCAATTGTTCTTTGCCTTTGTATTGCATATCAACTAAATCGTCTGACGTATTGTTTTCTTCTTTTGACAAAGTCACAATTGTATTCGCAAATCCATGGGTAACATTGTAATCCTTTTTCAGAAAGTTGACGGCTTCTGAATGTTTGGTAAAAGTCTTCTTTCGCAACACATTTTTCCATTCACTCAAAGATTTCCCCGTCTTTTCGGGCATGTTATCTATCATTGTTTGAAGAGCCTTGTCCATAGCACCCATTTTTAAAAAATCAGTTATACCATTGTCAAAAGAAAACGACCCGTAATTGAGTTTAATACATCGTTACATATTCAGGGGAAGACTTGAATTTACAAAATTCTTTGAGGCTAGTATTCCGTTCGGTCATTTTTTTCTGCCCAGCTATTAAAAACTGGCAAGGCTTCATTCCGTAATAATTGAATAAAGGTCATTTGTCGGTCGCCCATATTTTTGTCCAATTCATCATAAATAAATCGGTCATCAAAATCAATAGCTTTGGCGTCTTCTTTCGTAAGGGCAAAATAAACCGCTGTCGGCCTCGCCCAATAGATAGCTCCCAAACACATGGGGCAGGGTTCACAAGAAGTATAAAGTATGCAATCAGTTAGTTGGAAGGAGTTTAGTCTTTTACATGCATCTCGAATTACGACCATCTCGGCATGGGCAGTAGGATCATTGGTCGAGGTAACCTGATTGTGACCTTCAGCTATAATTTCACCGTCTTTTACGATAACCGCACCAAACGGTCCGCCTGCGTTAGAATTCATCCCTCTTGAAGCCATTTCTATGGCCCTTTGCATAAAAAATTCGTGTGTTTTGTTCATGATTTTTCTTACTGATGGTTATACGCTACATTTGTTAAAGATAGTTATTGAAAAACAAAGACCACAGCTGTACTCAAGGGCCGAAAAACCATTAATAACTTAGAACATCATCGGATAATTAAATGAAATATATATCGTATAATTGATACGAACTTATTTTAAACACCTCCCAAACCAATGGTTTTTTCTATAAATAGTACTAAGAAGATTTAACCATGAAGAACTGATTAATGGAAGTTAATACCGTATTACAAAAAGACATTACAGATATTCAATCTATAGCGATTGTGCCTACGATATTAGATGTCGTTTGTAGGGCGACCGGCATGGGTTTCGCCGCTGTGGCCAGGGTTACAGAAGACACCTGGATCACATGTGGTGTGTTAGATAATATTCCTTTAGGACTTTCTGTGGGCGATGAACTCGAAATAAGTACTACTTTTTGCAAACAGGTACGGGATACCGACAAATTGGTGGTTATTGACCATGTTGATAATGACAAGACTTATTTTAATCACCCCACACCACAACAGTACGGTTTTCAAAGCTATATATCGGTACCCATTATCAGAAATAATGGTGAGTTTTTCGGCACCTTGTGCGCTCTAGACCCCAAACCGAACAAGCTGAAAAATGCAAAAATCATAGACATGTTCACTATGTTTTCGGAGTTAATTTCTTTTCATCTCGATGCTATCAACACCATGAGAAAGCAAGCAAGCATTATAGAGAGAAAAGAAGGTGAGCTCGCTACTTATGATTTTATATCTAGCCATGACCTGCAAGAGCCTTTGCGTAAAATTCAGCTCTTGACCAATACCATCGAAGTAAAGGAAATCGATAAACTTTCTAAAAAGAGTAAGAAATACTTCAAATCGATCAATAACGCGGCGACGCGCATGCGTAAAATTCTTGATGATCTTCTGAAATATTCACAGACCGGGTATAATCATAAGGGTTTTAGAGAACAAGACATGGGCAAACTTATCGAAAGGGTCAAGTATCGGCTTTCAGATGAGTTTGAACAAAGCAACGCTGTTCTAAATTTGAGCAACTTGGGCAAACTTCATGTTATGCCCGTTCAAATAGAACAACTATTCTATAATTTGTTTTCCAATAGTATCCGTTTTAGAAACAACGAACGTACACTGACCATAGAGGTGGAAAGCCGAATTGATAAAGGCTCTAATTTCAAGGTCGAAAGTCTCAACGAGAATTTGAATTACTGCGAGATTTCAGTAAGAGATAACGGTAAAGGTTTTGAGCAAAAGCACAGCGAAAAAATCTTTGAAATGTTTCAGCGATTATCTAACAAGCCGGATGATAAATCTACTGGAATCGGATTGGCAATTGTCAAAAGAATTGTAAACAATCATAACGGAATAATTCTAGCTACCAGTCAACCGAACGTTCATGCTACTTTTAAAATATATCTTCCCGTTTAGTGAACATACATGATGTACCCCATCAAATTTTAAGAGCGACCAACAAAACCTACAGCACCCTTAAATCGTATGTGAAATGAAAATCATTAACGCCTTCTAAACCTACCTCCGCCTTGGGATTTAGCACCCCCGAACTGGTCGAACTTATAAGTGAAACTTCCCATGAAATAACGTTTCAACACCGTACCTTGAAAGTCTTGTATAAAGTCTTCACCCGTTGTTCTTCTTGTATTGATGTTCTGGTCCAGTAAATCATAGGCCAACACCTTGACCGTAGCTTTTTTGTTCAAAATTTCCAAGCCCAGGCTCATATTCCAAAACACGGCATCTTTTCGAAAGCCTTGGCCGACATTCCCGTTATAGGTATAACGGATGTCATTGCCCCAAATCACATTTTTTGGCCAATAGGTAGTAGTTCGCAGGCTAGCGTTTTGAGCCGTGAACTTTACATCTTCAAAATTATCAAGGTTGTATTGGGTGTTGTTAAAAGTGATGCCATAACCAGGTTCGAACTCTACCAATTCGCGGTAGTTTATCGTAGTCGAGAGGTATGGCGAAATGTCAAAGCTTTCCGCTTCAAGACGCACTCCATTACTAAAACTCACTTGTCGACCAAAACTAACACCGGGTCGCAGGTTAAACTTTGCCGTGATGGTGCTGTCTTTCTTTACTTCCTTTGAATAGCCAAAACCGGCCCAACCATTATAATTACCATCAATATTGGTAAAACGGGTGGTACGCAAGAAATTTTCATCAGTGGTTGAAATTCCAGATACCTTATTCTCTTGAAAATCTACATTTAAATAAGCATAAAGACCGGTGCGATCCTTCCAATTAAAATCATTGTAATGAAAATTAATGTTGTGGCTGACCGCAGGGGAAAGTTCAGGGTTACCAATAACGATGTTCAACGGATTACTGACATTGGGTACCGGCTGTAACTGATTTACCGATGGAAAATTCAAATTACTACGATAACGGGCATTAAAACGTTTATTCTTACCGAACGAATAGCGCATTCTGGCATTGAACAACAGGTTTTCATATGATTTGGAGAAGCTTGTATTTTGCAAAAAATCTTGGTTACTCAACTCGGTAAACTTGTATTCTGCTACAATTCTAAAGTTCAACTTTTCCCCATTTCTACGAATACCAAAGGATGGGGTCTGCTGAATATTCTTAAAATTAAAGTTCGAACTCAATTCTTCATTAAAGAGGTTATACGACCCCTCTTCTTCATTAAAATCAAAAACTTCTTTTTGGTTGTCTCTATCATCATAACTGTATTCGTATTCTAAATCTAAAAAGATTTTTTCAGTGATGGGATGCCGGTATTCCCCTTGAATCTCATAATTATTTCTTTTGTTATCGACTTCTGAAAACTGATCAAGTGTCTGCTCCTCGCTTTCATCACCAAACACTTCGCGCAACGAACTCAGGTTAGATGCGTTTCGGTTTTCATTGTTATTGTTGGAAAATCTTAGACTTACAAATCTACCTAGGGTGTCCAATTTTTTAATGATACTGAACCGATTCGAAAAGTTTCTTTGAAAGCCATCATCCCTTGTCGTTCTATTATTCCTGTTAATAAGATTGCCATCTTCGTCATACGACACCGAGGTGTTTTGGTTGTAAGAATCGGTACGGCTAACGCTCATCGAAGGCTCTAAAGTCACCCGTAACGTTTTATCGATATCGAACTCTAAACTGGCCGAGCCCCTATTGGAATTTGAAGACCCCCTAAATTTGCTATCACTATCGGTAAAAAACCTACCATCGGGCAGAATATTCTCTCGATTGGTTTTTTGATCATTAAACGAATCGCTATAGCCGAAAAAATAATTGCCATCGACCTCGTATTTGCCCTTTTCGGCATTCGCATAACTTCCTCCCAAATTGGAAGAGGTGGTTATACCATTTCCGAAATTATTTAAAAGTCCAGATTCTCGTGCCCCATCATACCCACCTCGAGTTCTACCGACCATATCATATATTTCATCAAATGAAAAGCCTGAATTGTTGATGTTGTTCGAACTGGCGATAAAACTGACTCTTTCGGTGTCATTAAAATGATTGAGTAGTCCGTTTAGTTGATAGCGTTCATCGGTACCATACCCGGCTGAAATTCTACCCAAAACACCTTTGTTCTTATCTTTTTTGATGGTCAAATTGATGGTCTTGTTTTCTCCATCACCTTCCTCTCCGGTAAACTCTTGCGTTTTAGTTTTTGTATCGGTAATCTGTATTTTATCGATTACTTCTTTAGGAAGGCTTTTTGTGGCTACCTTCGGGTCGTTGCTAAAAAATACTTGCCCATTGACCAACACTTGGTTGACCTCCTTTCCGTTCACGGTAATTTTACCATCGCTATCGACATCAACTCCGGGAAGCCTTTTGAGCACATCTTCAACATTGGCATCGGGCCGGGTCTTAAATGAATCTGCATTAAACTCCAAAGTGTCTTTCTTCACTGTAATTGGCACTCTATCACCAACCACATCGACCCCTAGAAGTTCTTGGGTCTGGGGTTCCATTTGCACTGTTCCGAGTTTAATTTCCGGTTTCACCTCCACCTTCATGGTCAAGGTCTTGTAACCGTTAAATGAAAAATAAAGATTAAACTCTTTTAACGAAGAACGGTCTTCCAGTTCAAAATAACCTTTTTCATCTGAGATGGTATAGGCCACCAAAGAGCTATCTTTTGGTGATTCTGCGTAAACGGTCGTGGCTTCAAGGGGCTGCGCTGATGTAGCATCAACTACGGAGCCCGTAATTTTGAATTCTTGTCCGCAAACGTTATAGTGAAAGAAAATGCACAGAACTAAAGCTGGTAAAACTTTGTGCATGAATTTTTTGGTTTTGGTGGATTGATGAATTAGATACTGCCAAAAATACCATTACAACTAAAAAATTAGTTGTAATTAACAAAAGTTTATGCTTCTATAAGTGTTAAAAGTCTACTTATTGATTAAAGCAAGTAGTTTTATCCCTTAGGGTCTTACTTCTTTCGCATAAAAATTGTTACCGGCACACCGGTAAAATCAAAATTCTCACGTAGTTTATTCTCTAGAAATCGTTTATAAGGGTCACGCACATACTGTGGCAAGTTGCAGAAGAAGGCAAATTGCGGATATGGGGTCGGCAATTGGGTGATAAACTTGATTTTTACATATTTATCTTTGTACGCCGGTGGCGGTGTACGCTCAATTATAGGAAGCAAAACATCGTTCAGCTTGCGTGTCTTGACCTTTTTAGACCTGTTCTCAAATACCTCAACAGCCGTTTCAATGGCCTTAAAAATCCGTTGCTTGGTAAGCGCGGAAATAAATATAATAGGTACATCTACAAAAGGTTCTATGGCCTTCTTGATGCGTTGGGTGTACTGTTTCATAGTATTGGTTTCTTTGTCTTCGACCAGATCCCACTTGTTCACCAAAATCACAATTCCCTTATTGTTACGCTGCGCCAGCCAAAAAATATTCTCTACTTGACCATCAAAACCACGAGTGGCATCGAACAATAACAAACATACATCACTATGTTCGATCGCCCGAACCGATCGCATTACCGAATAAAACTCCAAATCTTCTTTGACCTTGGCCTTTCTTCGAATACCTGCGGTGTCGACCAAGTTGAATTCAAAACCGAAACGATTGTATTTGGTATCGATACTGTCACGGGTAGTACCTGCAATATCGGTCACTATATAACGGTCTTCCCCAATTAGGGCATTGATAAACGAAGACTTACCGGCATTGGGTCTACCTACCACCGCAAAACGGGGCAATTCACTTTCTTCCTTATCATTTTCGGGGAGCACTTGTACCAAGGCATCCAATAAATCTCCTGTACCACTACCATTTATACTCGAAAGGGTAAAATATTCTCCTAATCCGAGGGCATAGAATTCTACAGCGTCTTCCGCTCTTTTGGCGTTATCTACTTTATTAATAGCCAAAAAAACAGGTTTATCTACCCTACGGAGCAAATTCGCGACATCTTCATCCATTCCGGTAATACCCGCCTCCACATCTACCATAAAAATAATGGCATCGGCTTCGTCGATGGCCAGCTCTACCTGCTTATCGATTTCTTGCTCAAAAATATCATCGCTACCCACTACGTAACCACCCGTATCTATCAACGAGAACTCCTTACCGTTCCAATCGCTCTTACCGTAATGACGGTCACGGGTTACCCCACTCACGGCATCAACGATGGCTTCCCTACGTTGGATCAAACGGTTAAAAAAAGTGGACTTACCCACATTTGGTCTTCCCACAATGGCTACAATAGCACTCATACCTCATTTAATTTGGCGCAAAAATACTACATATCAAGTATTTGCCGGTTCATTTAGCACATTTTCTTTTACCCCCTGCCCTACTGTTGTATTCAAATAAAAAAACCCTTGAAAGCCATTGACTCTCAAGGGTTTTTTAAACAATAATCTAAAATCTAAGATTTGATTTCGTAAATTGATATAGTATTCGAAACTTCGTTGGTCACAATCAGCAAGTTTTCTTTGGTCGGACTATCTTTTGCGGGCACTACCAATAAACCTTCCGGTGCCATGTCTTGTACATCAAAAATCCAGTTTAAGAATTCTGGAGCCGTAGGGTTTGTAATATCATAAACCAACACCCCTCCGGTACGTTCCAAACCTACGAACAATAAGGTTGATTTACCGACTTTAAGCGTTGTCACCGCCTCTGGTTCGGCACCCTTATCATCACTTCTGCCATCGGCTTCGCCCTCATCCGCATTAAAATAATCAGGAGCCATTTCGAAAGTCTTTCTGCCAATTTCATCACCACTATCATAAACTAAAGAGCCGTAAGTATCCCAGATGGAAAATGACCTGGCACCGTAGGAATAAATTTTATCATAATCTCCATCCCCATCAATATCACCATTGGCCAAAGTAGTTTTCAATCGCCCCAAGTTTTCTTCTTTCTGTAATTCTTCCGCATTTGGGAAAGCCGTAGCATCCAACTCAAGGTCTTCGACCCGGGCTTCCTCTGAATACCCGTCATAATCTCTAGAATCGCCTTCGTTGGCCGTAATCAAATAATTCGAACCCTTCACTTCAGCAAAAGCAATGGCATCTGGCATATACAAACCATGTACAGGCCAATTTTGAAAATTCCCGATACTATCATCTCTATTACTGGCATCCATAGTATTGTTTGGCATCATGTGGTCTTTTGCCCCAAGACCATAAACAGCACGAATGGTCATACCTTGTAAATCAACTACGGCGATACCATTATTTTCTTGTAAGGTGACATAGGCGTACTTACTGTCAGTGGAAACCGCGACATACTCAGGTTCTATATCTTGGGTCAGACTAGCACCCGGACCAAAAACCCTAAACTCATTACCAATCGTCTGCGCATCAAAATTGGCAAAGTAAAGAGTGCCTATTTTGTTTTTCTTTAAATCGATTACAGTGATAGAGCCCTCAGGATCTACTGAATAATCATCATTTGGCTCCCCTTCATTTGCCGCGATAATATATTTACCGTCAGGAGAAAAAGTGACCATATCGGGCAAAGCCCCTGCGGTATAGCTATCAACAAGTTGTAGCGTTTTTGTATCGTAGGTTTCGATTGTACCGTTCTCTTGCTTATTCGCGTTCTCAACGGCAACTGCTAAAATTCCGTCATGTACGGCAACACTATTCGGCGTTCCGTTCAGGGAAATACCTGAAAGTTTTACCGGCGTCGATGGGTTTGAAATATCCCAGACCGATATTTCGTTTTCATTTGGGTTAACTATGAATAATTTATTGGTCTTGGCATCGAAAGCGCTGATTTCTGCAAAACCTTCGTCACCGGAACCATTGGCAAAAGTACCTATCTGATTGAAAGTAAGGTTTGAAACATCGGTATCATGCCCGTGACCTGGCAAGCCAATATAATCTTTAATACATGAGGAAAGTGTAACACCCAGAACGAGTGCTATCAGTAATGGTTTTTTCATTTTTCGGTATAGTTATTTATCTCTATACGAAAATGACAAAACACCTTAATCAAAACGTAACCTAATCAATAAGCTAAGGTTATCAATCAGTTTTGATTGTACCCGAAACGTCTAAGTTGTCGCGCATCGCTACGCCAATTCTTATTCACTTTTACATATAATTCGATATGTACCTGCTTACCAAAAAATTGCTCTAAATCTTTACGGGCCTCTACACCTACCCTCTTTAATGCACTCCCTTTATGGCCTATTATAATCCCCTTCTGAGAATCTCGTTCGACCATAATTACCGCCCGCATACGAATGATTTCTTCGTCTTCGTGAAATTCTTCAGTTTCAATTTCTACGGAATAGGGAATCTCTTTTTTATAGTGGATGAGGATTTTCTCGCGAATGGTCTCATTCACAAAAAACCGCTCCGGTTTATCGGTCAATTGGTCTTTCGGATAATATGGAGGTGCCTCAGGAAGCAATTCTATAATGCGTTCAAATACATTTTTAATATTGAAGTTCGATAAAGCCGAAATAGGATGAAGCTCAACCGTAGGAAGCATTTCTTGCCAATATTGAACCTGTTCTTCCAATAATTCTTGCGTTGCCGTATCCACTTTGTTCAACAGCAATAACACAGGTATTTTGCTATTTTTTATTTTCTCGAAAAAGGCTTCATCTTTTAAGGCTTTCTCACCGATTTCCACCATGTAGATAAGTACATCGGCATCTTCAAAAGCAGATTTCACAAAATTCATCATCGAAGATTGCAGTTCATAGGCCGGTTTGATGATACCTGGGGTATCGGAAAGAATCACCTGAAAATCATCCCCATTAACAATTCCTAAGATACGGTGCCTTGTGGTCTGTGCCTTTGAAGTAATAATAGATAACTTCTCGCCGACGAAAGCGTTCATCAATGTCGATTTGCCTACATTGGGGTTGCCGATAATATTAACGAAACCCGACTTATGCTTTTGCATCCCTTAATTTTTTAAAATATTCAGTTGCCGCCTTGTTTACCTTAGGCGCCAACAAAAGTACCGCAATCATGTTAGGTATTACCATTAATGCGTAAGAAAGGTCAATTAAGTTCTTCACCAGTTCTAAGGATGCCACTGCCGCAAACACGATCATAATGACGAAATACCAATTATAATACTTACCAATCTTGGCATTCGTTAAAAAAGATAAGCATTTTACTCCGTAATATGAATAAGTAAACAGCGTGGAGAGAGCAAATGCCGAAACGATTAACATGAGTAGGTCATCACCGTACCCGAACAAGGTGGTTTCAAATGCGGATAAAGTCATTACAATTCCACTTGAATCTTCTAAATAAGCACCGCTGAGAATAATTACAATTGCCGTAAAAGTACAGACAAGAATAGTATCAATAAACGGACCCAACATGGCCACCAATCCCTCTTTTATCGGACTGTCGGTCTTTGACTGCCCATGGTACATCGGTGCACTACCAAGACCGGCCTCATTTGAAAACATGGCCCTTCGTATACCAATGATCACCAAGCCCCAAAAACCGCCGGTAACTACAGTCTTAAAATTCCAGGCTTCGGTAATTATCATCTTTAAAGCAGGGAAAATCTGTGATGAATTCAGCGCCATGACCACCACTACTGCAATCAGATAAATCAACACCATAAAGGGCACTATGGCCGACGCTACTTTAGCAATTTTGGTCAGTCCGCCAAATATTACGAACGAGGTAATTATCGCCAAAGCAAAGCCAATGCTTAGTTTCCAGTTTTGGTCACTCATAGCGAACAAGGTATCTGACGGCTCAACCACACTCATAAACGTTTCGGTAAACTGGTTGGCCGTAAAAACTCCTAAAAAGCCGAAGAGTCCGCAAACAGCAAAAAATATCGCCAGAGGTCTGGCCTTTTGCCCTAAACCTTGAGTGATATAGTACATGGGGCCACCTTGTAATTTTCCATCAGAGTCGGTCGTACGGAACATCACCGCGAGACTACAGGAATAAAATTTAATACACATACCGATGAGAGCGGTTACCCAAATCCAAAAAACAACTCCAGGCCCCCCATCATGAATGGCAATAGCTACCCCAGAAATATTACCTAGCCCCACCGTTGCGGCAACTGCCGCCGACAAAGCCTGAAAGGAACTTACATCGCCCTGGGCCGATTTATCGTCATATTTGCCAGCTGTTATGGCAATGGCATGACCGAAATAACGATAGGGTAAAAATTTGGAATAGACTACTAGAAAAAGCCCCCCACCTATAAGCAAAAGGAACATCGGCCACTCGGTGAACGGTAATGCACCGGAAATATAATCATTAATTAACTCCATAAACGTTTAGCAAGTCTCGAAGGTATGCATTTTACAGATTTTAATTTAGTGAGGCTGCAAAAAGATTCTTCAACAAGTTTGGATAATACCATAAAACCGTCGTATATTTGTCGCCCGCTACGAATAGTAGCGCTCTTCTTGACAGCGTCATGAGTTGTAGTCGAAAGACAAGTAAGAAGAAACCCATATCGCGGGGTAGAGCAGTAGGTAGCTCGTCGGGCTCATAACCCGAAGGTCGCTGGTTCGAGTCCAGTCCCCGCTACAAAGAAAACCAGCTAGAAGTAGCTGGTTTTTTTGTTTACGAAAGAGCCAAACTTGTTTGAGTTCTGGAGGAAACAAAAAAGGCTGGATGCAAGGCATCAGTAAGATTTCTTTGTAAAGCCATCCATTTGGCCCTTTCCGAAACGGCGTGAAGGAAAGAATCCAGTCCCCGCTACTATCTGTCACATACATTATAAACAAATATCGGGTATCGTAGCTCAGACCGCTAGGGAATATGGGATGCCGTATAATACAAAACGGACATTCGCGGCCGCTATAAGAGATCACTTTGGCACTTTACGTAGGTTGGGAATACACACCCTTCCAATACGGTAGTGGTACAATACAAATAATAAAAGATACATAATGACCATAATAAAACAAATATTGAATAAAATAGTAAACAATATAGATAAAGTAATGAAAGAAGGAACAGTTAAATTTTTCAACAGTGCCAAAGGTTTTGGTTTTATCAAACCTACAGATTCCGATGAGGATGTCTTTGTTCACCAAAGCGGCCTTATTGATGAAATTCATGAAAATGACAACGTTAAATTCACTGTGGAAAAAGGGCAAAAGGGAATGAGCGCGGTAAATGTAGAATTGGCCTAAAAAACGTCTTAGTTTCGTACCATTAAAAATGCCATCTTTTAAAGATGGCATTTTATGTTATGCTTGTTGTTGTTTTTGTCAGTACCAAAATTAAGTCTTGATTATTGCCAACTAGTAGTTGAATATAAACTGTAAAATGTAATGGCAAAAGGGCAATTGAACCTGAATATCAATAGTTGACCCATAGATTGGTATGCAACAATGTAATAGTCTATAATGACCTTATTAGCCATCTCACCGCATCAAGGAATGGACCTTATAAAAAAGAAAAAAGTCTTTCTTGAGCAAGCAAACCGATTTTAAACCTACGGGCATTTAAAGAGTTGATAATCAAACCATTTAATTGTCTTAGTATCGTGTTAAACCTTACCCTATAGTGCAATGTTTCAACTATCTTTGCACCTTGTAAAATGTGTAGATAAGGGAGCGTATCGCACCCATCACAAATAATTAAATTGAAAAGGATTAATGAAGCAGATAAAGAAAGGAATACAAGAAAAAAGCATCAGTATTGAAAGACTATTAACACGTCACGAAAGTTGGAAAAATCATCGGAGACATATAGGCTTAAAACTGATACGGTTTTCTTAGAGACTAGTAGTGTTAAAGAGGGCTTTCGCCCTCTTTTTTTTTCACTATTCAGCACAGTTTTTCTCCACCACGGTCAACTTTTAGATACTGCACTATAGAGCCTTGGCCATAAGAATCAACGCATCCCTTAAGCCAACATGGTAGCCTAATATAACTTATAATTGAGAAATGAAATTGACGGTTTCTATTTTTACTCCGACCTTTTTCTTTCATCCCTCTTTGCCCTTTTGGCCGCCTTTTTTTCTTTGGGTGTGCTAGAGGCCTCGGTTTTGCCTGATTTTTTCTTTCCTTCTTTTTCTTTAGACATTGTGATCGTTTTTAGTTTATATTTTTATAATTGAATAGATACTTCATGCGGATAGTCCCTGTTACGTTTCTGGAAGCTGAGAATAGTATTTTTTACGATGATGCCATTATCGATATTTATAGCATTTGCAATGGTTTTGTTTTCGTTCCAACTTTCACGCCCGTAAATGACAGATGGCAGGTGCACAATTAATGCTGCGGAGATAGATCTGGAAGCACTTTCCCAAAAATAACTTGGTGTATGGTCTACCGCATAATAATCAATTTTGTCAATGGCTATGATCGGGTTTTTAAAAGTTGTAGGTTTAGCAAAATAAAACCCCATACCTTCATCACAACTCACATCTATTATTAAAGTATCAGGTTTAAGCATGGACTTTTCATCAGCTTTAACATAGTCAATAGGGTTGTCGGTATCTTGATAGGTTCCATTGATTATTATGTCAGATTCATGTATCAAATCCAATAGCGGTCGCTCTGAACCATCATGTTCAATAACAATCAATCGAGGCTCACTTTTGTTTCCTTTTCTAATTCTAGTATAATGCACATCTAACACCTCTTCCCTTACTTCGTGGTCCGGTCTTTGAATGCAGATAGTAATATCTCTAAAGCCATGGGCCTTTAAGGCATAAATGGCACCTCGACTTACTGCACCAAAACTAAAAATGATCACTTTTCGCTGGTTTCCATAGTGACCATCTATTCCTTTTAATTGAAGTGCGTGTATGACTGCGCAATATCCGGCCATTTCATTATTCTTATAAAAAGTATGTCTTCCCATTTGACCACTGGGAGTCCACACATACATATCTTCAAAAGCAATCAAAGTCAATTTTTTATCAATAGCTGCTTGTGTGATGTCAATTTGTTGCGCACAATGAGGATAACCCCATATAACACCACCTTCTTTCAGCTCTTGTAAATCTGATAAAATAGGTTTTGCAATAATTACAGAACCAATGTCAGATAAGATTTCACTACGAGTGGCTATCCCACCGCTTAATTCGATAATTTCTTTATTTGAGACATTAAAACGCTCTCCATAACCTTTCTCAAAAATAAGTTGTTTACGAATGTGCCCTGGAAGTCTTTTCAGATGTTCTGGATGGATAGGCACTCGCTTTTCATCTTCTTTTTTTGAAGTTCCAATAACACCCATTTTCATCAAACCCATATTTTTGAAATTTAAACGAATTACAGCGTAATTACATAAGCAAAGCGTAAAATCAAAATCATCATTAGACCGTTAACCCTCAAGTAATCAGACATGAAATTACAGAGAGCGTTTCATGAATCAAAAGAAGACTTTGCAACAGAAAATATGAACAATTTGCTAAGATGGGCGAAGAGTTGACACCAGATACACCACCATATCTTAAGGTTGTCAAGCCTATTAATTGTTATCTTTTTCGCTGCTTTTGGACTTAAAATGCAAATCCATTTGAGGAAACGCAATTACTATATTGTTTTCAGTAAATTTTTTGTTTATTATTCTTCGAATATCACTTTTCATTTTTCCAATTCTAAAAATATTTGCACTAAAGAATAAAAGCTTAAAATCTAATGATGAGCTGCCAAAATTTAACAATCGAGCTTCGATTGATTTCTTGTTGTGTATTTCGGAATGTTCAAACGCACTTTCCTCTAAAGTTTTAATCACAAGGTCAACATCACTGTCATAAGCTACGCCAATATCAATTTTAAAACGAGTTTGATGCGATTGATGGCTCCAATTAATTACTTTACTGGTAGTTATCAAAGAATTTGGAATGATAATAGAAATATCATCCCTGTTCATGGCTTTAGAAGTCCTTAGACCTATACTTTCAATTATTACGACATCACTATCAATTTCTAAAACATCTCCCACTTCTATAGATCGTTCCGAAAGTAAAATGATGCCCGAGATTACGTCATTGAACGTCTGTTGCAAGCCCAAACCGATACCCACCAATAATGCCGCCGAACCTGCCAATAATAGAGTAACCTTAATCCCAATAGACTCTAAGACTAATGCAATGGCCAGTACCCAAACTACATATTTAATAATCTTTAATAGGGCGTAGGCACTTCCGGTATCAATTTTACTGAATTTATTTTTTCGGAAAAACGCTTTCTTAATAACCCACAGTATGGCTTTAGTAACCATTATGATAAGTAAAATACTGACTACTTGAACAACTTTTAGTATATAGGAACCAAAAGTGATGATTTCAAATTCCAAAATTTGATTTAATTTTTCCATTCTTATTTAAGCTTGTATAAAGCAAATACTATAACAGATATTATTTGAAACAGTTTGGAGCTATTTACTAGTATGTATTGCCAGTATACATCGGATGAATTTAAATGTAAACCAGAATTGGAATTCATATTTAGATACCCAATAAAAATCATTCAATGTTAAATTGGGTCTTAAGTGCAGCTAATTTTAGGCTAGAAAATTGATATAATGAATTTAAATTTCTTGTGCTACTCCCATAGATATGCTTGTAAAGCATGCATTTAAATTGATAAAAAAAGAGCAGTAATTTGTAGTTACTGCTCTTTTTCCAGCTTGCAAAAGAATCTGAAAGCACTAACCATCATTAGATTATCTCTTTTAGAGTATGGTTTCGAACGCTTACTTGCCAGTAAAATTTTTAGATTTGGTGTAAGTGGGCTCATAAATCTTTGAGTGAATACCTTCTTCTGTCGTAAGCGAATTACCGTTATCATAAAACGGCCTAAGAAAAATTTTCAATTTTTCAAGAATTTCGTACAGCACATGTTTCTTTTTCATTAAATCCATATCTATCTTTTTATCTAGAGGGCTCTAGAATTAAAAATTTCCCTAGCCAAAGGTGCAATAGAAACACTGAAAATTTGTTACATAACCAATTGTTAAAGTTACAGATTTCTCAGGTTTTGCCTCTCTCCCTTTGACAGAATGAGAAGTAATACAAGATTACTTATTTGATCAACCCTTTGAGAAATTGCGTGGCCTAACGTATTGCTAGTTATTCAATTTTTAGATACCCGGTGCGGAACCGTTAAAAATTATAATATACCTCAAATTCAGTTGTGGGTATCTTTGTGCCAATAGTTTAAGAGGAGTGGTGTTTCTAGCAAATTATCGTATATTACTAAGAACGCTATTTGAAGGGCGAAGGTCAGAACAATAATCTTTTTAGTAAGCTGATTCTCTATTTTTATTCTGCATTGCCTCTTATATGTACCTCGTGCAAGGCACTACATAGTTGCCTAGTTTCTTATTTGATATAAAGAAAGAGTTATGTGAATCAAATTTTAACAGTTTCATCGACTCATTTGTTTAAGAACAACTCATTCAAAATCTCAATGCTCTTATATATAAAATACATGGTTAGTATGCGCTGCAAGATGGTGGTTAAACAAGAACTGCAAAAACTTGGTCTTCATTATGTCAACGTAGACCTTGGAACTATCGAGATCTTGGAAAACATCACAGATCTTCAACGAGAACATCTACGTAACAACCTGAAGGCCTACGGTCTGATATTACTAGGTGATAAGCGGAAAATCATGATTGAAAAAATCAAGGCCGTGATTATTGAAATGGTCCATTATTCAGATGAATTACCCAAAGTGAACTACTCGGATTACATCGCCGAAAAATTGGGTTATGACTATACGTATTTGGCCAATACATTTTCCGAGGTAAAAGGAATCACTATTCAGCAGTTCATCATTATAAACAAAATAGAACGGGTAAAAGAACTCTTACTATACAATGAATTAAATCTCACGGAAATATCATTTAAGCTAAATTATAGTAGCGTCGCACACTTATCGAATCAGTTTAAAAAAATTACGGGGCTCACTCCATCATATTATAAAAAACTGAAAAAGAAGCGCTTTGGAAATTTAGAGGATTTGTAATCTATAATTATAATCTTCTCATAAGAATATTTCAGTGAGACTCGAAAGTTTTTTTATATGTTTATCAACAGATGTGGGAATACTATAACTCTCCATCTTTCCTATGTAATACATTATCCGTGAAATACCATCAACTTTGACTTTAGCTTTCCTGGACATTATAAAATGTCTTGAAACACTCCATCCTTGAAAATTTAGAAATGGAAAATACAGAAGTTGAAAACTCAAAAGCTTTTATAGTCGTAGAAATCATCGAATATGTCCCTAATGCGGTGGTCATAAAAACTATTATAAAAAAAACGACTGGTAACGTAACTGCCGTTTCCGTTGATACGGGCGAGAATATAACTGAAAAAATATCGCCTTTCGATAGGTTTATCCAGATTATTGAAGGACGTGCAGAAATCGTTATCGACAACAATTCGCAGACTTTGGAAACGGGTCAGTCCATTATCATTCCGGCAAATTCGCAAAATACCATCAAGGCCAATGAACGCTTCAAAATGATTTCAACCATTATTAAAAGTGGTTATGAATAGTCTCATTAGTAAAAGACAAAATGAAGTAATAACGATAAGGGGAGCATCACTATTAATAGAACTAACAGCATTAATTTAAAATAAAATATTATGGACAAATTACCCAAAATTGCGATACCAGCGATAATCGCAATTATTTTACTGGTTATATTAATTACAAAATCTGCCGTAACAATAGATTCGGGACAAGCCGGCGTGCTATACAAAACTTTTAGTGGGGGCGTTGTGACCGACGAGCTACCTATGGACGAGGGTTTTCACATTATAGCACCCTGGAACAAGGTTTTTATATATGAGGTTAGACAACAGGAGGTTTTTGAAAAAATGCAGGTTCTTTCTTCCAACGGATTGGAAATTAAACTGGACGCCTCTGCTTGGTTCGAACCAAAGCGGGAATTTCTAGGAAAGCTACACCAAGAAAAAGGGTCGGAATACATTCAACGGGTACTATTGCCTACAATACGATCAGCGGCAAGAAGTGTTGTGGGCCGGTATACCCCTGAGCAATTGTATTCGAGTAAGCGAGATGCGATTCAGGCCGAGATTTATGAAGAAACCAAAAAAATTGTTGACGGGCAGTATATTCAGCTCAATGAAATATTGGTAAGAGACGTCACTTTGCCAGGTACTATCAAGGAAGCTATCGAGCGTAAGCTAAAACAAGAGCAAGAGTCCTTAGAATACGAGTTTCGTTTGGTCACAGCCAAAAAGGAAGCCGAAAAAGTAACCATTGAAGCACGAGGAAAGGCGAATGCGAATAGAATTTTGAGTGCCTCTTTGACCGATAAGATTTTACAGGACAAGGGTATCGATGCAACATTGAAACTGGCGAAGTCGCCTAACTCAAAAGTAGTTATAGTTGGTGGCGGCGATTCTGGATTGCCCTTGATATTGGGTAACAATTGATATTTTTACTTCGGCATGACGGGCAAAGATTAAAACAAACTAGACCAAAAGATGAGTTCATAATCACAAAATGAAAATTTCTTAAAATTCTTGAATACAGATAAAAATAAAAGGGCAAACAAACGACTTTAAAGTTATTCGAGTTCGGTGATAGATAAACTGTCGCTTTTCCGAGATGACATAACAAGGGTCGAAGTTCATCTGGCAGATCAGTAAGTATAGTGAAGATGAGAAACATATGAGATGTTACTAAACCATTTAGGGAACAATTAAGTTTAAGGGTAAGATTTTTTCGAATAAAGTCAACCTCTACTATTACAATCGATGAACTTTAGCTGCAGAAAGTATGTTTCCAGTCTGTAATTAATTTAGAAGCCTTCTTTCCATCATCACCAAAAATTTGGTTGTTAAGCCATGAATGAGAAAACTATGAAGACCTCTTTTCCACCTAACGAAATTCAAGTGTCGCTCAAAATAAATGACAAAAAACACTCCCTTACTCTAGATTCCAGAACTAGTTTGCTAGATGCTTTGCGAGAACATCTATATCTGACGGGTACTAAAAAAGGGTGTGACCACGGGCAATGTGGTGCCTGTACCGTCATTATGGATGGCAAGAGACAGTTAGCCTGTCTCACTCTGGCAGCAACTTGCGAAGGAGCTAAGGTAACCACAATTGAAGGATTGGCGAAAAATAATGAATTACATCCCATGCAAGACGCCTTTGTTAGGCACGATGGATTCCAGTGTGGCTATTGTACACCCGGCCAAATCTGTTCAGCTGTATCACTGCTGGAAGAGGCCAAAAACGGTGAGGCTAGCTATGTGACGGCGGACGTTAGAAATATTAGCGAAGAGTTAAAGCTTTCAGAAGAAGAGATAAGAGAACGTCTCTCTGGTAACATCTGCCGCTGCGGAGCCTACAATAATATCGTGCAAGCATTTAAAGAGGTACACTCCGGAGATGATGAGATGCCAACTTGGAAATCGGCAACCGAAGAACAAATGAGACGTGCTAAGAAAAATTATCAGCTTCCCGAACATCAGTAATACGAACGCAATAGTTATAAAACTAACGTATGAAACCATTTAAATATACAGCATCAACAAGCAAGGATGAAGCCGTAAAAGCTTTTACTAATAGTTCGCACTATTTATCGGGCGGCACCAATTTGATAGATTTAATGAAGGAGCACGTGGAGCAACCCGACCAATTGATTCATGTAAAAAACTTGCAATTCAACAGCATCGGTGAAAATAGAGACGGCAGTTATTCAATAGGGGCTATGGTAAGCAATGCAGATACTGCCAATCACAAAGACATTCGTTTTAATTATCCGCTCCTATCAATGGCAATGCTTTCTGCAGCAACTCCACAGATACGGAACATGGCCACAAACGGAGGAAACTTATTACAACGAACACGATGTCCCTATTTTTTTGAAACGTCCATGCCTTGCAACAAACGCGAGCCTGGATCTGGCTGTGGTGCGCTAAATGGAATGAATGCCCAACACGCTATTTTCGGGTATAGTGACAAATGTATAGCCACCCATCCATCGGACATGTGTGTGGCACTTGCGGCAATTGGTGCAACTGTGGAGGTGCAGCAAATTGATGGCAATTCTAGAACTATAGATTTCAAAGATTTTCATCGCTTACCAGAAGATCGACCAGAAAAAGACACTACTCTTGAACCGGGGGAACTGATTACACAGATTCACTTGGCAAAACCTGAACTGTCAAATCACTATGCGTATGTTAAAATTAGGGAGCGTTCAAGTTATGCCTTCGCTTTGGTATCGGTAGCGGCAGGTTTTCAAATCAAGAATGGAAAAATTTCACAAATCGGATTGGCCATGGGTGGCGTTGCACACAAACCATGGAAACTCATCGGAGCAGAGGAGTATCTTCTAGGAAAAAAACCAACGAAGGCGAATTTTACTAAGGCGGCGGAACTAGCCATGAAAAGTGCCAAACCGTTCGAGGCTAACGAATATAAATTACCAATGGGCAAGAACGCTATTGTAAGAGCACTAATTCAAGCAAAGAGCATAGGAAAATAATCGTCATGCCACATGTCAAATTATCTTTATGAAAACAAATAACGCATCGGGCGTCGGAAACGCCATAAATCGAGTCGAAAGTCACCTCAAAGTGACAGGATTGGCCACATACGCCTCAGAATTCAAAGTAGACAAGAAAGTATATGGCCAAGGTATAAATAGCACGATTGCCAAGGGAGAGATCATCGGCATCAATACCTCTAAAGCGGAAAAGCTAAAAGGTGTACTGAAGATCATCACGTACAAGAATGCAGAAAAATTAAAGGGTTTTGACAAAGAACGGCCTGTCTTAGCGACGGATAGTATTGCTCCTGTACTACAAAGTAATAAGGTACATTATTATGGAGAATATGTAGGATTCGTTGTTGCAGAAACTTTCGAGCAAGCACAATATGCGGCTTCCTTGGTCAAATTCAAATATAAAGAGGATGATTCAGCGCATTTTATACTAGAACAGAATAAAGAAAAAGCATATAAACCTTCAGAGGAGTCTGATCATCAAAGGGGTAATCTTAAAAAAGGTTTTTCCGAGGCCGATGCAATAATAGAACAGACCTATAATACACCGATTGAACACCAACATCCGATGGAACTTCATGCCACTATCGCCAATTGGAACAATGGTAAAGTACTGGTATATGCAAGTCAGCAAATCGTAGATGATGCAGTCATCGCTATATCAGGAACCTTTCTCATTCCTAAAAAAGATGTACGCGTTGTGGCAAAATATGTGGGAGGAGGATTTGGTTCGAAACTGAATGTAGAACGGCACTTAATTATGGCGGTCATGGCCTCAAAAATGGTTGGCAGACCTGTTCAGGCTACGGTCACTCGCTCACAAATGTTTACCAACACGGGTTTACGGCAATCAAATATACAAGTCGTAAAGCTCGGTGCTAAAAAGTCTGGTCAACTCACGGCCTTGTCACACGAAATTCTGTCATACACCTCTACCACACAAGAGTTTCAAGAACCTTGTGGCTCCATGTCGAAGATGATGTACAATGTCGCAAATGCTACCGTGTCCGAGCGGTTGGTTCCTATGAACTTACAGCAACCTTTTTCCATGAGGGCACCAGGGGAGGCGACGGGAAGTTTTGCTTTGGAATGCGCCATAGATGAACTGGCGTGGAAGCTGAAAATGGACCCCCTTGCCTTTCGCATCGAAAATGATACGCAAGAGGATTTAAGCAAGGAAAGACCGTTCTCCTCTCGATTACTAGTAGAATGTCTTACTATAGGCGCAGATGAATTCGGATGGAAAAAACGTAATCAAGCACCAAGGACCAATAAGAAAGGGAATTGGCTCATTGGATATGGGGTCAGTGCAGCAGCACGAGAGGCGCCTTTTAACGAAACCCATGCCAAAATATTATTGGACATGGAGGGGGATACCGTTACCGCCACGCTACAAATGGATGCAACTGATATTGGAACGGGTAGCTACACTATTCTTGCACAGACCGTGTCTGAGTGTTTAAATATTTCATTAAACCAAGTTGTGGTAGAATTGGGCGATTCAGATTACCCTATTACGCCGGGTTCCGGAGGTTCATGGGGAGCGGCATCTTATTGTAATGGTGCCAAATCTGCCTGTGACAATGCGATACGAACACTTAAAAAAAATCGGAATATTGCCAAAGATGAAGACATCACATTGGCCGAATTATTGAAGATGAATCAATTAACTTCATTCGAATCGGAAGGTTTGGCAAAACCAGATTCCGAATTCGAAAAACATTCTGTCTTTTCATTTGGCGCTAATTTTACAGAGGTTTGGGTCGATAAGGATACCGGTATGTACAAAATCAAGAGAATGGTCAATGTCGGTTCAGCGGGTAAAATATTAAATCCTAAAACCGCATATGGGCAAGTTATCGGCGGGCTTACTATGGGAGCTGGCATGGTCATCGCCGAACAGACCCGAATAGAGCCCAATTTTGGAAATTTCATAACGCGCTCCTTTGCTGATTATCATGTTCCTGTCAATTTGGATATGGCGAACGTTGACGTAATATTCCTTCCTGAAGAAGATAAGGTTGCTAACAAAATGGGCATTAAGGGTATTGGAGAATTAGGAATCACTTCCGTAGCTGCCTCCATTGCCAACGCTATATTCAACGCCACTGGAAAACGAATACGCGATTTACCGATTACACCAGAGAAATTGCTGATGGCTGAAGTTGAAGATGGGGTTAAGCATTAGTTGCAATGAGAATGGCTATTACATGAAATATTGATTATTGTTTTCTAGCGTGTGTTATCGGTGTAGTGTTTTTGAGAAACTCATTTACATCATCCTTCTTTGCCCAATTGGGCGCAAAAATCTAAAGTGGTAGGCCGAAATATATCAAGCTGTAAAAAATTATTAAAAAGCATCCCGAATTTATTCTCGTCGTAATTGATCTGTTTAAGAGATTAGATTCATTAGCTTCCTAACAAATCGATCGAACGAAAGGGAAATTTCACCTATTATGGGTAAAATCAGATTTATATTTTACCCTTCCAACTTTCAATATTCTCCATAACAAAAGCGTCATCGTTCAACTCGGGGTATTCTCGATATACCCTGTCTATTTCCTCTTTTTGCCCGGGGGACAGCTTCTCCCCTACATCCAGGCACCATATACCTTTCAACAGCCCTTGCCTTCGCAACACTTCGTGGATTCCGGCAATACAACCTTTGAAATTATTTTTGGCATCAAAGAAAGCCGCATTGGCGTCGGTCACCTTGATATTCTCGGTAAGCATTGCCCTGTCCATTTGACCTCCCCTATTTTTAATTTCCTTGACGGTTTTCAGCAATTCGACCGCCCTTATTTATTTCGCTGTCGGAAAGAGTGTTATCCTCTTTATTAATTGCTTGGTGCGCTAGGTCTTGCGACTTTTTTGTGACACTCTCTTTACAACTGGATAACGGCAATGTTAGCGATAGCATTAAAAAAGAAAAACAAGTTGGTTTGAATAGGGTTGAAATCATATTAAGCCATTACCGTTTCCCATTTTCCTGAATTCGAGGAATTATAGAGTGCTTCCAATACCGCAACACCATGTATAATACTTTCATGACTTCTCGGCTCAACCCCGCTTTCGAACATTTTGACCATATCGGTATAGGTTTTGTCAGGTTCTACTTTTTCTACGCGTGATTTTAATTCAACAATACCTTCGTCGGTCTCAATAAAAGTCTGCCATCCGTAATTTTTGGAGGTTATTACTAGGGTCGCCATCATTCCATTTTCAAAAACCAAGCTAGCCGTACTATTCAAATTGTCTTTCTCATTTTTATTGATTCTGGCCGAAACTACTTTTTCATCGAACAAATAAATAAGAGGTTCTACCATATGTACGCCGTAAAAATAAATCCCTCCGTAGATGGAATTGAGGTCAGCTTTGCCATAGCAGGTTATTTGATTAATGCCATTTATTTCTGCGACTTGTTTTCTCATGTCATCGGTTGCAAAGCTATGGGCGATAGAACTGTACGAAGTAACAGGAGTTCCAACCGCTCTAGCCATTTTAAGAAATTTTTTCGCAGCTTCGCTGCTAAAACAAAAGGGCTTATCTATAAAAGTAGGGATACCGGCCTTGACAAAGGGGGTCGCTGCTTCTAAATGCATATCACCACGACGGTGATCTACAATCAAGGCATCTATTTTGCCCATCATTTCTTTTTGGTCTTTTACAATAATAGGAATAGCCCCTTTTTCTTTGGTATTTTGGGCGAATTCATCTTTTTCTCCCCAGATGTATTTGACTTCGAATCCCGGAAACGCCTTATCAACGTTGAACATTTTTCCAAAATGAATCGAATGAGAGTTTTCCGCTCCAATAATGCCTATGACTTTAGGTTTTGCCATTATAGGCTTCTTTTGTCTTTGTTGCGAAAATATCGGAGTCGGCAGTGAAAAGGCCAAAGTAGATAGCGCACTGGCTTTGCCAATTTTTTTTACAAATGTTCTTCTTGATTTCATATAGATCCTTGTATGGTTAGAATGTCGCTAAGAAAGTTTCATTTCCCAACCCGGCTCATACGATCGGCTCCAAAGCTTCTGTGCGTTTTCGTCGTCAATGATATGTCCGTTTTCGGGGTTTATATCCAATGATCGTCCTACCCGTTGTGAAATGTTGCCTAACTGGACTAACAAGGTGCTTTTGTGGCCTGAATCGATATCGGCATGTAATTTAGTGCCGTTCATTATGGCATCGAACATGTTTTGAATGTGATAGGCATCTAAATTCTTGGCAGGATTACTCTTGTTTCGGGCATCGATTTCTTCAGTGGGTTTTACTTCTTTTACGACTGCACCATCTAAGTCGAAAATGGTATAACTGTCACCACTGGGAATAAACAGACTTCCATTTTCACCATAAAAGATGACGCCTACGGAGCTTCCCTCGATTTGTTTTCCATTACAGCTCCTGCCTTCCCAAGTCATGGATAGATTATCGCCGAAATCGAGATTGATTACCTGGGTATCGGGTGCTTCCCAATCATCGTTATAGCGATATCGCCCACCATTGGAGCTAACTTTCGTGGGGTAGTCAACGTTCATGCCCCAACGCAAAAGATCGATCATATGGGTTCCGTTGTTCAAAGCCTCCCCGGTACCCCAGTGCCAAAGCCAATGCCAATTATAGTGTACAATATTGTCTTTATAATTTTTGCGGGGAGCAGGTCCTTGCCAAAGGTCCCAATTCAACCAATCGGGAGCTTGCACTTCTTTGCCTACCCCGATCGAGGCGCGGTTGTTGGTGTACCAAGATTTGCCAAAATAAACCCGGCCTATGGCTCCACTTTTTAAAGCTTCGATACCGGCGACCACATTGGGCCAAGAGCGACGCTGGTTTCCCATTTGAATAACTTTACCATATTTGCTAGCTGCACTGACCAAAATTTCACCTTCCTTTGGATTATGGCTACAAGGTTTTTCAACATATACATGTTTTCCGGCTTCCATGGCCAATAAAGAAGCAGGGGCGTGCCAATGGTCAGGAGCGGCAATCACCATAGCATCAACATCTTTACTTTCCAGTGATTTTCGGAAATCTTCAAATGTTTTTACTTTCTTGTCTTGGCGTTCGTTAACTGCGGTCAAACATTTCGTTATGGCCCGGCTATCTACATCGCATACATGAATGACGTTACAGTTTTCTTGGCTTGCAAAGTTTTGGGCCAGCGCATTTCCACGACTGTTAACGCCCATCATAGAAACATTGATTTTTTTGTTGGCCCCAACAATCTGGCCATAGCTTTTGGCCGTGAACCCGGGCAGTACGCCACCAGCCACGAATAGCGTCGAACTGGCAGCGGTTTTCTTTATGAACTTGCGTCTTGAATTCTCATTTTTGCCCATCCCTTTGTTTTTTGAATTAATCTTGTGAAGTTGGTAAGTAAGCTATCGAATAGATAGTTAATTGATTTGAAATTTATGTATTTTTCTGACCTTAAGCTAAAAATATAGCTAATTAGTTTTGAAAACTTTAAGTAGAATATTCAATTGTATTATCGATTACATTTTCAAAACCCAAACAATACACCCCTATTAAAAAGTGTTTTCCCAAATCATCTGAAAATTCACTTAATGGTTATGCTATTAGGGAGATTTGCAAAGATGAGAATGGAAATATTTGGAAAGAAACCGAAGATGGCGGTTTAAATAAGTATGACCCTATTACGCAGGTTTTTACCGATTACACATCGAAGGAAAAGGATAATGAAGGTATTCTTGCTCATTACAAGATACATGTCTTATATCCATCTAACGGCAAATTATATCTCGATATGTTTGAATATGGTATCGATGTACTTGATATCGATACCAATAAAAAATTACCGTTACGGAAGGGAATCCAGTTTAACCTGTGATTTTGTTTATGCCATCTAAGAGGGTAGAGATTAAGAATTATATTTTATCACTACCTCTGGGATGAAAATATTTGATGAGGAATCTAACGCTTTTAAAACTTATAAAAATTTCTCTAACCAACAAGGCCACTAAACCAGGTGAAAAAGTTTATGTTGAAGCCTACTAGTTGGATGAATCCGAGATTCGAAATTTAAAAACTCAATAAGATTTTAGCGAGATGGGTTCCAATTGGTGTATCGTATATCTTTAGCCTAGTTATTTTTTCTTCAATAGACATACCCAATCATCATGTTTGGTGCCCTTTGAAATTGGTGGAGCCCCTAATTCTCTTACAGCACCTCCTATCAAAGTTGTTATACTTCCCAACTGAAGTTCTCCCCCATTTAGGGGATCGAACCAATGCACTTCAAATTCTCCTTCGTCCTCCGATAAATTAATTGTCGCTTTTTTGGTATCTGGAAGAAACAAAGCATAGACCTTTCCCTTTTCTCGAAGACAATACGCTTCATCTATATTGACCAAGCCATGTTCCGGTTGCATTTGCCAGTAGGGTAGATTCTCTTCGAAAAATACTCTAGCTTGATTGGATATCTCCCAAAGCTTGGTTCTTTCTCGCCAGTCTTCCGAGTTTAGATCATTATGCGGATGTTTTGCTCCAAAATACCATTCTACACCGGCACCACCGGAAAGTAACGTACCCCATAACACATACTTTCTTAAGCTTTCATGGGTCGGGTCTTCACTATCAGTGACAGCTCCTTGGTACCATTTCCCAATTTCATCCATGGTAATCAACCATCCGTTTCCTGCAGCTTCAGATTTCTTCTTCCACCTTTCTATTACTTCTGCGGTTTCTTTTCTTTCTTCCTGTTGTAAGGATAGGCCGTCTATATATTTGTTCCCCACAATAGAATCTAAAATATCGCTTCGTAAAGGGTCATGTGAATGAGTGTGTAGAAGTACGGGATGATTATATGGATCAGACTCCTTTATAAATTTTGCCATTGCCTTTCTTTGTGCATCGTTCTGCCCTAAGGGCGACCAATCTGCAGGTCCGTTTTCTTCACCTAAATTCCAATTAAGTGCCAAATGATGACCAAAACGCGCCATTAATTCATTTAAGTACAATTGTCTTAGTGGTCCCGTATCCCCTCCATCCAATAAGGTTTCATTTTCCGTTTCCTGTAGAACAATATGTAATAACAATCCTTTGGACTGCATATGGCGAAAAACAATTTCCCACTGTTCTAGTTTACTTACATCAAAACGATTGAACTCATCTGGTTTCACATAAGGCCAAACATCTTTTCCATCACCCAAAATATTCATCGTCAAGAAATAAACCGAATTCATTCCCGTAGAAGCAAGATAGTTTAGCGCTCCAATAAGAGCTTTTCCTTTTCCACCTTTCCAAGTAGGGTCACCTGTTTTCCAATCTTTTAGGTGTAAGGGGTAGGAATGTATTTCATTAGTGGTACTTGCTTCGCCATCTTCATTGGAAGCCTCCATACGGTAGGTATCATCAAAATCAACATAACCCAAAAGGTTTTCAGGACTGTTGGCTCCCACTTTCATCCAATATTTTTCAGACCCCGTAAATCTATAATACCCGTTAGATGCTACGAGCCTACCATGAGCCCTAAAGTCGACACCTTCTTTATCTGATGCTATTACTTTAAATGCTCCTGAAGCATTTGAAATAGAAACTTTATCTGCCGCGGAAACATCATTCTTTAAGGCAATGCTATCTTGATGGTACAATATTGCAGAATAGGACCAATCGCCCAGCTGCTCAGGAGTAAACCGAACGCTCCAAATATTTCCTTTATCTGCACCAGATTCTGAAGCATCTCCGTCTGCAGCATAAAAACCTCGTATCGTATACTTGGTCTCCGCATTTTTGAACTCAACATGTAGCAGGTAGTTTAAAAACGGATTATCCGTAGCATTTTCAGAAGTTTCAGGTCCTTCAAAATCAAGTTCTATTGTATGCCATTGTTTTTTGATTTCAGTAAAATTAGTATTGGCAACTTCTACACTTTCTTCTGTTTTTGACGGCAATTTCAACCTTTCGATGGTGGTCAGTTCGGGTCCGCCTCCACGGTTACCACTACCCGCAGCCATATAGACATAATCGCCAACAACAGCATAACCGGTGCCGTGCCGCCCTTGTATCATTGACGGCCAATTTCGCCACGTTTTCGTGTTGACGTCATAGGCCTGTACTTCGTTATGGGCAACTTCATGAGCTATACTTTCCCCTCCACCAACAATTACCTCAGTCTTCCAAACAAATGCGGCATTCCCAGCTCTTTGAGTGGGAATAGCCAAATCATCGGTAACCTTTAACCATTCATTTATTTCAAAATCATATACATTACCATATTGATTGGTAAGCACCATATCTTGACCTGTTTTCTTCGATGTCTTACGACCTGCAAAAGCATATAACTTATTATTGGCAACAACAGCTTGAAAGTGATCGCGAGCGTCAGGGGCATCAGCCAATACATCCCATTCTCCTGTTTTTGGATCATACACGTCAAACCACGGCTGGTAACCGTTCATATGACCTTTGGTGATGCCACCCACTACATAAATTTTACCATTATAAACGGCCGCACCTGCCCCACCTCTTCTTCGGTGCTCAGGAATTTCGTGACCATAGACAAACTCATCTTTCTCTGGGTAATAAATAACCACACGGTCTAACGGAGTTTCATTTGGCCATTGCCCGGTCATTCCTCCAATAATGTATACAGCATCACCAACAACTACAGGTTGAAAATGATGAATTTCTATAGGTGTTGGTGACTTTACCATCCAAGTACTGTTTTCCGTATCAAATACATCCGTGGGATTGATACGTCTACCTCCGATAAGCAGAATTTTGTTTTTATAAGCCACCATACCTGCTTCATGGCGGGCTGTCGGCTCTCCTTTTGCCTCAATTTGTTCCCACTGCCAAGTTTCTGTCTTGGTTGCGGCACACCCCATCAAGGATAAAGAACCTGCAAGAAATACAACGATATAATAGTGCTTTGAAAAGAAATTTGATTTACATGTTCTGGTACTTTTCATTCAGGTGCATTATTTTTTGTTTGTAATGATATCAATCAATTCTTGGTTCGGGGTGCCGTCATCTGCCACGAGGCCAAAACTTCCGCTTTTGAAATTCCAATTGGCGTGACCTATTCCCGTTTCTTCAAACAGGGCCATCATATCTTCATACCATGCCAAAGCCTCTTTTTTCGGCGCTTTCTCAATAATTCCGAATTCGCCACAGTATAGCGGTAAACCTAAGGATTTTGCTTTTTGAATCGGTTTTTGCCATAATTCTAGCAAGACCTCTTTATCAAATTTTACATTTACATATTGTTTTACCGAAGGTTTTACGTTTTCGGGCAGGGCATTGAATTCTTTTTCGGTCAATAGAATGCCCGGATAATTTACAGGACCTTTGTAATCCTTTAGGTTCGTCCAACTCGCATTGTAATGGCTCAACAGAAAAGGTGTGTAAAAATGAAAACTCAGTAGAATGTTCTTATCATTCTCCGGCACTTTTAGCTCATCAAAAGTTTCGACTGATTGCCATCGATTAGATCCAATAACAATAGTTCGTTCTGGCTCAAGCTCACGAATGGCGGCAAAGGCATTTTTCAATAGTTTGTTCCATGATTCATGGTCATCGGCCACTGCTTCGTTCATTAATTCATAGGCCACAAGAGAATTTGGGTATTTGCTCAGAGCTTTGGACAAATCGCGCCACAAGTCAAAGAATTTTTCTTGTTCCCTGGCATCTGTCCACAAGGGTTTTTCTTTGGCGTTAAAATGATGAGACCTGAGAATATGTAGGTCTACTATAACCTTCAGATTGTATTCCTCGCACCATTTAATACAATTGTCCATCAGCTGAAAAGCATCTTCATGTCTTTCAACCTGATTATTCCACATTTGCTCTTCATCAATTGGCAACCTAATATGGTCAAATCCCATAGCTGCAATCGTTTTAATATCCTCTTTTGTAAAAAACCGCTCACGCTCCTCTCCTCTGCGACCACTTTGTGATAACCAATGCGCAATGTTGGTTCCTTTCTGAACGGTAAAATTTTCACTATTTTTTTGCTCTAGGGACTGACCGTAAGAGACAGCCGCTACTAATAATATTATACTTAGTAATCCGTTTTTCATTATTTTTTTATATAGTTTCATATTATCAATATTACCAATCTTCATTTTTCAATGCTTCTATAGTCGCAACCTCAGACATCATTTTTACTACTGCCATTGCACCAAACAGTTCTTTTTAAAACCATTAGGTTTCTGTTCTTGAGCGGAATAAAAGCTTGACTGGTGATGCCGGTAGTTCATAATCGAATTTAGGAAAATTATTTAGGCGATCGGCTTACCGAATAAGTCAAGAATGGGTTTGCCATGGCCATCTGGAGTAGTATAAAATGGCCTACCTTCAATGGTATACTGTGTTTCAGGGTGAATACCCAAGGCGTGATATACCGATTGATGTATTTGATCAATAACTACAGTATTTTCAATAGATGAACAAGGTCTTTCATCAGCTGTCTTTCCATAAACCAAGCCTTTTTCTACACCTCCACCCCATATAAGAATGGAGCTACCATCTGTAAAATGACGGTGCATTCCGTAGAACTTTTCATCTTCAATAATATCAGGTTGGTCTACTTGATCCTTGACCTTTTCACCGGGCCTACCTTCAAGAATTGCATCGCGACTAAATTCACTGGCCAATATAATCAAGGTTTTATCTAAATGCCCACTTTCATCCAAATCTTTTACAAGTTGGGCAATTGGCCGGTCAATCATTTCTTTCATCTTTTTGGCTCGTGTATGTCCGTTTTCGTGTGTATCCCATCCTAAGAAAGGCTCGTATTCCGTAGAAACACTTATAAACCTACCCCCATTTTGAGCCAATCGCTTTGCCAATAAACATCCTAAACCGAACCTTCCTGTATTGTAAGTATCGTACACCTCTTTAGGTTCTTGGTGCAAATCAAAAACCTTTGCTTCGGGGGAGTTCAATAGGCGGTACGATTGCTCCATAGAGCGCATAAGTGATTCTTTTTGATAATCGCTACCTTCTTGCATGAACGAACTTTTGTTGGCCAACTCTTTATAAAGCTTATAGCGAGCCTCGAAACGCTTAAGGGACATTCCTTTTGGAGGCCGAACACTATCAAGACCACCTGCCGGGTCGGGTATTAAAAAGGGACCAAATTCGGTGCCTAAAAATCCTGCGGAATGAAATGCTTTCAATTCTTCCGCCTCGCCTACAGTAAAACGTTGCCCCATAGCAATAAAAGGAGGAATTACAGGATTGACCGGCCCTAATTCCTTTGCTATCCATGCTCCTATATGAGGCGCCTGAACCGATTGGGGCGGTTCATAGCATGTATGCCAATGATACTGGTGCCGAGTATGCAGAATATGACCCAAATCAGCCGACTTGTATGAGCGTATTATAGCTCCCTTATCCATTACACTGGCCATAGATTCCAAACCCTTGGAAAAATGAAGTCCATCGACCGCCGTCGGTATTTTCGGAAAAGTACTTAGCACCCTCTTGCTCTCCACTCCTTTTTCATAGGGCACATATGCCTTGGGGTCAAAAGTTTCGGTGTGGGCCATACCACCTGCCATCCACAACAAAATTACGGTATCGGCTGTGGATGAAATTTGAGGTGTAGTTCTAGAGCATGAACTGAGAAAGCTCGATAACGGAATCGTAGTAGCTGAAGCTGCTAAACTTGCAGCAGTCATCTTTTTTATGAAATCTCTTCGGTGATTGGTCTCTTGCATTTTAACGTCTTACTACTGCTTTAGCAGCATATATTTGTCTAATTGATAAACTGAAATTCAGGAAGTATCAGGGTTGACCAAAAAACATCTTGCAAACCTTCTTTACTCGCATTCTCCCCTAAAATGCCCATCAACAATTCACTTTCTTCTTCGGAGGGATTTCTACCAAATGATTGTTGGTACAGGTTGTCAACTATTTTCTGACTATCCTTTTCATACGCTTGCAGCCAGCGTTCGGCCCCTTCCTCTAGCACTCCGTTGAAAAATTCCCCATTTGTAAGCTCCAAAGCTTGTAATAAAGTAGCATTATCATCTCTCGTTGTAGCCACATTTTCGCGACTTGGCCTACCCAATGCTTTCATAAACGGATGTTGCTTTACCAAACTTGCCCGTGCGAACTCCTCTCCTTTTTCATTGAAATTGAAATTGACCAATTTGCCCCAATTCGCTGTACCATAATTTCTCACTTCGTTCCATGAGGTATCATCAAAATCAATAGATGTCCATTCCCCCTTGGGGATGTCGGCACTACTTTTCCATGTGGTATCGGAATCTATCTGTATCTCATTTTCAGTTTCAAACTTGATTTTCATTGAAAACAGTACTCCCGCCGGGTTGGCGATGGTTCCTTCATTTTCTCCTTCGATAGCGATCATATTTTTACCTGGTTTTAAAAACTGGGTCACATCATATTTACCAACCCTTTTCCAATCATTTCCGGAAGCAATTTTTTCATCATTTACATATAGCACATAGGAATGATCGACAGACAGTAAAGCAGTCGCTTCGGAAATAGCGCCATCCGACAAACTAAATGTTTTACGAAAATACCTTTTGCCAGGCTCGGGAAGCACGTCGCGGTCAAACTTTACCTCTCTATGCCATACTCGTTGCGCTTTCAATTCAGCATGTGAAGGGTCATACTCCACCGTATGGTATACCGGAAATACAATTTGACTCACCGCGTCGGAAAACTGCTCGGCACTCAAGCGTCTAACAATTGGCCCGTTAAAGACATAATCAGATTTTAAATCTTCTATCTTATCATACTTAGCCGCGCGCAGTTGATATGTTTTGGAAGTCATGATCTGCTTGATCAAGTGTTTCAAATTATAACCTGATTCAATGAAATCTGCAGCAAGCCAATCCAGTAGTTCTCCATTCCATGGTTCATTATCCATTTCATCTAGAGGTTCAATAATACCTCGGCCCATCAGTCTTTGCCAAATTCTGTTGGTTATGGTTCGGTACAAGCGACCATTATCGGGCTGCACCATTACTTTCGCCAAGTTCAACAACCGTTCTTCTAGGCTTTCGCCCTCTACTTCGCCCAATTCAGGGTACAGAAAGTTAACCTCGGCCATTCTACCCAACGGTTTGTCGCAACGGTTCAATTCTAAAACCGAATCGGCAAATATGGAGGCAAAACCATAAGATTGCTCCAACGTAAGATTACTCACAAAACTATTATGGCAAGAGGCGCATTTTACATTTACACCCATTAAAGATTGACCTATATTTTGAGCGGCCTGCATTTCGGTACGTTGACTGGCGTTGACCACACCTCGCCATTCAATGCCTTTGATAAAGCCTTCGGAAGCCTCAGACGGATTTACCAATTCACTTACCATTTGGTCATAACCCTTATTTGTAAGTAGCGAATTATAAAGCCAGTCGGTAATCTGCTTTCTTCCCCCTGTAATAAAACCTGTTCCACTATAGTCATTGCGCAATAAATCATTCCAAAAACTGATCCAATGCTGCGTGTAATTGTGTTTATCGTTCAAAAGGGAATCGATTAGGGCCTCCCTTTTATTAGAATCGGAATCATTTACAAACTTTTCAATCTGTTGGGTTGATGGCAGCAACCCGACAATATCTAGGTACGCCCTGCGAACAAATAGGTGGTCATTAACTTCCTGGGGCCATTCTGCGCCCTTTTCCTCAAAATACGAGTCAACCAATTTGTCTATTGGATGGGATTGTACGGAAGTTGGCAATGAAGGCATGTTCAATGCCAATTCGGCCTCAGGAAAAACTTTTAATGTTTGGTCTGACCAATGGGCTCCGTTCTTGATCCATATTTCAACCAATTTGATTTCACTGGATTTTAAGACTTTTCCCTTTTTTGGCATTACCTCATCATGATTGGGAGACAATGTAATTCTCCGGAAAAGTTCACTTTCTTCCGGTTTGCCAGCCACTACCGATAAGCCGGATTCGCCACCTGCAAAAACCCCCTCTTTACTATCCAAAACCAAACCGCCCTTCTGTTTGTTCTGGCTGTGGCATTGATAGCAGTTATGGGCAAAAATGGCCCTTACCTCTAAATTTAAACGGTCTTGCTGCGCGGTATCCAACGAATCTACCTGCTTGAGTTCGGCCAATAAAGCGACCCCTTTACTATCGTCATAACCTTCATCACTACCGGGCAAAACACCTGTTAAAAAGTCTTCCCCATGGGTGAGGTTGGCACCTAGATGCCCTGTGATGGTCAGTAAAATGACCGTGGTCATCAAAACGCCTCTATATAGGCAAAAATCTTTGATTTTTCCTTGAAGAGTTCGTTGTAGTAAAATTGATGCGGCGATGGCAAAAACAGCTGTCGCTATACCTACATATTGATGGTTATCAACCAAATCTCCGCTATAGTCATCCTGAGATTTCAAGAGCCACCCGAAGAGTGTAGATAAAATAGCCGAAATGGCACCGATAATGACCATCCAACGAATACCTTCACGAAGTTCCTTTCGTTTTCCATTGAGCGTCAAAAGCTCCATGAAAAGAGCAACTACTAGCAGCCCAATGGGAAAATGAACCATTAGGGGGTGTAGTCTACCGAGAAATTGAAGTATCCAGTTAAAATCCTCCATCTTTTGATTATAAAGTAATTCGATTAATTATGATAATATTAATTAAAATCGAGTTGCTTATCGCTGGTTCAGACCATAATATCTCGTAAACTATAACTATTTAACTAATGGGTATAAGGTACAGTACCGGTTTCGTCAACA
This sequence comes from Flavobacteriaceae bacterium MAR_2009_75, assembly GCA_002813285.1. NCBI lineage: Bacteria > Pseudomonadati > Bacteroidota > Flavobacteriia > Flavobacteriales > Flavobacteriaceae > Flavobacteriaceae bacterium MAR_2009_75. The sequence continues at coordinate 1,280,232 of PHTZ01000001.1, forward strand.
GGGTAACCCCACTTTTGAATATATTCCATCCCCGGTAGAAATTTATCACCCGTTTCTTCTAAACGCCTAGAAAGCTGTATATCTAAATCATCTTGAATCGAACTATATGCCGGTTTCCCAACAAGATTGTTAAGCTGATAAGGATCATTTTTATTATCGAAAAGCAACCATGGCCCTTCTAAATCTTTGGCATACGTATATCTTTTCGTCTTTAGCGCCCTATACTCCCTACCCCCGTGTTGTGGCTTATTCCATTGACCGAAGGGCTGTATGCAAGTAAGAAGGGTCGATTCCCCTATTTCCGCTTTGCCCTCCATATATGGTCTATAGTTTATTCCTTCTACCGTTTTTGGAATAGAAATATCGCAAAGTGCCAAAATAGTCGGCATAATATCTTCCGAATTCATCAGTGAATCTCGATCACCTTCAGAAATTTTAAGCTGTTCCGGAATGCGGAACAACATTGGAACCCGTGCAGACTCTTCATAGGGTTGTTGCTTTTTGTATGCACCATGGGAACCCAATAAATCCCCATGGTCAGAGGTGAAGACTATTATGGTATTATCGTAGTTGCCGGAGTCTTTTAGGTTTTTAATCAACTTGCCTATCATATCGTCGATTGCGGCAATATGGGCGTAATAGCCGGCTAAATCTTTTTTAGCCTTTGCTTTGAGACTATCCGGGACATTTTTACGTAATTGAATCTTATCTGGGTCAAATCGATTTCTATATTCCTCCGGTGCAGTATGGTACGGGGCATGAGGCGTGCCATAAGAAAGAATCATCATAAAAGGATTGTTGGAAGATTTTCTTTCTGTAATATAATCGATGGCCGCATCGGTTTGTTCAAAGGTATCGTACCCCTCCCAAGTTTTTTGCTTAGGATCTTCGTTGTCATAATAAACCGAATTATTGTAATTATGGGTACATTCATTGCCCTTCCAAAATTGAAACCCCTGCCTTCTTTGTCCCGGAGTAACATTTTGTAGCCTTCCGTGGCCATCAAGATGCCATTTACCAATATAACCTGTATCGTAGCCTGCTTTGTTGAACACCTTGGCTATTGTAAGGGCGTTTGTATCCAATTGTACATCGTTCATGAACACCCCATGGGTCAAGGGACGCTGCCCTGTTAATAGCGAAGCCCTAAAAGGTGAACAAACCGGCATTCCGGATACCGCATTTTCAAAATTCACACTTGTAGCTGCCAATTCATCTAGATTGGGAGTGCTAACATTAGGATCTCCTGCATAGCCCGTAGCTTGCGCCCGCCATTGATCGGTTAATATGATCAAAACATTAGGCTTGATGGTCGACTCATCATCTTGATTCCTTTTGATACTGCCGGCACCAAGAAGTATTAAACTCACCGCAAAAATAAAATAGGTTCTCTTCATCATTAGCAGCTGTTTATTTTACGATTATTTACTATAAGATTCTTCAATTTTACGTTTTAACTCTTCAGCTACCGAAATATTATCAGCGGCCAAGTTTGTTGGTTCATATAGGGCTTCGTAAATATTGCATAACCCTATTTTTCGTTAGGCTTATTCTGAAGGTTTAGAACGATTAATTTAAGGGGTTGACATCACCAAACTTTCTTCTAAAAAACAGTTTATTTGGTCACTTTGCACCAGCAGCGTTATAGAACTGAAAATGTCCGTCTCAATTATTTATAATTAAAATCTCTTAGGGACAACTTATCACCCATTTTTTCTTGCAACTTAATCAGATTCACAAACATTGATTCCACTTTCTCTGAATACTCCTCACGCTCCGACAAATTGTTCATCTCATCAGGGTCATTTTCCATGTCGAATAACAGCACCTTACCTATTTTCGGGTAGACCAAAAGTTTGAATCCGTCTTTACGAATCATTCGCTGCACATCAATATAAGCACCGTATATACCGTCATAATGACTTTGCTCCCGTTTCCCTTCAATAATATCCATAAAACTATTGAATTGCACATAATCTGGCTTGTCAATATTTGCTAATTCTAGCGTAGTGGCCATTATATCCTGCAAATAGACATCTTGGTTTAAGAGCTTTCCTTTTGGTATACCAGGACCAACTACCATCAGGGGTATCCGAACACTATGATCAAACATACTTTGTTTTCCGATCAGCCCATGATGCCCTACGGAAAGTCCGTGGTCCGCACCAAAAAAAATATATGTATTATCCATTTTTCCGCTTGCTTCCAAAGCATCCAGAACTTCACCAATCTGTTCGTCCATATGACTCAAAAGGGCATAGTATTCTTGACGGTGCACCTTAACGGCATATTCAGTTCTAGGGAACGGAGCTAAAGCCTCGTCCCTTAAACCTGGCTGATTACCCATATCATCTTTCCAAGGATACTCTGGCATAAAGTTTTCTGGAACCTTTATATCCTCCAAAGGATACATATCTAAAAACCGTTGCGGAGCCTGCCTTGGATCATGAGTAGCATTAAAAGCCAAATACATAAAGAAAGGAGCCTCTTTTTGCTGCGCCGTTTCAATAAAAGATAGCGCATCGTCGCGTACTACCTCACTCCAATGCGTGCCCCCTTCCCAAAAACCACCTTGCAAGGTATCGGTAGGCGACCACTCCGTATCATCCGGCCCCGTAGGACGGCCATAGCCTAGGGGCATATAATCGTTCCAATCTTTCATGTCGCCAGATTCTTCTTTCCACTTTTTTATGGAAGCACCTAATTGATTCCCGTGGTCTCGAGGCATTCCTGGCCGTATGTGACGTGCATCATTAAAGATAGTACCGGCTGGAGCCCGAACATGCCATTTGCCAGTCATATAGGTATCGTAGCCCTGCTTCTCCAACAATCTACTCCAAGTTTGATTTAATGCTGTGGTATCTCCTTTTGCCCATGCAGTATTTTTTTCTTGTGCATTCCAAATATAAGAACCTGAAATTATCATAGCTCGTGAAGCAACACAGATTGCACCATTCCACCCTCCCATGTTATAGGCATGTGTAAACGAGGTACCTCCATTTACCAATCGGTCTAAATTAGGTGTATAAACCTCATCAAAACCTAGTGCCTTGATACTTTCAAAAGTCTGATCATCCGCAAATAAAAAAACAAAATTGGGCTTATCCACTTCCTTATTCCCGTGCTCAGAATTGGATGGCTTAGAAGAAGCAACCAGTAGCATTAGCAGAATTGGAAACACATATAATATTTTCATAATCATTTAAAATTTAAGTATACCCGCACGGGGTTCAACAAGACCTTTATTAATAATCATTTTCTTGCGCACTATTCTCTTGAGAAGTTTTCCATTTGTTCCAAGTGGTAACCATTGAACTCAATACTTCTGGTTCCTCCTCGGCAATATTATTTTCCTCTTGAGGGTCATTCGAGATATTGTAAAGCTCGAAATGCTGCCCCTCATCAGCACTATATATCTTGTATTCGTTATTCATAAGCGCTGCTTGCTTCTGAAAATTAAAAGCTAAAGCTTTATCCCTTTCTTCTACTTTGCCTTGCGCAATGGGAAGTATATCAATACCATCATATGGACGATGGTTTTTCTTTAAATCAACTCCCAGTATATTTGCTATGGTAGGAAAATAATCAGAAGTAAAACAAGGCACATCTACTTTAGTACCCGGTTGTATCCTACCTTCCCACTCCATAATTCCTGGAACCCTGATTCCCCCTTCATACAAACTTCTTTTTCTACCCTTTAAGCCATTTGTTACGCCCTGCGTTCTACCTGTGGTCGATTTTCCTTCTGGACCATTATCACTTGTATAAAACAACACCGTATTTTCGGCAACACCCAATGCCTTTAATTTATCTCTAAGACGACCTACTTGTTTGTCCATTGCTGAAATAACTCCATAGTAATGCTGCTCATCTTCAGAAAGGTTGGCGTAAAGGTTTCGGTCTTCTTCTCCCGCCAAAACAGGTAAATGGGGCGTATGAAACCAGATGATGGTCAAAAATGGCTTTTTACTTTTAACCGCTTCCTCGATAAATGGAATAGCCCTATCCATAATTACTCTGGAATCGTCTCCTTCTAAATTATTTGTTACTATTTGCTTTGGTCCGGACCAATATGAAGTATTAAAAGGTTTACCTTCTTCCAAAGTCCCGCTCACATCGCCAGCTGATTTTGGTGGTGTTATCATAGGATTCCAAGTAGGTACTTTTGATTCCGTAACAAAACTAGCATCAAAACCATGGTCCCATGGCGGAGCATAGTCGTCATCGAACTTGGGTCTTCCTCCTCTATTTGCTTCAACTGTATCACGCGTTAACGTACCCAAGTGCCATTTTCCAAAATGACCTGTTGTATACCCAACACTCTTAACCATCTCACCTAAAGTAATTTCCTGTGATTTTATATGACCGCAATTGGCATGGCAAATGCCATAACGCAGTGGGTGTCTCCCCGTCATTACGCTACCACGTGTAGGAGAACAAACAGCAGATGCAGCATAGAAACGTTCAAAAACAGCTCCATTACTTGCCATTTTATCCAAATTGGGAGTTTTTAGATATGGATGTCCGTTATAGCCTGTATCTCCCCAACCTTGATCATCCGCCATTAGTAAAATGATGTTAGGTCTTTCCTGATCAACAGAGGCGGCTTCTGTTTTTTTGGTTTTCTCAGAACAACCGAACAACATACTAACCACTAAAAGTCCACTTATAATTAATTTCATGATATTATTCTGAAGTTACTGATGTAGTTACACTCTATTAAAAAATAAGCTTTCGAAAAATCGTTTAGATTATGGAATAAACACAATGGATTACTGACTTAATCTTCAATCATAGTTCCACAAAATATATTTGGCTAGAGAGATATAAAAATCCCTCCAACCAAATACCTCAACTAATCCATAAAAAAATACTATATGATATTAAGGAAAACCTCAATCCCTCTACCAACCTTCATTTTGGGTTAAATTAGGGTTTAACCTAACTTGATTGTTTGGAATAGGGAAAAGCAACTTATAGTCTTCAACCGTCTTTCCTTGGGCTCTCATAATAGTCAGAAATTCTCCTCGCCTTTTTAAATCCCATGCTCTTTGACCTTCAAAAGCCAATTCAAACCTTCTTTCGTCCAATACGGCAGTTCTAAAATCATCTTGTGATAGGCCCGCTAAATCCGGTAGATCCGTTTCCACTCCGTTTCGTGCTCTCTCTCTTACTTTATTGATCCACGTATATTTTTCCGCAGCTCCAGGATCAACTTCGTTTGAAGCTTCTGCGGCAATCAATAGAACATCAGCATATCTGATTACATTAAAATTAGCCCCAGACTGCAACTCATTGGCCCGGTCATCAAATTTGCTAACATAATACGGATACACCCCAGGGCCAAAGGCCTCTTCCATGGTTATAGTTCCGGTAACCCCATCAATATGTTCGTAACTATCAGCTATCGTTACCGACCTCCTGTAAGATATTGGATTTTGAGCACTAAACTCTGCACTGGGTGCAATTGAACCTCCTACAACGGTATTAGCCCAAAAAGAATTTCCGTACTGACCAGGAAGTGCGCGTGGACCAAAGCCTCCAGGAATTGGATTGTTCCTTTCCCCGCTAAGGTATTGGATTTGATAAATGTGCTCTATTCCATTATTATGTTCTGTTTTAAAAATATGTGCATAATCTTCAAAAAGATTATATGCCCCCGAATCAATAACTTTTTTGGCATGGGCCAAAGCATTTGGAAAATCACTTCTGTACAGATATATTCTAGCTAATAGTGCATCGGCAATATGAGCATTCAGTCTACCTGCCGTACTTGTATTTGGCAATTCCAAAGAAGCTTCAGTTAAATCTCTTAGTATTAATGCATAAACTTCATCAGCTGAAGCACGAGGTGTATCCACTGCATCAAAACCTATGGTTGGCGTTTCATAAATAGGCACACCACCCATTATACGGACTAAATGCCAGTAAAAAAGTGCTCGTAAGGCTTTTGCTTCAGAGACAATATCCGCTCTTTTCTCTTCATCAAATTCAATTTCCGCAGTATACAAGGCCACCTCATTTGCCAAGTTTATACCATCATAAGCTGACCTCCAAAACCCTCCGGTAAGTTCATTGCTATAGGTAAACTCGTCCCACTGAAACAAATCCGATACGTTTGGGGATACTGTTGCATTATCTGCATTTACTTCTCCATAATTAATTGCGGTATTACCATAAAAGGAATACACAGAATTATAAACACCGTATAGGCCAGCAATGGCATCATCTTCCGAAGAATAAAAATTTGCGATACTAATATTCCCTGCTGGATTTTCTTCCAGATCACTCTCGCAAGATGTCAACCCCAAGGCGAAAGACATCATAACAGTGACTATATATTTTATATTTTTCATGATATTTTTCTCTTTAATTTAAAATCCCAATTTCATTCCAATCCTAAAACTTCGAGACGAAGGATAAGCTCCATTATCAACTCCAAAGCTGACATTACTAGAAGCGTATAAATCTACTTCTGGATCAAAACCTGAATAGTTGGTTACTGTAATCAAATTATCTGCAGCAATATAAAGCTGCGCACTTCTGAACCATTGTAAACCAAGATTATCTATGGGCAAGTTATATGAGAGATTTATAGTCTTAACCCGCAAGTATGAACCGTCCTCAACATTTCTATCACTAAAATTTTTCCACTCTCCTGCATTGGTTAGGGGTGCCTCAATAGTACTTCCGGTACCCGGTCCCTGCCAGCGCTCATCAAAAGCTTTTTGCAGAACATTATGTTTTTGCGGTTGAGCATACAGCCCTATTGTATTCATGTTGGCCAAATCATTTCCTTGACTTCCGTTTATGAACACGGACAGACTTAAATTTTTATAAGAAAATGAATTAGTGAATCCATATATAAAGTCTGGGTTAGGGTTACCAACCACTTCTCTATCATCTAAGTTTTGCTTGAACCCATCCCCGTTTAAATCTCTGTATTTAGGAAGTCCAACTCTGTTAACACCACCAACGGAGTTCCCGCCCGCAAGAATCTCTTCTTCCGATTCCCAAATACCATCAAAACGATAACCGAAAAACTGACCTAACGGTTCACCAACTCTTGCAATGGAGAAGCCATAAGCGGTCTCACCCCTACCGATTCCATTAATCAGTTCATCAGTACCTTCTGGAAGTTCCAAAAGTTTATTTCGGTTAAAGGAAATATTGAAATTAGAATTCCAACTCAGTTTTCCAAAGTTGTGATTCATTCCTAAATCAAATTCAAACCCTCTGTTTTCTACTTTACCAATGTTTTGTACACTAGTACTATACCCTGATTGAGTAGGTATTGCTACACTCAACAGAAGGTCCTCGGTTGTTTTAACATAGTATCCGGCCTCAAGATTTAAATGACCATCAAAAAAGCCCATTTCCAGACCTACATCCGTCTGTTTTGTACGCTCCCATTTTAAATCAGGATTATTAATTCTATTTGGCGCTAACCCTACTACTGGAACACCTCCAATAATTGGTTGACTGGTTGCCGCATACAGTGCCAATGAATTATAGGCTCCAATAGATTCATTACCTGTAAGACCGTAACTACCTCTTAACTTTAACGCACTAAAAACATTGAGATTTTTAATAAAGTCTTCTTCTACCAATCTCCATGCAACAGCTCCAGAAGGGAAAACGCCCCATTTTTTACCTGTACCGAATTTAGACGACCCATCTCTACGGATAGATCCTGTAATGATGTATTTGTCATCAAACACATAATTAACTCTTCCCAAATAAGATAACAAGGCAGATTCAGTAGCTCCACTCTTGGATGGTCTTGGATCAGAGCCTAGTTCTAGATTATTAAATTGAACTAAATCTGTAAAAAAGTCATCTGTACGAGAAAACACACTCTCCAACTTGTTACTTTGGTACGTGTACCCAATAACCGCATCTAACCTATGTCTATCCCCAATAGTTTTATTGTAGTTAAAGGTATATTCCGCCAATAGATTAGTACGCTGCAAAGTACCTACAGAGGCTATACCGTTATTTGGCAACGCTTGTGTTTCTGCTGTAGTAGGCGTGTATGCATTACGTTTTGAATTGATTAAATCAGCTCCAAAATTAGCTTTGAAAGACAACCCATTTAATATTTCATATTGTAAAAAAGCATTACTCAGAACCCGTGTAGTGTACGTAAGATCTGTTCGTGTTTTGGCAATAGACACAGGGTTCTCCAGCACCTTTACAGTCTCATCATGATTGTGCACATAATTACCATCACTATCCGTAACAGGAATTACAGGAGTAGTTGCCAAGGCATTCCATAACGGTGTATCATTCTGATATCCCCCACCATCGGAATCTACTGCATCATTTATAGTTCTGGTAATGTTGGCGTTCATACCAAACTTCATCCTTTTACCTAAATCTTGATCTAGATTAAATTTAAGTCCCGCTCGTTTAAAATTCGATTCGATGATGATACCATCTTGGTCCATATAATTACCCGATACCAAATATCTAGTTCCTTCACGCCCACCGGAAACGGTAAGGTTATAATTATTGGTGATGGCACTTCTAAAAATCTGATCTTGCCAATCTGTTCCTTCGCCCAAATCTCCCGGCAAAGGCTTGTTTATCCCATCATAAATTAAAGGTTGGTTGTTGTTCGTAGCCCATTCATTTGTTAGAATTGCTAGTTCTTCGGCATTTGCCAAGTCCAACTTTTTCCGAACTGAACTTATGGTTGTAGAATACTCAAAATCTATCTTTGCTTTCCCAGCTCCACCTCTTTTGGTAGTAACGATTACAACACCATTGGCCCCTCTAGCCCCGTAAATTGCTGTTGCGGAAGCATCTTTCAAAACCTCTATTGAAGCTATTTCAGAAGAACTGATACTTGTTAACGGATCACTAGCGGACGCTCTGTTACCCCCAGCTTCTGGAGTGGTGTTACTATTATCTATTGGAAAACCATCAACTACATATAGCGGCTGACTAGAAGCGTTTATTGAATTTGTACCTCTTACCCTAATACGAATACCGCCACCTGGCGCATTGGAAGCTGCTCTAATATCCACACCAGAGGCCTTACCTTGTAATGACTGCACAAAGGTATTAGCAGGAGTTTTTTCTAAATCCGAACCTTTAACCGAAGCCACCGAACCCGTAAGATCTTTCTTTCTTACTGTTCCATATCCTACAACAACCACTTCATCAAGTCCTGCAGCATCTTCTGCTAAATTTATAGAAATATTTGATTGGCCATTTACATTGACCTCTTTGGTTGCAAAACCAATATAAGACACTACTAAAACTGCCGTGCCATCTGTAATATCCAATACAAAATTTCCGTCAAAATCGGTTTGGGTACCATTGGTTGTTCCTTTTTCAATAATATTAGCCCCGGCCAATGGAAGACCATCACTATCCGAAACTGTACCAGAAACAGTGAATTGCACCTCTTTCTTCACTAAATTCTTAGCACGCTTTTTTAGAAAAATGGCATTGTCTTTAGCAAATTGAAATTCAAATTCGGTCAACTCTGCGCATCTATTAAGCAACTGTTCGATTTTCACCGTGCCTTTGTCGATTCTTATTTTAGGGCTGTTCTTAAAGAGGTCAGAGCGGTAAATAAAATTGTAATCGGTTTGTTTTTTAATGACCTCTAAAATTTCCTCTATTGTAAGAGAAGCGTCATTATCAAACCTGACTTTTTCATTTTGGGAAAACCCATATTCAGAACTAAATCCGAACGATATTATCGTAAAGAAAAAGATAAAGCTTCTCATAGTCAGTATTAGGATTTTCCTCAAAAACAGAGGAACACCCTCAAGTAGTTTAGTTTTCATAAATTTGAATGTTGGTTAATTTATTAATCAATGTATATGGGGATGGAGGTTTAAATTTCGCAGATCTAGACTCCATCCTCTTTTTGCTTTGTTCTATTTCACGGTAATTGTTTTTTGGTTTATTTCGAAATCTATTTCGTTCGTTTGCCGTATGATGTCTAGAATATCCTCGATAGCCGTAGCCCTTCTAAAAACACCGTTGAACGCAATGTGCTTCAAATCCTTATCTTGAAATTTCACTTCAAAGTCATACCAACGGGAGAGTACCTTCATAATATCTTCCAATGATTTGTTTTTAAAGCTGAAATAACCATTTTTCCAAGAGGTTTCATTATCGACGTCTGCCGGTGTGATGCGCAGTTCTGAAGTTTTCAGATTGAAGTTTGATTGAAACCCTGGTTCAAGGTTCAGAGATTTGCCGGCATTGTCAATTTTGACCTTGCCTTCGACCAAAGTGGTGGCAACATGATCTTCACCTTCATAAGCCTTTACGTTAAATTGGGTGCCCAAAACCTCGACCTCATGCTCCCCGGTCACCACAATAAAATTAGCTCCATTATGTTCTTCACTGGGGGACACCTCAAAATAAGCTTCCCCGTAGACCAACTCTACCTTTCTAGATTCCCCCGGAATGAATTCTACAGGATATTTTAAACGGGTTTCGGCATTCACCCAAACTTTGGTACCGTCAGCAAGTACGACATAGAACTGGCCACCCCTAGGTATATCCAGTGTATTTTGTGCAATTTTCTTCTTATTGGATGTCGAGCCATACACCAATTGTTTTCCATCACTCGACGCATTACCGGTACTAAATTGTCGCCCTTCTTCTAGAGTAACCTTAGAACCATCTTCTAGGGTTAGCGTGGCCCTATCCGAACCAACTTTGATTTTATCTTCTTGTGGTGTTGACACTATTGGTCGGTTTCGGTCTATATCAATTTGAGAATCTCTATTCAGAAACCAAAGGGAGGTAATTGCAAAAAGTATGGTTATAGCCGCGGCATACTTTAGGTAGCCGCCCCTATCTCTTTTCCTGTTGATCTTGTAAAAAACGTTGGACCATGCACTCCCCGCTTCTACTTGTTCTGGAGCGTTTTCATATTGCTTTTGAACTCTATGAAAGTAAGCCCTATGCTCGGGAGATTCGGCATACCAACTATTGAAAGTATCGGTTTCAGACTCACTTAAAGTGTTATTTATTTTCTTGATGATCAGCTTAAATTCCATAACAAACAATAGTTACCTTTTTAATATGACAACATTATTTTTAATATGGGTGACAAAAAATTATTAAAATGATAAAATTTTAATAATTAAAATGACAATATGAACACTACGACACCTTTTTGTCAGTACCAAAAGAGGAGAATCAGACTTAGTATAAGTTCGGAAAACTTAGTTTTTGCCCTTTGAAGTTGTGTCTTTACCGTATTAACTGATATGTTTAGTTCATCAGCAATTTCTTGATAGGCATAATCGCTTTGAAAGCGTAATTCTACAACGGCCTTCATTTTTGTGGGCAACTCGTCAATCACCTTCAAAACCTGATTGTAGAGCAATTGCTTCTCGTCTTCGCCGGACAGTTCCATATCCATACCAACCTCGGCTACTGCCGGAATTTCCAGCACTTTGGACTGATCACTAATATTAAATTTCTTAAGGTGGTTCAAACAAGCATTACGCACCATTACAAAAAGGTAAGATTTGAGATTGGTTTCAATAGTTAGCTGATGGGATTTTTCCCAAAGACGTACAAAAACCTCTTGAACTATATCTTCACTTGAAGACTTTTCATAAAGGTAGGAATGGGCATAAATTACAAGCTCTGTATAGGTAGCATCAAAAAGCTTTTTAAAAGCCAGATGGTTACCATTACGTATTTCTTCAAAGCTGATTTCTACCCCCCTCGACATAGATAATAGTTGGTTCTTTTTTAGAAATTTTAAGATTGCATTTTATGACTAGACCATAATCGCTTTTGGTAATGCAAAACAACTGCTAAACGAGATGAAGATGCGGAACATTAAAATTCTATTTACATTTTCATCCAACCAAGTATAAAAACTTTTGTTCTCAAGAGCATCCTGTACTGTGCTGCTCTGAGGCAATGGCTACATTTTTAAATTAGAAGAAATACCCAAAAAACAGGATTTAATCTTCTTAAGTGTTCAAGAAAGATAAAGTATCATTTTCGTTTAAAACTATAAAGCGCTTGGCAAATTATTCGAACACAATTTACCAAGTGAACATACCTGTACAGAAAAAGAAGTACGATTCTTGTGGAAACTGGTAAAGCAATAGTTTCATATAATGTGCAAAATATCTCAATCGCTAAACACAATGATATACTACAATAATCTTCACTCCACTTCGATGACCATAGCTGTTTTACCAGTAATTTTTAAGCTATCCACAGCCTTATATATCTTTCCCGTTAAAACATCCTTCCCTGAAAGATTGCCCTTGAGCACTTCTTTATACTCATTCAGGTCAATACTCTTGGCTTTTTCAGCCTTGTTTAAAATTACCATTACCTTTTCACTCTCGGTATACCTAAAGAAAACATAGGTATTATTCTGAGGAGCAAAATGAATAAGTTTTCCGTTGTGAACGGCCTTATTTCCTTTTCGCCAATTGAAAAGTTTAGCCAGATAATTCTTCGTTTCTAACTGCGCCTCGGTAAGACCTTCTCCCGTAAAAGAATTTACTTTATCGTTTGGCCAGCCCCCTGGAAAATCGGATCGGATGATGCCGTGATCTTCTGTACCCCTATTCTGCATTAAAACTTCTGTACCGTAATAGATTTGAGGTATGCCCCGTACGGTTGCAATATATGTCAAAGCAAGTTTCAATAGTTCTTTATCTTGGTTCAACTGAGTGAAGATTCGACTCATATCATGGTTATCGGGAAATATTACCAAATTTTGAGGGTCGGGGTATAAATAATCTTGTGCGAGTTCTTCATAAACCGCATTCCACGAATCAGAATCATTCAATGAATTGACCAGAGCATTTTGCAAAGGAAAATCCATTAGGCTTTTTAATTCCGATGTATAGCCGTTCGAATTTTGCTTTCCCTTCTGCCAATAAGAAACTATAGTGGGTCGCAATACCCACTCCTCGCCGACTATATTGAAGTTTGGATATTCTTTCATCACCGCCTTCGTCCAATCATTCATAAAGTACATATCGGGGTACGGGTAAGTATCCATTCGTATGCCTGAAATACCGGAATATTCTATCCACCAAAGTGTGTTTTGTATCAGGTATTTTGAAAGAGATTCGTTTCGTTGATTCAAATCTGGCATTGTCGGTACAAACCAACCATCAAAAAACGCTTTCTTATCTTTTTCAGTGGCATATGGGTCTAGTATCACCGTCTTTTTATGATTGGTCTGGGTATATGTATCCCATTGGTTGATCCAATCTTTAGAGGGCAAATCTTTCATCCACCAATGATTTAAGCCCGAATGGTTTGCAATCATGTCCATAATTACTTTCATGCCTTTTTCAGCAGCTTTTTCGCACATCGCCTTAAAAGATGCGTTGCTACCATAACGGGGGTCAACTTTGTAAAAGTCTGTAATCGCATAGCCATGATAACTATAGTCTGGCATATCGTTTTCTAAAATAGGGTTCATCCAGATGGCCGTAAAGCCTAAATCTTTTATGTAATCTAAATTTTCTACGATTCCTGCTACATCACCCCCATGCCTACCTGCTTTTTCTTTTCTATTCGGTAGTTCTTTCAAACCCTCTACAGCATCGTTGGTAACATCGCCGTTTACAAAACGGTCAGGAGTTATTAAATAGATGGCATCAGAAGAATCAAAGCCTTCGATGTACCTTCTATTTGCTTTTCTTTGATTAATAGGATAGGAATAGGTAAAAGGTTTCGAGCTTGGTTTTTTAAACTGTAATTTAAGTTCACCAGGCTGTGCATTATTTGATATATGAAGGGTCAAGAATAGATAGTTGAAATTCTCAACAGTTTTAATACTTTTAAGAGTTACGGCATTATCATCTTTTAAACTCACTTCATAGCTGGCAATATCTTTTCCGTAGACTAGTAACTCAACGGTATTGTGTTCCATACCGACCCACCAATTGGGTGGTTCTACTCGTGTTATAGGGTTTTGCGCCCCAATTTGGGAAAAGCAAAGTGATAAAAGTAGCAAAAAGCCAGTTGCAATTTTCATAGTTTAAAGTATTGAGTTGCGACTAAACTAGTAGGAAATCTGCCCTGGTTCGACTTAAATTATAATTTGATCTATATATTTTATGTTATGCCACTCTTTTAAGCCTTTTGGCTAGCTATCTCTCAAATCATTGAAATATTCTCTGGGAGATTTATTGGTAACCTTTTTAAACGAACGGTTAAAAGATGATTTGGAATTAAAGCCTACCGCCAAAGCTATGGCCAAGAAAGTCTGGTTTTTGTATTTCTCTTCTTGTGCCCTTTCTATAAAATCTTGAATTCTATAATGGTTTACAAAATCTCTGAAATTTTTAGTATAGCCTGCATTGATGGTCTTAGATAAGGTGTGCACATTAGTTTCCATTTTTTCGGCCAGTTCGGGTAAACTTAGCTGCGGATTCAGGTATACCTGATCTTGTGTCATCATTACGTGCAATGCCTCTTTCAACTCTTCCAATTCATTAGTATCGATTTGCGGGCGGTCTACTTCCGATTTTTCCTCCTCTTCCTCTATAGTGGCCATTCTAAAAATTTCCGGTTGCTTTATAGCGAAATATCCTAGCAAGTAGACCACAACCGAAAAAACAATCCATATAACATCAATCAACAAATTCACAGTATGGTTTACCGGGTTATCACTATACGTACCGTAAACATCGACAACAACAATAACCGACCATAGCACAAGACACACCCCAAGTACCATCATTATAATATTCAAGTACTTGATATTTTGGTCAGTGGAATAATTAAGTTCTATATTTTCAAAATATCTTTTGATTATCGCCTTGATCCTAAACCAATACCAAATATTGAACACCAATGCCACCAGTACGATTACCTCATAAATTGCATATGGGGGCGAGTCTAAAGATTGAAATAAATTTTGCTCGATAAATGTATGCGTAGGTTTAAAGGAAAAGCTGATGTAAATAACCACTTGAACCAAAAAAGGCACGAAATGCGGCCAAAAGGTTAGAAATGACTTTTTACTATGATGTAATAACCTTTTAATATAAATGAGCAAAATTGGCCCGTACAAGAAAAATATAAAATCGGTCAGCAGCGAGAGCCTTGGATAATCAGTATAAATTATACGATCATAGATGACTACTCTAGCTATTAATGTCAACGAGATAATAAAGATGAGAACACTCAGGGCCTGATTTGCCCATTTGTTATTGTTCTTATTTGAGTTAATAATGAATATGAGAAAAAACCCTTGTAAAGCGGTAAGTACTAAAAGCAGGGTATAAGGGTTAAAAATACCATAAGATTGGTCTTCCCAATAAGTTATCGAATTTTTTATGGGTTGGTTTCGATTAATTTCTCTACTGCTCAATAAACGATTGGGCCTGGGCCTCCCATAACTGTTGCCCTCAACCGTAAGCCAATTGCCCCGTGTAAATTTATATTCAAGCGGTTCTTCAAAAACAGGAACCTCAACTTGATAGGTTCCGTCGGCAAGCTGCTTCATTTTATAGCGTTGATCACCCGGTACCCAACCATTAAAATTACCACATACATAGAATGAAGAATTAGGTGGGGTGTTTCTAGGTATATCGCTCAGTACAATCGCAATCTTTTTCTGTTCGGATTGAAGATTTAAAATATCTGACCAACCCGCCACCTGTAAGACCAATGTTTCTTCTGCAGTGCTGTTAAAGGAGTGTTTTCTTACCGTTAGCGGTGTTCCGTCTTTTTGAACTTCTACGGTTGACCAGCTGCCGCGGGTAATTTTATAAGATATCCAAGAGCCATTGAAGAACTTGTTTCTCAACTCGTAAGTTCCATCAATTTTTCTCACAAACCTGTAGTTTATATCTGCAGGATCCCAATTGTTGAAAGTGCCTGTTAAATAAAGCTCATCTGAAGTATGGGTATCTTCCGGCACATAGTCTATTACAAAACTGGTTTGGGCCAACGAGCCGCTGGCATATAGACAGAGTATGACAACCAAAAAAAATCTGAAATTATTGACTTTTGTACAAATTTGCCCAAGCAGCTTATTAAAACTCATATCACCTAAAACATTTGATGACCGGTTCATCGAACACAGGCCAACCAAGACAAAACTACTAAGAACCTACTGTTCGAAAGAAACAATTAAATTCTTTATTCTTGTTATCATTAAAATTATACCTAGTCATTGACACTCAGCTCTTTTGGAAATGAGATTCTATATTCACAAGAAACTTAACCCGAGATTATATAATGAGAAAGGGCCACCAAATGGCAACCCTTACTACTACATAAACCAACTAAACCAACATTTTAATTGCTATTGATACTATACATATTTCTCACCACATCTAAAGTAATCGTATAATTTCCCGCTGTTGTAATTATTATATTATCACCATCTTGTTCTAACGAACTACCTGCACCGGCATCACCTAAGTTAACATTCCACGCATCGTTAAACCTAAATTTCATTTCCCCGGGCACCAAGTCAATAGTTACGGTCCATACCTCATTGGTCATATCGTAGCCCATATCAGTATCTGGGTCGTCCCATCCGTTTGGTGTTGCAGAGCCAATTATACCCCAACTGCCAAGGTTAAATGCCTTGTTGGTCACGTCTAAATCTATCTGATAACTACCTGCGGCCACGGCAATGTTATCTCCTCCATGACTTAAATCACCTTCGGCACCGGTACCACCAAGGTTTATATCCCATCCGTTATTGGCTCTGAACTTTAATTCCCCATCGGTCAGGTTGGTAGTAATCGTCCATACATTTCTGTCAAAATCATAGTTCATATCGGTATCTGGGTCATCCCATCCATTTGGTGTTCCTGACCCGATGATGGCCCAAGTATTGGCAGACCAGGTATTATTCACCAAATCAACATTAATTTCATAGTCCAAAGGACCGGGCAGTACCACATTATTACCAGGAGCTGCAAGCACACCCGCTGTGCCTTCACCCTCATCGCCGTAAATACCATTGTCCCAATTTGGAGCATCAGTAAATTTAAATTCATTTATTTCGCCTGTAAGACTTACATGACCTTTATAGGTGCCCGCTAAATTCGGAGTTTCAAACGCATCAAGTTTTGGTGCGGTATTAGGATCCCAGCCTTGGTAACCTCCAGGTACATACAATATGTCAGAAAAAGCCACTTGTTCATCGTCGGTAGCCGCCCAAATAGTATAACCCATTGCCGGTGCCTTTAAAACTACTAATCCGTTCGCATCAGAATTTTGAAAAAGGTTATACTTTTCTGTATAATCTTTAATATTTGTACTGTTCCAATGGGTTTGAACTTCTCGAGAGACTTCTTGATCGGTCAAATTAATGTAAAGAACCAAACCGGGTTTTTCATCGTCTCCACCTCTAGTAGCTATAAATTCTTGATTGTTTACAAAGTTTACCGACCAATCTCCTGCTGCTAGTTGCGAACGAATCTGAATCAGTTGATTGATTTTTTCTTTTTGCTCATCGCCGCTATCTTCATAATGGGAATAAAATACACAAGGATATCCTGGAGCACTCATAATATAAGCATAGGCATGCGTCTCAAATTCATTAGGAAATTCGTTACTACCATCTCTTGATTCCGTATCATGATTGCCAACAAAAGTGACTGCCTTTTCCGGCATGGTCGATAGTAAACTTGGCTTTGTCAATTCATTTAAGTTTCCATTTAAAAATGCATTGCGCATATTAAAGAAGTTAGGAAAATCGAACGCATTAGCCCCTGAGGCTTCTACCCACGGACCGACAACATCTGTAACGTTTCCATCAAAATTTTCACCAACGCTATACCCCCCTACGCTACCAATCCATTGTTTAACCACATCCGGAGAAAAACCTTTTACATAATCGAATCGCCACCCATCAATATTAAGCGTATTCATGTAAAAACTGGCTACCGATTCTTCAGAACGCCATAACCAATCTATCACATAATCATTCTTCAAGTCTAAATCGGGAAAGCCGCCAAACCTACCTTCATCCTCTAGATTCTCTGCGTTGGGCAAATAATTTAGCCAAGTTCTGTTGAAAAGACCGGAAGCCGGCTCGAACAGGGTATAAGTTTCTATCTGCCTAAACTCATTGTATTCTAACGCACCCCCAGAATTGTGATTGATCACTATATCTGCGATCACGGCAATCTCATACTCATGCGCCGTACCTATCATTTTCTCTAATTCTTCTCGATTACCGAAGCGTGTCTCTACGGTACCGTGCTGTTGAAAGTCGCCAAAATCAAAATAATCAGCTGGATCGTAGCCCATGGAAAAACCGCCGCTTTGACCCTTGGAGATTGGGGGAATCCATATGGCATCGACCCCATTTACGGCCCAACTATCTAGTTTAGATTCGATATTGTTCCACCAAATGCCTCCTTCTGTAACATCCCAATAGAAGGCTTGCATCATTACACCGCTACCCGGCAAAAGCACATTTGCTCTAGCTTGTGCCGAGCCGGTAGGAGAATCTTCCGCATTATTGCTTTGCGAGATTCTAAGAGGAGTAAAATCATCATTGGTACAGGCCGTAATTAGCATGATCAACGACCCTAGACCCAGTTTTATATAGTTATATATTTTCATGTTCATCTTGTTTATTCAATAGTGTAGGTTGGATTTTCAGTATCTGCCAAGAATAACGTAATGGTATAAATACCGGCACTAACGGGAATATTTGCACCTTCAACTTCAAGCGTACCATCTTCCCCATCATCACCATAATTAAAATCCCACGCATTGTTGGTTCTAAACTTGATTTCACCATCTAACAGCTCTACCTTCTTCAAGACCCATACACCCTCGTTCGCATAATCTGGTGTGAACTGTAAATTCGGCCCATCCCATCCATTCGGTGCGGCATCTCCTGCCAGACCCCAAATGTCAATAGGCTCAATGGTATATAACCTGTTATTAAAATCAACTGAAACCAAATAGTTACCTGCTTCAACGGCAATATTTCCTCCGTCTTGCTCCAAAATATCATCTGCTTCGGCATCGCCATAGCCTATAGTCCATTCATTGTTCTGCCTAAATTTTATTTCACCTGTGTTCAATGTTATTGTCGCCCTCCATTGATCAGAGGTAGGATCGTAAGATAACGGCACGTCGGGGCCATCCCAACCATTAGGTGTAGCATCACCCACTATACCCCAAGTAAAGGGTTCAATGGAATAGGAAAAATCATTTAAACTGAACATTATTTTATAGGTACCCGCAGTTACCACGATGTTATCACCACCTTCGTCTAAGGTGCCATCTGCACCGGTATCGCCATAGTTTACCGCCCAATCATTATCTTGACGTATTTTTAGTTCACCATCAACAAGGGTAGCATAAGAAACAAATTCATTGGCTACAGCGGTGCTGTACACCGGAATATCCGGCCCATCCCAGCCATTCGGTGCGGCAGACCCAACCAGCCCCCAAGGCGAGTTTAAATCAAAAGTAGTTGCATAAGCTGTAATGGTCAGCGATTGAACCTCAGAAGTGGTGACGACCTCTTTACCCAATACAGCTTCTACCCATATGTTGATTTGGTTCTCTAACCCAGAAAGGGCACCGGCATCATTCAAAGCTTCATTCAATTCTTCTGTGACAAAATCTTTCGTAAGATTATTTCCTACGCTTACTGTTTTTGGTGTCGCCTCAGAAGCTCCTTCTACCCCCAAAACCACATTATAGGTTGGCACTGCGCCTTCAAAACCAAAATCAGGAACGGTCCAATTTAAAGATAGTACGGTCTCTCCTATTATGTCTCGTGATAATACCAACGCATCCGAAGAAGACAGGGTCAGTTGGGTACTGGTCATATCACTGACCTTTATATTCTCATCATCATCGCTACAACTCCCCAGTAAAAAGGCCATTGCTACGAAAAAGGAATAGATGTATATTAAATTTTTCTTCATCTCTTTAATTTTTTAGTTGGTATAGCCAGGGTTTTGTTCAAGCAATGGGTTCGCCTGCAGGGCTTCCAATGGAAACGGGAATAAATCATAATGTTCGGGGATTGCGGTGCCTTCTAGAACATTACCCTTCCAAGGCCACAAATACCCACCCCCTGTGAAGCGGTTGAAGCGAATTAAGTCTTGTCGTCTATGTCCTTCATAATACAATTCTCTTGCTCTTTCATCAATTAGAAATTGTTCCGTAATGTCGGCCTCTGCGATATTTCCACTCGTATCACCAAATGCCCTTTGCCTCAATGCATTTATATAATCTACCGCCTGCGTTGCAGAACCGCCTCCACCTCTAAAGAAGGCCTCGGCATACATTAAATAAGCATCAGACAACCTAAACAAGGGAATGTCTGTATCTGAAAAGTTGCTTTCACCAGAATTGCCGGTAGCATATTGATTTTGAAACTTAATGGTGGGGTAGCCGTTTTCCCAGGTTCTATAATCGGTCATTTCATAGGTATGGCCTTCTGTCCAAAATAGGGCACGACCATCGTTCGTAGTTTCCAAATCACCAAACAAACCATAAACAGCAGGGGTACAACGGTGACCGAACCAGCTTTCAGAATTTCCGAATTCAGAGATGGGCATGGTGGTATCTCCCAAACTACCATTTGTGAGATATGTTGATGTACCAAAACTCTGTACTGAATTTCTATCTGCTACGATCGGAAAAATTATTTCGGTAGAAGTGTGGTTATCACCTTGAAAAATAGATTGATAGTCGTCATCTAGGATAAAAGAAGATTCAGCTATAACTTTTTCACTATAGGTTAACGCATCTGCATATCTACCTGTACCTGTATAAACCTCAGCATTCAAATAAATTTTTGCCAGGAGAAAATGAACAGCGGCCTTGTTTGCCCTACCATATTCGTTTAAGGCAATAATCGATTCTTCAATTGCCAAGAGTTCACTTTCTATAAATTCAAATACCTCTGTACGTGTATTTTTAGGTCTACGAACACCCGTTACGCCATCATCTTCGGTTACGATAACCACACCTCCGAACATATCCATCAAATAATAGTAGTACAAGGCCCTTAAAAAACGGGCTTCCGCTACAAACAGTTCTGCTTCTGGCTCATCGGCTTTTTGCACATCCAATATAAAATTGTTGGTCTGTGCAATATTGAAATAGCTTCTGTTGTAGAGATAACCGAAAAACTTGTTGGTCGGTGACCAATCAGATGCCGTTGTCAAAGGATCCAACCCTCCATCACCCCATCTATTTTTAGCTATATCGGTAGTCAGTTCTTGCATGTTCCACATGCTTCTAAAGAAAACAGTTTCCCCGGGGTCATCACCTGCAATATCAGCCTGTTGATTATCACCACCGGGTATTCCAATACCATGTAGAGCTAGGCCTCCGTATAATTTTCCAAGAATTCCTAAGGTTGCGTTAGGGTCAGAATCCAAAAGATTGTCTAAACTTTGCTCAATTCTAGGTTCTGTATCTAAATCGTCAGTACAACTTACAAGTAGTGTTACAGCAAGTACGGTAAATAATATATTTTTTATCATCGCAGTATTTTTTAAAAATCAAGGTTGAGACCCATTGTAAATGTTCGTGGACGAGCATATGGTGATGCCTCAATTCCGTCAAAATTCTCAGGGTCTAACCCATCATAATCGGTAATTACGAACACATTATTTGCCGAACCATAGATTCGCAATCCGATTTTTTTATTATCAAAAGGTTTCAGATTGTAGCCAAGGGTAATGTTATCCAATCGTAAAAAGGAAGCATCAGAAAGATAGAAATCTGATAACGCCTGCAAATCTGAAGGAATATTAGGGAACCCATTATATTGAGTTCCGTCATACAAATTCAAGGCATTGTTTATAAAACCTGTGTCGGTAAGTGGTATTACCGATTCGGCAAAACCTCTATTCAAAAGGTTACCATTGTATACTTCACCTCCTATTTGCCCCCTAAAATTAGCGGTCAAATCTAGGTTCTTGTATTGCATATAGGTTCCAAAACCATAGGTCCATTTGGGCTCAAAAGGAATAAAAATGCGATCCCTATCTGAAATGACACCATCTCCATTTTGATCCACAAAGGCATCTTCTATGGGCGAACCATCGGCACCGTATACTTGCTCGTACAGCCAGAAAGTTCTATTTCTTTCACCTACGGCGGTCTGCCCTATATTCACGCCGGTACCACGACCTATTCCTCCTCCGCTCGAAAACTGGGTAATGTTGTCTAAATCTTTAATATAAGTCTCATTGAAAGCGACATTACCGTTAAATTCTAAATTGAAAATCTCAGTTTGTACGGGTCTAAATTGCAAAGCGGTCTCAAAACCTTTACTCTCAGTTTCACCAACATTACTAACAAAACGATTTCGCAATGCACCTTCCGATTGTGGTACCTCAGCCAATAGATCGGTCGTATTTCTAGTATAGGCATCAATTGTTCCACTTAGAATATTAGAGAATAAATCAAAGTCGATACCAATGTTGTAGGTGGATGTCTTTTCCCATGTTAAATCTGGATTAAAAGCATTAGCTCTATAGGTAGTAACGGTTCGGTCTCCGAAAATATAACTTACAGTTGGGTCGCCATCATCGTATAATGCTGTATTCGGATAAAAACCTACCGGACCCGTAATATCTTGTTGGCCGGTAAGGCCCCAACCAACCCTTAATTTTAATTGGCTTAACCATTCAGCATCTTTCAGAAAATCTTCACTATCAAGTTTCCAAGCGAACGCCGCTGCTGGAAAATATCCCCAGCGCTGGTCTTTAGCAAATAACGAAGAACCATCTGCCCTTAAAGACGCTGTTAACAAGTACCGATCAAAAAAGTTAAGGTTGGTTCGTGCGAAATACGATTGTAGATTAAGTTCTGTATAATATTTAAATGGTTGTTGTGGCTCTCTAAAACCATTCTCGGTAGTTGTTGGGTAGGTTATACCCTGTGTGGTAAAATTTTGATATGCATAACCAGCTTGAACATCGATTTTTCGAATTGGTCCATCCCAGAATTTAACATAGGACAGATACGCATCTAATAAATGATCTCTTTTAATCTGATCTTCGCTGTAGTTTTCACTGAAATTGTTGAAAATCGGAAGACCTTCGAAAACATTGTACGAAGCCACTGCCCCCGGCAAAAAATATTCGTTAATAGTTGATTCTGAGTAATCGATACCGGTGTTGACAACCGCGGTTAAATCTTCAAAACCGTGAATTTTATATCGCAGTTCCATATTTCCGATAAATCGGTCGGCATCTTCATTACGTTCTCTCTGTTTTAATAAAGCAAGCGGATTAGAAGGCCCAACGATACCTCTGTCATCGGTCAGTTGATAAAAGCCGCCGAAAATACCTCCTTCAGGATCATAAACGGGCAGTGTCGGATTCGCGGTTAAGGCACTACCAATAGCCCCACTATCTGGTTGGTCTTTCTCTGTAGCAATTCCTTTGGCATTGATAGTCAACTTTAAGTGCTGATCAAAGAAATCAGGAGAAATGTTCAACGATGCGGTATACCTATTAAGCTGAGATTCTTTAAGAATACCGTTTATCTCTGAATGGCCAAAAGAGGCCCTAATCGGTATTTTATTAAACAGATTGCCCCTTGCCGTTAAGTTGTTGTTCAGCGTATAGGAAGTTCTATAGATTTCTTCTTGCCAGTTGGTATCGTAAATCGTACCGTTGAGACCTAGAAGGTTCGAACTATCAGGGTAGGTGTTCTGAATAAAATTTATATACTCAGAAGATTCAAAAATATCTATCTTTCTACTTAAGGTACCCACCTGAACATTTGATGAAAAATTAAACTGCGGAGCACCTTTCGTACCAGATTTGGTCGTAATGATAATTACTCCGTTAGATGCTCTAGAACCATAAATAGCGGTAGAAGACGCATCTTTTAGAACAGAAAACGATTCAATATCGTTCGGATTGATAAGAGTTAAGGGGTTTGCTTGCCCCGCGGGATTCTGGTTAGACAACGGCACACCGTCAATTACTATAAGCGGACTATTATTAGCATTCAATGATGAGCCCCCACGAATTCTAATGTTGATTCCTGCATCTGGGTCACCTCCGTTGTTCACCACACGCACACCGGCAGACTTGCCCGATATCATCTGATCCGCCGTAGTAATAGCACCTTTATTCAGTTCTTCGGATGTTAATAACTGCACGGAACCTGTGGCATCTTTTTTGGTGGTAGAACCATACCCAATAATCACTACTTCATCTAGCTGAGCTACATCATTCTGTAGCGTCACATCAATCGTGTTTGAGGTAACCTCTCTTTCTACTGATTTTAAACCGATGTATGAAAAAACCAAGACGCTACCCATATCGGCTTCAATGGAGTATTTGCCATCAAAATCAGTGGTGACACCGGTAGTTGTTCCTTTAATGATGATTGTTGCCCCCGGCAAGGGACTTTCGGTTTCGCCATCAGTGACTGTTCCTGTAATGTTACTTTGTGCCAAAACAAAAAATGGCGCACATAGTGACATCAGGAAAATCATCGAAATTTTCTTTCGCATAAGTGAGTTGAGTTTAAGTTAGTTTAAGGGTTGAGCACCCTCTCATTTACCTACTAAAACTACTTTATGCGAACCTCTCATTCGCTTCATTTTATAAAATGACCTAAAATTGAGGTTGACACTTTGCCTAAAAAGAATAACCATATTCAAAAAAAACATACTCAAAAAGCTAAAAAACAATCATTTATATATTTTTTAGAACTAATTCAAAGAAGCAAAATCTAAATACTATTGAAGGCTATTAAAATTGAAGTACGACACTTAAAAGCGAATATCAATATAGATTTATCAATCAAATAGGTTTAATTTTTTAATTTGAAAATAAAATCAGTCTAAAAAAATAGATTTCAAAAAGTAACTACACAAGAAATGCATACTTAACCCTTCAGATAAATGCACATTCACTAAGACTATTATATAAGATGTCGAACCATTACGGGTTCTCGTAGAACTCGATACCCTCTAATTTCCAAATGGTCTTTAATTCGGCCAAGGCTTTTTGAAAATCGACAAAACTCTTTTGCTTTAATACCGTCCACCCTACTTCGGAATAGGCAGCCAACCTCGGGAAGATTTGCTTTTCCATACTCTTAACCGTAGGTACCCATTCACTCCACATTTGAGTACCTAAACCCTTGATTTTTGAGTGGTATTGCTCCCCTAATCCTTCTGGCACCGGGTCGAACGTGTATGACTTTTCAAGTGGTAAGCGTTTATAGGTGTAATCGAGATAAGTATCCCAATGGTTAGAATTGACCACATCATACCCGTCTTCAACAGCTTTATTCACTAGCTCTAAATCTCCTTTCCAAAAATGAACAATGGCAGAAGGGGCTAATTTCTCGGATGCATTTACAGCAGTATGGCCCCGATCTTCATGAACATTGTGACCCATAATCTCGTTCCAGCCCATCATTCGTTTTCCGGCCTCATCAATATAATTCGAGATATCATTTGTAAAACTGATCTGTAGATCCATCGGTGACTGTAAATCCTTATCCTTCATGAAAGAGACCATCGATTTGTTTTTTAACCACGGTTCAAAATTTAATTCATCTCCTCCGATATGAATTACTGAGCCCGGAAAAAGGTTCATAACCTCATCTAAAACATCTTTTAAAAACCGTACTACTTTCGGATTTGTCACGTCAAAAGAATCATCCATTTTACCAAAAGTTTCAGAAACTTCTTTCGTTGTACCCAAAGTACCTAACCAATTATATGAAGCAACTGCCGCCATTGCATGACCGGGCATTTCAATTTCAGGAACTATCGTAATATGCCTTTTTTTGGCATAATCGATGATTTCTCGAATTTCCTTTTGGGTATAATACCCACCATGTGGTTCGCCTGTTCTTAAATCGCTTTTTCTTGCTGTCTGGGTATCGTTTCTTTTAGAACCGATTTCAGTCAGTTTCGGGTATTTTTTAATTTCTATACGCCACCCTTGATCGTCGGTCAAGTGCCAGTGAAAAATATTCATTTTCACTAAAGCCATTTGATCCAAGAGCTTTTTTACCGTTGCCATACCCTTAAAATGTCGAGATTCATCTAACATAAAAGCGCGCCATGAAAAACGTGGTCGATCTACAATCTTTAGCTTCGGTAGTATTACCGGATTTTTAGTTTCACCAAACTCAAATTCGGGTGGCAAAAGCTGTCTAAATGTTTGAATGGCATAAAAAATTCCGGAGGCATTGGCAGCTTCGATTAAAATACCGTCAGCGTCAATATTCATCGTATAACCCTCTTCACCCAACTCATCGAACAACGAAACGTCGATTTTTAATTCTATATCACCTCGATTCTTACGAATTTTTGGTGCCACGCCAAATCCACTTTTTAAAACCTCAGCCAAGTGCAATGCTTCGCTCTTCAGTTCATTCGATGCATTTATGGTAACATTTTTTGAAATCTCATAAGACCCTTCGTTAAAGCTAATTGAATTAGGTTTAGGAACCACGTGAACTTCTTGTGCATGGACCGGATAGAAGGCCGAAAAGAGGAGAAAAAAGAGAAATACAGTATGAACTAACTTCATGAATTATTTTTTGAAATATTATTTGAAATACTACCTATCTGGTGAAGACAAGTTGCCCAGATTTAAAGGTTTTGATGACGCTTAGTCCCGATTTTCCCTTTTCAAAAACCACGATATCTGCCGGACTCTTTGAGTTTAATTTCTGAAGAGCCCCAGACATTAGCTCCATAGGTTTTGAACTCGCCATGTCTATAGCGGTCGACAAGTTGGCCAAATCAGATTTCATCATGTGGTTGATACACCATAAAAGTGATTGGGCGGAGCCGGCCAACAATTCGGGCGAACGTTTCATAAAAAGACGCCCCTCTGTGCTGAGTTCAATATCGCCACCAATGTGAGAACTGTAGGTGCCAGCTGATAAGCCCGCAAATTTCGTACTATCGCTTACCAAGATGCTGGTATTCGGTTTGACCTTGGTGAAAACTTTGATAACGGATTCCGGAAGATGAAAACCATCGGCAATCAATGATATCCATAGTTCATCTGAGGCCAGTTGCTCCCAAATATAATTGGGGTGTCGGGGTAAACTAAGGTGAGCGGCATTACCCAAGTGCGTAGACATTTTAGCGCCCGCCTTTACCGCTTCCTGAATTTTTTCCGGACTGGCAGCTGTATGCCCTAAAGAAACAAGAACTCCCACTTCTGCACATCGACCAATAAACTCAACAGCCCCGGGCAGTTCTGGGGCCAAAGTGATTTTTTTAATGCGATTTCCCGAACGCTCTTGCCATTCACTGAAAAGTTGCCAATCGGGATTCTGTATGTGCTCGATTGGATGTGCCCCTCTTGGTCCATCTTCTTTAGAAAGAAAAGGCCCTTCGAGATGTATACCCAATATCGATTTACCTACTAGAACATTCTTATCACAAGCTTGCACTATGGCATCAATAGCACTTTCTATTTTGGCTGAAGAGTTGGTTATCAGTGTCGGCAGAAATGCTGTAACACCTTCTTCCCATAAAAATTGTGTGATTTGAATTACTTCATCTTCGGTCAATTCTCCGCTATTTAAATCGATTCCTTTAAAACCGTTAACTTGAAGATCTACCAAACCTGGAGCAATAATCTGAGAACTGTTTTCTGAAGGATGCCCGACAATTTGAGAAATCAAATTATCTACTATCTGTACTTCGATAGAATCACCCGTTTTATAATTCGCTCCCTTTATAGTGGTAGTCATAATTTTATGTCTTTGGATTTTGGTCTAAGTTCAAATGAAGTTCTTTCACGACTTCGGGTACCGGTTTTCGGTTAAAAAGGCCATAAATCACGTAAAGAAAAAAGGAAACCAGGGTAGGTCCGCCAATTTCCAGAGCAAAGGAATCTATAGGAAAAATTTTAAGCGCTATAAAAGTTAACAACCCACCAACTATTGAAATGAGAGCGGCTCGCCCGTCGCTTTTGGCAAAGGCAGGTACAAGACCCAATATCATCGGTATCGAGATGGGCCCGAGCAATGCCGCGAACCAACTTACTATGAGTCCGAAAACGCCACCAAAATGACTCGCGTTCAAGGCGGTTATGATTGTACATATCGTAAAACAAAAGGTGGTTATACGTGCCAACCGTAATCGCCTAACGTCGTCATATTCTTTGATTTTCGGGTTGAGTACCGGTAAAATATCCCTACTGATTACGGCGGAAACCGTATTCGAATCAGAAGCCGTCATCGAAAGTGTATTCGCAAATAGGGAGGCCAGAACCAGACCGACCAAACCTGAGGGTAAAAATTCTTTGACCAACATACCATAAGATAAAGTGGGGTCTGCCATATTTTCAAAAAACAGGGGTGATGCGAACATGGGGTAAAACAGGATCAGGGGCCAAATAAAATAGAGAATGGATGAGAGTATCGCAGCCTTTTTGGCAACTTCACCCGAACCGGATGAAATGAATCGAGTAGCCAAATTCCAAGTTCCGCCACTATAACTGAAAAAGTTTATGATCAATATAACTATTACAAAACCCAGTGTATAGGGCTCATTAAAAAGTTGGGAATGTTCTTGCGGCAATCTATCCCAAAGGGTAAAGATGCCATCGACACCATCACCCAACTTCATTAAAATCATAACGAACATGGTCATACCGGCAAGAAGCTGAACAATGAACTGTCCGAAATCGTTCCACACATCGGCCCATAATCCACCAATAGTAATGTAAATCAAAGAAATAACCCCGACCAAGATAATACCAAAAGTTAAAGAGGTACCACTGAACACATTGAGCAATACTGCTATTGCGGCCAACTTTCCACCGGTATCAAAAACCTTGATCAACGCTCCGGCCCAAGCAATCAATTGTTGAGTCTGTAAATTGTACCGTTTTAATAAATATTCTGTAGGGGATTGAATTCCAGAAAAAATTCTGAGCCGTGACCAGCGAGGGGCAATAAAGAATGCCGCCATCAAGGTTGCCAAAGCCACTGTAAAGCCCCACCAAACATAAAGGCTAAAGCCATGGGTGTAGGCAATACCCGCATAGGCAACGAAAACTGCACCGCTATACCCAGAAACATGGTGCGATATACCTGATAGCCACCATGGCAACTTACCCCCGGCTGTATAGAAATCGGCCGAACTTTTTACACGAAAATAGGCCCAAAGACCAATACCAAGAAGCATTAGAAAATAAAGAGATAGAACAAACCAATCGAGTAACTGCATTTATTATAGGGGTATTTCGGTTAATTATTGGTGGACACTACGACAGTATTACTTCACTTTTGCCAGGCGATTGTACAGAACCTTTACTTGTTGCACCCGAAGTTCGTTCTGTTCTTGTAGCTCGGTTTCGTATAGAAACCCACTATTTAAAACAGTAAATCGTTTGTTTAAACTTTCAGCTTCGGCTAAAATTTCATCCAATTTTTTTAGTAGCTCAGGAGTTTGTTCTATAGAAAAATCTTTGTGATTGTATTCGGCTTCTACCTCTTTAAATTTCAAGTAGTGCATTCTTAAGTCGACCATAAGTTTGTAATGTTCGAATTCAGACACATTATCCTTTGGTTCAATTTCTTTGATAGATTTTCTTATGCCTTCATAATTCGAATATATCTCGTCGATATCTTCACTCCACACCGGCTTTCCATTTTTTATCAACTCAGGTTTGGCAGAAAAAAACTTCCAGAGTGTTTCACTTTGTTCTTTGTTTAACCCAAAGCGATTTTTACCGTATCTCATCACAAACGACTTGGCATCAATCGGTTTCTTCTTCTTTAAGGCTTCGGCGTAACTAGCTATTAGAATTCTAAAGCCCGACATGGGGTAGGTGTTTCTTATTTGAACCATCCCCATAACATCATAATCGACATCCCAAGTAAAACCGTACACCCCAGAAGTTGACCATGAAGTCATGACCAAGCCCTCATAACCTGCTTTTCTAGCATAGGGTATAAATTCTTCTTGATTCTTAAAATGGGTCGGCCAATTTGTAACGTACCAATTGTCAGGATGAGAACGAATCGCAGGTGAACCCCAAAATGTAAATCCTTTTTCCTGTAACCCGGGAACATCACCGAAGTGGTTTATTTTCCAGCCGTAGTTCCAATCGACAAAAATGGTTTCCTTTGGCAATTCAGATGCCGCTTCAGGATGTTTAAGTATAATGTCTGCCCACATTACCGGTTTTTTACCGAGATTTATCACCAACTCAGTAATCATTTTCATATGATCCACGAATAACTTGGACTTACTCGACACTTCTACCTTTTTTTGACATTTTGAACAATGGCCTAAGAGGTAAGTCTCGTCACCTCCTATATGTATGTAGTCGGAATTATGGGTCTTGGCCAAATCAGTGAACAGATCCGTGAACAGTTCTTTGCTGGCTTCAGACTCCATCGGGCAAAGCTGACTGATATCTTTTCGATCTTCCTTTAAAAGACTATATCTAGAATTTCTCAGTATATACTCGACATGCCCCAAACTCTGCTGCAACGGTATCACCTTGATGCCCAAGCTTTCACAATAGGTGATAAATTCATCAACTTCTTCACGTGAATACGAATACTTGTTCGATATGGCCGGATGCTTTTCAAAGGGATAAGTTCCTTCCCACTCCATTACCAAAGTATTGAGTCCAAAATCAGAAAGCTGTTTTGCGAAATCTTTAAGTGCCTCTGGGGTCATTACCTGTATGCGAAGGTCGATATGAAAACCCTTTACCTCGAAGTCTGTACTATCTTCCACAGCATTTTCTTGAGCCTGCATTGCCGCGGGCATATTAAGAAATAAAACGAGGACAAAAATTATTCTATACAGTCTTTTTATAATCATATGGATGTTTTTTGTAGTATCTTAAATAGATACCTGCTTTACCTTTTTGTAGGCTTCTTCGTCAAAATAGAAAGTGCAATCAGGGTGCGATGTCAATATGGAAGCAGGGCATGATTCTGAAATATTGCCAGTTAATGTATTCTTGACGGCTTCACTCTTGGTAGAACCCAACACAACGCAGAATAACTTCTTACCTCCTGTCAAGGCAGGAATAGTTAATGTCAACGCACTTTTAGGCACTTTATTCAGTTCAGAAAAACACTTATCGTTCACCTGTTGAATTCTACATTCTTTATCGAGCTCAACAACTTTTATCGTTTCAGGGTCATTAAAATCAGCAACCGGAGGGTCGTTAAAAGCAATGTGACCGTTCTCGCCAATACCCAAACAAACAATATCGATAGGTGCTTCGTTAATCAATTTGGTATATTCTGCCATTTGCTGATCAATATCGCCTTTGGTATTCAAGACATGATATGCCTTTAAAGGTACCTTTGAAAACAAATTGGCTTTCAAGTATTCAGCAAAATGCTGTTCGGCACCAACAGGAAGCCCAATATACTCATCCATATGAAAGGCCACGATCTTCGTCCAATCGATAATAGTAGATTGTGCTATATAATCTAGCATGGCCGTTTGAGAAGGTGCTGCTGCAAATATGATACGTATCGTATCTTGTTTACCTTGAATTTTAGAAATATATTCTTCTATATCCTTTCCCGCTGCCTCACCAGCTAATTTTCCGGTAGCCTTGACATTAATATTGTTCTGGTTTTGTTCCATTTTTTTAATTGTACAGTGAGTCATCCTCACCATTTTATTTTTCCTTACCTCAGCACAAAGCAATACAATACGCTGATTCACATAAATTTATAAAATTTCAATTCGGTCGATAATAATTTCTTCTTCTATATTTTGAAGTGGAGGTTTGCCCCTGAAAAGCCATAAATTGATTTTTAGTCGCTCTTCGTTATCGGGTGGTATATCATCCCCTTCGTATATCCACGAATGATTTAATGCAGCTGCATCGGTGGTATGCCCAGCAAAACTGCCAAACTTGATACTTTCAGGTTTCCAATCAATAAAATGAGTCGACAGGTCATTTTGAAGATTCAAATCATAGCGATATTTGTTGGTTGATATAGCGGAAGGTTGAACTGCAAATTGAGCATTCCTATTTTCTTTTACCGCCCATCGTGAAAACTCAATATCAATTTCTTCTTGATCATTGTTATAGATGAAAAATCCGGCGACTACATTTTCATCTAATTGATCGACCCTACTAGAAATGTACACCACGTAACGATTAAAACCATACGAGCGATGTAGGGCCAGCCCAGCGCAATGCCAAACCCCATTTTGATTGGTGATTTTCAAATGCAACCTACCTTGATCATCTACCCAAACATTTTGTTCTGAGTCTGAGAAAATATTTGGCCCCGGCCCTTCTTTGGCTTCTTCGGAATTTCGTACCACCCAGTCAAAACCGGAAAATGTAATCACCCTATTCACTTTTGGCACTATAGGTTCCGATTCGTCTTCAGATTGACTGCAAGCCAAAATGTTGCTCAAAATCAACATCAACAAGACATTGCCCATAGTTTTCTTCATACCAACTATTTTTCCCCTGAAACTGATTCTTTCGATTAGTTGACAGTTATGTTGATTTCGAAGGGCTCTACTTCTGAGCCTACACGATCTTTCGCTGAGAGCACTACTTTATCGCTTACACCTGTACCATCGTTAATATATAGTACATTCATCAGATTAATGTCTTGCTGGGTAAACTTATCACCGACCTGTAGGGTCTGCGCACCGGTAATAAGCCATCCGTTGGCAGGTATTTCCTCGACCGTAAATATGATATCACCCGGTGAGGCCCCTTCAATTTCAACTACCAAATCGTTCCAAACATATGCTTCCCCTTGGGCTACCGAAAATCCGTTGTTGGCAGCGATGTTCAAAAAGCTGTTGCCCGAGCCTAAAGTCGCAATCAACATCGGAGCGTTGAAATCGGGGTTTTCTTTTGTACCGATCTCATCGGTTTCATCAGAGCCGTCTTCACCATCTATCATTAGCGATATTCTTTGCTCTGAACCCAACCCGGTCACATAGTCGGTGATATTAAAATCAAAAGTGCTGACCTTAGTGGTCGTAATACTGGCAATAGGATCGTTCTCAGGAAAAACCGCATTATCGAAGGTTAGACCCATTTCCGTCCAAAGGGTATCGGGTGTTGCAAAAATGTTCATTGCCACACCTTTGGCATGGGTGAATTTCACCGCTAACTCTAAGCGAATGTCAGTGATTACACCCTCCTCATCAAAATCTTTTAAATCGAACATCACGAAACCTTTACGGTCAAAATCGCCTGCACCAGTCACATTCTTGACCTTAATCAAGACATCTGATCCGAAATTGGTGCCAGATTGTGCTCCTCCGTTTATATAGGTATCCGCAACAGGAAATATGGTATCTGTTTTAATCGTCGGGTCAGGCACGTTTAAATCGTTCTGAGGAGCTGAAAAATAAACTATTGATCCTACGACGTGTACCGCATCATCTAAAGTTTCAAGATTTGAACTTGTTATTGACCATTGCTTGCCCGTACCTTGATTCACCAACCCGATAAAATTAGAGTCATGTGACAAATACATGATTTGACCGTTTTGGGTATTGTAGGGCAGCGGCTTATTGCTTTCAAACAGATTTGGGTCTGTAAAGACCACCTTTTTATCAACTATATGGTATTTAATCAAGTTTCGCAGAATGG
The DNA here is from genome assembly GCA_002813285.1 of Flavobacteriaceae bacterium MAR_2009_75. NCBI lineage: Bacteria > Pseudomonadati > Bacteroidota > Flavobacteriia > Flavobacteriales > Flavobacteriaceae > Flavobacteriaceae bacterium MAR_2009_75. The sequence goes on from PHTZ01000001.1 coordinate 1,313,780, forward strand.
GTAACGGAACGTCGTTTATTGAACCATATGCATTTGTGGCAAGAAACTCTTCAAAAGCCATATTTGTAGGTGCAATATACGTTCTGGTGGCATTATCGCTAAACAAGCTTTGAAGTTCAGCACACTCTATGGCACTTTCGAATATTCTTAAAGAATCGCTGCCCTTGATATAGTCCCAGGCAGAAACACCCAACTGTGCTTCTACACCCGCCTCTTGATATTCAAAGTTTTCTTGAATTTCACAACCATAATTTATGCTCGCAATTGCGATTACGGCAAGCAGCAAAATTTTACTGTAAGTTATTAAACCATTTTTCATAATCTATATTTTCTAATTGGATAGCATTTAATTCTAGTAAAAACCGTTCTGCTCAAGATTAGGGTTTCTATTCAAAGCATCTTCGTGAATAGGCCATACAAAATTGGCCTCATCTGCGAGTCCGTTAATGGGCCCCATAACCTCAACGGCCTTTCCTGTTCTAACCAGGTCGAACCATCGATGACCTTCAAAAGACAATTCGATAGATCGTTCGTGCAATAATGCCGATTCGACATCACCGTACATATCAACAGCTTCGGCCTCATTCAATTCCGGTAAGCCCGCCCTATTTCTAATTGTGTTCAAAAGGCTTAAAGCTTGTGCTACCTGCCCCAACTGGTTATGGGCCTCTGCCTTTAGAAGCATGATATCTGCCAAGCGAATCATAACAATGTTCTGTGCCGATGGGTCTGCACTTTCATCATTAAAACCTTGCCCGAAAAATTTCCAGATTTTCTTAGGTTCTTCTTGCGTTACATCATAAATCAAATCTTGCCTTAAATCGTCTTCTTCAAAAGAAGCCCTAAAATTTTCACTCGGAAAAAAGTGACTGTCAGAACCGATTGCGTAAAGAATTCTAAGATTATTGGTCTGGGTCTCGTCATACCCAATTTCGAATATACTTTCATTAGAAAACCCTGTAGAGAAAATTTTCGACCAATCGTTAATGCTTACCAATGAGTACAAACTATTGTTCAGAACCCTATTGGCAGAAGCAATGGCCGCTTCATAATTGCCCCTCCACATGTAAACCTGGGTCAACAGACCATAGGCCGAGCCCTGCGTAATCAACAACCTATCTCTTTCACCACCAAAACTCTCTCTACAATTTTGGCTCGCGAAAATTAAATCTTCTATTACTTGGTCGAGAACTACATCTTTGTCTGTCTTAGCTATAAATAATTCTTGCTCTACACTTTCGTAGGGCTCCAGTATTAACGGAACATCGCCCCAAACCCGAACGGCATAAAAGTAAGATAACGCCCGTAAAGCACGCGCCTGACCTACCAATTGTTGGCCGAACTCCGTATCTTCTTCAAAGACGGAGGGCACATATTTGATTGCGTAATTGGCCCTACTTATGGTTTCGTATAAATTGTTCCATCGGGCAGAATTCATTGTTTTATTCAAGGTATTCTGTTGAAGCAACAAAGGGTCTCCCGAATGATTGGTGTTAACCGCATCTGCCCTACCTTCTCCCCAGAAAGAAAAGTTAAGGGAAAAAGTCGATTGCACGGCATCATATATACCATTGACCCCAGCTTGTGCATCGCTAGAAGTTTTATAAAAGCCTTGGGCCGAAAAGCCACTTTGAGGTTCCTTATCCAAAATATCTTTTGAACAAGAAAATGCTAAGGCTATGAAAAAGACCGCTATTATATTTTTACTTTTTTTCATTGTTCAGATTTTAAAATTGAAAGTTTAGTCCTGTCATTATCGTGCGACTTTGTGGGTATGACCCTTCATCTACCCCAGCACGAAGACCACTGTACGAGTTTACATCAGGGTCGAAGCCAGTGTACTTGGTCCACGTAATCAAGTTTGAAGCCGTTACGAACACATCTAACTTGCTTAAGCCTAATGGTTCGATCAACCTATTAGGAAAACGATAACGAAGGTTGACGTTTTTAAGCTTCAGGTATGAACCGTCTTCAACCCATCTGCTTTGTACCCGACTATCAGATTGCATAGGGTCATCACGTACCGGTCTTGGAAAATCGGTAACATCACCCTGCTCTCGCCATCTGTTCAATGCATCTGTCGAAAGGTTGTTATAACGAACCACAGAGTTTCTCTGGTGATTTATTTCGCTATAAATGTCGTTACCATAAGAGAATTGAAAGAACACGTTCAAACTAAAGCCCTTATAACCGAAGTTGTTGGTTATACCCCCAAAGAAGTTAGGTTGCGCGTCGCCGATAACCTGTCTATCTTCTTCATCGATAATGTTATCACCGTTTAAATCGTTCCATATAGGGTCACCGCCTTTAAAGACGCTACCTAAGGCACCGTTGGTGATTCCGTTGACGTTGTCTTCATCTCGGGCATAGACTCCCTCGAACTTCCAACCGTAGAATGTACCAATGGGCAAACCTTCTTGCAAAATATGATAATTCCCATTTTGAATATATCCATTGGTCAGAAGTTCATCGGGGAGATCTTTGACCTTATTTTCGTTCTTACTAATATTAAAACTGGTATCCCATGTAAAATCGCCCACCATATTTTTCGTACTCACCAACAACTCAACACCCTTATTTTCGATACTACCTATATTTTGGGTAATGAAATTAAAGCCTGTAGTTCTGGGTATGGGTACATTATATAAAAGATCATCAGTTTCTTTTAAATACACATCAGCGTTAAGAACGACCCTATTGTTGAAAAATGCCAAATCTAGGCCAGCATTATATTGGGTCGTAGTTTCCCAGGTAAGTCCTGAATTAGGCATTACCGAAGGGGAAGCGCCGGAATAGCCCAAGTAATTGGTACCCACTAAAAACTCGCCCTGAGAAGTATAGTTTCCTATAGCTTCATTACCTGTTTGACCTGCACTGAAACGAAGTTTACCATCGGCGAGTACATTCTGGTCTCGTAAAAATTTCTCATCAGAAAACCTCCATCCGACTGAAGCAGAAGGAAAATACCCGAAGCGATTATCTTCTCCGAATCGAGATGAGCCATCGGCCCTAAGGTTAACTTCCAATAGATATCTACCACTATAATCGTAAGACATTCTCCCGAAATAGGACAATAAAGAATGTTCGGTTAAAATATTCACATCTTGGTTTGAAATAGTACCCGCAGCATTCAAGGTTCTTACGTTATCACTCGGAAAGAACATACCGTCTAAACCGGTTCTTTCATATTGCCATTCTTGAAAACTCATACCGAGAAGAGCCCCAAAATTATGGTTCTCGCCAAAAGTTCGATCAAAACTGAAATAAGTTTCATTACCCCAAGTTAAATTGGTAATAGACCGAACAGCTCCGGAATTATAACCTTCTCTATAATCAAGTGTCGAAGGAAGAAATTCATCTTCTTTCATCGATAAAAAATCTAAGTTTAGATTACTTCTCAATTTAAGCCCCTCGATGAATTCATATTCGGCGTACTGGTTACCGATAATTCTATTACTCTTGTTAAGGTGCGTAGCATATTCGGCAAGCCCCACAGGGTTTCTTTTACCGAACTGATACCCATTAAGCGAACCGTCGGGCAAATACATGGCGTATGATGGTGGCCGAATCAACAACTCTCTCACCACGCTAAGGTTACCACTACCACCCGCATTAATTCTATTGTTGGTTCCGTTGGTGTATGATAGACTTTGACCGACCGTTAGTTTATCGGAAACATTAAAGTCAACATTTAACCTAGAAGTGACCCTTTTGTAATTGGAGTTTAATATAATACCATCTTGATTTAAAAAGGAGGAGCTCCAAGAATATTTGGCATTTTCAGAACCGCCCTGAACCGAAAGGTCAACCTTATATTGCGGAGCCACCCTCAATAATTCTTCTTGCCAATCGACATCTCCGTTGTTCTTAGGGTTCAGCGAATCGATTATTGTCCAGTTTGGCTCAACGGGGTTCTCCATATTCCTATAAGAATCAATGATTGCCTGTCGATATTGAGATGCATTCAACACACTCAACTTTCTAGTAATCTGACTTACACCTGACGTAAAGTTGACATTTAAAACCCCCTTACCTTCTTTACCTCTTTTTGTAGTAATCATCACAACACCATTGGCCGCACGTGAACCATATATGGCGGTTGATGCCGCATCTTTTAATATTTCGATGGACTCTATATCATTTGGATTGATATCAGCTAGTGGGTTTAGTCCAAAATTTTCGGTTCCGTTAAGAGAAGACAATGAACTCGACTCTATGGGCACCCCATCGACCACATATAAAGGTGAGTTTCCGGAATTAAGCGATGAATTACCCCTAACGGTGATAGACATGCCCCCACCGGGTGCTCCAGAGTTTGATACCACCTGAACCCCGCGGCCCTACCCTGCAATATGGAAATCGGGTCTTGCAAATTGGTCTGGTCGATGTCTTCACCACCAACCGAAACTACCGACCCCGTAAGGTTTCTTTTCTTCTTTTTACCGTAGCCGACAACTACAAACTCATCTAGTTGATTAGCTCCCAGCTCTAATGAAACATCAATATTCCCATTATTTCCTACGGATATCTCTTTCGATTGATACCCCAAAGAAGTGAACACCAAAACCGCGTTGGTATCAGCAACATCGATGGAATAGTTACCATCAAAATCGGAAGCAACCCCATTAGCAGTACCCCTCTCAACAATATTGACACCAAGAAGAGGCTCTCCGCTTTCGGCATCGGTGATTTTACCGGTGATAGATGTACTCTGCGCATGAAGCCCAAAACAACAAAGTTGTGCTATAAAAAGGAGCAGTACTTTTTTGAGAAGTCCTTCACACCCTTTTTGGTGGAGTTTCCCAGCACTTTTTAGTTTCTTCATAAATTAGTGATTTACAGGTTAGTTTTCTGTATTGTTAACTGATTGTGATCAAATATAGATTTACGAACAGGTTTATGCAAACGTTTGCATAAATATTTACAAAAGAAACGTAATTTTTAACATATCAGAGTTTATAAGAGTAAAAAATTCTTATTTTTGCCTAAATTATAATGATATTTTTACCAATATCTCTATTTAACCCAATTATTCATAATTTAAAAATTGCAAACGTTTGCTGAAAGATGTCCAATTCACGAATTACTCTTAAAGATTTAGCAAAAGAACTGGGGCTGTCACCCTCGACCATCTCTAGGGCAATTGCCGGGCACCCCGCAATCAGCAATGCAACCAAGCTTAAGGTTCAGCGTAAAGCAGAAGAACTAGGGTTTGCCCCTAATACTATTGCTGCAAGCTTCAGAAAGAAACGAACCTATTCCATCGGAATTATAGTTCCGAAATTAGAAGTACATTTTCATTCATTGGTTATTAGCGGAATTGAAGATTTGGCATATAGTAGAGGATATAACGTAACCATATTTCAATCGAAAGATTCATTTGAACGTGAAAAGGAAATAACTAAAATTCTTCAAAACCGATTGGTCGAGGGTATTATCGTATGTATCTCTAACGAAACAAAGAACTATTCACACTTTAAAAAATTTATTAAACTCGGTGTACCCATTATTTTCTATGACCGCGTGCCATCCGAACTAAAGGCTAACAAGATAATTATTGATGATTTTGGTTCTGCATTTCGAGCTACCGAGCACCTTATCGAACAAGGCTGTCAAAGAATCGCCCATATCGCAGGTCATCAAAATACTTCTATTTTTAAAGATCGGTTCGAGGGTTATAAATCAGCCTTGAAGGCTCACAAAATTGCTTTCGACCCAAACCTTGTGTTTGAAACCAAAAGTTTGACTTACGAAGAAGGAGCAGCAAGCGCCAAAAAACTGATAGCGCTCAAAAACAAGCCGGACGGACTTTTCTGCTCCAACGACTATACCGCCATTAGTGCCATTCAAGTCTTTCAAAAGGCCAATTATAAGGTACCCGAACAAATTGCCGTGGTCGGCTTTAGTAACTATCCTATTTCTAGGGTAATCGAACCCAATCTTACCACAATTAATGACCGCGCTTTTCAAATGGGTGAAGCCGCTACGAACTTATTGATCAGACAAATTGAAGATAAAGACAACCCTATCGATTTCGAAACTATTACCCTGAAAACGAACTTGATCATTAGAGAATCTTCGTCAAGAAACTAAGCTTTCGAATAGAATTTTTGCTTTTCACAATGAGTTTATAAATTACCAAGACTTACAGGGTCGACACCCTTTAAGGTCGGCTTGATTTTTTGCATAGAACCATCTGCATTAAATTCTAGTTTATCTATACAGACCTCTCTATGAAAACCCGCCGGGCTACCCATCGTGATTCCCCTTGGTCTGGTAAAGCGGTGGTAGACTATATACCAATCATCGGTACCGGGCACATTGATTACGGAGTTATGCCCAGTACCATAAATTTCTTGTTTCGGATCTTTTTCTATGACCAAATTTTCTTTAGAAATGCTCAATGGCCCCATTGGAGAATTTGATGTTGCATATCGAACCCGGTAATTGGGGCTACGGGTATCATCTTCCGACCACATAAAATAATAGGTTCCATTTCTATAAAAAACCTCGGCACCTTCTCTGAACGTGCCATCTTCCGGTGTAAGGTCTGTTAAGGTTTCCTTTTTAAGCGTAACCATATCTTCATTTAATTCGGCAGCGGCCATAAATCCATTTCCATAATAAAAATAAGACTTACCGCTTACGGGATCGGTAAAGACATCAGGATCGATTACTTGACCGCTCTTAGCCTCCTTTGTTTTATAGTCGACAAAAACATGACCCAAATCTTTGAACGGACCAGCAGGATTATCAGCCACGGCTACCCCAATATTTTGTGCTGCGGTATAATAGTAATAGTACTTATACCCATTTTCGGTTTTCTTCTCGGCAATACATGGTGCCCATGCATTTCTGTCGGCCCATGAAACATCTTTATTTAAATCTAAAATAACACCCTCATCGTTCCAGTTCACCAAATCTGGGGAAGAGAAAGTTTTAAAATAGGTACCTGACCAACTATCGAATCCATCACTAGTAGGGTAGAGATAGAATTTATTATCGGTATGGGAAAAAACAATTTCGGGATCGGCGTAATACCCTTGCAGTACCGGGTTATGGTCTTTAGAAATCTTTATTCCGTATTCTGCCATTTCCCCATTAGGAAGTTTTAAGCTAACAGAAGTCGTCGTTTTATTTTGAGATTCCGCTTCCTTCACTCCCGGAAAAAGCACCAACTTTGGTTTCAATGTCGCAATGTTAGTCCCCGGTTTTACCGGTATATACAGCTCTTGCTTTTCTCTATTGTTGTAAATATTATGTGTTTTAATTTCTGACGCCTCAGCGCTCAACACTAGTGGCAGGTCTCTAGAAGGAAATGCTTTTACCAATCGAGCAGCTTCCGCCTCAGAAATTGTGATTACTGTGCCGTGTCGGGGGTGAAAATCCATAGAAACAACATCAGCTCCCAAAGCCTCAAAGTTTGTCAGGTCGGTACTTTTGGCAAATTGATAACGACCATCCATATACATGTCATACAATAAGATATAGGTGTCATCATCTAGCAACTTAAAAACTCCCGACCCTTCGACAGCCTTATCTGTCTGGTCGACATTGCCGGCTAATGACTCGTAGCCTTCGGTTAATTTTTTGGAGGTAGCTACTTTTATTCCTTTATCATCAGTGCCTTCCGTTTTATAGAACAAATGGTAAGTACCATCCTTTAAAATAATGTCTCCATCGATACAGGCTTTTTCATCAGGACTAAAGAAAAGCTGTTTAGGCTCAGTAGCTAAATCAGAAAAATCTTCATTTGCGTAGCTATAGTAGATTTTATCATAACTACCGGGCTCAAGCATTGAAAAATAGACCATTAACTTATCGGCCTTTTCATCATAGAACGTTTGTGGCGCCCAGGCCCTTGTGATTTCTGAAAATGAGGCAAACCGTTCTGGAATATTGATTATATGTGATTGCCAAGAAACTAGATCTTTCGACCGCATTAAGACTATTTTGGTATTGCTCCACCCATTTTTTGTCAATAGATCGGTTACCGTCATATAAAAATAGCCATCATTTCCCCTGAGAATATGCGGGTCACGAACACCTCCGGTTTCACTTATTTTATCAGATGCAATTATGGGCTGGTTATCGTTTAGGGCATAATAATTGAACCCATCACGACTCAAAGCATAGCGTATGGCCTCTTCACCTTCACCATTACCCGTAAAATAGGTAAAAAGATAAGCGGTGTGATCTTGCGGGGTTTGGTTATCGGCGCAAGATGCTAACATTCCTAATAATCCAAAAAAAAGAAAAAAATGCTTTGAGAACATGTTGGTAAAGATTAGTTGTTTTATCATTCGATTTCACGAAAATACACCAAAATTTATAAATGTATTTTTTACACTAAAATAAAGGTTCAATTGATATTCTTTGAATTCAAGTCTAGATCGTAAGATTAGCCTTCTCAATTAATGACCAATCATTAAGAATTTGTAAATTGCTCGTTATAATTGTTTCGATTCTAAAAAATATCATGCCAGAAAATTCACAGAATGTTAAATCAAAATCCCCGGCCTTCTTTGATGGTGAAGATGATTTCAACACGATGTATAATTTCTACAAACCCAAATTATTTATCATAACAAGTAGTTACGTTAATTCAAGGGAAGATGCCGAAGAAATTGTTCATGATATACTTATAAAACTTTGGGAGAAAAAGGAAAATATTACCGTAACCACCAATCTTACAGGCTATATCTATCGAATGACACGAAATGCCTGCTTAGATTACTTGCGCTCACATAAAAATAGATTAACAAAAGAAACTACGAGCGACCAACAAGAACATTGGCTTAACTACACTGCTCTTTCCGACGACGCAGCCTCTGCTGTTATGGCCAAAGAACTTCAAAATTTAGTAGAAAGTGCCGTTAAACAGTTACCTGAAAAATGTAAAAACGTATTTGTGAAAAGTAGATTGGACGGACTTGAACACAAAGAAATTTCAAAACAATTGAAAATCTCGCCTAAAACCGTTGAAAACCACATTTCAAGGGCCTTGAGAGAACTTAAAACGGTTCTAAAAGAATACTTACCCATACTTTTTATCTAAAATTTCATATCTCGACTAGGGGATGTTTCCCATTTTTTCGTCTTGATATAAACACTGCACCACAAATTAGATGAACAAGAGGGATATCACAGCATTGGTAGAAGGCCGGCTTTCAGATAAAAGAAAGAAAGAGGTTATCAAATGGTTGATTAAAAACCCTAAACAGCAACAACGCTATAATCTTTTAAAAGCTCGATACGTAGCTCAGCTTTTAAGAGAATCAGACCCTAATTATATAAATTATAAATTGAGCAGACGTGCTACTATTTATAAGATTATTGGTGCTGCGGCTCTAGTGATTATTCTCGTCTCTTTGTCTTTTCTTTTTAATAGTGAACAAGCCGCTACTCAACTAACGGAATCGACAATCGTAATGGCAGAAACTGCTATTGGGGAATCTAGAACAATAGAACTTTCAGATGGGTCTAAAATTATGCTCAATGCAAATACAACGCTTTCTTACCCGCAGACATTCTCGAAAGAAATAAGAGAGGTCAGTCTTCAGGGTGAAGCTTTTTTTGACATCGCTCATAATTCAGATAGACCCTTTGTGGTCAACACTGAGAATGGCATGAAAATTCATGTTCTAGGCACTACTTTCAATGTTAAATCGTATCCCGAAGATCAAAATATAGAGACCACCCTGGTATCGGGTAAAGTTCGGGTCATAGAAGAAAAAGATAATAAGACCGTAGTTCTTAACCCCTCTCAAAGGGCTACCTATGTTAAAAATGAAGATAAAATTATAATCGAGAAGGTACAGACCAGTAATCTTACGGCTTGGCGACAAGGCAAGCTCATTTACGATGAAACGCCCATCAGAGAAGTAATTGGTGATTTAAAGAGAAAATATCAGGTTTCTATCTCAGTAGAGTCTCCAGAAATCATGAATTATGAATATACCGGTTCGTTCGACAACTTGAGTATTGAACAGATTATGGCCCTGTTTGAGGTATCATCACCTATAAAATATAAACTGAACGATAATAAAATCACACTATATATGAAGAAATAAAAACTAAAAAAGAAGAGGAAAGTGCTGCAACACTCCCCTCTTTGAAAAATCATCTAACTACTTAGTAATTAAACAACTTAAACTATTCAAAATTATGGAAAAAAAGGATCATTTTTTTTCAAAGGTCCCTATTATCAGGATAATGAAAATCTACGTCATATTATTGGTCTTTACATTGGGCAAATTATTTGCCTCAGAAATCAAGGCACAGAGCATTTCGTTAGAAGTGAATAACGTAAGGTTAAAAAAGATTCTCAACGAAATTGAACGCAAAAGCGACTATAGTTTTTTCTACAATAACAGCATCATAGATGTATACAAAAAACAGTCATTGAGCGTCGAGAACAAAAATGTTAACGAGGTACTAGAGGCACTTTTTGCTGATTCTAATATTGATTACAGCTTTGTTCGAGACCAAATTATTCTGTTTCCGAAAGACAATCCCGAAATAAGGGAGAAAATCGAAAACCTGCTCAACGCGCAAATTAGCAATATGCCGTCGGTTTTGAGTCCACAAAAAATCAATGAGCTAATTCAGAGTAATGTTCAGTTTACAGTTCAGGGTACGGTCAGTGATGATGCCGGTACACCGATACCTGGCGTAAGCGTTGTTGTTAAGGGTACATCTAAAGGTACAGCTACCGATTTCGACGGAAATTATAGCATTATGGCCGATGCCGGTGATGTTATTTCTTTCAGCTATATAGGTTTCACCTCGAAAGAGGTTCCTGTCAACGACCAGCAGACCATCAACGTAACTTTAGAGGAAAATGTTGATGCACTTGAAGAAGTTGTGGTAGTAGGTTATGGTACACAAAGAAAATCAGACCTTACCGGTGCCGTTAGCGCCGTGAGCAGTGAAGATCTTTTAAAGGCTCCCGTAAACAATGCGTTACAGGGTATGCGAGGTAAGGTTGCCGGTGTGAACGTGTTTTTGAACTCTGGTTCTCCGACGGGCTCTCCAAGAATTGTTATCAGAGGTGTAGGTACCATCAATTCGTCATCAGACCCACTTTATGTTGTGGATGGAGTTGTTATGGATGACATCAAATTCATAAACCCTAATGATATTGAGCGTATGGAGGTATTAAAAGATGCCTCTTCCGCTTCCATTTATGGTGCCCGTGGCGCCAATGGCGTCGTATTGATTACCACTAAAAGAGGTGGTAAAGATGGCAAGGTAACTATCGGTTACGATGGCTTTATCAGTATGGGAAGTATTCGTAAGAAAATGGACCTGTTAAATGCCGAGGAATGGCTAGAAGTGGTTAGAACCGGTATGGAGAACACTCCAAAATACCGTCCAGATTCGCCTGCCCCAGTATTCACTACCAACGACCGAAGATTGTTCGATGAAAATGGAAATCCGTTGTACGATACAGATTGGCAGGATGAGGCTACTAGAACCGCCTTCTCTACCAACCACCAACTTTCGGTTCAGCAAGGAAATGAGAATTCTTCAGTAGGTGTGTTCTTGAACTATTCGCATGTAGAAGGTATTATGCTGAATAACAAATTAGACCGTATCAGCGGTAAGATTGCCTATGACGTAACCCCAAAAGATTGGCTAAAAATTGGTGTAAACCTTATGGTCAATGATGTAAAAGACACAGAATTTGAAGAAGGTGGCGGTGGCCAATTGCCACGTAGAACTATGATCGAGATGCCTCCTATCTTCCCGGTAAAATTCCCTGATGGAACTTGGAGCAATAGCCAAATGATTTCCGATGCCTATAATTTGGAATCTATGGCAAATCCCATCCATGTTCTGGAAACCCAAGAACGCAAGTGGGAAAGAAATCAGATGTTCGGTAATTTCTACGTGAACTTCAATATTCTACCAGGTCTCGAACTTAGAAGCCAGTTCGGTTTTGACAAGAACATCCGTAACAAGAAGGAATATTCTCCAAGAGATTTGGTAAATATTTCCGCTCCTGATGGCTTCGGTAGAATTTTCAACGAAAAAAGTACTTACTGGCAACAGGAAAATTACCTGACCTATACACAAGATTTTGACAAGCATAGAGTTAACGCAATGTTAGGTCTAAGCTGGCAAGAACGCCAATACGAGTCTTCTAATATCTACGCTAGAGGATTTAGCGATGACTTTTTCAAATACAACAACATTGGTTCTGCAAGCAACCCAAATGCACCGGAATCTGCTACAGAAGAATGGGCGCTTAACTCCTATTTTGTAAGAGCCGGTTACACCTTTGATGACAAATACCTGATTACCCTTACTGCTAGGGCCGATGGTTCTTCCCGTTTTGGTAAAGATAATAAGTACGGCTTCTTCCCTTCAATAGGTGCGGGCTGGAACATTAGTGAAGAAGAGTTCATGCAAGATGTAGAATTCATAGACCGTCTGAAACTACGCGGTAGCTATGGTATCACCGGAAACACTGAAATTACACCTTACAGTTCTTTGGCAACGGTATCGGCAGGAACTGTATTGCTAAATGGCAGTCGTGTGAGTTCAAGCTCAGTTAACAGATTGGCAAACCCTGGTTTAGAATGGGAAAAAACAAGCCAGTTTGATATTGGTATCGATTTATCGGCCTTTAACCACCGTTTAAGTTTAGAGTTCGATTATTATGACAAGTTAACCAAAGACCTTTTATTAGATAGACCGGTTCCTTATACCACAGGCTTTACGTCTGTAAGAGATAACATTGGTTCTGTATCTAACAAAGGTATCGAGGCAATGATTACTGGAGATATTGTTCGTGGTGAGGATTTTGGATGGGATTCTTCCTTCAACATGAACTACAACAAAAACACCATTGAAAGCTTAGGCGAAAACGATGAGGACATTGAACCTGGTCCATTTTGGGTATCGGGTAGCCAGACCATACTTCGCGTAGGAGAGTCTTTGAGCTCTTTCTACGGATACGAAAGATTGGGTACTTGGGGTACCGATGAAGTGGCCGAAGCTGCTGCCGTTGGTGCCGTTCCCGGAGAAGCCAAGCGTTCTGCGGACAAGAAGATTCTTGGCAAAGGTTTACCTGATGTTACAGGAAGCTTTATCAACAACTTCAGGTACAAGAATTTTGACTTGACTGCCGATATTCAGTTCGTAGCAGGTGTTGAAATCATGCAACAGTTCTACCACTCTACCGAAGACCGTTCCGGTATTGCCAATGGTTTGGCTACCATTCTTTACGACGGGTGGACGGAGAACAACCAGAACACTATGGTTCAAGAAATTAGAAACCAAGCATATGCCGGTCAGAACAGTCAGGTAGATAGCAGATGGGTGGTTGATGGTTCTTACATAAGAGGTAATCTTTTCTCTTTAGGATATAGTTTCGATGAGCAATTTTTAGATATCATCGGCCTCAACACTCTTAGGGTTTACGCCAGTGTCGAAAATGCATTCGTGATACACTCTAAAGATTTTCAGGGATATGACCCTGAAGCATCATCTTGGGAAGATAACCAATGGGGACAGAACATTTTCTTCTTCCAGTACCCAAAACCAAGAACGTTCACCTTGGGATGTAGCCTTAAATTTTAATGCTTAAAAAAGAAAATATCATGAAAATTAAATATATAGCTTGTTTAATAGGACTCTTATTTTTGGGGTCTTGTGACGATTTCCTTGAGGAAGAACCGCTAAGCGAATTGAGTTCCGATCAGTTCTTTTCAGAACCTGACCAAGCATTTAGTGCCGTTAATTCATTATATAGAAACGGAGCTCCTCAAATGACCGATGGCGGAGTATATAGCGGTACCCCTTTGATGCTGGGTGCCTATATGAGCGGTTTTTTTACCAATGAATATGCCGGTCAGGAACTACACGTGAGCAATACCCAACAATTGACGCTAAACGGCGATAATATCGGCACCTATTTGCAAGACCGTTGGAGAGAACTGTATTTAGGTATCTCAAGGGCGAACAATGCCATTAAGTACATTCCGGAAACACCGGAACTTACAGATGCACAAAGAAACCAATTATTGGCAGAAGCCAAGTTCTTTAGAGCTTTCTCGTATTACTACTTAGTAAGATGGTTTGGTCCCGTTCCTTTAACTACAGAGCCTTACGAATCTTTGGAAGACCTCTATCTGGAAAAAAGTTCCATTGCAGATATCTATGCGTTGATCGAAGCAGACCTTACGGAAGCGCTAAATCAAGGGAATCTACCTAAGACCAATATGGTAGATAACGGAAAAAGAATAACTGCCGGTGCCGTTGCTACTCTTTTGGCCGATGTATACCTGACCATGAGCGGAAATCCTTTAAATGCCAATAGGTATGCTGATGCAGCTACATTAGCTCAAGATATCATCAATGGTGAATACGGATCTTACGCCTTGGTACAACATGATCAGGTAGAGGGTGCCGTAGATTTTGAGAATTCTGCCTACAACAAATTGAGAAAAGGCGATGCCTCTACTAGTGAAGACATCTATATCAAGGAATATGACCCTGAAATCGGCACAGCGGTATATGCGCGTTACTCCTACCCTGTTGCCTTGGCATCTGAGGTTTTGTATGACATTACCAACGGAGCCTATCAGCCATCAAGCCAGTTCTTGGATTTCTACGACCCAACGGAAGATTTAAGAGCTCAAGAAAGACAGTTTTTTCACAGCACCTATATACCAACAGGGCAAACCTTTGAAACGGCCCCTTTCTTCTGGCATGATGATACCGCCATTTTTGAAACCGCTAGATCTGGAAAGGATTTTGCAGTATACACCTATGCAGATGTTTTATTGATCGCTGCCGAAGCTATCGCCATGAGCAGTGGTGTAAATGCAGATGCGGTAGATTATTTGGCTAAAGTTAGAGGCAGGGCATACTGGAATACAGATGCGGCCACTATCACCTCTGAACTTTCAGGTTTGGGAGCTACCGCTTTTGTAGAAGAAGTATGGAAAGAGAGACACAGAGAATTGGTCTTTGAATTTAGAAACTGGTTCGATATCGTGCGTACCGGTCAGTTCCCAGTTTCCAATGCCCCTGGTAGTATTTCTTTTGTGAGTGCCGTAGGCCACACCACCGAAAACGGAAAACAAATTGAAAGTAAACATATGTTGTTGCCCTTACCAGGCCCTGAGCTTCAGAGAAATCCGAGTTTAGGTACCGACAATAACGGCTATTAACCAAACGGCCTTTATTAGAAACCCCGTCAACTTTTGTTGACGGGGTTTCTTTTTTTAATCGATCCGCACATGGTCGCATCAATTCGACAACTGTGTTTCTTTAAAACAGTTTACATGCCAAATTTGTAGCCAAATGAAACCAGTAAAGTCGTATTTCTAAGAGTCGACAAATCATTTGAAAAAATAATTACAAGTCAAATACGTTGAGCTTTCATCTAATCGGGCTGGCTGAAAATTTTATTTTTAAAGATTGATGTTTTGCTTATCGCCCGTCTCTACAGCTTTATAAATAGCATCGATAATTTTCATGTCTTTTACACCCTCTTCGCCATCTAAAGGTACTATAGGCTGGACACCTTCAAAGATGAGCTGGGCCATTCCGTCCATCTGCAAGGTTTGGTGTGTTACATGAGGCTGGTCAAGTTCGCCCTTATGCGTACGCCCTTTAATCGGGCCATAACCCGTAGATGGTTTCATTTCTACCCAACCATCGGAGCCGGTCATAAAAAATCGATCTAAATTGCTCATATTATAGGTAGATAGGCAGTTCGCTACGGCCCCACTGGGGAAACCTAATTGAAATTGAATCGTCTCATCGACACCTTCCTTAAACTTGGCGGGATCGGTTTTGGTTTCTTGTGCCGTAACCCAAACCGGTTCTTCACCTAGCATATAACGGGCCCCATTGATGGAATAAATACCGATATCCATCATCGCTCCACCACCTGCCAATTCTTTATCTAAGCGCCATTGACTTGGGTCACCGATGGTAAACCCTGATTGTCCTTGAAAAAATTTAACCTTACCGAATTCGCCATTTTTACGCATTTTGATTACTTCGACAGTTTTGGGCTCGTAATGCATACGATAACCTATCAACAGTTTTACATTTGCCGCTTTACACGCATCGACCATGGCCTGCCCCTCTTCCGCATTGATTGCCATGGGCTTTTCACAAATTACATGCTTGCCGGCCTTGGCCACTCTTATGGACTGATCTTTGTGTAGCCCGTTAGGGGTAATTACATATACCGCATCGATATCGGCATTATCTTTTATCGCATCAAAATTCTCGTAATTATAGCAGTTCTTTTTTGGGATGCCGTATTTCGATTGCCAATCTTTAATCTTAGAAGGCGTACCACTAATAACGCCGACCAATTTAGCTCTTTTACAATCTTTCATGGCTTCGGCCACTCGAGTACCATAACTGCCCAAACCCATAATAGCCACTTTCAGTATCGGCCCTTCGTAAGGAGCTTCCGAAGCTGCAAAAAGATTAGAACTATGATATAAAATTGGCACGCCAACAGCCGAAACGGTCAACTTTTCAATAAAATTTCTTCGTGATCCCATAATAATGTTCGATTTTGTTATTGTTCTAAAAATAAGGATTATGTGTAAGGAAAAGTACTTTTAAAGATGAAAATACATGTCTTATAATCTAGCAATCACTGAAATCATCCCACCGCTTTAAAATCGACGTTCCCTCCAGATAGTATAACTCCTACTTTTTGCTTTTCAAACCTTGGTTTATCCTTTAAAACAGCGGCCAAAGCTACCGCGCTTGACGGTTCTATAACTATCTTCATGCGTTCCCATAACAACCGCATGGCTTCAACAATCTCTGGTTCCGATACCCGAACGATACGCTCAACATGCCTTTTAATAATCGGAAAATTCTGATCGCCCAATTGAGTTTTAAGTCCGTCTGCAATGGTATCGGTAGTTTCATTTGATTCTATATGGCCACTTTGAAGCGAACGATACGCATCATCTGCTGCCAACGGCTCTCCCCCGACTACCTTACAACCATTGCCAAAATAATAGGCCGCTAGTGAAGTGCCTCCAATTAGTCCGCCACCGCCCACTGGGGCAACCACGTAATCAAGATTCGGCTCTTCTTCTAAAAGTTCTAAACAAGCGGTTCCTTGTCCTATAATAACATCCATATCATTGGAAGGATGTATAAACGTAGCTCCCTTCTCTTCCACTATGCGATGTGCTTCATTCTCACGCGCCGACAATGTAGGTTTACATTCGATAATCTCCCCCCCATATTCCAATACTGCATCCTTCTTTACCTGAGGTGCTGTCGACGGCATTACGATATAGGCTTTGACCCCTATTCTACCTGCAGCCAAAGACAGTGCCTGCGCAAAATTACCGGAAGAGTGGGTTACTACACCCTGACTCTTTTGCTCTTCGGTCAGACAGAGTATGGCATTGGTCGCACCTCTAGCTTTAAAAGACCCTCCACGTTGAAAATTTTCACATTTAAAAAAGATATCAGCGTTTGCAATTTTATTAATAAGCCTTGATGTAAATACGGGGGTTCTATGGATGTGTGGTAAAATTCGCCTGTGAGAATCAAGAAGTAGCTCTTTGTGCATAGCCTATAAAATCAGCATTATTGAAGAATAGATATTCATACCAAAAGTTACAAATTAGTGAAATTTATGGCCTTAGGCACACTTTTTGGATAGTTAAGAACTCAATCGTTCAGACGCTGATCAATTATTAAAAGGAAAAAAATGTTACCTTTTATTCCAACATTTACTCCCAAATGTCGTTATACAGTGTACTATAATTGAATTTCTCGTTAAACGACATCCACAAACCTAGGTTGTTTGAAAAGAAAACAGAATCAAAGTGAAACATACCTTCATCACCATATTACTACTCTTTTTAAGTTTGACTTCCTTTGCCCATAGAAGTTCGGAAGCCTCACATACATTTCATATTTCTCACGGTCATTATCAAGTATTTAATGACACCATTAGTAAAAAGACCAAAATTGAAGTTACCTACCCTAATTCATCTACAGTTTGGACCATCTCTGAGCCAGCTAAGATAGAATGGGAGACCATTAATATAGCATCTGGAAAATCGATACGATTCTTTTTAGCCTTGAACGATATGGTGGTTCAAGAACTGGGAACATTTAAGAACTCATTCAGTGCAGATGATATTGTTTTAGCAAAAAACATAAGCACTGGAAATTCTTATCAGGTCGTCGGTATCGAGCTGTTTCCCGATAACAAATACCAGATTGCAAAATATGCCACATCTTATTTTTCAATTCGTAATCCGGAAGCAGATGCACGAAAAGCCGCTTACGAAGCGAGAAATAGAGAAAAGCCTACAGGAGTGAAGGCACCAACGGAAAAAACAATAGAACCTGTTACCCAATTTGATGGTAGAAACATTTCTTATGTAGAAGAAGTTGTTTTCGAAAATGAAGACATCACCATCGAAGTTTGGGACCATGGCCGACAAGACGACGATATTGTTTCTATCTACCTCAACGGAAAGACCGTGATATCAAAGCACCTACTTACTTATCGAAGAAAGCAGGTTACCTGCACGCTTGAAAAAGGCAAACCCAACGACTTATTTCTCTACGCCCATAACCTCGGTAAATCGCCCCCAAATACAGTATCTATTGAAATTACCGACGGCAGTACTTCCAAAAAAATTATACTCAACTCTGATTTAAAAAGTTGTGAAGCGGTTAAGATTAGCGTAAAGCAATAAGTTGAAAACTACCTGAATCCTTTGTTGATTACATACGCAGCATCGTTCCAACGAAGTTCTTGCTTAAATCGATAAAGATCCGTTTTTTCGTCTATCAACAGAAATTCAATATCCATAATTTCTGCATAATCCTCTAGAGATTCTGCTGAAATATTCTGGCTATAACACGTATGATGTGCTCCTCCTCCATAAATCCAAGCGGCAGCGGCAGTTTGTAAATCAGGTTTGGGATTCCATAATACTCTAGCCACGGGAAGTTCGGGCATATCATGTTCTAGAGGCAATGCCTCTACTTTATTCACGAGCATTCTAAAACGGTTGCCCATATCTACGATCGAAGCATTCAAGGCATCGCCTGCACCTCCATTGAATACTAATCGAACCGGATCCTCTTTTCCTCCGATTCCTAAAGGATGTATTTCACATTTTACCTCACCTTGGGCAATAGAAGGACATATTTCTAACATGTGCGAACCTAAGCAACTGGAATTTGAAGGGTCAAAATGATAAGTATAGTCTTCCATAAAACTATTGCCCCCATCTAAACCAACGCCCATAACCTTCATAGTACGTACCAAGGCCGCTGTTTTCCAATCGCCTTCACCACCAAAACCATATCCGCTGGCCATTAGTCTTTGGGTAGCTATACCAGGTAATTGTTTTATACCATGTAAATCTTCAAATGTATCGGTGAAGGCCGTATAACCCCCATCTACCAAAAAGGCTCTCATACCCAATTCTATTCGTGCTGCATCTTGAAGCGATGAGCGAATGCTTCCATCAGATTTGATTTTAGATGCGATGGCATAGGTAGCTTCATACTCTTCTAGAAGTACTTCAATTTCTCGATCCGTTATTCCGTCAATATATTTCACCAAATCACCTACTCCGTAGCCATTTACCTCATAGCCAAATTTTATCTGGGCAGAAACTTTGTTACCGTCGGTTACGGCAACTTGTCTCATATTATCTCCAAAACGGGCCACTTTCATTTTTTTGGAATCGGCAACCGCACTCACCACCCGACACCAGGCGGAAATCTTGTCTATCACCTTACTATCTTGCCAATGGCCTACTACAACTTTTCTATTCATTCGCAATCGAGAGGCCATAAAGCCAAATTCGCGACCACCATGAGCAGATTGATGAAGGTTCATATAATCCATATCAATGGTGCCCCAAGGTAGATCACGATTGAATTGGGTATGCAAATGCAAGAAAGGTTTCTGAAGTGCATTAAGACCGGCAATCCACATTTTTGAAGGCGAGAACGTATGCATCCAAGTGATTAGCCCTACGCAATTTTCGGAATTATTGGCCTCTTTACAAAGCGAATGAATTTCATCGGCAGTCTTTACCGTTGGTTTGCAAACCACCTTTACGGGTATAGAATCTGCATTTTCAAAATGTTTAGCAATTTCACTGGAATCTTGGGCTACTTGTGCCAACGTTTCCGGACCGTAAAGGTGTTGGCTTCCCGTAACGAACCAAACTTCGTTATCTGCAATATGTATCATTCTAATGTTTCTGTGTAGGTTATAATGTTAATGTACTAAAGGAAATCATAATGTACACTACGATCAATAAAACGACAATCGATGTGATTATGTCCCAAATATTATAACTCAATTTATCTTCTGCCTTTTGCTCGCTGGTTACGCTACCGAAGGTCAAACCGGCTAGCTGGGCCTTTGAAGGTGCAGGGTAAAACATGCTTACCACCACCGCAATGGCGATGCACATGGCAAAAAAGTAAGCCCCAAAAACCAACCAATTAATGTCGGCGATCTTGAATATTAAACTATCAGTGGCAAAACTAGACTTTAAAATCTCTAAGGTCAGCTTAGAAAAACCGATTATAAAACCTCCGACCAATGTGGCAATCGCCCCATTAGCATTAATTCGTTTATAAAAAATGCCTAGTAGGAAAACGGCAGCAATAGGTGGCGAGATATAGGCCTGAACATTCTGAAGGTATTCGTATAATCCGTCGGATAAGGTCGTTATAATGGGAATCCATAACAGACCGAGACCTACTACGAAAAAGGTAGCTATACGCCCTGTCTTCACCAATTCTTCTTCTGGCTTTTCAGGTTTCAACTTTTTATAAATATCAAGAGTAAATAGCGTTGAGCATGAATTGAATACCGAAGCCAATGAACTCATCAAAGCAGCCAGCAATCCGGCAGCTACCAAACCTCTTAACCCGGATGGCATCAGATTACTCATCAATACGGGAAAGGCCTCATCGGGACTATCCCAATCCAGCTTTCCTTGCATTTTCAGGCCTAGGGCAACCACGCCAGGAATAAGGAACAAGAAAATCGGCATTAATTTCAAAAGAGCTCCGAAAATACTACCTCTTCGCCCTTCTTTAATATTCTTGGCCGTCAGTACCCTTTGCACGATGACCTGATCGGTACACCAGTACCAAATACCCACTACTGTACTCGTAATAAATAAGGGCAACCACGGATAATCAGGGTCTGAGTTCGGGCGCCACATATTAAAATAATCGGCACCGACCGTTTCTTTCAATTCACCCCATCCGCCTACGGCATCTAAACCAAGGTAGGTTAAAATACCTGCTCCAAGAACCAATACGATAGCTTGAATAGTCTCGGTATATACTACGGCGCGCATTCCTCCTAAAACTGTATATAGCCCTGTAAGCACAACAGTAGCAACCGCTCCTATCCAAAATGGAATACCCATTAAAGCCGATACTACGACCCCACCGGCATAAATGGTTACGGAAACCTTGGTCAAAATATATGCTATCAACGAAACAATCGAAAGCACCCATCTTGAACGGGCATCAAAGCGCTTTTCAAGAAATTCGGGCATGGTAAACACACCACTACGCGCATAGAAAGGCAAAAAAACCCAGCCTAACATAAGTACCAACCAGGCGTGAAGCTCATAAATGAGCAAAGGCATTTTGTCACCTGCCCCGTTACCGGCAAGTCCTACTACATGCTCAGAACCAATATTCGAGGCGAAAATAGATGCCCCGACCACGAACCAGCCTATGTTCCTACCGGCCAAGAAGTAGTCTTCGGTATTTTTTTGTTTTTGTTTGATGACCCACCAGGCCACGCCTAAAAGCACTAAAAAATATAGGGAAATAACGACCCAATCAAGCGTATCCAATCCTTTCATAATAGTATATTTCGTTGGTTGTTTAAAAGGTTATTGTTCTTGGCCGTAGTAAGAGTTGCCCCCATGTTTACGCTCAAAATGTTTCTTTTTCAAAGCCTCTTTCAGCGTATTCGCATTCGGATTAATTTGTAGAGTCAAATGGGCCATTTTAGCTACTTCTTCGCAAACCGCACTATTATACACGGCTTTTGCAGCACTTTTACCCCAAGTAAATGGAGCATGATTACCCACCAAAATCATTTCGACTTCGTTATGGTCAAGACCTCTTTCTTTCAAACAATCTATAATTTGGTAACCCGTCATATGCTCATAATCGCCCTGAATGTATTCATCTTTCATAGGTGGCGCGCATGGAATATCGGAAGTCAAGTGATCCGCGTGCGTGGTTCCGAAAATGGGTATATCTTTAATTGCTTGAGCCCAAGCCGTTCCATAGGTCGAATGCGTATGTACAACCCCACCGATTTCACTCCATTCTTTGTAAAGTACAGCATGCGTTTTAGTGTCTGATGAAGGCCGCATCTTACCCTCTACAACTTTGCCCTCAAAATCGCAGATAACAATATCACTCACTTTAAGGTCGGCATAAGGCACTCCACTAGGCTTAATGGCAAAGACCGCTTCTTTGCGGTCAACGGCGCTGGCATTACCGAAGGTAAAGAGCACCAAGCCTAGTTCTGGCAACCTCATGTTCGCTTCGTAAGCCTCTTCTCTTAATGCTTTGAATCTATCCATCGGTTCTAACCTCGTTCATTATATGTGCTTCCATGGTTTCGCAAAGTTCATTATACCTTTGATAAATTTTATCGTATTCACCCGCATCTACCTGATTTGGCTCATAGACCGATGCGAAAGCACTACCCATTTGACCCATCGCATCGGGTACGCTATCGTATGTTTTTGCGGCTACTGCGCCAAAAATTGCAGCACCTAGGGCGCAAGCCTGTTCAGATGACACCACCTTTATCGGCATATTCAGTACATCGGCCATCATTTGCATGATAAAGGGCGACTTTTTAGCCACCCCGCCCAAAGCGATTACTCCTTTAATAGGAATGCCTTCGGATAAAAACCGGTCAACAATCTTTTTGGCCCCAAAACAGGAAGCCTCGACCAGTGCCCGGAAAATTTTCGGAGAATCACTACCTAGATTAATTCCGACAATAACCCCTTTTAAATTTTGATTGGCGTCAGGTGTCCTTCTTCCGTTCATCCAATCCAAAGCCAACTCCCCAGATGCACCTATCGGTTCTCGGGCTGCAGCTTTACTCAGTTCAGAAATCAATTTATCCATCGCCTCTTCGATTAACTTCTCTTTGGTCGATTTGTCAATTAGGTTCGAACTATTCAGAAGTTCTCTAATGGGCCAGGCCAGTACTCTTTCGAACCAGGCATAGATATCGCCAAATGCAGATTGACCTGCTTCAAGCCCCAACATACCGGGAATAACAGAACCGTCTACCTGACCGCAAATACCTTTTACCAATTTTTCTTCGCCTTCCATTGGAGCTACCAAAATGTCGCATGTAGACGTACCCATTATTTTGGTCAAATAATAAGGTTCGGTCTTAGCGCCAACGGCGCCCATATGCGCATCAAAAGCCCCTACGGCTACCTTCACGTTATTCGGCAGCCCTAGTTTATCAGCCCATTCTTGGCTAATCGTACCTGCAAGTTCATCGGAGGTATAGGTCTGCGAGAACAGACGATTTCTTAGTCCATCTAAAACAGGATCTAGCGCCACAAAAAAATCGTTGGGCGGAAGTCCGTCAAATTCAGGGTGCCAAAGTGCTTTGTGCCCTGCTGCACAACGACTTCTTTTCATATTAGAAACATCGGACCCTCCTGTCAACAAAAAAGGAACCCAATCGCAATGTTCAACCCAAGAATGGGCCGCCTTCAACACCTTTTCGTCTTGACGGGAAACATGCAAAATTTTAGACCAAAACCATTCCGATGAATAAATTCCGCCTTCGTATTTCGAATAATCTACCTCCCATTCACTGCAAAGTGCATTTATCTCCTCCGCTTCTTTGATGCCTGTATGATCTTTCCACAGCACGAACATCGCATTGGGGTTTTCCTCAAATTCTTGCAATAAAGCTAGAGGTGTGCCAGTAGCATCAACGGCAACAGGCGTCGAACCGGTAGTATCTACCCCTATACCTACAATATTATTCGCTATTTTTGGGCCCACATTAGCTACTATTTCTTTAATGGTGGCTTCGATGCCTTCGATATAATCTAAAGGATGCTGGCGGAAGCGATTTTTTGATGGATCACAGAACATACCTGTTTTCCATCTCTTGTAATAATGTACCGACGTAGCTAATTCTTCACCTGTAGCCGTATTCACCAGAAGTGCCCGTACAGAGTCAGATCCGAAATCTAAGCCTAAGCTAAATGTATTCAATACTATTGATTTATGATTAGAGTGTATATTCTATCTAGATTAGATACTAAAATTCTTTACGCCATTATATTTATCCTCGTCAAAGCGATAAAGAAACGCTCCTTTCTTTGATTCTGATTTGTCCTTTTCTTCTAGCCTGATGAGAAAATCCATTGCATGAAGCTTTTTACGAAAGTTGCGTTTATCGATTTCTTCTCCCAAAATGGCTTCATACAGCCTCTGAAGTTGCGGAAGCGTGAACTTTTCGGGCAGCAAGTTGAAGCCAACCGGGCCTGTCTTGATACGGCGGCGTAAACGTCTCATAGCCGATTCGATCATATCTTTATGATCAAAGATCAACTCTGGTAGATCATCTATAGGAAACCATTCAGCCTTGTAACTGTTGACTAGCTCATCATTATAGTTCTCTTTTAAAACCAGCGCACTATATGTAACTGAAAGAACACGTTCATAGGGATCTCGGTTCGCCTTGCCAAAAGTTCGAACCTGTTCCATATAAACATCTTTGAGACCAGTAAGTTCTCTAAGTACGCGATGCGCTGCCTCATCAAGGCCTTCTTCATTATGCACAAAACCGCCAATAAGTGAAAAGCGATCTCGCTCAGGCTCAAATCCCCGACGAACCAATAACAACTCTAGTTTACCGTCATTAAAACCAAAAATGAGACAATCGACTGCAACAGTTATTTGTTGTACCTCTTTGTAGGCCCTGTTTATTTGAAAAGGTTTCTGCAAAACATTTCTAATTTTGGACTAAATATAGAATAAATATTTCAATAGTGTGAAATATACACTTATGAATAACATAAAAGATCTAATGTTTTTCATAATAAGAATCTAATGTACTTAAAAAATTGCGGTTATTTTAATGAAAACAACAACTACTATCAAACAGCTCAAATGCTTACTATCAATCATCAATCGATTATAAGCTAGCTAAGCATTTTACAAGATAGACTTTACACTTCATCGAAAAAAAAGCAATAACATCTGAGGTATTTCCGTTCTTGAAGGTACGAAAAACTACTAGTCTAACCTTTGTAGCGCTTTAGCACCCCAACGCCACAATCTAAAAACAATGAGAAATGGCTCCAACAGTATCAAGTTTCGACAACAATTCAAGACAACATTTTTATCAAGACCGTAGTCTTAAAAAATTTGCAGACAAATTATATGGTTTGAAAGAGAAATTTGAAAAAAAATATTACAGTATACCTGGGTGCAGAAAGTATGAATTGGCCAGAAACTTTAATATACATTTGGCGGCAACAATATTTGAGGTCAATAAAATGCTCTCTACCGATGGGTTGGGCTTTTCTTCAGCTCAAACAAATGATCATCAAAAAATAAAGACTCGAATAAGTCAATTAGAAGACCAATTGGTCAAACTAATTTCTTAATAGCCGTCAGGCTATCTTTTAGTTATCTTTGCTTTACCTATACCGAACCAAATGAAAATGAAGCATATAAAAGTTATTGGGCTGCTTTTTGCTACCCTAATTTCGCTTATTTTTATGTGCAATTCAATCATTACAAATGCCGCCGAAGGCAAAACGTTCAACGCCCCACAAGATATTGGCGAAAATCGGGTGGGTCTTGTTTTAGGCACTTCCAAAAAGTTAATCGGGGGATTGCCCAACCCGTACTATTCGTATCGAATTAAGGCTACTATCGAACTATACAAGGCCGATAAAATTAAATTTGTTCTTGTTAGCGGAGATAATGGAACACGCTATTATAATGAACCCAATACTTTTAAGAAAGACTTAATTGCAGGGGGAATTCCGGCTGACAAAATATTTTTGGATTTTGCAGGATTTCGAACCTTAGATTCGATGGTACGGGCAAAAGAGGTATTCGGCCTAAACAGTGTTACCGTAATCTCTCAAGAATTTCATAATCAGAGAGCTATTTATCTAGCAGAAAAAAAAGGGTTGAAAGCTATCGGTTACAATGCCAAAACCGTATCCGGAAACCAAGGCCTAAAAGTGCAACTGCGAGAATACCTGGCACGCGTGAAGGTTTTTATCGATTTACTGTTCAATACACAGCCAAAATTTTTCGGAAAAAGTATCGAAATAAAATAGGGAAACACTCCATCTCATAAAATGGCTTATTTTAGGCGGATAAATCCCAACCCGCATGCCCACCTTTAAATCTCTATTAAAAAACCTAGGTCCAGGTCTTTTATTCGCCAGCATGGCCATAGGAACCTCACATCTAGTGCTTTCAACCAAGGCCGGGGCTCAATACGGTCTGATTATGGTGATTCCTATAATTTTAGCCAATCTTTTTAAGTATCCTTTTTTTGAGTTCGGAGTTCGTTACACTAATGTCACAGAAAAAACATTGATCGAAGGTTACCTAAAACGTGGCAAGGGCTATTTATGGTTTTATGCCCTGATTACCCTTATAACTACCTTTACAATTCTAGCGGCTTTATATACTGTAACCGCAGGACTTTTTATAAATCTTTTCAAAGTAACCCACACCCCGATTGCCCATATCGCATTGGGTCTTTTTATTTTTATCAGTCTAATTCTGATTATTGGAAGATATAAGTTCATGGAGGTTTCCTTGAAGTTTATCGTTTCTATTTTATTTATCGCATTATTGATTACTACGGGATTAGTTTTATTCAAAGGAAATGTCACGGAAATAGCTGATTTTAACCCTCTACCCATATTCAACGATGCAGGAATACTTTTTCTAATCAGCCTAATGGGTTGGATGCCAACTACCGTGGAAGCTTCAAGCTGGGTAAGTCTTTGGAGTATCGAAAAATGGAAATCTGAAAAACAAAAACCAGCGCTAAAAGACTCACTTACAGAATTTAATACCGGTTATATCATCACTTCTTTATTGGCCATCTTTTTTCTAATCATTGGGTGGGCCACTCTTTATGGCACCCGTACCGAACTTAGCGGAAACGCCGTCACTTTTGCCGACCAAGTAGTACAACTATTCACTACCCATATCGGACCATGGGCCTATATATTTATTGCTATTTCTGCTTTTGCAACCATGTTCAGTACATGTATGACCGCCCATGATGCAATTACACGCGTAAGTCTAGATGTTCTTGACCTACTCATGCCTAAAATAAAAATTACAGGAAACAAGATGTTTTTTGCGGTCGGCATCGTTCTTCTGGCTCTCATAAATTTTATTGTGGTTTCAGCTTTCAGTGCTAACATGGGCCAACTTGTAGGCCTTGCCACCTTTGTCTCTTTTATTGTCGCACCTATCGTGGGGTACATGAACCTTAAAAATGTTATGGGTGATGAAGTGCCCTTGAAGTATAGACCGCATATTTGGCTGCAATGCCTGACCTATGCCGGCATACTATTCTTAACACTCTTTTCGCTCTACTATTTTTGGATAATGGTCTTTTAAGTTCGTTCTACAGTTAACCGTTACTTTATAACAGACTTAACACCCACACTTTGGCATTGAATTATAATTTCACAAGTTTTGCAATACTTGCCGGCTGGCAACCGAAAAGGGCGTAAAATCAAATCGAAAAATCATATGAAATTAATTCACATTAAAAGAAGAACTAAACGCGAAAAAAGATTTTCTGAAAAAATGGGCATGCTATACACCAATGTTACCTATGTTAAGAAAGCAATATTGGGCGTTCCCCTAAAAACATTGTTCGTTTACAGAAAAACGTACTACGGTGAAATTAAACTATGCGAAGATTGCAGTATGGCCTACTAATGAAATTCTTATTGTCTGATTTCATCATAATTCTCAACTATAAAAAGTGTACGCAGATTCTGTCGGTGTAAAAAGTCTAGACAATACACACCATCTTTACAATTGTTCAAAATTTTATCTTCTCCATGGCCTACAACTTTAGAAATGTTCGAGCCAGAAACTCCATTTTTCAAGAGGTAAGCTTTTATCGCCTCTGATCTCTTTAGAGAAACACGCTTATTAGAAGAACTACTTCCCTTACTATCGGTATGCGTCTCAATCGACAACTGAATTTCGGGAAACATTTTTACCGTCTTTACAACCTCATCCAATACTACGCTGATATTAGACGTAATATCACTCTTACCGCTGGCAAAGAAAAAGTCATTAACATCTAAGACCGTTTTACCCTCTTTTTCTTTCAAAACATCTTCCATAGCTAAAAGCTGCACTTGAAGCGGTTTCTTTTGCATTTCTACCAAACTCTTTGGGTCATATGATTCGCTGTATGAAGCATATGATTTTTTTGATATGTTCAGGCTCACCACATCGGTATAAGGTATTTCCATATGGTAGCTACCGCTACGATTGGTTACCGTCTGCTTCAACACATTGCCATTTGCACCGGTCAATGTAATATTAACATCTGCAATAGGTACATCATATAAAGGTTTAACCACTTTACCTCTAAAAATCAAGGTCTGTAATCCCGGCTTTTTATTGACTTTAAAGCCATAAATATCATCTCCGCCCTTGCCTCCAGGTCTGTTGGAAGAAAAGTATCCGAGTAAACCATCTCCTGCCTTTTCTTTGATTACAAAGCCGAATTCATCATATTTTGTATTGATGCCTTCACCCAAGTTAACTGGTATACTAAAGCTTTGATCGGCTAGTATATTACTCCGATAAACGTCCATACCCCCAATACCATAAAAGACATCCGAAGAAAAATAAAGACTATTAGCGTACACGAAGGGTGCTATTTCGTTACCCGGTGTATTGATGCGCGGTCCTAGATTAATGGGCTGTGACATAACCTGTCCATTGTTGGTAACCACATAGTAAAGGTCGGTGCCACCGTAGCTGTCGTCAAAATTGGCGGAAAAATATAATCTTTCCGCCTTTTCATCATAAAATGGATAGTAAAACGAAGTACTCAAATCTTTTAATAGAAATCGAAAATAACCGTTATCATACGCCATACCAATGGCCAAAGCATTTTTACCTTTTTCATCAAAAGCCAAGTTCTTACCCTCTGTGTTGGAGAGTACATAATAAATGCTGCCGGAATTTGGCACATAAAACGGAGTTGACTTATGAAAAGGGGAATCTGGTATACCTTTAAAAACCTCTACATTTTTTAAATTACCACTATTATCACTGTCAGCCACATATATATCTAGATAGGATTCTCCTGAAGGGCCGTAAACCTTCTTTGATTTTGATGATTTTCTGCTGCTACTAAACAGTACTTTATCATTATAAAACGTAGGCGAAAAATCAGCATGCTGACTGTTGGCATTAATATTGAAAATAAAAAAACCGGAGTCCTGATCTGTATCCGATTCAAGCATTTGGTAATTGAACTCGGCATTCTCTGAAAGTTCATTGGCCAAGCCACTACTTTTAGACTTTAGAAAGGCTTTTACACGCTCTCTCTCAGAAGTTTTTGCTAAACTCTGCAACATCTTATTGAAACGATGGTCAGACATGATAGTATCGTTCTTGTTGATATCGAGATAAAGCTTGGTCGCTTTGTCGTACTGTCTGGTCTTGAAATAAGAATCGGCCAAATTCAACAATTGGTGATTGGTCATCAACTTACCATCAGACATTTGTTTATGATATTCTCGAATGGCATCTTCATAGGCGTAGCTATAAAAATATTTATCACCCTTAGACGCAAACTCTTGGGCCTGAATGACCGTAGTCGCAAAAATGAAAAACGATATGAAGAGTTTAAATTTCATAATATGCTATTAGAAGAATCTAGGCGTATCGATTTGCTTCGGTTTCCCCTTTAAATTTTTATCGTTGGTATTAGAACCATCTCCTTTACCTAAATAGAACTTAAGTATTACCTCGTGTGAACCACTACTGAATTCACCCAAAGGGTTGGTATTGTAATCGTAGCTATACCCTAAGTAAGTGCCACTGGTAATTTGAAAACCGGCCAATGCACTAACCGAATTACCAAACCGATAGCCGGCACCCAAGGTAAACCTATCATTGAAAAGAAAATTGGTAGAAAGATTGGTACTTAACGGTGCGCCATTAATGTAGTTCAATAAAAATGCGGGCTTGAATTTCAAGGTTTCAGATAGGTCGAAAACGTACCCTCCCATAAAATTAAATTGCATTTTATCTTCTATTATAGTCGCTACATCATCGTTATAAATACCATCGGTCAAGAAATTAGGAATAGAGACCCCCAAGTACCAAAGATCATCGTACAAAAACATTCCCGCGCCGACAGTAGGATAGAATTTTTTGATTATCTCTCTATCCAAAATAGGTTCTCCAGGGTTCTCAAACGTTCCTTTCGAGAAGTCAACATTCAGAAATGAGCCCCCTATATCCATACCAAAAGAGAGCTTGGCACTCTCTGATACATTAAACTGATAAGAATATGCCAGTTCTACATAGGTCTGGGTAGATGGGCCGATTTCATCACTTATAATATTTAGACCAACACCCATTTTCTCGTTAGATAATGGAACGTTCGCCCCTAAACGAATAGTTCTTGGCGAACCTGGTACATCTAACCATTGGGCACGGTATAAGCCTGCAATTTCAGGGGTTTCGACCGAGCCTACATAAGCAGGGTTAAAACTACCAATATTGTACATATATTGGGTATAATGAGGTTCTTTTTGAGCTTGAAGCCCAAAGCATACCAATATAAGACCAAGTGATAAAACTATATGTGTATAAGCGAATTTCAGTGTTCCGTATCCCATTCTGATCATTATCTTATGAGCTGGATCCAGCCTTTTTTGGTCGTGTTCATATCTACCCCTTCAACCTCTTCTTGTAAAGCAACATTTAGTACATAAAAGTACGTGCCATCGGGTACTTCGTTACCCTCCCTGTTTCCGTCCCAAATGATTTCGTCGCTCATTTCATTTCCTTCGAACACCAAACTACCGTATCTATTGAAAATTTTAATGTCGTAAAGTATATCTATCTCTTGTTCGCCTCCATTCTCATCAATAAAAACCTTATTTATTTTGAGGTCGTCATTTACTCCATCGTTATTCGGAGAAAATTGGTTGAAGATAATCCCAAACTCGGCTTGCGTTCGTTCAGCCACATTTACCGTTACCCTATCTATATTATTGTCATAGTTACCTTCACTATCTAAAGGTGAAGAACGTACTATTTCAGCATTATTGAAAAATGTGCCCGTTTCTGGAACAGCGACCCTAATTTCCAATTCGGCCACTTCGTTCCGCAAAAGTTCGGGTATAACCCATAAACCGGTCTGTAAATTGTACGCGCCTATCAAGGCTTCGTGGGTTATGTATTCAAAACCTTCAGCAATCGTATCTAATACCTGAATATTAGAGACCGCATCTTCTTGAGATTTATTGGTTACCCGCAGTGTAAAAATCACCTCTTGACCTACAAGGGGGTTGATTTCTGAAAGATTTCTATTCTCAGAAATATTCAAGGTATCGTTCACATCAACGATTCTCGCCCACTTTTCAAGTACCAAATCTATACCTTCGGGAAGATCGACATTTAAAGCGACCTCAGAAGTATTGTTTTCAAGCGTTACGTCTTCTGGAAAAGATTGTAAAAGCTCCGCTACGTTCATGTAAGGACCGCCCTCAAGCACATCTACCGTAATCGTTAATGTGGCCGAATCACCCGCGGGTACTTCGAAGATTGTCCACATACCCTCTTGCTGGTTATAAGTACCGACCGAAGTACTATGAGTCTTATAGGCAAACCCTGCCTCAAGCAAATCACCGACGATGATATTACGCGCCTTTCTCGCAGACTGATTGTTTAAAGTAACTGTAAAGATTACCTCATCACCAACAACTGCATCAGGTTTATCCAAGGTCTTTATAACTTCAAGTTCAATTGGCGTAGGGTCACAATTTTCGTGATTAATGTTAGGATCACAAGCATCTAATGGATCGCTACCGTTAAGAATTTCGTCTCCATCGGAAATTCCGTCTTCATCGGTATCGCAAAGTCCTATTGAATTATCGGGTACGCAAGGGTTATCATTACCAGGATCCAACTCATCTACCGTACCGTCATTATCGGAATCTTCAATACTTGACTCCAAGGCATCAATAATACCGTCACCATCGGTATCGATGGGGTTATTTGGGTCATCACCTACCTCGTCACCATCATTTTCGCCATCTCCATCGGTATCGGGATTGTTCGGGTCTGTACCTAAGGCCGCTTCAACACCTCCCAAAAGACCATCGCCATCATCATCGGTATCACAACTGCTTATGGAAACCGTTATTTCGGCCACATCATTTTCACAGGGAGCTTCAGCACCTGTCGTGGTATATGAAAACAAATAATCTCCATTTGGAAGACCCTCAAAATCTATGATATTATTCGTATTTAGTGTAGGACTCCCAGGGCCACTTACAAATGCCCAGTTGCCATCGCTAGCCGATTGTTGAAACAAATCATCTAAATCATGAATAGTCTCACCAAAACTGGAATTGTTACACGAGGATGCATCTTGAGGCGCACCAGCTGTTGGTTGTATGGCTATTTTTGCCTCAACGGCAACCCTTTCGGTTGCGCACGCATTAGAGGAAGCCTCTACATAATAAGTTCTGGTCTGGTTAAGGCTAGGTGTGGTAAAGTTAGCTCCATTGGCTATCGAACTACCGCCAGTCTCCTGTGTATACCATAAAATAGTAGCGTTCTCACTTGCTGTTGCGGTCAGTGTCAAGGATCCCGAACCACATCTTTCATCACCTTCTGTGCTTAACAATTGAGGAGAAGCGGTCACAGCCAAGTTAACAGTCAACAACGGGCTCGCGCAATCGTTGGTGGCGTCATAATAGAACCCATAGTAAGAACCAGGCAGAGGATTATTCACTCTGTTTTGAGGCACAAAACTTCCAGTAGGGTCATTAGGGTCACTTGCCCATCTTAATGTACTGCCATTAGGCCCCGAAGAATTTGTGGCATAGTCATTTAGTGTAATATCATCATCGATATCATCACAAAAAGCCATTGGCGTATTATTATTTAAAGGAGGAGCGCTATCACCAGCCTCACAGGGGTCACAATCGGTTACCGTAATGGTTACCGTAGAAGTTTCAGAACCACAAGGGCCTGAAGGGTTTGTAGTATAGGTAAACACATAACTACCCGCAGCCTGATTTCTAAAATCTAGATTATTACTATTAGGTATGTTGATATTGGGGCCACCGGTCTGAGACCATTCACCGGCATCTGCATTCTCTATTAAATTGTCAAGGTCTACACGAACTGGGCCGAATTCGTTATCAGGGTTATTACAGGCATTTGCATCGGTCGTGGTACCGGCAGAGGGTTGCTCTACAAAGGTAATGGTCACATCGTCTGATGGGCTAGCACAAGAATTGTCATCTGCCCAATACACTGCATAATAAGTGCCATTTTCAGATACCGTGGCATTGGGAAGCAGTTGGTTAGCAGCCGTTGGGTTTTGTTGCAAACTCCAACGTAGTGATGATCCAGCAGGAGCATTATTACCCCCACCCACTACATAAGCGTTTAAGTTTACAGTGGCGTTGGGTGGATTACACACCGTATTAGGCCTCGCATTGATTTCGGGGGCCGTATCGCCTGCTATACAATCGTTATCGGCTATAGTAATCGTTCTTTGCCCTACCGGTAATTGCGTATGGGAAAACAAAGTGTTATTACTTGGGTTGCCCAACTGAAGTATCACTGTTTCATCGGGTTCGGGTTCATCATCATCATCAATATCGATAAACATATTCACTTGAGTCACCCCCGCAGGAAAAGAAAACTGATTTTGATTAAGATTATTGACCCCTCTAACCGTGTAATCTTGGTTTCTGGTTGCGGTACTAGTGTTCATAAAAGAATAGGGTACCGTTATGGGGGCTCCCGTTCCGTTTGCCTTATCTAGTTTAAGCACGAATTGTCCAGAAACTTGATTTTCTTCGGCCGCATCGCCATTAACCATTTCTAAAGTAAAGACACCTACATCATCATCAGCAATATTAAGGGTAACTGAATTTTGGGCCCCTATTATTGCTCCTCCCCCATTTGTTAGCGTTATTATTATGGTTTCGGCACCCTCAACCAATTGGTCTTGGGCTATATTGACATCAACAGTTTCTGATGCATTAATAAAACTAAGATTTACGCTTCCAGTAAGCTCTTGAAAGTCATCACCCGAAGTCGCAGTACCCGTAACGCTATAAGTAACTATGTTTGTAGAAAAATTATTTGGCGACCTAGAAATTGTAAAGCTAGCACCATTAGTATTACCGTTAGTTTCTGCTGCATTGAGATCAGATGAAGTTATAGAAACCGTTTGGGCCATCAAAGAGGGGCCACAAAATAGCAATGCTAAAAATACAAATGCTTTTCCGATGGTTCTCAGTTCATCGTCAAAGCGAGGTTTTTTCTTTTTCATATTCATAAACTGTCCTTTGAATTCATTGAAATTCAATACACAGCAAAACAAGTAGGTTCTCGCAAAATGGGCCTCAATATTACTAAAAAAATAAACTACGACCGTAAATCTGGGGTTAAATCAAGGTTTGTATAGATTAAATACAATTTATACGTATAAAACCCTACTTTGGGATATCTGCTGAACGACTTTCTATGCCTTTTACAATTTTTCTTACCAAACCTTGCAAGACCTTGCCTGGCCCGACCTCAATAAATTCTTTTGCGCCATCTTTAACCATATTCTCTACACTTTGTGTCCACTTAACGGGAGCGGTCAACTGAGAAATCAAATTTTTCTTTATTTCCGAGGAATCATTTACCGCGGTAGTCGTTACGTTTTGATACACGGCACATTGGGGTGTGCCAAATGCAGTATTCTCTATGGCGGCAGCCAGTTCTTCTCGTGCGGGCTCCATTAAAGGCGAATGAAACGCGCCCCCCACGGGAAGCACCAAAGCTCTTCTTGCCCCAGCTTCCTTCATTTTTTCACAGGCCGCTTCAATTGCCGGTACTTCACCTGAAATAACCAACTGACCAGGGCAATTGTAGTTGGCGGCAACTACGATACCCGGAGTTTCTTCACATATCTTTTCAACAACCTCATCAGCCAAACCTAAAACGGCAGCCATCGTGCTGGGTTGAATCTCACATGCTTTCTGCATCGCCAGAGCCCGCTGCGAAACCAGTTTTAGACCATCTTCAAAATTCAGGGTACCATTGGCCACCAGTGCAGAAAACTCACCAAGCGAATGACCCGCTACCATATCAGGTTTGAAATCGGCCCCCAATACCTTACTAAGAATCACAGAATGTAAAAAAATAGCCGGTTGGGTTACCTTAGTCTGCTTCAAGTCTTCCGCAGTACCCTCGAACATGATATCGGTAATCGAAAAGCCGAGAATGTCGTTCGCTTGTTCAAATAACTCTTTTGCAACAGGGTACTCGTTGTAAAGGTCTAGCCCCATACCAACGAATTGAGCACCTTGACCAGGAAATATATATGCGTTCATCTTCTTATTTTTTAAAACGCGACAAAAATACTAAAATAGTTTGCAGGGCGATGAAAGTATTAAAACTTATACCCTTCGGCAGTTGAGCAATCGGTGTTTTCTAAGTATTATTGCTCCTTGAACCAGCCTGAATAGATAACATAGTTATCGGCGATACGGTCAATTTCACCTGAGCTCAATTCAGCACTTATGTCTTTAATTTTCTTGGCGGGCATACCGGCAAAGATACTTCCAGAAGGCACGTGCGTGCCTTTGGTAACTACCGCACCCGCTGCGATAATGCTGTTGCTCTCAACGATGCAATCATCCATAACAATGCTTCCCATACCGATAAGCACGTTATCTTTAATGGTACAACCATGAACTATGGCGTTGTGCCCAATCGATACGTTATTACCGATATTGGTCGGTGATTTTTGATAGGTACAGTGTATAACCGCTCCATCTTGAACATTCACCTTATCACCCATTTTAATATAATGAACATCTCCTCTTAATACTGCATTGAACCATACACTACATTGGTCGCCCATTTCTACCTCTCCGACTATGGTAGCATTTTCAGCTATAAAACAATCTTCTCCTATTATAGGGCTTTTGCCATTTACAGATTTAATCATAATCTCAACTCTAATTTTATATGACCCTATTTAAAAGTAGGCCAAAAGTTCTTTCTTCTTTGAAGCCGATACCAAAAGCTCTTTGCCATTACTCACAACAACGCTACCCCCTTTGCCTTTTCTATACTTTACCACTTCATTCACATTTACCAGATACGATTTATGAATTCGTGCAAACGTATAGGTAGAAAGGGCTTCTTCAAAATATTTCAAAGTTTTGCTAACCAAAATTTTCTTGTTCTCTAAAAAAATATCGGTATAATTATCATCTGCCTTACAATAAAGAATATCGGCTACATTCAATACCTGAAAGCCATCTTGCTGCGGTATCGTTATTTTTCCGTTTACAGATTTGAACTTGGGCCGCAGCACGGTATCTTCAAGGTCATTTTCTTTCTCTTTAACCTCAACAACATATTCTACCGCCTTGATCAATTCATCGATATTAATTGGTTTGGTCAAATAATATGCCGCATGGTGATTGAGCGCATCTTTGGCATAGTGGTCATATGCGGTCACAAATACCGTCTCAAAAGTGCGGTCAGGAACTTTATCCAAAAGGTCGAATGCATTGCCAAAAGGCATTTCAACATCTAAAAACACTAAATCTAGCTGGTGCTTATCAATCAGTTCAAGCCCTTTTTGAATAGAATCAGCCTCACCCAACAACTCTACGTTTGGGCAATATTTAGTCAGATAATTACGTAAGATTTCTCGACTGTTAACCTCATCTTCTACTAGTATCGCTTTCAGTTTCATTGCTCTATTTTTAGCATTGACCTAGTCTTTTTCAATGTAAAGACCACCTTGGTACCCGACCCATCAGTTTTTAAATCAGAAATCAGTACATCAAGCTTATCTTTATACATATCATTCAATATGGCAATCCGTTTTTTAATGTTGCCCATGCCTTTTGATTTTTGTTTTCGTTGATTTTGGGTTTTCAGCTCAGCCGATTTCTTGCGCCCGATTCCGTTATCGGAAATAGTTATAACTACGGAGCTCCCATTTCTTTGTTCTATATCAATATGTAAAAATCCCTTTTTTTCTTTGTATCGAAGTCCGTGCCAAATGGCATTTTCAATATAGGGCTGTAATAACATAGGTGGAATTTGAAACGCTTCAACATTTGTTGCCTCGCCAATATTCACCTTAAAATCAAATTTTTCAGGAAACCTTGAATGTTCCAATTTTAGATACAAACGGAGTAGTTCTATTTCTTTTGTCAGCGGTATAAAGTCTTCCTCAGAATTTTCTAGCACCGACCTCATCAGCGTAGAAAACTCGCTAAGATACCTATTGGCGCTACGCTCGTCACTCTTTGCAATATAATTATTGACCGAGTTCAGGGCATTAAATATAAAGTGCGGATTCATTTGTGAGCGTAGCGATTTTAGGGCCAACAAGTTATTGGCCAGCTTTTGCTGTTGATTGCTACGATAGAAAAAGAAAGTGGCCAAACCCAAGAATATCATAACCAAAATAAGAGAGTAGATGACCCACTTCTGTCTTTTATTGGTTTCTTGAACCAGTTCTTGTTCGGTACGTGCTAGGTCATATTTGCTCTGCGAGAGTTCTCGTTCTTGCTCTAAACCTGATATACGGCTTTGCTTGGCCGATATTTCTCGATTGAACCGGGCAGCCCGTGCTATTTCTTGTTCTTTACGAATGTACAACGTATCGACAAGCGCCACATAATCGCGATAGGTTTCAAAAGCCTTTGTATACTCTCCTTTAAACTCGAAAACCTCTGAAAGTTTACGGGTCGCATCTTTTTGAACCACCACATCATCATCAGAGCCGGCCTGTTCTATACTTTCTTTAAGATATGGTATGGCCTCGTCGTATTTGTCTTGGGCGATATAGGCATTGGCAATTTTATAATTGATTCTTTGGGCCGTAATCGAATCGGACTTCGAAATATTTTGCTGACGGACAGCCCTTTTTTTTGGTAAATTGTTTAGCTCGCCCAAACTCTCTTTACGCAATTCTATTTCGGCCCCGTATTCATTTTTTTGATTGTAATAATCCGCTACTTTTTCTTTTTCTTGAAGTGCCCTTTCCGGTGGTAGACTTTTAGATAGTTGTAGCGAACTGTTGTAATAAGCATCGGCTTCAACAAGTTTATCACTCTCGGCATAGGTATCTGCAATTTTAGAATTTAAATCTGCTAATTTGGGTGTAATTTGGTTCATGCGCGCCAACTTAGCCCCTTCTTCATAAAAGGCAACCGCCCTTTCATACTGCGTTAAACCTTTATAAGCATCGCCTAATGTCTCATAGAGACTCACTTTCTGATACGGAATCAAGTTTTTTATTTTTAATAAGGGCGAGAGTACGGTCTCCGCTTCTGAAAACTGTTCGTTTTGAATATAAGTTTGCCCAAGCAACAATGTTGTTTTAGAGGTCTTGTTCGCCTCTAACGCATCTTCGTAGTTGGTAATCGCCAAGTCGTATTGTTGGTGATATTGATATACTTCACCAAGAACTGTAAGCGATTCAGCTAATCTTTCTTTATCGGCAGCTTTACCCAGCTCAGCAATAGATTGGGCAACAAAATCTATACTTCGTTCAATATTTTCCTTTTTATAAAAATGAGCAGAATCTAGGTGAGACTGATGCATAGACGCTTGCTTGCCACGTGATTGCGCAAAGCCGACGGTGCCAGTGACCAAAAATAAAATCAATATGTAGCGGTGTACGAACATACGAACGATTGTAATGTAAACTTAGATGAATTATATGATTCAAAAAAATGCCTGTTTGACTACAGCCCCTATAAAGACTACCATTCTTAGGCTTTCACTAAACCATATTGCCAGTTGCCTTACCTAAAGTACCATTTTACTCATTCTCTATTTTTTCTGAGGGAAGTCGAAACTAGTTTTACCCCAGTATATTCATTAAAAGAATTATTAATCGCTTCTTGAAGGATTCATTTCATCTTATATCCAACAGGAAAACTCAAAACAAAACATATGAAAACCAAAAGACTGATTTTTTCAGGAATGTTATTGGCCTTTACCGTAACAATCTACAGCTGTGAATTCAAAAGGGAAGGAAATAGTGCCAAACCTTTATTTGCCGAGGTAATACACGAAAAAGACAAAGAAATTGAACCTAAGAAAAATACGGTACAGATTGCTTTGTTGTTAGATACCAGTAATAGTATGGATGGGTTAATCAACCAAGCGAAGGCACAACTCTGGGATGTAGTGAACAAGTTCACCCATGCCAAATGTGGTGACGATTCTCGGCCCGATTTACAAATTGCACTTTACCAATATGGCAACGACAACCTTTCTTACCGTGAGGGATATGTTCAGCAAGTACTCAATTTTACCGGAGACCTTGATGAAATTTCAGAAAAACTTTTCTCTTTGACCACCAACGGAGGTGAAGAGTTTTGCGGTACCGTCATTCATAAATCATTACGACAATTGAATTGGGCTAAAAATCCGGATAATCTCAAGATGATTTTCATAGCCGGAAACGAACCTTTTACACAAGGGGAAACCCATTATAAAGATGCCGCGTCTAATGCAAAAGAGAAGGATGTTATCGTAAATACCATTTTTTGCGGTAACTACGAACAAGGTATTCATGGTAAATGGAAAGAAGGAGCGCTTCTCGCAGGCGGAGACTACATGGCCATAGACCATAATCGTGAAATCGTTCATGTAAACACACCCTATGACGAAGCCATTATCGATTATAACACCAAGCTTAACGACACTTACGTTTCTTATGGAAGTCAAGGAAACTTAAAAAAAGAAAAGCAGGCCGCTCAAGATTATAACGCTGCAGAACTTCAAGAAGTTGTTGTGGTAAAAAGGGCCGTAAGCAAAAGCTCTCGCTTGTACAACAACAAAGATTGGGATTTGGTCGATGCCTCCGATGAAGAAGATTTTAATGTAGGTTCGGTCGAAAAGAAAGATTTGCCCAAAGAACTTAGAAACAAGTCTCCTAAAGAAATTGAGGCCTACGTCTCAGAAAAAAAAGAAGAACGTGCCCAAATTCAAAAGAAGATAAAAGAACTAAACAAGAAAAGAGTAAAATACATCGCAGACAATCAAGATAAAAATGAAACTGGCGAGCTCGAAAATGCCATGATCAATGCCATTAAAAAGCAGGCAGAAGAAAAAAATTATCGCTGGGACTAATTTGTTGTTAAAGATAGAAATTAAACGCTTTGGGCCAACTTTGGGCCAAAGCGTTTTTTATTGTGCAGCAGGGCAATAGCAATCGTACTTTCTTTCTGATTGACCAAAATCATAACCAATGGTAATCTGATGAAAACCACCGCTATCAAAACGAATATCACCTGATTGGTACGAATAGTTATACGAAACCATAAAGTTCTTGATATTGGCACCAACAATGGGTGTAAACAGTTGCAAACGCTGCTCACCGAAACTATCGTCGGTTACAAAAGAAGTTCCGTCAAGACTTCTTCGGTACGACAGGCCACCCCAAATTCGTCCGAAATCTACGTCTTTATATACCTTGGCATTGAAATCAATTGTTTTCTCGGCAGTAAAATCGGTCATTTGAAAAAGTACGGAAGGTTCGTATTGCCATTCTTGTTTTCCAAAAACATATCCAGCGGAAATCAGATATCTTCTTAGGTTATCGATAACCGGTATATTGTCGTTACCCTTTCCATATCGATATAAATTACGATCACTTGCCAAAAGGTTATTGATGGCGAAATGTGCATAGAATTCCATAAGGTTATAAGATAGTCCCAAATCCATATTAAAATAGCCTTCACTCAATTTAGTTCCCGCTATCGCGTCATCGGGTTGCACTGAACGAAACTCCGATTCATCTAAACTGCTCTGTAAATAGGTCGGGCTCAAACCAAAAGAGACTTGGTTCAAATATCGGGCATCGCCACCTAACTTTAAATGGTGGGCATAGGTCAGTTTCAATCCTGTTTGTGCGTGGTAACCGTTGGCATCATTAAAGAAAATAGCGCCAATACCACTATTGCTCTCCCCTATTCTAAAATTCGCATTTAATGTCTGTAGGTTAGGGGCATCTTCTACACTGAACCATTGCATTCTTGCGGTAGCCCTTATTTTACCACCTTCACTGATACCGGCCATTGACGGGTAGACCAAATAATAGTTGTCCGCCAGATAATCAAAATATACCGGTATACCCTCTTGCGCATTAGTTTGAAATGCGAACAAAAGGGAAACGAGCAACAATAATAAACGATGTTTCATTTACGTAAGGTATGGCTGGGTATAGAGAATCGACTAAACTTATGGTATAACGGATGAAATACCACAATATTATGTATCAACAACATAGCTCTACAAGTTACTATGGGAAGACTTGCGATGCCAAGTGAAAAAATTGCAATAATAAACAATCAATACCCGCTATGAAATTGAACCTGATCTTTTAATATCGTATTTTTGACACAAATAAATCGCGATGAAAGAATACAATATTACCGTAGTAAATACGAATAACCCTAAGATACTTAAATTTGAGACGAATCATCTCTTGAC
This sequence comes from Flavobacteriaceae bacterium MAR_2009_75, assembly GCA_002813285.1. NCBI lineage: Bacteria > Pseudomonadati > Bacteroidota > Flavobacteriia > Flavobacteriales > Flavobacteriaceae > Flavobacteriaceae bacterium MAR_2009_75. The sequence continues at coordinate 1,355,618 of PHTZ01000001.1, forward strand.
CAAGGGCAAGAACTACGAATTTAAAAATATTGACGAAGCCAAAATATCACCCTTGGCCCAACAGTTATTCTACCTTCCTTTCATAAAGACGGTTTATATTTCAGGTAATTTCGTTGGATTAGAACGGTTTGATATTGTGGAGTGGGATGATGTTAAAGGCGAGGTGGCCCAACAGTTGGTAGAATACCTGAATGCTGGTGAACCCATCGTAATCGAAGAAGAGACCAAACAAAAAGAGGCCATAACTGTATATGCTGAGGTTACCCCTAACCCAGCGGTTATGAAATTTGTAGCTAATAAGCGTATCGTGCCGGGTACTTTTGAATTTAAAAATATTGACGAAGCCAAAGATTCTCCATTGGCCAAAGAACTTTTTCAATTTCCGTTTGTAAAAGAAATATTCTTTGACTTGAACTATGTTTCGGTAACTAAATACGATGTGGCCGAATGGGACGATATTACCATGAGCTTACGTGAATTGGTTCGTGATTATCTGGCCGACGGTAAAGAAGTAGTTTCAGAAAATGCCACGGCACAGAGCCCTAACAGCAACGAAGCTGTATCGGCTACACCTAACCCTGATTTAGACGACACTTCTCAACAAATCGTTGATATTCTTGAAGAATACGTAAAACCTGCCGTTGCTAGTGACGGCGGAAATATTTTGTTTCAATCTTACGAAGAAGAAACTAAGACCGTTAATGTTATCTTACAAGGCGCATGCAGCGGTTGCCCCTCATCTACTTTTACACTGAAAAATGGAATAGAGACGATGCTTAAGAATATGATGGGTGACAAGGTTAACGAAGTTGTTGCCCTAAATGGCTAATGAATCCACATTTTGTGGGTTTCTGTTAATTTTCCATCTCATATTGCGTATCTTGAGATAAATCTAAAATTAAGCAATTATGGCAGTTTTAAAAGTTATAGAGATATTGGCAAATTCTGATAAAAGTTGGGAAGATGCCGCAAATAATGCAGTAGCAGAAGCTTCAAAATCGGTTAAGAATATTAAGTCGGTTTATGTTAATGAACAGAGCGCTACCGTAAAAGATGGAAAAATGGACAACTTTCGAGTCAATGTAAAAATCACATTTGAAGTAAGATAATCTCATTTCTTCAACAACTATATAAATGGCGTCCTCTTTTTCAAAAAAGGACGCCTTTTTATTTCAACTCTTTTTCTTCTCAAAGTACAATTCAAATGAAGAACGATTTCACCAACGACCTGATACACGAAACAAGCCCTTATCTCTTACAACATGCCCACAATCCCGTAGAATGGCAAGCATGGAGCGATAAAGCATTACAAAACGCCCAAGACAAAAACAAACTGCTTTTAATAAGTATTGGTTATGCTGCGTGCCACTGGTGTCATGTGATGGAGCACGAATGCTTTGAAGATATCGAGGTGGCAAAGGTCATGAACAATAACTTTGTAAACATCAAAGTTGACCGAGAAGAACGCCCAGATATAGACCACATTTATATGGATGCCCTGCAAATGATGACAGGCAGCGGAGGTTGGCCCTTAAATATTGTTGCATTGCCCGACGGACGTCCTTTTTGGGGCGCCACTTATGTGCAAAAAGAGAATTGGAAAAAGGTTTTGTTACAACTGTCAACCTTACATCAAGAAGACCCCGAAAAAATTCTGGAATACGCTCAAAAAATGGAGGAAGGCATTAAGGCTATCAATCTCGTTGAAAACAATGATACCGACACTATTTTAAGTCTTACTGACATCGGCAATATTGTTCAAACGCTATCGCAATATTTCGATACCGATATGGGAGGCTATAATCGTGCTCCAAAATTCATGATGCCGGTAAACCTCAACTTTTTACTGCACTACGGTACCGCAAATGACAAGCTCTCGATTCTTGAATATGTCAATACCACACTGACCAAAATGGCCTGGGGAGGTATATTCGACCATGTAGGTGGCGGCTTTTCAAGATACTCGGTTGACAGCAAATGGCACGTACCTCATTTTGAAAAAATGCTTTATGATAATGGGCAATTAATGAGTCTCTATGCGAATGCCTATGCCGTGACCAAAAACCCACTATATAGAAGAGTGATAGAGCGAACGGCTGATTTTATTGAGAAGGAATTGATGAACGATAAATTCGGATTTTATTCTTCCCTCGATGCCGACAGCCTCAACACAGACGGAAAATTAGAAGAAGGTGCTTTTTATGTTTGGAAAGAAAATGAATTAAAGAGTATTTTAGGAGAAAGTTACAATCTCTTCAAAGACTATTTCAATATTAATGAATTTGGCCATTGGGAGCATGATAACTATGTATTGATCAGAAATGCATCAGAAGAACAAATTGCAGAAATACATACCATTAGTATCGAAGATTTGAATAAAACTATTGAAGATTCTTTAGAAAAATTGAAAAACAACCGAGAGTCACGAAACAAACCGCGTTTAGACGATAAAATTCTCACCTCTTGGAACGGGCTGATGTTGAAAGGTTTTGCAGACGCATATCGTTATCTTCAAGAAGAACGCTATTTAAACCTTGCCCTAAAAAACGCAGACTTTATATCTAAAAATTTAATGCAAGATGATGGCGGACTCTTTCACAACCATAAAAATGGAAAGAGTAACCTGAACGGCTATTTAGAAGATTACGCATCGGTCATTGAGGCATTTATAGCACTTTATGAAGTAACCTTCGACGAGAAGTGGTTATTGCATTCGAAAGCTCTTGCGGAATACTGTCTGGCTAATTTTTACGATAAAAAAAACGGCATGTTCTTTTTCACATCGACCAAAGATAGTTTTGTGATTCGAAGAACAATTGAAACGGCCGATAATGTAGTACCGGCTTCCAATTCTATAATGGCTAAAAACCTGTTCAAATTATCAAGGTGTTTTTCAGTTGACAAATATGAAGAAATAGCCAGGCAACAATTGAAGAATCTTCAAGGCCAAATTACGAGAAACGGACAAAGTTTTGCCAATTGGATGCAGCTGGCGCTGTATTTTAACGCACCTTTTTATGAAATGGCCATTACTGGAAAAGACTTTAAAGAAAAAGCTAATGAAATGATGGTTCACTATTTGCCCAATATCATACTGGCCGGGTCTCAAAAAAATTCAGAATTACCTATCCTCCAAAATCGGTTTATTGAAGAAGAAACCTTGATACACCTGTGCGAAAAAGGCAGCTGTAAGCTCCCCATGACCCAAACGAATGAAGTTTTGACCCAATTGAACAACTAATGCATGCATTAACAATAGTTTAATTCACTTTCTTTGATGGCGCCTCGTATTTTTAATAAGTTGCGGCCTTAAAATAATTGAAATGACAGAGTTTACAAATATTGAAGAACACATTGAAAAAGCAATTGATTTTGCTTGGTTAATATTACCGAATTTGGTGATGGCCATAATTATTCTAATCGTCGGGTTGTACATTATCCGGTTCTTGAATAAAATGGTTCGAAAGTTCTTTCAACGTAAAGAATATGACCTGGCCCTAGAAAGCTTTCTTCAAAGTTTTATAAGCATAGCCCTGAAGATTATTTTATTCGTATTAGTGATTACGCAACTCGGTGTACAGTCTTCTTCTTTAATTGCAATGATAGGTGCTGCGGGTCTGGCCATTGGTTTAGCTTTACAAGGCTCTCTCTCCAATTTTGCGGGTGGAGTACTGATTCTACTTTTCAAGCCTTTTAAGGCGGGGGATTGGATTTCAGCCCAAGGTGTAGACGGCTCTGTGAAAGAGATTACAATTTTCTACACTAAATTAAATACGTTCGGTAATCAAATAGCGGTAATACCCAACGGGCAACTCTCGAACAACAATGTAATAAATTACAATGCCATGCCTACTAGAAGAGATAATATCAAAGTAGGTATTGGTTATAGCTCGAATATTAAAGTCGCTAAAGATATCATGCTTCAAATTTGTGCCGACAACGAAAATATTCTTAAAGAACCGGCCCCTGAGGTATATGTCGATGGACTAGGAGATAGCTCGGTTAATTTGAGCTTGCGTTTCTGGGCCGAGAACGCTGTTTTCTGGGGCGCTCATTTTCATGTTATAGAAGAGACTAAAAAACGATTTGATGAGGCTGGAATTGAAATACCATTTCCTCAAAGAGTCGTACACGGTATTCCACAAGAGACGCAACAAGATTAATAATTCAAGTCAAAAAAAAAGAAGAGGTTAGCTGTAATACAGCTAACCTCTTCTTTTTGTTTATACCCCTAAAACCTTATTTCTTTTTCTTTTGCTGAAGGATAAAATCTTTTAGGTAATAGGGCTCAAAATAAGCGACATCTTCGAAATCTTTAGATAAGTATTTTTGATAAGATAATTTACCCATTTCTTTAGACGAAGGTACTACAGAACTTGCAAATTCAATGTTGGAACTGTTGAGTACGTCCCTACATTTTTCGGCACCCGAACCTGCAAGGATAACTCTACTATCTTCCCAATAGGTCTGAAAAGAATTTTCGTTGATAATTTCAGCATCGGTCGCTCTTATTTGATTGTGATTTTTATTGAAGATGGCCGAATAGACTTCCATACGACGTGCATCTAGCAAAGGAATTATAATATCATAACTATGGTCATTTACCTGATGGGCCATACTTTCTAAAGTAGCTATTGATATTAGCGGCACATCCAATGAAAAGCATAAACCTTTTGCCGCTGAAACACCTATACGAAGTCCGGTATACGATCCAGGGCCTTTACTCACTGCGACGGCTTCTATTTGAGACAATTCTAGCTGCGCATCCTTCAAAACATCTTCAATAAACACATGTAGTTGTTCAGAATGGGAATAATTAGGGGTGTCGTGCTCCTTGATCGCTAGAACAACCCCATCTTTTGCAACACTTACCGAGCAATTGGTAGTTGCAGTTTCTAAGTTTAATATTATCGCCATATGGCTGCAAATATAAACCTAAATCAACAAAAAAGCCCGTTCAGACCACTGCCGGAACGGGACTAATTATATGTAGTAAATAAACCTAATTCAGCTGCATTGGCAACCCAAAATAAAACTCTAATACTTTTATCCTAAAAATATAATCATATTTGGTTCGTACCACCTCGGCAGCAGCATTATCTACCCTAGATTGCGCTTGACTGAAATCAAATGCGTTCATCAAACCAACTTCATAACGTTCTTTCGAATAATCGTAAGCCAGTTGTCTTGCCTCCAAGGTTTTTTGAGCCGCTTCATATGCTTTAGAAAAACTTTTGACATCAACATAAGCTTGGTTGATATTGGTTTCCAAGTCCAGCTTATCTTGCTCTAACTGTAGTTTTGCTTTTTCTACATTGATTTGCGAACGCTTAATATTGTTTCTTACGCTAAACCCATTAAAAATGGGTATATTCAATTGGGCCCCGTATGAAATACCATCATTGATCCAAAGTTGGTTCGTCAAGCTTTCTGCCGGAACAAAAGTACCTGTAGTGCTATCAAAACCGTCTTGATCGGAATAGCGCGTATTATAGTTAAAGAAAGCAGAAAGGGTTGGATATAGTGCGCCTTTTGTGATTTTTAAATCTTCCATAGCCAAATCGATATTCGATTGTGAAAATTTAATATCATTACGAAACGTAAGTGCTTTGGCAAAAATCTCTTTCGCCGACTGATTTTGAATATCGGAAGGTGGCACTTCGTAATCAACATCGGCTACATCGAAATTTTCATAATCGGTAATCTGAAGCAATTGTGCCAAGCTTATACGCGAAATAAGAACCATATTTTCGGTATTAACGATTTGCTGCTCTAAACCAGCAGCCGTAGCTTCGATTTCCAACAGATCCCCCTGCGGCAGAACACCAGCATCTACCAATTCATTGGTGCGTTTTAAGTCTTGCTCGGTAACGGCATATTGTGCTCTAAACACCTTGAGCGTTTCTTTGTTCGACAGAATTTGCAAATATGCATTAGCGACGTTGAGGCGAATGTCATCTTTCAAATCATCTAACCTGTATTGATTTGCGATTTCATTCAACTTGGCCCTATTAAGTCGGTTTAGATTTCTAAGTCCATCAAAAAGCGTTAACGATGAAGTTACACCTCCGTTAGCGGTTAAAATTGTTGTCGTAACCGGCTGATTGGTAGTCGGGTCAAAAGAAAGACCCGTATTGCCCGAAGTACTTATTGAACTGTTAATGTTTGGCAACAACCCGCCCAAGGCATCGGAATGATCTATTTGTGCATTTTGAAGATCCAGTTCAAATTGCTCTACCGTCAAGTTATTCTCTACTGCATATTCGACACATTCTTGCAACGTCCATTTTTTATTTTGGGCAAAGAGATTTCCAACTCCAAAGAGGAGGAGTAAAACTATTAGTTTAAAGTTCATTTTTTGATTTTTTGATTATGATTGATGATTTTTATTCTTCACTTTCCTCAGGCTCCTCGTCTTCTTCACCTCTTTTGATCGGCTCCGTTTTGTTCCATATCTTGACTTCATCAGATTCACTGAGGCCTGAGACAACTTCTACATTGACCCCATCTGAAATACCTATTTCGATATCTCTGCGCTCAAACTGTTGGTCACCGGTAGAAACCTCAACATAGGGCTTGTCGGTTTTTTTATCGAATTGTAGCAAGGCTTCCGGTATAACTAAGATATCATCTTTCTTTTCTAAGACTAGGGAAGCATTGGCACTATAACCTGCTCGAATAAAAATGTCATCTTTCACCTCAACATCGCCTTCTATCTTGAATTGAACCGCACCGGTTTCCTCAATGCCTTTAGGTGCGATAAAACGTAGTTTTGCATCTAATTCTTTGCCCTCAACGGCACCCAAACTAATTTTCAACGGGGTGCCCACTTCAAGCTTCGCCACTTCACCTTCATCGACTTTACCCTCGAAAATCATTTTACTCAAATCGGCAATAGTCGCGATGGTCGTACCATCATTAAAGTTGTTACTTTGAATTACTTGATAGCCCTCTTCGACGGGTATTTCAAGAATAGTACCCTCTACGGTGGCCCTAATGTTCGTATTGGCACTTGAAGACCCGCCAGCTGATCCCATACGTATAATCTGGTAATCTGCTTTGGCATTATCCAATTCTTGAGTCGCCTGATCATATTGTAATTGAAGTGTATTAAAATCTTGGCTAGAAATCACACCTTTATCAAAGAGAGATTTATTTCGTTCGTACTCGATTTTAATATTGTTCAATGCCAACTCGGCATTTCTTACTCGCCCACGAGATTGGTTAAGCGACTGCTCATTGGGCACTACCTTAATAGTTGCTATTAAATCTCCGGACTTTACTTTTTGCCCTTCCTCTAAAAAAATCTTTTGGATAATACCCGAAATTTGTGGTTTGATCTCAATCTCATCTTCAGGAATCACCTTACCCGTAGCTACTGTTTTTTTCTCAATATTGCTTATAAACGGGTTCTGGGTTTCGTATGTGATTGCTTCTTTACTATTCGACTTGATGAAGAATACGGCCGCCCAAAGAGCACCCAGTACTAACAATCCGATTAAAACATACTTTACGATCTTGTTCATTTTTAAGTTGTGTTTGTCTATTGGTATAGTTGTTTCTGTTTTTGTTACCTAAATCAGGTTATTCTTCCCTAAGGGCATCAATAGGTTTTATACTCACTGCCCTTTGAGCAGGTATGAGGCCTATTAAAGTTCCTAAAATGACCATTATGGCAAGTGCACCCAAAACATAGGGTATAGGCACTGTAGGGTTCGTATAGGGGAAATCGATGTCTTGAGTAAAACTGTTGATCATTGAAAGTGTAAGAGCGCCTAGAATGATGCCCATAATACCTGCAATAACGGTCAAGAAAACTGATTCTAATATAATTTGATTTCGTACTTCTGCAGGGGTCGCGCCCAATGCACGGCGCACCCCTAACTCTTTCGTTCTTTCTTTTACGGAAATTAAGAGGATATTACCGATACCGATAACCCCCGCCAAAATGGTAGCAATTCCGACGATTAGGGAAAGAAAGGTAATGCCATTGGCAAAACCCACGATTTTATTGAACTGCTCACCCAGATTAAAAGAACCAAATGCCCGATCATCATCGGGATGAACCTGATGGATATTCTTTAGAAGGTTAATGATGTTTTTTTCTACCTCTACCACATCGACATCGTCATAAGCGGCAATCGAAAACCAACCTACCTCTTCACCTGTGTTATACAGCTTTTTAAATGTAGTAAAGGGAATAAAAATATCGCCGTCACCACCAAAACCCCCACTTTGGTCAAATTTATGTATGCCTACGACCTGAAAAAAAACATCATCGATTTTAATGTAGCCGCCTATTGTTACTTCGTCTTTATCAAAAAGCTCTTTTTCCGTGCGCTCTCCTATAACTGCCACTTTTCGAGCTTGCGAAATATCTTCGTCATTAATAAACCTGCCCCCATCATATATTTTTTTAGGTGCAATTTTGGTAAACGTAGGGTAATCACCGAACAAGGGATAACTACCCACTTTATTGTTCCGACCAATCGATGGTGGCGTTGATCCAAAGAACCCTCTTACATTTCTAGGTGCTATGAATTCTACTTCTGGAATTCGATTCTCGATCATAGAGGCATCCCCTATTTTCAATTGCATTGGTCTGCCCGTCTTGAAACCCTCGTATGGCATACTCGTATTCTGGGCCCAAACGAACATACTGTTCTTGGCAATACGTTCGAACATGCTCTCAAAGCCATTGTCCATACCCTTCGCAGCTCCCGAAAGAGCTATATAAATAAATATACCCCATAATACCCCTACTACGGTGATTATTGTTCGAACCTTATTCTTACTGATCGATCCAAAAATCTCTTGCCATGTATTTCTATCGAATATAAATCGCATATTATTCGTCTCTTAATGCCACTATCGGCTTTATATTGGCTGCCCGTCTTGCCGGAACATAACCTGCAATAGCACCAAAAATAATAAGTACTATGGTGGCAAAAATTGCCATGGGTAAATCTATATAGGGGTTAGTAATAAAGAAATCTTCTAGTTTTTCGCCCATTGAACCCAAAATTGCAATACCAATGAGCATACCCACAAAACCGGAAATTGTAGTAATAAAAACTGATTCTAATAAAATTGTACTGATTACGGTTTTCGGGGTAGCACCCAATGCCTTTCTTATACCCAACTCTTTGGTGCGCTCTTTCACCACGAAGACCATAATATTACTGATACCAATAATACCGGCTATTATGGTACCGAAAGCCACGAAAGCAACTATAATTTGTAACACTCTGGCAAACTGCTGGTTCTGCTTCAATTGGTCTGCCACATTTCGAATAAAAATACCGTTCTGATCTTGCGGATTAATATATTTTTTCTCTCGAATGAACTTATCTAGACTTTTCTCAAATGCCATTGCACCGGCATACCCAATCGACGGCTTAAAGCCTATGACCATGGCATCAACCTTATCAGTATTTTTTTCAACAAGTTGCTGGGTGGTATAGGGTATAAAAATATTACGTTCTTCACGGTCGCCACCATCATCTTGAAAAACCCCTATGACCTTATAAGAGCTTCCCCCTACATCTATATATTTTCCTATGGAGTTCTTAGCCCCGAACAAATCTTGCTCTACCAATCTACCAATAACCGCATTCTTGGTCTTGTTCTCTACATCCATGACATTGAGATACCGACCTTTCATCATAATAGTCATTTCGCTAAACTGATGCGAAGGACCCACAGCCCATGTAGAATAGCTATTCGACTCATTTTTATAGGCAACCGTATCTTGCCTAATTATGCGCGGACTTATGTATTCAAGAAATAAAGGAAAATTCTTTTCGATATCTTCTATATCAGAGTTATCGAACTCTATAGTTCTATTGGCCTTATAGCCTTTATAGGGCATAGTCGTTCGCCCGGTGAATACCATAAAAACATTGGTCGCATCATCGGAAAAGAAGTCATCAAATGTGTTGATCAAACCATTACCGAAACCGAACAGCACTACAAAAATGAGTATACCCAACGCTACGGTGAATCCCGATAAGAAAGTACGGAGCTTATTCTTTTGAATAGTCTCGAAAATCTCTTTCCAATTATCTCTACTGAACATATTGTGCGGCCCTAACCTGTTCTACTTTTTTATCTTCGACAATAACACCATCTTTTAAATGCACAATACGTTTGCACATTTGTGCGATATCTTCTTCATGGGTAACCACTAGAATGGTATTGCCTTGATCATTGATGTTCTGAATTAAATCCATAACCTCATAAGAAGTCTTACTGTCTAAAGCTCCCGTGGGTTCATCTGCCAAGAGCACCTTAGGTTCGGCCGCCATGGCCCGTGCTATGGCTACACGTTGCTTCTGCCCTCCGGACAATTCATTGGGCAAATGTTCGGCCCACTCTTTTAGCCCCACTTGGGTCAAATACTTAAGAGCTTTCTCTTCTCTTTGCTTTCTAGGTACTTTTTGATAGTATAGGGGAAGTGCCACGTTTTCCATGGCACTCTTGTAATTGATAAGGTTGAAAGATTGAAAAATGAAGCCTAAGAATTTATTTCTGTATTTCGCCGCCTTCGTTTCGTTAAGGTTTTTGATAGGCACCCCGTCCAAAGTATAATCACCAGTGTCGGCTTCATCTAGCATTCCTAAAATATTCAACAAAGTAGACTTCCCCGAACCCGAAGAACCCATAATTGCTACGAGTTCACCTTCTTTGATACTAAAATTTAATCCTTTGAGAACATGAAGCGAATTAGCTCCCATCTTATAAGATTTGTGAAGCTCTTTGATTTCAATCATCTGAAGTTTTGTTAGTTGTTATTTGATTTGAAAGCCAATTCATCAATTTGACCTTCAAGTTGTTGAATTGTTACATGATAGTGTCTAAATATTCTGTTAAATAATTATCCTCCCATATTTTCGTCTTTGACAATTGCGTTCCAAACCTTGATTTTATCTTCAGCTTCTATTCCAGATTTAACCTCGACGTAAATACCATCGCTGATTCCCAACTCGATATCTTTTCGCTCAAATTGCTGTCCGCCATTTTCAATTTCAACATAAGGTTTCTTGGTATCTCCATCATATTGCACAAGAGCTTCTTTGATGGCCAGCACACTGTCGACCTTTGCCAAAATCACGGAAGCATTGGCACTTAGCCCGGCACGAATAAAAACAGAGTCCTGTTTCTCCAAAGTTCCTTTAATCTCAAATTGAATGGCTCCGTTCTCCTCATTTCCCTTTGGGGCAATGTAATCTAATACTGCATCAAAGATTTTGCCCTCTAAGGCGCCGACCGTAATTTCAAGCGGCAGGTTTTCTTTAATTTTACCAACTTCACTCTCGTCTACCTTTCCCTCAAAAATCATTTTATCTACATCTGCAATAGCTGCTATGGTAGTGCCTTCGTTGAAGTTATTACTTTCGATAACTTGGTTGCCCACCTCAACAGGCACTTCTAATACCATACCGCTGACCGTGGCCCTAATTTGAGTGTTGGCCGCATTGCCAAAACCTCGGGCGGTACCCGTTTTAACAATTTCATATCTTTTATTGGCAGCTGCATAGGCCTGTTTACCTTGGTCAAAAGCAACCTGAGCATTTTCTAAATCGACTTTTGAAATTACTCCTTTACCAAACAGGGACTTTTGACGATCTAAGTTTCTCAACTGATCATCTAAATTTATTTTAGCTTCATCAATAGAATTTTTGGCGTCGTTCAATGCCGATAGATTAGGCACCACTTTAATTCGACACAACAAATCGCCCGATTTAACAAAATCGCCACCCTCAACAAAAATCTCTTCGATTACCCCTGAAATATTGGGTTTGATAAGTACTTCTTCTAAAGGCAGAATACTACCCGTTGCCACCGTCTTTTTGACTATCGTTTTCTTAGAAGCCTGCTCGGTTTCATAGGTGATAGGGTTTTCTGCATTCTTCTTGTACAAATAGTACATAGCTCCACCAAAGGTGACCACAATGAGTATTAGTATTATTCTGGTTACAGTCTTTTTCATATTGATTGATGTTTAGTACTTATAATTCGATATTGTTTTCTAAGTTGTTGTAATTGCCTTTAGCCCTCACTCGGTTCGCAACGCATCTATCGGCCTTACTTTTATAGCACTTTGGGCGGGAATAAAACCAGCAAAAAGACCTGAAATTATTAAGATTGCCAATGCCCCTATGACCACACCAAGCCCAACACTAGGATTGGCGAACATATCTACCGGGCCGTTCATGTCTAACAAAGTATTGATGCCATAGATGAAAAGAGCTCCTAAGGTAATACCTGCCATACCCGAAATAATGGTCAGAAAAATCGATTCCATTAAAATTTGAAGTTTTATAGACCAAGGATCTTCCCCTAAAGCCCGTCGGATACCGATTTCTTTGGTACGTTCTTTTACTACAATAAGCATAATGTTACTTACACCAATCACCCCCGAAAGCAAGACCAAAATCCCCACGAAATAGGCAACAAACCGAAGTGCCCCAAACAAACTTTGCACTCTTTGAAATTGCTCATAAAGGTCGAAATGGCCAACCGCCCTTTGATCATCTGGGTGCACCTTATGATTCTCTTTGACCACACCCATAATATTATTTTTGATACTCGTAATAGAGGTGCCGTCATTGGCTGTTATTGCCATCCACCCTACATCATTGCCACGATTGAAAGCTTGAGAGAAAGAAGTAAAAGGCACAAAAATCTGTTTCTGGCCTTCTTCCCCATCGCCGTCGTTACTCTTCTTTTTATAAACCCCGACGACCAAAAAGTTTACGCCCTGAATCTTTATATAAGTACCCAATGCGTCTTCACCCTTATCATAGAGGCCATTTTTGACACCTTCTCCAATTATGGCAATCTTTCTTTTTTCATTAATGTCACTGTAATTGATAAACCGCCCATCGACAATACTCATTGGGTCTTGCTTGATAATCTCAGGATAATCACCGTAGACATTGTAAGCCCCTGTACGCAACCCTCGAACCACATTATTGGCTCCCCCAAAACCGCCTAATTGATTTCTGGGTGATATAAAACGAAGATTGGGCACCTTATCTCGAATAGCCTGCACATCTTCGGTCTTAAAAAGAAAACTTCGTCCTTTTGGTAGGCCCTTATAAGCTTTTGTAGTAGCTCTTGACCACATGAACATGGTATTCGTTGCGATATCGCCGAAATCTTGCATTATACCGTTTTCAAGACCTTTTCCCGCAGACAACAGAATAATGAGAATAAAAATACCCCAGAAGACACCAAAAGCAGTAAGAACAGTTCTGAACCAATTACCGGTCAAAACCTCTAAAATTTCTTTCCATCTATCTTTATTGAACATATGCTTTGAAATTAAGAGTCTACTCTTTTCAACTTATTCATCTCTAAGTGCATCAATTGTATGAATATGGGCAGCCCTCCATGCCGGAAAAAAACCTGCAATTGCGCCCGCAAGAATTAGAACAAAAACCGTTGATACTGCGACAGGAAAGTTGACCGAGGGGTTCATTACATAATCTACCTCGATATGAGGGCCCGCAATTTCTAAAAGTGCCATACTAAGAATAAGACCCGTGAATCCGGAAATTGCGGTAATGAATATCGATTCATGAAGAATCATACCTACAATCGACCATGGTTTGGCACCCAGCGCCTTTCTGATTCCGATTTCTTTGGTACGTTCGCGTACCACTATCAGCATGATGTTACTAACGCCCACAACACCTGCGATTATGGTACAGATACCTACGAACCAAAAGAACAGCTTAATATTATCGGTAAGGCTATAAAACCGCTTAGCTTCTTCAAGGGCACTCCAAACAAAGATGGCATTCGTATCATCAGGTGCCACGGTATGGGCTTGCTGTAGATATGAAAGTAGGTTACTCTTGAACCTTATGGAGTTGGCTACGGCTTCATCAAAGTTTTCTGCCATTGGCAAGGTATAGGCCAAATTATTAACTCGATCACCTCCATTAAAAACTCGCTGTGCCGTGCTCTTCGGAATAAAAATTCGCTCTTCTTCCCGATCTTCGGTTTCACCGAACAAACCGATAATTTTAAAGGGGATACCAGAAATCTCGATAAATTCGCCCATAGGAGTTTCCACTTCGTGAAATACATCTTTTGCTATTTTATTGCCAATAACGGCGACTTTAGCGGTATTGACTTCATCTTGATAACTGATAAACCTGCCTTCGGACATTTTAGCGTTCTCGATCTGCTGAAATTGATAGGAGACCCCCTGAACCCCGTAAACCAAAGCTTCATTGCCATAATTTACCGAAATGTTACGAACAAAAATTCTGGGAGATTTTAGTTCGATGTCATCCTTTAAAAGTTCAGCGGAAAACTCATAGTCAGAATTTCGGAGCTCTATATTTCTACCAGGGTTCAACCCCTTGTACTCTTTAGTAGTAGTACCTGGCCAAACCCATACACTCGTAGCTGCATCTTGTGCAAACTCGTTGGCGATTCCATTTCTGAAACCTTGACCAAAACCTAATAAAATGACGAGTATGAAAATTCCCGAAGCAACGGAGAGTCCCGTGAGAAAAGTCCGTAACTTATTTTTACGGATGGTATCAAAGATTTCTTGCCACCTTTCGATGTCGAACATGTGATTGATTTATTGATTGATGAACACGACTAGGGGAAATCGTGCACCTATAAGACTGTTCAGAAATCGTATTGTTACAGAAAAACTACCAAAAGAAATGTTAAATTTATCTTGAGACCTTGGGCCTCATTTTTTTATAAATAAAATAGAAGAGAGCTGCGACCAATATATAAGGTATCGCCATCAGATATACAATACCATTATTTACACCTTCGGCAACATCAGTATTGCCATTGCTCTCTAGAACCGCTCGACACATAGCACACTGCGCCTCTACGAAATTTGGCGATGTAAGTAGAAGTGCGAATATGAAAATATTAAAAGAGCGTTTCATTTTTTAGATTGTTTTAAAACTTAAACCGGATAATAGGGAGCGATCAATAAGTAGACCACAACCCCAGTAATTGCTACATAAAGCCATAATGGAAAGGTTACAGAAGCCCACTTTCTGTGTCTTTCAAAATTTTCTAAATAAGCAAAGGAATAGGTCTTTAATACCAAGGGGATTATGGCTACCGAAAGAAGTATATGGGTAATCAAAATGAAATAGTAAACATATTTGATCATACCTTCGCCGCCAAAAGTAGTGGACTCTGATGTCATATGATACGCAATATACATCACCAAAAAAAGTAACGATAGCCCAATACAAATATTCATTAGAAATTGATGTAATTTTTTTTTGCCTTTCAGTATTGCCCATACTGCACAACATAGTATTAGGGCTGTTAAACCATTAATCGATGCGTAAATGGGTGGCAGAAAGCCCAAGCGCTCAACATCAGGAATCTTTACACCAAATAATAGTGCAACAACAACTGGCACTACGATAGAAACTACCGTAATCAATTTGTTAAACTTCTTTTCCTTTACTAAAACACTATTGCTATCCATTATTCTTCCAACAACTTTTTTATATCCTCTTTTAGAATAGAAATCTGCTCCTTTTCACCATGGTCATTCTCGCCTTGCTTTTCAGTTATGGCCCCACGATAATAAATTATAGGGTTACCGAAATCGTCTACCCTAGACCTCAAATACCCATTCTTATCAATCAATGCAAAAAGACCGGAATGCTCAAAGCCCCCAGGTGCATCTGACTTTTCAGCAGCAAAAATATTAAAACCCTTATTGGCCAATTGGTATATCTTATCACGATTACCGGTCATCAAATGCCAATCTAAATGGGTGACTCCGTTCTTTTCAGCATAAGCTTTTAAAGCAGACGGCGTATCTACATGTGGTGTAATTGAAAATGAAGCAATACCAAAATCATCTTCATCTTTAAATTCATTCTGTAAGGCAACTAAGTTTTCAGTCATCAACGGACAGATAGAGGGGCAGCTGGTAAAGAAAAAATCTACGACAAATACCTTTCCTCGATAATCTGCATCGCTAATCACCAAACTATCTTGATTATAAAATTCAAAGGAAGGAACCCGACGCTTTTTGCCATCGGCTAATACATAGGCCAGTTCGCCCGTATTATCTTTGACATTCATGCGGTCATTCTCCACAATAGTTCCGGTCTTTACCCTGTCAATTATTCTGGGAATGAATATAATACCGAAAATCAATATAATCAGAGAAACCCAAACGTATGTATATTTATTCTTTTTCACAGAATTAATTCTTATTCTTTAATGTAAAGACGATAGCTATCGGTTTGCGTTATTTTTCTTTAATGCCAAACGATATTCGGCCAATATAATTTTGACGTCATCTACCATCTTATTATTTAAATCGGCCACTGAACTTGTATTATAACCATATTTTACGGTTTCATCTATATCATCTGTTCTACCTCGTAAATTCAAATCTTTATCGATAATAAAAACATTGGGAGAGCTCAAATCTTCGGCAAGGGTCAGACCTGTATTCAAAGAAGAAAAATAAGATGAAATTTCATTCTTTGTCATTTGAACAAAATGCCACTTTGATACATCGCTGTATTTGCCCAACTCTTTTTTCAGTTCTTTTATTTTCTCCTCATTATTTTCACTGACTAGCATTACAAACTGAAAATCGTTGAACTCAAAAAAACGCTTGTAGATTTTCTCATTAAGATTAGAGGCATTGCCCTTTTTGGTCAGGAGGTCATTACCCAAGAAACCCAAAATAGTAATCTTATCTTTAAGAATAATGGCTTTATTGGCTTGGTTTAACTCTTGAATATTCTCGGTTAGGATAGGCAGTTTACCAAAATTATTGACTCCTGAGGCAAAGAAAAGATAAGCCACTATAGGAAATATGAAAAGTATAACAAGAACAATGGTCTTTTTCATCAAATGATTAGATAATGCCAAAGAAATCAGCAGATACAAAAATAAAAAAGACGGTCGTGAAACCGTCTTAGTAAGCTGTTAATTTATACTAAATCAAGGTTAGAAATTCCACTTGACAAAGCCGTCCTTATAAACGTTATATACGTAATCTGCTTCGAACAGAAGGATAAATACCAAATAGGCTACCAAGAAAATCGGCGTCCAGACAATAGCTCTTCTCAATGCAGTTTTCTCGTCACGCAGGTGCATAAAATCCCAAGCGATGTAATATGCTTTTACTAATGTTAGAATAATGAATATCCAATTCAGCAACTTCATCCCTAAAAAGTAAGAATGGGTTAAGACATGTGGCTTATAGATACCTAATACCACCTCTACTGCCGTTACTATGGATAAGAATATAAGTACACCCCAAATTTTTTGGGTATTGCTCTTAAATTTCAAGAGACCTCTAAAGATTTCAAGTTTCTGATCGTGTGCCATTATTTCAATATTTCTTTATAATCGTTAGACTTGATTAATTAAACCAGATAGAAGAATGTGAATACAAATACCCATACCAAATCTACAAAGTGCCAGTAAAGACCAACTTTCTCTACCATTTCGTAATGGCCTCTTCGCTCATACGTTCCTAATATAACATTGAAGAATATGATTACGTTGATGACCACCCCAGAGAAAACGTGAAAACCGTGAAAGCCGGTTATGAAGAAAAAGAAGTCCGCAAACAATCGACTACCATATTCATTTCTGACAAGATTTGCACCTTGAACTACGATTGCACCATCGTTGATTTTTTCTAAGGATTGCTCTCTGGTCAACAAAGTCTTCTCTCCTGACTTCTCACCTTCTTGCACTATTGCCTCAGTTCGTATAAGAATATTAGGATTGGCTAAAAAACCTTCTCGAACTTCATCTAAAGAAAAGCTCGGCTTAGAGCCCTCATCATAAAACCATACTCCGTTTTTGCGTTCATGCTCTGTTCTCTCACTCGGGATTATCTTAGAAAAATCGGCCAACGCAGCACGGTCACCGGTTTCAGCATCTACAAATTGAAGAATTCTACCTCCTTTGGTCTCGATAGCGCCGTAATCACCTTTAATGAAAGTAGCCCACTCCCAAGCTTGTGAACCAACGAAGATTGCACCTCCGATAATTGTTAAGAACATATACCAGATTACGGCATTCTGCTTCATTTTATGGCCGGCATCTACCGCCAAAACCATGGTCACAGAAGACATAATCAAGATGAAGGTCATGAAAGCCACGTAGATCATGGGGTAATTTCCATGAAAAAACGGAACGTGCGTGAACACCTCGTCCGCGATAGGCCAGGTCTCAATAAATTTAAATCTAGAAAAGCCATATGCGGCCAAAAAACCAGAAAAAGTCAAGGCATCAGAAACAATGAAAAACCACATCATCATTTTGCCATAACTTGCCCCTAGAGGTTGATTACCACCTCCCCAGACGTTTTCTTCCCCCGTACCAGTTGTTACCGTAGAATCCATTTATTATAAAGTATGGTTAAAATTTGCACAAATTTATAGTTTTCTCCCCTGAAACGAAAGCCGAATGTTAAGGAAAACCAACATTATTTTAATTTATTATCCAACGAAATACATAAAGCCCATTAAATAAACCCATAAGAGGTCTAGAAAATGCCAAAATGTAGCTCCTAAAGTTAACCCTAGGTGCTCTTGAGCCGAATACCTACCCTTTAACTGACTATATAAAACGACCGATAAAGAGATTATGCCCGCAACAACGTGAACTATATGAACCGTTGCAATCAAAAATATATAAGACAACTTAATATTACTTGTAGGGCCCGTAAAGTAGTAACCCTCAGCAACCATTTGAGAAAACCCGTTAAACTGCATAACAATAAAAACGACGCCTAGACCCAGAGTCACCAAAAGCCAATTAGTGGTCATCTTTGTGTTGTTCTCTTGAACTGACCTTTTAGCGAATAAATAAGTAAAACTACTAATGATTATAACCGCCGTGCTTATAAAAAATGAAGTTGGCAGTTGAAGCTCGGCGATCCAATCTTCACGCGAACTACTCACGATATAAGCACTTGTCCACCCAGCGAAGCCCATAATCAAGCTCACAATACCGAACCAGAGCATCATTTTTTTAGCTCGGTCGTTTTTTTCCTTTAAAGTACCTTGAGTTAAATCCATTAATCTAAATAAACTTATCTATTACAAAAACAATTTGCATCAGGGTAATATAGCTAACGCTTGCCAGCATTAGTTTTCTTGCGGTTACATTGTCTCGTTTCTCATAAAGTTTGAAAGCGAAAACCAGCATCACCATACCCATTAAAAATATAATTACGGCCGCAGGTACCGATAAAACTAACCTACCTGTAATACCAAAAGCTGGAACTACCGAAATAACCAACATCCATATGGTGTACATTATAATTTGTAGCGCTGTACCCTTATCCTTTTTACCGGTAGGCAACATTTTAAATCCCCCCTTTTTATAATCATCGTCCAACATCCAACCTAAAGCCCAGAAATGAGGGAATTGCCAAAAAAACTGAATCATGAATAAAGTACCCGGCTCTATACCAAACTCATTCGTAGCGGCCACCCACCCCAACATAAAGGGAATGGCCCCAGGCAAAGCACCTACAAACACCGCTAAGGGAGTTTTGGTTTTTAACGGGGTATACAAGCTGGTGTACAAAAATATTGAGATGGCCCCGAACATAGCTGTTTTCGGGTTCAACATATACAGGGTCACGATACCCAAAATGGTCAGTAAAATAGCAATGGTCAGGGCTTGATTTACAGACATGCGACCAGCAGGTATCGGCCTATTCTTCGTTCGATTCATCAAAGCATCGAGATCCCGCTCAATTATTTGGTTATAGGCATTCGAGGCACCCACCATACAGTAACCACCAAAAGCCAAAAGAAAAAGAGAGAAAACATCGACCTGATAAGCCCCTAACAGATACCCCGCCAAAGACGAGAACACTACACTGATTGCCAATCGTGCTTTGGTAATTTCCTTAAAATCGGCTATTACCAATGTCAATGTGGGATTAGAAGCCGTATTTACAGCAGTTTTCATTTTTCTTTTTTCGGACAGCAAAGATACGCCGCAACACCTTTTTTTGCAACGAATTGACCATCTTTAATATAGAGACGCCAAGCATCGGAATTATGTAGAAAGAAAAAAATCCCATCTACATAGCCGTAAATGGGATTATATATTTTGAAACACCTAACAGGTGGTACAATATGTTTCTACTGAAGTTTAAAGGTAATCGGAATACTAAATGGAACCCTTACCGGTCTACCTCTTTGCTTACCTGGAGTCATTTTAGGAAGCTTACCGATAATACGAGCAGCCTCTTTTTCTAAATTCTTATCAGGACCACGCATTCTAACGTTACCGATGCTACCGTCTTTTTGGATGGTAAACATAACACTTACCCTACCTTGAACCCCCATTTCTTGGGCAATTTCAGGATAACGGAAGTTTTTACTGATATGCTTCTGCATCATTTGTTGAAAACAAGCTCTTTTATTGGACTCGTTCTCACAACCAGGAAAAATAGGCACATCTTCAATAACCGCAAAAGGAACGTCTACATCTTCTACCTCTTCTTCAACCTCAACGTCTTCTACTTCGATAATCTCTTCTTCTTGACTCGTTTCGGTAGATTCGATAACGGTTTCTTCTACTTCCTCTTCATCTTCGACAACCTCAATAATCTCAGGTGCAGCCGGTGGCGGTGGCGGTGGAGGAGTCTTAATCTGTTCTGTCATCGGAACTTCTTCGTCCAAATCATCATCAACATTCATAGAGATATCGTAATCATTGGTCTCATCATACGTTTTCCACTCTAATGCACCATACACCAAAGCCATGGTCAGTGCCAGTCCTATAACAAAATAGAGGCTACTGTTACGGCCTACATCTGCTTTCGGATTCTTTTTCGGTTCCATAATATTTGATTTTAATGTTCGCTAATTTACTTAATAATTCCTTTAAAAAGCAATTAAATTTTCCATTTTAACCGCTCCACTCTAGAAAACAGAAGCTTTAACCCGAGTATACCGCCAAAAGCGCCTAAACTATTGGCCAACGCATCAAATATATCACCCTGTCTATCAGTAGTTAATATCATTTGCAATACCTCAATAATTATACCAAACCCTATTGCCCCAAAAACAGAAATCAAAAGAGCCTTATTAAAAGGATATTTGCCTTGGCTAAGTTCTCTTATGAAAAAAGCTGCTAAAATCGAAGCCACAAAATAAAAGGTAAAATGCACTACTTTGTCTAAATGTGGAATATTCAGGCCTGGGGTATCGGTATCTTTTAATGAAGATAAGCTCGAAAAAGTGATAAATACCATCCAGCTTATAAATGCTATAGTGTATTTTCTTTTTTTAAGCACCAATGAGCTCCTTGTAATCGTCGGCCGACATTAGGCCTTCTACTTCAGAAGAATCGCTCATTTTGATCTTGATCATCCAACCATCTCCGTAAGGGTCAGAATTTACGTTTTCGGGCGCGTCTTCTAAACCTTCGTTAAATTCAACGATTTCACCACTCAAGGGAAGAAATAGATCAGAAACCGTTTTCACTGCCTCAACAGTACCAAAAACCTCTTCTTGATTTAAAGTTTCATCAAGTGTTTCCACTTCTACATATACAATATCGCCCAACTCACTCTGTGCAAAATCTGTAATACCGACCGTTGCGATATCACCTTCTATCTTAACCCACTCGTGGTCTTTCGTATATTTTAATTCTGATGGAATGTTCATAATATCCTTTTTGATTGCCGCAAATGTAAAGGATTCCCCACCAGTTTTCAAAAAAATATGCTAAGCGGGCAAATTCTAAGTTTTCCATTTAATTTCCGAAGTTATACCTTAAGGTAAAACCACTATTAATGGTCGTTTGTGGAAAAGCGGTAGAAACTGCAAATTTCGAAAAAGAGTGGTCGTAGAAAAATAGTGCATTCAAGTTCTTCGTCAACGCATAATCTGCCGTGAACTTAATCGATAATAGGTTTTGGCCTGAGGTAATTTGATTATTGTCGATATCAAGATTTCTAATTATAGTGATGTTATCGCGTAAGGTCAAATCTGCCTTCAGATTCAAATCCCCTTTTAATCGAGTTTTATTGCCGCCGATATTGGTAACGAACTTCACATCTTTAAAGCGATAGCCAAGGCCCAAAGTATACTCATCACCATTCGTTTCTGTCATCAAGTTATTATCAAAGCTCAGTGCAAAAATACGACTACTGCGCATTTCAGCTAAAACACTGACCGAATTTTTCATTTCAAAATCGAGACGTACCAAGGGGTTGAACTCATCGTTAAGCACCACATTGTTCAATAACAAGTCTGGCATTAAATCTTGAGTTTCCGGGTCGACTGCATTAGGCCCCAATTGAACTTTTTCTAAGTTGGTCTGAAATGAATTGATACTATATGCTGCTCTATACCCATGGCTCACCGAAAAACGTTGGAATTTTTTCTTGAACCACTTATTGCGCATTAGACCCGTATACTTAATGTTCCAATTTGGTATAGGTATTTTTCTAAAAGCATCTAAATTAACACGTTCGGCATCTTGACCGGTGTAGGCCGCAAAGAAAGCCGGAAGTAATACATCTTGTTGTGTCTTACCGTAACGCTCCGGGAAATTATCATCATCAATTACGCCTTCTGATTTATTACCGCGATCGGCTTCTAATCTATTTGCGATAATAATACGATTCTCTTTAAACTCTTGAAAGGTCTCAGAGTCAAACTCATCACTTTTGCCGAAAACCGTTCCGATCATAGAGGTTGATATACTGAAATTACCGTATTCATTGCCCAACGGATTGATATTTTGTGACCACAGGTCTACATCGTAATTTTCTTGATAACTATTGGAATATTGACGATCCGCAGATAAATCTATAGTTAAGTCTTTAGTAGGTTGTGCAGTTGCCGTTATACTCAGCTGTTTATTCACATTTTCTATATACTGCTCGTTGAATTCATTGAAACCGATCAACCAACCTTTACGCGCGGCATCGAAACGCACATCGGCCTGACTACCGAAAACAAAACCTAAAGAAGGTTTTAGTGACCCAACAAAGCCGACCGATTGGGTATAACCTGGCAAAACTTTACCACTACTTTCATTGTAGTTTACGTTAAGTCTTTTGACCATGGTCAATACGTCTACTGCCGTATTAAATAGCCCGCTGGTTTTACCTTTCGCTTTTTCACTTCCTTTTACAGGGTTGCCTGCCTTATCTTTTCGAACGGGCGCGGTACTTGCATTTGATTTTCCGCTGCGTTTTTTAAGCCCTATCATATCATAGAACTTCTGCATGTTCAGGTTCGCCGTTAAATTGTGGGTACTTGCATTTTGAACCGTATTCACCGAAACTACATTCGTTGAATTTTGCTGTTCAGCAATAGCAAGGTTCAAAGCATCGCCCCCACGCTGCCAATCGAAGTTACTCGTATAGCTGTATTGAGAGTTGATAAAATCAAGCACCGGTATTTTGCTGAATGGTATTTCGTAATTAATTTCTAACTGCTGTGCATGGCGGTTAGGCTCACCTAGATCCCAAAAACCATCCCAAAGTCCTAAAGTCTGATCAATTTCAGAATTAGGATTTGATGGATCTTCCAGGTAATTGCGAACAATATGATTGTTGCTTGCAGACATATTTACTCGCAATGATTTGGTCAGGCTGTAATTAACGGCATACTGCCAATTGAACAAATAGTTACGCTGGCGAAGGGTTGGCAGTTCTAATTTATCAACACCCTCTTCTACAACATCTCTAAAACGCTGTTGATTGAACTGTCGGTCGAAATTAGAATTCACCGATACGCTGGTAGGTAAAAGGTTTAGGTTCAATTCTTTTAACCATTGCAAATATCTACCCGTAAAAAGGGAATCATTTTTTGCGAACGGAGCCACTTCAAGAGGCTCGAAGTTGTGATTATAGACCATACCGGCCAACACGCTCTTATCTTCTAGAGCGGCGATTTCAAAATCTCTATGATTGGTTTCATTATAAGAATAGTTAAAGGTGAAATTCTCTATGTCGTAAAAATTAGCCTCAGCTTCTTCTCCCCTATCTTTTCTGACGCCGATTAAATTCAGACTGGTTCTTTTGGTATAATCTTCAGCCTGTGCCTGAATATCGTCTGCTGTTTCTGCTGTTTCGGCAGCATCAATTCTATCTTGCAACTTCAGGTCATCGTAAACAGGATCGAACTCAGGAGTAATCAACGCTTCGGAAATACCGTAGTTGAACGGAATTTGAATTCCCCAACTGGGTGGAAGCAACTGACCTACATTCACGTTCGTTACCAAATCGTAAGTTATTGCGTCTTCTCTAGCTCTTTCATTTGGCATTTGATCAATAGAACCAAAACCGGAAGTACTCGTGCTTCCGGTAGCGGAAACATTCGCGAAATCAGCAATATTGGCATCAACTGCCGCTATAGCTGCCCAACCCCCTTCATTATCAAGGCCGGCTAAACGAAGCTCGTTGAACCAAACTTCACCACGTGCAGGAAGAGCACTCACGTTCTTTACCCCAACCATCATACTACGAATACTACCCAAAGATGGATTACCTTTAATTCCGATTCTAAGTGTTCCCGGGGTTCTTGGTGCAAACTCATCGACTGCGACCACTTCTCCACTAATCACTTCAAAGTAGCGTATTTCGCTGAGGTCGCTTCCGGTTATCCAGACAGATTTGACTTTGTTCAAATCATCTAAGATTACTTCCATTTCATTATTCTCTGGCCAGACCCCTTCTTCAGAACTCACATTAAAAGAAGTAAACTCTAAAGGAAGCTCTAATTGATAAAAATTCTCGGTAAAATCGGTACCGACACGCAAGAAACCTACTAGAGGATTTTCAACATCATACGTATCACTTTCCAAAATCTTTTCGGCGTGCATGAACATTTTAAGCTTCTCATACTGCCTTACATCTATATTCAGGTTTTTGAAAACACCACGAGAATCTTGTGGCTCTAAATTTTCTATCACCAACGACAGCGATTGTTCATTCTGCTGTATAATCGTATTATTATTATTCAATTGCTCACGACGAACACCTGGCGGCAAAACATACGGTATCGGGGTTCGGTTTTCATTTTCTTGAATATTCACCGCATTTACATCCATGGTAGTGGCATCATCAGCTGTATTTGGGTCGTCTTCATCAAGAGACTTGATATAAGTACGCCAATCGCCACGAACTAAATCCAATGTTGCAAAACGCAACAAAACATCACTATTGAAGTTCGTCATGTAAAGTCGCATGCTGCTTATCGAACGAAAATCGGTAATACCACCAACGGCATCGGTAAAGTCGTTCAATGGAATCTTATATTGAATCCATCGGGTTCTTACCGTACTACCATCGGGAATACGATTACCAGATAAAACCAATGAATCTCTAATATCGGTTACATACAAGTCATTAATAGTTGTGTTTGGTTTAATAGGAATTCGGTATTCGTAATAACTATTGACCGTATTCATGGTCAAATCACGATCTATATCTTCGACATCGGGCAGGGTCGTAGAACCTCTATTGTCATTGGTCACCTGTACGGGAGAGTTTCCTTCAGGGTTATTGAAGTTCAAATATCGATTTAGAATGCCACCGTCGCGTTGCAAGAAATACTCATAGTTGTCCAATGCCGGGTCAGCACCGTTCGCATCACCATAAATCGCACTTTCCCCAATATCATCAAGTCCATCAAATCCTAAGTCTTGCTGTTGTCTAGCTCCCTCGTCAACATCAAAGGCATAAACCAAAGCTTGGGTTGCAGGCACTGGCCCCCAAATCGGGTTTTCCGGCTTTACACTTCCTTCGCCGTTTACAGGTAGTCCATTCTCATATTGCTTGAGGCCATCGGCCAAAATATCTTCTGAAATATTACCGAGATTGATTACCAACTCACCTGTACTATTCGCCGTACCTTCTAAATATGGGTCCATCACCCAAAATTGGACGAATTCAACATTTGACTGTTCGAAATTGGTACTGCTAAGTGACCGCATGATACCACCCCACTTTTGATCAGCCGCCGTGTTATCAAAATCTTCATTGGCATTATAAGGACCTTTCATTTCAGGATAGTATGCCAAATCTAAAGTGGTCTGCTGCCGCGTTTGACCTTGGGCTATTTCCACTTTCGGAAAAACCTCATCTACAAATATTCGTCTGGTAGTGTTTGATGAAATATCGCTATCATTTAAACCAGCGGGTCTTTGATTGGTATAGAAAACCGGATCAATAGTGTACCAAGCCAATTTTGCCCTGCCGAAACCAGTTTCGAGACCTTTTTGAGTAGGATTATCTAAAAATTCTACAGGCGTACTTGCCATCGCCCAACCCAATGAAGATCTTACATCGATTAGCGACTGTGCTCCTTCAAAATCATCTAGATATGTAGTTGTTTCCCCTTGAAAATCAGCATTTTTCGGAGAATTCGGTTTTAACCAAGCTACCTCGCCACGTAAAGAAATATTAGAAGGTACATCGGTATCAATATTAGGAAGCTTGTTCACCAATCGTGTCAAAAATGGCACTTCGGTCGAAAAATTACCATTGATTCCGAATATAGTATTGTTCACTGGCTCGATACCAAAATTAGATTTTTGGGTTAATGGCCGTTCGTTCAAATTTAAAAGTGTGGCACCAAGCACAAAATTTTCATTGAACTGGTGTTCAACGTTCACCCCAGTAAACCGTCTTGTTTGCTGACCGAAAACGGCATTATTCTCAACCGAGATATTAATGGGTGTATTGGACGCCTCTAAACTGGGATCCAGTATCTGAACTGTACCCGCTTGATAATTTACCGTATAATCGATACCCTCTTGTAACTGGCGGCCGCCAGCTGTAACTCGCACCGAGCCCCTAGGCACATTAAATGCCCCGATAGGTATACCATTGCTCCCTTCAGACTTATACCTTCCTTTTAATAAAAACTTGTTCTTCTCGGGATCTTGAAGCGCAGCTGATTTAGTCAGCTCATACATATCCCTAAAAACATACTTTTCTTGATTGGGGTTGTCGTTATTCTCGTTTCCGTAGTCACCACCTCCCAATTGCTCATAAAGGTATTTACCAAAAGGTTCGACTTTAGTGAATATAATTTGCCCGTTTTGTGTATCGACCGTTGTTCCTGGAATGAAATCAAAAAAAACCATCACCACCCGGTTGAACATCGTTGTATGCGTTAAGTCGGTCAAAATTGAATACATTCAAAAGAATACGATCTTGCAAACCATCGGGCCAAGTAGCATCTTCGACCGGGGTAATATAGTTTCTTGGTGTCGGATTACTATAGAGAATATTCATCTTAAAATCTTCTTGACTCAAGCGGAAAGCTCCCGTCGCATAAATATTCTTCATCATCAAATCCCAAATAGGATCGGAGACATTGGTAATATTACTTTTTAAAAGTTTAAGAATAAGAGTATTGTTATTAATGATAGGATTATTGACAGCTCCGGAAACCGTAGTGGCATCAAGACCTCCGTTAGCAAACTCACCTACCTGATAAACGTTACCATTATAGGTATATTGAAACGCTACCGCCAATACCTCATCGTTACTCAAGCGCTGATTCAATGAAATATAACCCAACTGTGTATTGAATGTGTAATCTCTACTTTGCTCCAATTTTCGCGCATTTTCTAAAAATGCATAATCAAAGCCTTGATTGGGCTGATAACCAGCTACACTAAAACCTTGCTCAACAGTAGCTACATCCCTAATATTTGAATTAAGGGCTCCGTTGTTTGTAACCAACAGGCCTGGATCATAGTCATTGGCATTGTTTCGAGGTAAAGTATTCGGTTGCCCACCCGTGTTCATATTAAAAAAGCCACCGGGAGCGTTGTTATAAATTCTCGTTCTTTTATTATCAGGGTCGCTCGACAGGGGATCGTACTCCCCTAAATCTTGAATACCCACAATATTTCTCACATTTAAGGTCTGCTGGCTTCTATTGGTCACCCAAACTTCAAGCCTTGTAATCTGTACTTGACTTTTAATATATGGGTAATTATTCAGTGCCTCATCGTAATTATCTCTAAAATATTGAGCCAAGAAAAAGTGCCGGTCTTCATCATAGTCAAGGGCCGTGACCGAAAATTCATCGACCGTACCCCCACCTTGGGCCACCACTGTATTGTTCTGTGATTGTTGCTGAGAGAATACCGCTGTTACAGTTGTCTTACCGAATTGCAACTGTGTTTTCACCCCAAAAAGACTCTGTGAACCCTGAATTAACGAACTGTTCAGGGGCATAGAAATGTTACCTACCTCAATGGATTGTATAATATCATCTTCGGTCGGGGTATAATCAAGTTTTACGATATTCTGAAAATCAAAAGTAGCTTCGGTATCATAGTTGGCAGTAACCTGAAGCCGCTCTCCTATCTTACCCAGCATACTTAAACTAATACGCTGATCAAAATCGAAAGATGTGTTCGTTCTGTTTCTTGGCGATAAAGAGGGGTTATCATTTTTCTGCCAAATAACCCCCAAATCCATAGCAACCGAACCTTGAGGAATTACCTCTATCGTATTACCCCCGAAAACGGACTGGAAAAAATTATTGTTAACATAGAAGTTCGGCAGTAGATTTTTACGGGCCTCTTCGCTACCCTCCTTCTTACCCGAAAAAGCATCTGACTTTTCTTTAAAATAGTCTTTTATGCCTTCTTGCTGAACCAATTCATAGTATTGTTCAGGAGTTAAAATTATCGGATAACCTATATCAAAATCGCCTACCTTTTCAGAGTAGACGTACATTTTTAAATTAGGGTCGTAAATGTACTTGGAAACTATACTTTCTGGGTTCTCCATACGAAGCCGCCCCAGCGAGAAACCGGTCTTGACCGAGTCTACCTGTTGCTCATCGACTACCTCACCTTCTGTTTCTTGAGCGAACACTGTGCTCGTAGAAACAAAGAAAACTGAGAATAGGAGAATAAGCTTAAATGATGATTTAAGAATTAGTTCGGCCCCTGTTTTCAAACTTGTTACAAATTTTTAAGCGCAAGTTTTATAATGTTCTCTACGCTAAGAGAGGAGTCTTGGGCAAGCACTTTATCTACTACCTTTTCGGCAGGTCTTCTAGCAAAGCCAAGAACCTCTAAAGCAGATAACGCTTCTTCTTTATTTGTATTGTTTGTAGATGTGGAAACTTCGCCAATATCGTAAACTTTAAGAATTTTATCCCTAAGGTCAAGAATTACCCGCTGTGCGGTTTTGGCTCCGATTCCTTTAATAGATTGAATTGTAGGTACATCACCATTTGCTATGGCGTCTCTAATTTGAACAGGCTCTAAAGAAGATAACATGGTGCGCGCAATGCTAGAACCAATACCCGAAACCGAGATTAACAAACGAAAAATTTCGCGCTCTGAACGTTGTACGAAACCGAACAAAGTATGTGAATCTTCCTTTACCTGTAGATGAGTATACAAACTTATATGCTCACCATCAGGTAAATTCGAAAAAGTGTGTAAAGAGACATTCACGAAATAGCCCACCCCAGCGCATTCGACAACAACGTACGTCGGGGTTTTTTCAACAAGTCTACCTTTAAGGTGATGTATCATTTGGTGGGGACTATTTTACGAGTCTATTTATTTGCCTGATTTTGCTTTTCTGCGCTTCTCACGCTCTTGAGCATCGATTACAGCAATTGCGGTCATATTCACCATTTCATCGACACTTGCACCTAGCTGTAAAATATGAACAGACCTACGCAAACCGACCATAATCGGGCCAATAGAATCTGCCTTATTAAGTTCTTTAAGTAACTTATAGGTAATATTCGCTGATTCTAAATTAGGAAAAATCAAAGTGTTCACCTTTCTACCGGCCAACTTTGAAAACGGAAACTGGCTCTGAAGCAATTCTTTGTTAAGGGCAAAATCAGTTTGAATTTCACCATCGACCACTAACTGAGGGTTTGTCTCATGGAGAATTTCAACCGCTTTTCTAACTTTTTTCGCGTTAGGATGCGTAGAAGAACCATAGTTCGCATAAGAAAGCAATGCTAAAACCGGATCGAAACCAAATGTTGAAGCGACGTTTGCCGTATTCTGTGCTATTTCGGCCAATTCTTCAGCGGATGGGTCAATATTTATTGAGGTATCAGCCAAAAATAGAGGGCCCATATCGGTAATCATGATATTGACCGTAGCCACTTTTTTAACGTTGGAAGCTCTACCGATAACCTCAAATATCGGCTTTACTACTGTTGGATAGGCACGTGAATACCCTGAAATCATTCCGTCGGCATCACCTTCCAAAACCATCATAGCGCCAAAATAATTGCGCTCTCGCATTTTTATCTTTGCACTATACAAAGTGGTTCCGCTACGCTTTCTACTCTCCCAAAATTTGGTCGCATAGCGTATATGTTTTTCATCAAATTCGTCGGATGAAGGATCTATAATCGCAATATCGGCATCAAATTCGAGTTCTTTCTTTAGTTCAAGAATAATCTCTTTTTTACCTAAAAGTATAGGTTCTGCAATACCTTCTTCGTGAACTATCTGAGCAGCTTTTAATACATCTAAATGGTCAGCTTCTGCAAAAACTATACGTTTGGCATTCAACTTAGCGCGATTGTGCAATAGGCGAACTACCTTGTTGTCATTACCTGAACGTTGCAGTAATTCTTCTTTGTACTTATCCCAATCTTCAATAGGTTGTTGGGCGATACCACTTTCCATTGCAGCCTTTGCTACCGCTGGTGGAATTTCAGATATCAACCTATGGTCAAAAGGTTTAGGAATGATATACTCATTATTAAATGTTAATCGGGTTTCACCGTAAGCAATGTTCACCTGTTCTGGCACGGGTTGTTTGGCCAGGTCTGCCAAAGCCTTAACAGCGGCCATTTTCATGGCCTCGTTTATTCCGGTCGCCCTTACATCAAGAGCCCCTCTGAATATAAAAGGAAAACCTAACACATTGTTCACTTGATTAGGATGATCGGAGCGGCCCGTTGCCATGATAATATCTTTTCTCGTCTTACAGGCCAAATCATAATCAATTTCAGGATTCGGATTGGCCATGGCGAAAACTATAGGGTTATCGGCCATAGAGACCAACATTTCCGGTGTTACAACATCGGCAATCGAAAGGCCGATAAAGACATCGCTGTCTTTCATAGCATCTTCGAGGGTTCTCAAATCTTTATCGGTTGCAAACTCGAGTTTGGCCGGAGATAGATTTTCCGCATCCTTTCGTATAACCCCTTTACTATCTAGCATTACGATATTTTCTGCCTTGGCACCGAAAGCTTTGTAAAGTTTGGTACAAGAAACCGCAGCGGCACCAGCACCGCTAATTACGATTTGAACATCTTCGATTTTCTTCTCTGCCAACTCCAAAGCATTTAAAAGTGCTGCAGCCGAAATAATTGCCGTGCCATGCTGGTCATCGTGCATTACAGGAATATCAAGCTCTTCTTTGAGCCTTTTTTCTATTTCGAAAGCTTCCGGTGCCTTAATGTCCTCTAAATTGATACCGCCAAAAGTCGGAGCTATCATTTTGACCGTTTGAACAAATTCATCGACATTCTCGGTATCTACCTCTATATCAATTCCATCGATATCGGCAAAAATCTTGAACAACAATCCTTTTCCTTCCATTACGGGCTTTGACGCTTCGGGGCCAATATTACCAAGCCCCAAAACTGCGGTACCGTTCGAAATAACGGCCACTAAATTTCCTTTGGAAGTATACTTATAGACATTGGCTTTATCTTTAGCAATTTCAAGACAAGGTTCTGCAACCCCAGGTGAGTAGGCCAGGGCCAAATCTCTTTGGGTGGCATACGGTTTGGTCGGCACGATCTTAATCTTACCAGGTTGGGGTTTTGCATGATAGACCAGAGCCTCTCGTCGTTGTTTTTGCTTACTCATAGTGTTCTACTTTGAAAATCAAATTTAAGAGTATTCTTCGGATATGTATAAAAAAGATTCACTCTTTGGGTTGCCCAAACATCATTAGATTTGAGCTTCAAATTTAAATACCCAGAAAATTAGCGGTAAGAATATCAGATATAAAAAAGCGGGTACATTAAATGCATCCCGCTAATAACAAACAACTTAAAAAATTAAATAACAATATTTTCCTCTTTCTTAGGCAACTTCAATCGCATCGCCAAAATAGCGGCTATAATAAAGAAAATGCCTCCAAAAAGTATGGCGTTCACAGCATTATTACCCAATAAATTTTTAATTATCGGCCCAAAAGTTATGGTCTGAATCAACATTGGAATAACTATCATCATATTTACGATACCCATATAAACCCCTCGTCTTTCTTCCGGAATTACCTTTGAGACCATAGCATAAGGTATGCCCATCATCGAGGCCCAACCGATACCAAATAGCACCATGGGTAAAAGCAAGGCATATTGATTATGTATGTATGGCATACTCAACATTGCCACCCCGGTAAGTACCAAACTTAGCACGTAAACCAATTTAGAACTGTATTTTCTTGCTATGGGTACCAATGCCAAGGCGACCACCATGGTAACCAAGTTGTATGTACCGTTCATCAACCCTGTTTGTGCCAAAGCCTGCTCAGAAATGCTTTGTATATTTTGGGCGAACGCCATGTCACCAGTACCGATTACACCTCCAGAATTACACGCGGCCATAATCGATTCGAACTTTTCGTTATCAGCATTACTGATGCCGAACATACTCGACCTCAACATCGGTGTAATGAATTGCCAATATACGAACAGTGCATACCATTGAAACAGATAGACGCCCGCAAGCCTCCACATAAGATTCGGCATTTCACCGATTGCTTGAAAAATTTCTACGAACGGTGCTCCGGCCTTTTGCAAGAAGCTTTTATTAGAATGCCTAGATATATGATCCAACTCTTCTTTAGTTGGTGGAATCTCAGGCGTTTTCCAGACCGACCATAAAATCGAACCCAAAGAAGCTACGGCTCCCAAGAAAAAAGAATAATATACCCAAGTGGGTATAGCAGAGACCACCTCTGTAGCCGTAGAACACAGACTACCGGCCTCGCTGGGCACACTGAACCAGTCTTGAAAAAGAAAAAGGGAAAAGTTAGCCAAGGTAATACCGGCACCTACAAAAAGACTTTGCATTTGAAAACCGTAAGTCAATTGACTGTCAGGTAATTTATCACCTACAAAAGCGCGGTAAGGCTCCATAGCCGTATTGTTGGCCGCATCTAAGATCCAAAGTAAGCCAACCGCAAACCACAGATGAGAACTAAACGGAAATGCGAACAGACACAAACTCGCAGTTATAGCACCAATCAAGAAAAATGGTTTTCGTCTTCCCCACCTAGGAGACCAAGTTTTATCGGAAATGGCACCGATTATAGGCTGTATCAGCAAGCCGGTAACCGGGCCTGCCAAATTCAATAAAGGTAGTTCTTCATGATGCGCACCAAGAAATGAGAATATGGGGTTGATTGCCGTTTGCTGCAACCCAAAACTGAACTGAATACCGAAGAAACCGACATTCATATTCCAAATCTGCCAAAAACTCAGCTCGGGCTTCCTTATTTTCATCATTCTCTAATTTTGGAGTGGTTATTTCTCAAACAAGATAACATATTCAGCCATTATGCTATATTAAAGAGCTGAAAAATCAATTGAATCTTAAAATTTCAACTTTTTAGAACAGGATCAATTGTTGGGATCCGCCTTGACCTGAAAAGGTTATTCTCATTTGATTCGACAACAAATCAATGAAAAGCTCTGTCCATTCTTTACCATTCATCCATTTTAAATGAAGTACACTAGCATCGGTATCAACCACTTCGAAAACCCCATTAAATGCCGAATGGGTATTTCTAAGAACCATCATCTCTCTAAAACTAGAGAAGAATGAACTTTTCACATCATCAGCTATTTCATCTTTGGTAAAGTAATGTCTATTGATATCTCTTCCGACATTTGTTTTTTCAAGAAGTTTCATATCGTTCTCCCCTGCGAAGAGACCCACATAATAAACCTGCGGCACCCCTGGCACAAAAAACTGAATGGCCCTTGCCATTAAATAAAGTCTTTCATTCTTTCCTAAAGCTTCAAAATAGGTGCAGTTCACTTGATATAAATCAAGATTCGATGCCGAACCACCGGTAGCCCTTCTACTTGTACCACCACTGTTTTCATGCATTTGCTCTACTATATTATTTAATACATCATCTTCTATAAGCCCAGGCTTATCATCTTCTGAAGCAACATCGACTATACCGATTCCGTCGTGGGTATCAAGTACGGTCACTACATTTCTTGGAGCAACAGCCAACCATTTTTTAAGATTGACCGAATTTTGATTAAATAAAGTATCGAGTACGAGCACGGGTAAAGCGAAATCATAAACATAATCTACCCGTTTTGCAATCTCTATTTGAGTTCTATAGTAAGAGTGAATTTCTACCAATACCGAAATACCCATTTTTCTGGCCTTTTCAGTAATTCTAGAAATGAATTCGAAAGTTTCATCGATCATAAAGCAAGAAGTACCTGCTCTTTTCACCGCATAACCTGCGGCATCTAAACGAATCATTGATACACCCGCCTCTTTAAAGGTATTTAAAATTGTGTCGAGATATTTTTCCCCTTTTGAAGATGCTACATCGATATCAATTTGATTTGCAGTAAAGGTAGTCCATACATTTTTTTCGGTTCCGTCATTCAATTCGAATTTTGTGAATGGTAGACCTGGTCTAGGCCTATAAATTTTACTTATTTCTTCTTCGGATGCCCCATTAGGAAAAACCTTGTCGTCTGTAAGAATAAGTTCGCCGAACTCAGAATCATCTCCTTTTTCCAAATAATCTTGAAACTGAACAGATTTTGCCGAAATGTGGTTGACTATAAGATCGGCCATAATATCAGTTTTTTCACTCAATTGCCTGAGATCATCCCAATCACCGATTCTTGGATCTATCTGCGTATGATCAATGGGGTCAAAACCAGCATCTTCTCCGTCAATTGGGTTAAAAAACGGGAGAATATGTACCCCTCCGAAAAGTCCTTTAAATTTAGTCTGAAACAAATCATTCAATTCTGAAATATTCTTGCAACCAAAACGATCCACGTAGGTAATTAACTGCACTTTATTTTGCATAAACTAAGGGCGTAAAACTTGAGTTGAAATTATTCGACAAAGGCCTTTGACCATCAAAACCCTTTGTCTTTCACCATATTGAAGGGCAAGTTAGAAAACTCAAAACCTACTGAATCCTTAAAAAAGAATAAGATATCAACCGAAAACGTTAGAGACGAAAAAAAAATTGAAATATCGAATTTTGTCAAACGAATACTACCTAAAACAGTGCATATTGCAATTCTAAAGTAGAATTGAAACTCTTTATGAAAAATATTGGTACTTATTTTAGAAAATCGATATTTCGCTGCAGTCCCGAAAATTTAGTACGCTTTACAGCCGATTTTTTAAAGACCTTTCGAAATACATCTTCGGTCATTTCTTCCCAGTCATTTTTAGTCATTTCCAGAAGATCCGGGTGCGGATTGAACAAGGGTTCCTGATGTGGTTTCGAGAACCGATTCCAAGGGCAAACATCTTGACAAACATCGCACCCAAAAGCCCAATCATCGAATTCGCCTCGATACTCCCCCGGTATTTCATTTTTGAGCTCTATGGTAAAATAAGAGATACACTTGCTGCCGTCTACTACATAAGGTTCAACAATAGCATCGGTGGGGCAAGCATCTATACAGGCCGTGCATGTACCGCAATGATCGGTTACCGCGTGATCATATTCTAATTCTAAGTCTACTATGAGTTCGGCGATGAAATAAAATGACCCTACTTGTTGGGTCAACAGATTACTATTTTTACCGATCCACCCCAATCCACTTTTTGCGGCCCATGCCTTATCTAAGACTGGTGCGGAGTCTACAAAGGCACGGCCGTTCACTTCACCTATTTCATTTGAAATAAACTGTTGTAATTGCCTTAACTTAGATTTAATGACATGATGGTAATCTTGCCCATAGGCATATTTAGAAATCTTATAGGTATTTTCTTTCTGGGTTTCTTCAGGATAGTAATTAAGTAATAATGAAATGACCGATTGGGCGCCATCGACCAACAATCTAGGGTCAAGCCGCTTATCGAAATGATTTTCCATATACCCCATCTCACCATGCCTATTTTTCTCGAGCCATGATTCTAAACGTGGAGCTTCATCCTCTAAAAAATCAGCTTTAGAAATACCGCAAGATAGGAAGCCGATACGCTTGGCCTCTTCTTTTATCAGCGCACTATATTGTACTTTTTTATTCAAAAAAATGGTTTAACGGTTAACCTATCTCAGTTCAAATCTAAGAGGAACTTCTTTAGGTTTCAACGAAATTAAAGGATTAATCTCTAGGTTATTAATTTCAGTCGTCACCCTATATTTCTTGAATATTGAAGCAACCACCATAATCATTTCGAACATAGCGAAATTATTACCGACACACATTCTCGGGCCCGCCCCAAAGGGGTAATAGCAATTCGAATAGTCTTTTCTATTCGACACCCCAAAACGCATAGGTTGAAACTCTTCAGGATTTTCCCAAAAATCATTATGGCGGTGTAGTTCATACATACTCATGAGCCAGACCGTACCCTTCTCAAACTCATGCCCACCTATAGCATCATTCGCCAGACTTACCCTGTCAATTACATAAACAGGTGGGTAGAGCCGCATTGCTTCCTCGATACATTGCTTAGTAAAGTTCAGGTTATTTAAGACCGACATCAAATCGCCATCAAAATCAAAATGTTTTACCTCTTCAAACAACTGGTTTTGAATCTTCGGATTCTTGGCCAACAGAAACAGGCTAAAACTCAATGCGTTTGCGGTAGTTTCATGCCCCGCAGTAAATAGAATCATTACCTCGTCAATGAGTTGCTTACGAGACATACCCGAACCATCTTCGTATTTTGCCCTTAACAGCATATCTAGCAAGTCGTCTTTCTCTTCAGATGAATCTATACGATCTTGAATAATACTGTTTAACAACTCCCTAGCATCTTCAGATAGGTGCAAATGCTTTTTAACTTGACCAGATAGCTGAAACCACCATTTTTTAAAGGGCTGCCTCATTTCTTTAATGAGCATTCTCTGGTTGGTCTCGGTTATGTGCTGCAATTTGACCATTCGATTTCTTAAATCATCTGCACTGAACAAAGCTTGCGCAACTACTTGAAAAGCAATGTCTCCCATTAACGGAAAAATATCAAAGCTGTTTTCAGGCTCAATGCGATTTAACTCATCGGTAATACTTTTGTACATTATGCCCAAAAGACCTTGTAACTTCTTTTTATGAAAAGCGGGCTGGACCATTCGGCGGTGTGTACGCCAAAAATCACCATTTGTAGTCAGTAGTCCGTGCCCAATATACTTGGCCAAATCTTTCGTTTGAAGCGACGATTTGTAATAATTTTTATGGTTCTTTTGAAGAATATACTTTATCGTTTCGGCATCCTTTGTAAAAACCACCTTATTACCAATTCCGATATTTACTAAAAAAGTATCTCCGTGTTTTTCAAAATTTTCTTTATGAAAGGGTAACGGATTTTGTAAAATTCGCTTTCGGTTTTTAAAGACCTCAAATTGTGAAACCGTAACCAAAGATTTTTTCTTTCCTTCCATTAATTAACATAATCAAATTTTGAAAATTTAGGTTAGAACAACCCCTGCTGATTACCTGGTTGGGTCTTACCCAAATGCTTATACGCATGCTCGGTCACCTCACGACCCCGTGGCGTGCGCATAATAAAACCTTGCTGAATCAAAAAAGGTTCATAAACTTCTTCAATAGTCTCCGCACTTTCCGAAACTGCCGTTGCCAAAGTGGTTATACCTACAGGGCCACCCTTAAATTTATCAATAATGGTCGTCAGTATCTTATTATCCATTTCATCTAGACCATGTGCATCAACATTCAAGGCCTTCAAACTAAATTTAGAGATTTCAATATCGATGTTACCGTTACCTTTTATCTGGGCAAAATCACGAACACGACGCAATAGCGCATTACAGATACGAGGTGTACCGCGACTACGACCCGCAATCTCAATGGACGCCTCATTGCTAATCGGAACATTTAAAATATCAGAACTTCGTTGAACGATGGTCGAAAGCAACTCAGTATCATAATACTGTAAGCGGCTTGAAATACCAAACCTCGCCCTCATGGGAGCCGTCAGTAAACCGGAACGGGTGGTCGCACCAATTAGCGTGAACGGGTTAAGATTAATTTGAACCGATCTCGCGTTCGGCCCGGTCTCGATCATAATATCTATTTTATAATCTTCCATCGCCGAGTAGAGATACTCTTCGACTATAGGGCTTAATCTATGTATTTCATCGATGAATAATACATCGCGTTCATCGAGATTGGTCAAAAGGCCGGCCAAGTCACCTGGCTTATCTAAAACAGGGCCCGAGGTAACTTTGATGCCTACACCTAGCTCATTCGCCAAAATGTGCGCCAATGTAGTTTTACCTAGACCTGGTGGGCCATGAAAAAGCGTATGATCCAAGGCCTCTCCTCTTTGATTGGCAGCCTGAACAAATATTTTAAGATTTTCAAGCACTTGTTGTTGCCCTGTAAAATCATCAAATGATATAGGCCGCAATGCCTTTTCGATATCAATTTCCTCTGAGGAAAAATTATCTCCTGTTGGGTCTAAATTCTCGTTCATACAATAACAAAGATAGGGGAAAGAGAGCACAGTTTATCCGCCCTGCTATATCAATTCAAAGTGTAAACGTTTACCGACTATCTGAAAATTCTAATCCTTGAAATTTGTCAAAAAATCGTAATTTCATTTTATGCAAAAAAATATATACTCCGCTCAACTATTACAATATATTCCCTTTTTCTATGTCATTTGGTCTGACAACCTTGTGACCGTATCTGAAATAAATGTGGTTCAAAACACTTTAAAAGAAGATGCTAGCTTATCGACCGACCAGAGAAAAGAACTTCTCAATTGGCTGAACCCAGAGACGACCCCGACCGAAAGTCAAATGAAAAACTGGAAACAATTGATATCGAGCTCCCAAGTTAAATTAGTTGAAAGCGTCAACTTTCCCCTAGCAACTTTTAGTCAACAGGTGGTATGCCATTACCATGATGAATGCCCGTTTAACGAGAGCCTAAAACATATCGAGATTAATC
This sequence comes from Flavobacteriaceae bacterium MAR_2009_75, assembly GCA_002813285.1. Classification (NCBI taxonomy): domain Bacteria; kingdom Pseudomonadati; phylum Bacteroidota; class Flavobacteriia; order Flavobacteriales; family Flavobacteriaceae; species Flavobacteriaceae bacterium MAR_2009_75. The sequence continues at coordinate 1,394,773 of PHTZ01000001.1, forward strand.
TAGGTATACAACCAAACCATTACAACCATCTTTTTGATGTTGAAGTTGACCATGAAAATACTTCTCACTACTATAATGCCGATGAAATCGATACTATTTTAAAGGGCAAACACGCCAAACTAATCGAAGAGTTTAGAAGCACCCTCGACAACCCTATTTTTAAATGGGCCATTCATAGAGCAAAAGAAGATTTCAGGGAGGTTGTCTTAAATCAGGTGAAATTTTTGGCAGATAAGGGTTATGGCGCTTTAGCCTATCCTGAAGCCTACGGAGGAGCAAACGACATGCAAGGCTATGCCTATATGTTTGAAAATATGATGTATGTTGATGGTAGCCTTACCATAAAATTCGGTGTGCAGTTCGGACTTTTTGGCGGAAGTATTCAAAAACTGGGTACCAAAAAACACCATGATAAATTTTTGTCAGAAACAGGCAAAACCGAACTCCTAGGGTGCTTTGCCATGACCGAAACCGGACATGGGTCTAACGTTCGAGGTATCAAGACAACAGCGACCTACGCCCCCTCTACGGACACTTTAATCATTCACACCCCCGGAAAAAACGATAACAAAGAATATATCGGCAATGCCCTTCATTCGAAAATGGCTTCCGTTTTTGCCCAACTTATTGTCAACGGAAAGAATGAAGGCGTACATGCTATTCTTGTTCCCTTAAGAAACGAAAAGCATGAACTACTACCAGGAATTCAGGTTGAAGATAACGGTTATAAACTTGGACTTAATGGAGTTGATAACGGAAAAATATGGTTCAATCAAGTCTCGGTTCCCAGAGAGAACCTATTAAACAAGTACGGAGAAATAAAAGCGGATGGCTCTTACCATTCCGAAATTAAAAACCCGAATAAAAGATTTTTCACCATGCTTGGCACACTAGTAGGTGGCCGTATTTGCGTGGCTAGAGCCGGACTAGGAGGTGCAAAATTCGCATTGACCGTAGCTATAAAACATGCTCTAAAAAGAAGGCAATTCAATGACAGCATCAAAGTTCAGGAAGATTTATTAATGGATTACCCCTCACATCAATTGCGATTGACACCATTGGTGGCCAGTGCCTACGTCTACCACTTTGCATTGGACAATATGATGGAAACATATTGTGATGAAAGCCAGCCCGATAAACGAATAGTTGAAACTCAAGTAGCCGGTCTGAAGTCTCTGATTACATGGTATGCCAACGATACGATTCAAGAATGCCGAGAAGCTTGTGGTGGCAAAGGCTACCTTTTAGAGAACCGAATAGCAGACCTGAAAGGCGATGTTGATATTTTCACCACGTTTGAAGGCGACAACACTGTACTCTTGTTGCTAGCTGCAAAAGGCGTGCTATCCGATTTTAAAGCAGAGTTCAATAGCGCGGGGTTCACTTCAGTACTTAAAATATTGGGTATGCAGCTTAACAATACGCTCACGACCATCAATCCTGTCTATTCTAATAAGGTCGACAAAGAACATCTTTACAATCCTAAATTTCACAAGCATGCCTTCAATTACCGCACAAGAAGGTTGACCTACACTTTAGCGATGCGCATACGTGATTATATCAAACAGGGCATGCCTTCTTATCAGGCCTTTTTAAAGGTACAGACCCATTTATTGGCCTTGGGCAAGGCTTATAGTGTTGAGCTAGCATTCAACACATTCTCTGACTTTGTAGAGCATATGCCGGAAGACAAGAATAGGGCACTTTTCGAAAAACTAGGAACACTTTACGCCCTTTCTGAAATAAGAAAAGATGCGGAATGGTTTCTCGAACAAGGGTATTTAGGAAGCACAAAATCAAAGGCGATAAGACAAAGAGTGGAACGTTTGTGTACCGAACTGCGCCCACATATTGAAATTCTAGTTGACGGCTTTGGCATTCCCGATTATTGTATGAGCGCCCCTATCGCCAATTGACCGATTAGAATTATTTCTCCTTATGAAGTTCAGGTGTACCCTCAAATTGATGTATGGTAATTTGGGGGTTTCCGTATAAATGTGTTTCAGAAGAACCTGTTGAGCTCAATTCAAGAGTCTCTAGAGCATGTACGTCTCCCTTTGACGAATCTTCAGCGGTCAGGTAAACCTTATGGGTCTCTAGTCTTTCTCCTTTAAAGTTAGAGCTCTCAAAAAGGTTGGCATGTAGCTCATCAGCCGTGCCTTCCATCTTGACCGAGGCGTTTTTGTACATTTTGACATTGTTGACAGCTGCTACAGTATAGATGCGCACATCTATTCTATCCTTCAAAACAAAATTAAGCTCACCTCCACTTAAATTAAAATCTCCAGAACTATTGCCTTCCATATTTACACTAATCAAATCGGCGACGGCATTCAACTGTAGTTTGGCCGAATCATAGGTGTTTACATGAAGCTCATCCGTGTTTATAACTCCATCCATTTTAACACGCCCATCATAAAGTGTAATTGCATTCAAATAGTTATAGTGAACGGTGATGTCAAGTTTCTTCTTACTCGTAATATTATAGAATGAACTTATGACCAAAGTACTATCTTGAACACTGAATTTGAGAACATCGATAAGATTATCATCGGCGGTAATCGAAAAACCCTCTTCAGCACTATTTAGCAAGTTGATTTCTAAATCGTCTTTTAGTTCGATCGCATTAAAGGCCGGGAGACTCTCTTGATAGTCTACTACACTTTTGTTTCCTTTAATTTTAGGCTTTCGCTGAGCCGTTACCTGGCAGCAACAAGCGAACACAATCAATAGCGCTATATATCTCATAAATTAAATCTTAAACATCAAAACTAAGGCTGCCATTGCAAATCAAGAGTTACACCATTTAAGTAATCTCCGCTTAAGGTAACCAAAACTAATATATCAAAAAAAATGCCCAACTATTAAAGCCGGGCATTTTTATTTGAGTTAGTCTATTTCTAGTGTTGTAATTCTACCTCGTCTTTTTGAAGAGGAACTGATTGAGGCACGAAATCTTGACCCGGAATTATATACTCTCCGTTCTCATCGACCTTACTATAATCGTAGGCCCATCTGTGTACTTCCGGTATAGGACCATCCCAGTTACCGTGAATGTGTTTATTTTCGGTAGTCCATTCCAAAGTATTCGATTTCCAAGGATTTTTAGGTCCAACCTTGCCGTAAAAGACACTGTGTATAAAGTTGTAAACAAATACTAACTGAGCTGCACCAGCGATCAAAGCAAATACCGTCATCAATATCTGAACATCTGCCAATTCGTCGAACATTGGGAAAGCGGTGTTCTCATAATACCTTCTTGGCACACCGGCCATACCCACAAAGTGCATCGGAAAGAACACTCCGTAAGCGCAGACTGCAGTAACCCAAAAGTGAACATAACCTAAATTCTTGTTCATCAATTTGCCTTCGAACATCTTGGGGAACCAGTGATATACACCGGCGAACATACCGTACAATGCTGAGATACCCATCACCAAGTGAAAATGAGCCACAACAAAATAGGTATCATGAACATTAATATCTAAAGTACTGTCACCAAGAATAATACCTGTTAAACCACCCGTGATAAACGTAGACACAAGACCAATCGAGAAAAGCATCGCAGGGTTGAGCTGCAGGTTTCCTTTCCATAAAGTTGTAATATAGTTAAATGCCTTTACCGCCGATGGAATAGCAATTAATAAAGTCGTAAAAGTAAATACAGACCCTAAAAATGGGTTCATACCTGAAATAAACATGTGGTGACCCCAAACAATAGTTGACAAAAATGCAATTGCCAATATGGATGCAATCATTGCGCGATAACCAAAAATTGGTTTTCTAGCGTTGGTAGACATTATCTCTGAAGTAATACCTAATGCCGGAAGAAGTACTATATAAACCTCTGGGTGACCTAAGAACCAAAACAAGTGCTCAAACAAAACAGGTGAACCCCCTTGATGATGTAATACTTCACCTTGGATGAAAATATCGGACAAGAAGAATGATGTACCAAAACTTCTATCCATAATCAATAATAATGCAGCTGAAAGCAATACCGGGAAAGATATGATACCAATAATTGCAGTAACAAAAAACGCCCAAATAGTAAGTGGCAACCTTGTCATCGACATACCCTTAGTTCGTAAGTTAATCACCGTAACCACATAGTTAAGCGAACCTAAAAGCGAGGAAGCAATGAATATCGCCATGGAAACCAACCAGAGCGTCATACCCATTCCGGAGCCCGATTGTGCCATAGGAAGGGCACTCAACGGAGGATAGATTGTCCAACCAGCTGCTGCTGGTCCTGCTTCAACAAACAATGACCCCAACATAATCACACAGGAAACAAAGAACATCCAGAAAGAAAGCATGTTCATAAAGCCTGATGCCATATCACGTGCACCTATCTGAAGGGGTATTAATAAATTACTAAAAGTACCACTCAACCCTTGAGTAAGTACAAAGAATACCATAAGAGTACCGTGAATGGTTACCAATGCCAAATAAATATCGGCATCCATAACACCTTCTGGTGCCCACTTACCTAACACAGCTTCAAAAACGGAGAAAGATTCTCCCGGCCAGGCCAATTTCATACGGAACAACAATGACATGGCAATACCTATAAAGCCCATAACCAATACACCAGTAATAAAATACTGCTTGGCTATCATTTTATGATCCTGACTAAATATGTACTTGGTTACAAAAGTTTCTTTGTGATGATGGTGCCCATGGTCATCATGTGCATGGTCATCTACGTGTTCATGTGCTGTAACAGACATAATTCTCTTATTGTTTAATTTTTTTAATAGCTTTCTTTAGCTGTAGGTCCGTTTAAGTATACCTACTGTACCGTGTTCATTGCGGTTTCACTCGCTTCTTGCTTAAGCACACTTTCAGCAAAAGTTTTTTGCCCTTCAAGCCATGCTTCAAACTCCTCTTGAGTCTCGACCACAATTTTCATTTGCATATTGTAATGAGACTTACCGCATATTTTGTTACAAAGTAAAATATAGTCAAACTCCCATGGATCGGCATTATCTTCTCCGTTAGCCGCCCTTTCTGCACGAATTTCATTCGTACGCTTTACCTTATCGCGAACATCAGAATTTTGACGCATTTCTTCAGTAGTATAAATGGGTGTGAAAGAGAACTCTGTAATCATACCCGGCACACAGTTCATTTGAGCTCTGAAGTGAGGCATGTAAGCGGAATGCAATACGTCTTGAGAACGCATTTTAAAATTCACTTTTCTACCGACCGGTAAATGTAATTCTTTAACAATGATGTCATCTGCTGCATAGGTATCGGACTCGTCTAAACCTAGAACATTAGCCTTATTGATATCGATCATTCTAACATTGGCATCACCAAGCACATTATCTGCACCACCGTATCTGGCCGTCCAGCTAAATTGTTGGGCGTAAAGCTCGACCATAATAGGGTCATCTTCATCGTTAACATCCATAATGGTAGTCCAAGTATAAAGACCCCAAAGGATCAAACCTGCTAATACAACTACGGGAATAATAGTCCAAATGAACTCTAAACGGTCGTTATCAGCGTAAAACAAGGCTTTCTGTCCTTTACGACCATGGTACTTGTAACCAAAATAATGTAATAGAGCCTGAGTAAGCGTCTGAACTATAAAAATAATAACGAAAGACACCAACATAAGGTAATCATATTCTTCACCGTGGGCCGAAGCCGCTTCTGGCAACAAGAACTTTGAGTATTTCCAAAAACTGAATATGGTGATACCGTAAATAAATATCAAGAAAGCGAACAAGAGATAACCGTTCGTCTTATTATCTGAATCGTTTGCAATCTGGGAAGTTTCGGCCTTCAATTGAGACAATTCAAAAATCTTGGTCATTTGCCAAATTGCAATTGCCACCAAAATCAAAACCGCTAAAATCAATACTGTAGTCATCGTACGCTACTGTTATACGTTAAAATTACTTCTAATAATGAAAGTGCCTGCTCTCTTCGATAAACGGATTTCGCTTAGGCTGTAACGGTGCTGTGGCCAAGGCTTTGAACACCCAAAAAATAAACAGACCTGCAAAGAAAAGTACCGCTCCGATCTCAGGAATACCTATAGACCATTGGTCACCGACCGTAGATGGCATAATCATATTGAAAATATCTAAATAGTGACCCGCAAGAATAACGATACCCGCCAATACCACGAACCAATTAATACGCTTATAATCACTATTCATCAATAACAATACAGGAAACAAGAAGTTCATTGCAACCATACCGAAGAAAGGCAATCTATAATCGGCTATTCGTGTTACGTAATAAGTAACCTCTTCAGGTATATTCGAATACCATATCAGCATGAACTGAGAGAACCAAAGGTAGGTCCAGAAAATACTAATACCGAACATGAATTTCGCTAAATCATGTATATGGCTATCATTCACATCAGGCAACAAGCCCTTCGACTTCAAGTAAATGGTTACCATAGCAATAACTGTTATACCTGACACGAACATACTAGCGAAAACGTACCATCCAAATAATGTACTGAACCAGTGTGGATCTACGCTCATAATCCAATCCCAAGACATCATAGACTCGGTCACCAAATAGAAAACCAAGAAACCGGCAGACCATCTGAAGTTCAACTTAAAGTTGGCATCATCTTGTGCCTCGTCTTGTTGCAATGATAATTTTCTAGAGTATTCACGGTAGAATATCCATCCTCCTAAAAATAATGCCGCCCTGATCAAGAAAAATGTTGGGTTAAGATAACCCACTTTACCTTGAATCAATTCATCATGAGCTACGACATCGGCATCCATCCAAATAAACAGATGATTCATATGCATTACTGAAAGTACCAAGATTACGAATACTATAATACCACCAGGAACCAAGTATGCGGTAATCCCTTCCATAACCCTGAAGAGTAATGGAGACCATCCTGCTTGAGCGGCTCTTTGAATAGCGTAAAACGCCAACACTCCCAACGCGATCATAAAGAAAAAGAAAGCACCTACGTATAAAGCCGCCCAAGGCTTATTCTGTAATTGGTGCAATAAATGTTCATCGTGCGATGAATCATGTTCTTCACCATGCGCATTTGCAGCGGCACTATGACCTGCGGCTTCACCATGCCCTGCTTCGGCCCCGTGACCTCCGCCATGGCCGTCATCATGACTTGCAACAATAGCCTTAGCTTCTTCAACTGTACTGGGCGCACTGATAAAACCAATAGCGATACCCAAAACACCGAGCGCCATTAAAATGAACGAACCTATTTTTAATCTGTTTGAAAACGTATACATATCGTCTCTCTAGGTATTATTTCGTTAATTCTCCTTTCAATTGCATTACATACTCAGAAACCTGCCACATTTCTTTGGTATTCATCTGCGACGCATATGAACCCATTGAATTAAGACCGTACTGAATTGTATGCATGGTAGTACCCACCGTCACATTTCTAGCAACATCGTCATAACTAGGCACCCCTAAAATTTTCTCTCTCTTTACTAAAGTACCTTGACCGTCACCTTTATCACCGTGACAAATTGCACAATAGATTGTATATAACTGACTTCCTTGGGCCAAGTTATCTTCACTGTTCAACGGATCGAGGGGACTAGTGTTCAGTCGCGCCTGCTCTTTACCTTCGATGGTGTTCTCAAAAGGATAAGGCATCCAACCTCTTGGAATTGTATTATCGGCAGGCAACATCGCTTCTTGACTATTTGGAAGAAATTCTACCTTACCATATGCTTCGTACCCTACCGGCTCATACATGTTAGGCATATATTGATAGTTTGGCTCATCTTTATCTCCCCAGCAAGACACCAACAAGAACAAACTTGCGAAAGCAATTGCTATTTTACTAAAACTGTTCATATTAATGACTGTTTTTTTCCATTACGTTTATCTCTACGGCCCCAGAATCCATCAACAACTCCGTTAACTCCATTTCATTACCGTGAACCTCGATTTCCATTAAGAAATGATCATCGGTAGTTCTAACATCGGGGTTCTCAGCTTCTTTAAATGGCCATAATCGACTTCTTAAATAGAAGGTAATCACCATTAAGTGAGCTGCAAAAAATACCGTTAATTCAAACATAATCGGTACGAACGCCGGCATATTTTCTAAATAACTGAAACTTGGCTTACCCCCGATATCTTGAGGCCAATCTTCAATCATAATGTAATTCATCATGGTAATGGCCACTGTAAGACCTACACAGCCGTACATAAAAGCCGTTATAGCAAGTCTTGTAGGAGCAAGCCCCATAGCCTTGTCCAAACCGTGAACCGGAAAAGGACAATAGACCTCTTCGATGTGATGCTTCGCTGCTTTAACCTTTTTTACCGCATGCATCAGCACATCATCATCGTTGTAATATGCATGTATCATTTTAGATGCCATAGCTATTTCTTATTGTTTAACAATATTGCCTGACCGGCCCAATCATCACGTTGCGCCCTACCTGGGAACGACCCCGTGATGGAATCTAATAAATCGTATTCTCTTTCAGTCATTCTACCAACTTGGGCAAACGTAAATATACCGATTTCATTAAGGGTCGATTCCATTTGCGGACCTATACCTTTGATCTTTTTAAGATCATCAGCTGTTTCAGTTGTAGAATCGAACGTACCGATTGAACTCAATAAATCGTTAACTCCCGTTTTATCACCTACCGCAGGTACTACCTCGCCCATAAGAACATCATCGGTAATGGGTTCAGATTTTAAACCGGAAGTTTGCATTCTTTCAATCTTATACAAAGGCTTTCCAGCATCTCTTAATTTCTTATATCTATCACCTGAAGATTTCAAGATTGATTTTACCTCTGCCTGAGCAATAACCGGGAAGGTTCTTGCATACAAGAGAAATAATACAAAGAAGAATCCTATTGTACCCACGAAGATCCCAATATCAACAAATGTTGGCGAAAACATCGTCCAAGAAGATGGAAGATAATCTCTATGCAACGACGTTACGATAATCACGAAACGCTCGAACCACATACCTATATTCACTACAATAGAGATAAAGAATGAAAATAGGATACTCGTTCTAAGTTTTTTGAACCACATGAACTGAGGCGAGAACACATTACAAGTCATCATCGACCAGTACGCCCACCAATATGGTCCGGTAGCTCTGTTCAAGAATGCATACTGTTCATATTCTACCCCAGAATACCAGGCTACGAATAATTCAGTGATATAAGCACAACCTACGATGGAACCTGTAATCATAATTACAATATTCATCAGTTCTATATGCTGCACAGTAATATAAGCTTCTAAATGACATACTTTACGCATGATAATCAAAAGCGTGTTCACCATTGCAAAACCAGAGAATATCGCACCAGCAACAAAGTACGGTGGAAATATGGTGGTATGCCATCCGGGTATTACCGAAGTAGCAAAGTCAAAAGATACTATCGTATGTACAGAAAGTACAAGTGGTGTAGCCAAACCGGCCAAAACCAAAGACACTTCTTCAAAACGTTGCCAATCTTTGGCACGCCCACTCCACCCAAAACTTAATAGACTGTATATTTTTTTCTGAAAAGGAAGTACGGCACGGTCACGTATCATTGCGAAATCAGGAAGAAGACCTGTCCACCAAAATACAAGCGAAACCGACAAATAAGTAGAAATCGCAAATACATCCCAAAGCAACGGTGAGTTAAAGTTCACCCACAGAGAACCAAATTGGTTCGGAATAGGCAGTACCCAATATGCCAACCATGGGCGACCCATGTGAATAATCGGAAACAGACCCGCTTGAACTACCGAGAAAATGGTCATCGCCTCAGCAGAACGGTTAATCGCCATTCTCCATTTTTGACGGAACAATAATAGTACCGCTGATATCAAAGTACCGGCATGACCGATACCTACCCACCAAACAAAGTTGGTAATATCCCAAGCCCAGTTTACGGTCTTGTTTAAACCCCAAGTACCGATACCGGTAGAAATAGTATAGATAATACAACCTATACCCCATAAGAATGCCACTAAGGCTATGGAAAAAACAATCCACCAGTGCTTATTGGCCCTTCCTTCAACAGGAGCGGCAATATCCACGCTTACATCATGGTAGCCTTTATCCCCGATCACTAAGGGTTTACGTATAGGTGCTTCGTAATGCGACGCCATATAATTCTGTTATAGTTGTTTACTTAAATACAGGTTATGCTTCGTTTGTATTTCTCACTTTTACATGGTAGAACACATTTGGTTGTGTGCCTACATGCTCTAATAAGTGATACATACGGTCACTTTCGGCCAACTCTGAAACTTGACTTTCTTTATCGTTAACATCTCCGAAAACAATGGCACCACTGCTACAAGCCGCAGAACATGCCGTTTGAAATTCTCCGTCTTCAATTACCCTACCATCACGTTTTGCATCAAGAATCGTTTTCTGTGTCATTTGAATACACATAGAACACTTCTCGATTACACCACGAGAACGAACATTTACATCTGGGTTCAATACCATTTTACCCAAATCGTTGTTCATATGGAAATCGAACTCATCGTTGTTGTTATATAAGAACCAGTTGAAACGACGTACTTTGTACGGGCAGTTATTTGCACAATAACGTGTACCTACACAACGGTTATACGCCATATGGTTTTGACCTTGACGACTATGTGAAGTAGCTGCTACCGGACAAACCGTTTCGCAGGGTGCATGATTACAATGCTGGCACATTACTGGCTGAAAAGCCACTTGTGGGTTCGCAGATGGATCTTCTAACTGACCAAAACCTCCTAAAGAACCATTATCTCCGCTAAGACCATCAAAACCATCTTTCTTTAGATTGTCACCTTCAAAGGTTTCTTCTGAAGAATAATATCTATCGATACGCAACCAATGCATATCTCTACTTTTTCTCACCTCTTCTTTACCTACTACAGGAACATTATTCTCTGCATGACAGGCAATAACACAAGCACCACAACCCGTACAGGCATTAAGATCGATAGACATGTTAAAGTGATGCCCTATGGAACGGTCAAAACTATCCCACAAATCTACAGAAGTAGCCGGGACTTCTTGGTGATCCAAAGATACTTGAGGAACATGGTTCCATTCTGCATGGTCTTTAGTATTGAATATCTCAAGAGTGGTCTCTTTTATAATATCACCTCTACCCATCAAAGTTTTGTGCAACTGAATACATGCAAATTCATGTGTACCAGAGGCCTTTTCGATAGTAGCAGCTTGAGTATTTTTAAAATCTTGATATAAAGGATAGGCATTTACCCCAGTCTGCATTTCTGATTTCATGCCCACTTTCCTTCCATAACCGAAAGAAAGTCCAGCCGAACCGATTGCCTGACCTGGCTGTATAATAACCGGAACATTGTTCAATGTGACGCCATTTACGGTAATATTTACATAACTACCATCAAGACCACCATTGGCTACGTGATAATTCTCCAACCCTAACCTTTCGGCATCTGCTTTGGAAACGGTCACATAGTTATCCCAAGAAACCCTAGTAATCGGATCAGGAAACTCTTGCAACCACGGGTTACTTGCCTGTTGACCTGCACCCATACCCGTTTTTGGGTATAGAGTCAACTCCATTCCACCTCCACTGGTTGAATTTGTTAAACTACTTATAGCGTTAGCCATAGAGATAGCACCAACACTGCTTAAAGCTTCCGCTTCGGAAGAAATATCTTGCCCCTCCTTATCACTTTCCTCAGATACCACATTTTCCGGGTCTGCATCCGTCGTCACCGACATAACAGCAGAACCACCAGCGAATACACCATCATGAAGGGCTTTGTTCCAATCTCCACCATTAAGTATATCAGTACTCCAAGTTTCTTTTATATAATCGTAATAGCTTTTATCCGAACCTAACCACTTCAATAAAGCATTTTGAAACTGTCGTGTATCAAAAAGCTCTCTAATAGTAGGCTGCATCAAGCTAAATTGACCCTTTTTAATCTGAAGATCGCCCCAAGATTCCAAATAATGGTTCGAAGCGGCGGTATATTGAGACACCTCGGTGGTTTCATTCCAATTAGTTGAAAATGTAACTGAAAGTCCAACTTTTTCGATTCCAGACTTGAACTCAGCTGCATTAGGAAGCGTATACATAGGGTTCACACCATCCATGATCAAAGCCCCTACTTTTCCAGAATTCATATCGGCTATCAAAGTCTTCACAGCCTCGGCATTGCCCTGTCTCACATAACGAGGAGACTCTGAATCAAAAGCAGCACTGCCCAACATTTCATTAATGGCCAACACCACTGTCTGCGCATTAATATCATCGAGACCTGTAACCACCACCGCATTACTGCGATTACTCTTTATTTGAGCGGCAACATTATCAATTGCCATTTGAACATTCTCCGAAAGCTCACCACCAACACTGGTTCCGTTAAGCTTAGCATACAATTGAGCTAAAGCAATCTTCTGTTGCATTGGGGTCAAAGGAATACGCTTATCCGCATTTGCACCAGAAAGAGACATATTAGCCTCAAACTGTACATGACGAGACATTTTACCCTCTTTAGGAATACGACCTTTTGCATAACCTGAGTCATATCCTCCACCTTGCCAATCTCCCAAGAAATCAGCGCCGAAAGAAACAATCAAACCTGCCTTTTCAAAATCATAATCGGCTAAGGCACGCTCACCATATTTAGCTTCAAAAGCATCAAGTGCGGCATTTTCAGAAACAGCATCATAAACCACATGGTTTACGTTACCATAGGTAGACTTCAACTCACTGATCAATCGAGTAGTCGAAGGGCTAGCATAAGACTGCGTCAACAATGCGATTTGTTGTCCGGAGTTTTGTAAGCTTCCCATTTTCGCCTTTACAGCAGCATCCATGGCACTCCATTCAATCGGTTCACCATTAGCCAAAGGACCTTGCAAACGCGTACTATCATATAAAGAAAGTACAGAAGCCTGCACCCTAGCATTAGCACTACCACCAACTTTAGCGTCTTTATTGTTTTCCACCTTGATTGGTCGACCTTCTCGGGTCTTAATCAAAATGCTAGCAAAATCAAAACCATCTGCAATCGAAGTAGCATAATAATTAGCCACCCCAGGTATAATGTTTTCTGGCTGAACTATATAAGGTATAGACTTATGAACCGGACCTTCACAGGCTGCCAACGAAGCCGCTGCAGTACTAAAACCAACATACTTAAGAAAATCTCTTCTATTCGTGGTAGTTTCAGACAACTTCTCTTTATCACCCAAGAAATCATCAACGGGAATATCTTCTACAAACTCGTTTTGCCTTAGCGTCTCAACAATGGAATCGTTGGGATTTAACTCCGCTTCGTTCTTCCAATATTTTTTGTTTGATGCCATACGTTTCTATGTAATTAGCTACTCTTTCTTATTCGATTAATAGTGGCACTTTCCACATTCAAGCCCACCCATTTGAGCGGCAGTCAATTGCTCTACACCGTACTTTTTAGAAAGCTCGGCATGAATTTTTTCGTAGTACTCGTTACCCTCGACCTTCACATTGGTTTCTCGGTGACAGTTAACACACCAGCCCATAGTCAAAGGAGAATATTGGTACATAATTTCCATTTCTTCAACTGGCCCATGACATTCTTGACACTGTATACCCGCCACACTTACGTGCTGAGAGTGATTGAAGTATGCAAAGTCAGGTAAATTGTGTATTCTAACCCATTCTACCGGTTTAGTTTCGCCTGTGTATCTCTGATTCTGATCATCCCAACCAACAGCAGCGTAGAGTTTCTTGATTTCCTTATTATAATCAACACCATACTCTTGCTTACCTTCTGCCAAAGTTTCATCAGAAACCTGATAAATAGACTTATGACAGTTCATACAAACATTTAGTGAAGGAATACCCGATGTTTTTGATACTCGAGCAGAAGAGTGACAATACTTACATTCAATTTTATTGTCGCCAGCATGTATACGGTGAGAATAATGAATTGGTTGAATCGGTTGATAACCTTGATCAACACCCACTTGCATCATCCACCCATAGGCAAAATATGCGCTACCCAATAGCAGCACAATTACCGAAACCAACACTAAGAACTGATTATCGACAAAGGCCTTCCATATCGGCTTACGTTTTTCTGCCTGCTCTTTCTCAAGAACCACCCCGTTCGCCTCTGCAATTCGCCTCAAAGTTCTGTTGACCAACAGCAACATCACAACTAAAAGACCAAAAACCAGAACCAAGGCACCCAATATCAATTCATTGGAAATACCGGAACCAGAACCAGAACCACCACCAACACCTTCACTACCAGCTGCAGCAGCCGCAGGCTTAGGAGTCGACGGAGGAGCCGCAGTATACGCAAGTATATTATCTATATCGGCATTCGACAAGGTAGGGAAAGGCGTCATTGCCGCCTGATTATATTCATTATAAATCTCATTGGCATAAGAATCGCCTGAAGAGATTACACCCGGACTATTCTTAATCCACCTATACAACCACTCACGATCCAAACCTTCATCTTCAGCAAGTCGAGCCTCAACATCTGCAAGAGCAGGACCGGTCATCTTACGGTTCAACGCATGGCAAGCAGCACAGTTTTGATTAAAGAGTGATTTTCCCGCAGCAGGATCGCCATCGGTTTCAGCAGCAGCTTCGGCCGATTCCGAATCCGCCTCGGCAGCAGCTTCATCTTGAGCAAAGATAGAAGTGGAAAGCAGTAGGAAAAATAATACAGTTATACCTAGAATCTTAGAAATTGGATGGCGGTACGGAACCTTTTTCATATGGATTTTATTTCTATCAAACCTTGGCACGATAATTTCTGATGTATAGAAATATGCTTTGTTTTATCGGTGCTAAAATTGATGGCAAAAATACGACATAGACTTTATTTTGAAAATGTTAAAGGATTGATAATTGATAATTTATAATTATTCTAAATAATCTTGAAGCGCCCATGTTTGTCCTATAAAAATCTACTTTTGTATAAAACGGTAAGACCCAATAATTTCCCTTTGATGAAAACAACTTTTATCTCTTTAATCAGTATTTTCTCCGTAGCAATCAGTTCTGCACAACAAGGTAATATTAACGTTGAACAAGACGATAAGATTACGGAACTATTGAAAATATACAAGACGGCGAACGAAAGTTCTGACTATTTTCGAATTCAAGTCGGTTTTGGCTCTTACGCTAAAGCCCAAAACATACAGGCGAAAGTTCAAGAAGACTTTCCTGAACTATCTTCAAAGATTGATTTTGATTCTCCAACTTATAGAGTTCGAGTAGGCAGGTTCAAAGATAAATTGACCGCAGAGCGAAAATTTTCGGAAGTTCGAAAAAAGTATCCCGATGCGATGTTGTTACAACCAAAAAAATCGACCCGATAGGTCGATTTTTTTTTGCTTATCAGCAGCTAATACTGCTCTTATTTAGTCTTTAATTTCTTTTTAACCGCTACTTCTTGGAAAGCCTCTACGATATCACCTTCTTTGATATCATTATAATTCTTAACCTGCAGACCACAATCGTAACCTTTTGAAACTTCTTTGACATCGTCTTTAAATCGCTTTAAAGATGATAGCTCACCAGTGAACACGACCACTCCGTCACGAATCAATCGAATACCACTGTTACGCATAATCTTACCACTCGTTACCATACAACCGGCAATGGTACCGACCTTAGAAATCTTGAATGTTTCCCTAATTTCAGCAGTACCTGTAATCTCTTCTTTGATTTCTGGTGAAAGCATACCTTCCATCGCATCTTTCAAGTCATTGATAGCATCATAGATGATAGAGTACATTCTGATATCGATTTCTTCTTTCTCCGCAACATCCCTTGCATTACCCATTGGCCTAACATTAAAACCAATAATAATTGCATCAGAGGCAGAAGCCAATAACACGTCAGATTCGGTTATTGCACCCACTCCTTTATGAATAATGTTTACTTGGATTTCTTCGGTAGATAATTTCTGGAAAGAATCGGTCAATGCTTCCACTGAACCATCAACATCACCTTTCAAGATAATATTCAACTCTTTAAAGTCGCCTAAGGCAATACGTCTTCCGATTTCATCAAGTGTAATGTGACGTTGCGTTCTTACGGATTGCTCACGCTGTAATTGAGAACGCTTCGTGGCAATTTGCTTTGCTTCGCGCTCATCTTCCAATACGTGAAATTTATCACCTGCCTGTGGCGCACCATCTAAACCTAATATTGAAACTGGAGTAGCAGGGCCTGCTTTCTCGATAATTTTTCCGCGCTCATCGTGCATCGCCTTCACCTTACCACTGTGGGTACCGGCCAATACATAATCACCAATCTGCAAGGTACCTCCTTGAACCAAAATGGTAGAAACATAACCTCGACCTTTATCTAAAAATGCCTCTACAACGGTTCCGTTGGCCATCTTATCAGGATTCGCCTGAAGCTCTAACAATTCAGCCTCTAAAAGTACTTTTTCGAGTAATTCCTTTACCCCGTCACCTGTTTTAGCCGAAATGTCATGAGATTGTATCTTACCACCCCAATCTTCGACCAACAAATTCATTTGGGCAAGACCTTCTTTAATTTTATCAGGATTAGCCGTTGGCCTATCTATTTTATTAATCGCAAAGACTATGGGCACACCCGCAGCCTGCGCATGGCTGATAGCCTCTTTTGTCTGAGGCATAATATCATCATCTGCAGCAATTACGATAACCGCGATATCGGTAACCTGAGCACCTCTTGCACGCATCGCCGTAAAGGCTTCGTGACCCGGTGTATCTAAAAATGTAATTTTCTGACCATCACCGAGAGTAACACCATAAGCACCAATGTGCTGGGTAATACCACCGCTTTCACCTGCAATTACGTTCGCTTCACGAACATAATCTAAAAGCGATGTTTTACCGTGGTCAACGTGACCCATCACGGTTACAATCGGAGCTCTAGCCTTTAAATCTTCAGGAGCATCTTGCTCTACCTCAATAGACTCTTCAAGTTCAGCGGTAACAAATTCTACTTCGTAACCGAACTCATCTGCAACTATTGATAAGGTTTCGGCATCAAGACGCTGGTTCATGGTAACCATGATACCTAAAGACATACAGGCAGAAATGATTTCTGTCGTCGTAACGTTCATCATGGTAGCAACTTCACCTACGGTTACAAACTCCGTAACCTTAAGCACCTTGCTCTCCAATTCTTGTTGCTCGAGATCCTTCTCCGTTTGCTGACGGTGCTGATCACGCTTGTCTCTTCTATATTTGGCTCCTTTGCCTTTTTTCGATTTACCCTGGAGTTTCTCAAGGGTTTCTCGAATCTGTTTTTGTACATCTTCTTCGCTTGGCTCAACTTTCGGAGCGCCAAAACGATTTCCTCCACCACCTTTTCGGGCACCACCACCTTGGTTTCTTCCTCTTGGAGGTCCACCAGTGTTGCCGCCAGGCTTACTTACAATTCTCTTTCTACGCTTTTTACGGTCATTTCCGCTATCTGAAGAAGGCTTTGCCACTTCCTTCTTTTTCTTCGGTTTGTTAAACTGCGAAAGGTCGATTTTAGCCGTAATTTTCGGACCGGAAAGCTTCTTATATTTTGTAGTTAAAACGTCGTCACCTTCCTGAGCCTCTTTCTTTTCAGTCTCTTCTTCTTTCGTAACCGTCTCCTCAGGTTTTTCAACCTTAACCTCTTCCTTTTCTTTAATCTCAGGCTCAGGCTTGGGGGCTTCAGTCGTTTCAGGCTTCTTTTCCTCAACCACTTCTTCCTTGACCGGTTCAGGAGTTTTCTCCTCCTTCACTTCTGGCTTAGGTGGTTCTTCTTTTTTGGGCTCTTCCTTTTTCTTAGGCTCTAAATCTATCTTACCAACCGTCTTCGGACCCGTTAGTTCTACTTTGCCCAACAAAGGTTTTTCGGCAGCGGCCGCACGTTTTTCACGAGCCAATCGCCTTTCTTCTTGTTCTTGCTCCAATTGCAAACGCAAAGCTTCCTTCTCCTCACGCTTTTCCTCACCGACTTTTTTAGAAGCAACTTTCTTGCTTTTATCGGTTTGGAACTCCTCTTGAAGCACCTCATAAACCTCATCGGAAATCTTCGTCGTAGGTCGCGCCTCGATTTCATGACCCTTAGAGGCCAAGAAATCCACCGCCCTATCCAAAGAAATATTAAACTCTTTGAGGACCTTATTGAGTCTTATTTTTGCAATGTCTGCCATAAATATCTTCTGCTAATTCTATTTAATCGCTGCTAATATATAGCTAATCTTCCAATTCTTCTTTGAGTATACGTACAACTTCTGAAATCGTCTCCTCTTCCAAATCGGTACGTTTTACAAGATCATCAACATCTTGTTCAAGAATACTTCTGGCCGTATCAAGGCCTATCTTCTTAAACTCTTCGATGATCCATGCATCAATCTCATCCGCAAACTCGGTCAATTCTACATCTTCTTCTACCCCTTCGCGGAACACGTCTATTTCGTAACCTGTAAGTTGACCGGCCAATCGAATATTATGACCACCACGACCGATTGCCTTAGAAACCTCTTCTGGTCTTAGGTAAACCTGCGCGGTCATTTTTTCATCGTTCAACTTTACCGAAGAAACACGGGCCGGGCTCAAAGCTCTGGTCACCATTAACTGCGGATTGGCCGTCCAGTTGATTACGTCAATATTTTCATTACCCAATTCACGAACTATGCCATGAATACGAGAACCTTTCATACCCACACAAGCACCTACAGGATCGATACGGTCATCGTATGAATCAACGGCAACTTTTGCCTTTTCACCAGGTATACGAACTGCTTTCTTAATCGTGATAAGCCCGTCGTAAACCTCTGGTATTTCTTGAAAAAACAACTGCTCCAAGAATTTAGGCGAGCTTCTAGACATTATAATCGTTGGCTTACTACCTTTAAGCTCTACGCTCTCGATAATTCCTCTAACGTTATCCCCTTTACGAAAGAAATCAGATGGTATCTGACGGTCTTTCGGAAGAATAATCTCATTGCCCTCATCGTCTAGCAAAATAATGGCCTTATGTCTGATATGGTGAACCTCTGCGGTATATATTTCACCCTCAAGGTCTTTAAATTGCTTATAAATGGTAGTATTATCGTGCTCATGAATTTTAGAGATCAGGTTTTGACGCAACGCTAAAATTGCCCTACGGCCCAAATCGATCAACTTCACTTCTTCAGAAACATCTTCACCAACCTCAAAATCTGGCTCGATTTTACGGGCGTCAGTCAATGAAATTTCTTCGTTTGGCTCTTCTACCTCCCCATCTTCAACCACCACTCGGTTTCTCCATATCTCTAAATCGCCCTTGTCAGGGTTAATGATGATATCAAAATTATCATCAGATCCGAATTTCTTTTTGAGGGCGTTTCTAAAAACATCCTCTAAAATAGCCATAAGCGTTACCCTGTCTATGAACTTGTCGTCTTTGAACTCTGAAAAAGACTCAATTAACGCAATATTTTCCATTACTCTGTTACCATTAAAATGTTACTATGACTTTAGCTTCTTTAATATCAGAAAAACTGATTTCTTCTTTTTTCTGAACCGTTACTTTCCCTTTTCCTATGGGTTTGGGTTCCCGTGTTTTCCACTCTAGAACAATTTTTTCTTCTGTGGCTTCGATCAAATTTCCTTCAAAAACATCCGTTTCGGTACGAACCTTAAGTTTTCTTCCTATATTTTTGACGTACTGCCTAGGCGATGTCATCGGTGAAGCAGCGCCCGCCGAAGTAACCTCTAGCGAAAAATCTTGTTCTTCACGATCTAGGTTATGTTCGATTGCCCTACTTATTTTCATACAATCTTGCAAAGTAACGCCATGATTCCCGTCTATGACCACCTTGATAGAATTATCTGAACCGATAGAGAAATCAATTAAAAATAACGATTCGTCTTCAGCTAACGCATCTTCTAAAAGTGCCGTGACCTGTTCCTTCAACATACCATTTAGAAATAAAAAAGAGGACTATATTGTCCCCTCATGAATACTTTTATATCCTTTCAGTGCTGCAAATATACAATTTTTTTGGTTCTTGCAATAGGTCTTAGACTTATCACGTTTTAAATATAGGCTTACACCTGTTATAAGCCCTAAACCGTACTTTAAATACAATCAAACCACCACCATGGAAATACTTTCTTCCTACAATATGATCATTGGTGCCGCTGCCATTATAATCATTTCATTTTGGTTCAACGGAATTTCAAAAAAAACCAATATTCCTTCAGTTTTAATGCTAATCGTTTTAGGCATAGCGTTACAATTCGGATTAAAATATGTTTTAGGTGAAGAAATAGACTTCGAGAAAAATCTACGGGGAACCCTTGAAATTATCGGTACCGTAGGGCTTATCATGATTGTACTTGAAGCAGCCTTAGAACTGGAATTAAGAAAAGAAAAGTTAATTCCCATTCTTAAATCTATGGCTATTGCCCTTATCGGCCTTGTAGGTTCAGCTTGGGTAGCGGCATTGATCATGCACCAATTCATTGACGGCATGACCATGCAAAGCGCTTGGCTCTATGCAACCCCATTATCGATTCTATCGAGCGCCATCATCATACCTAGTGTAAGCGGTTTAAAAGATGACAAGAAAGAATTTCACATCTACGAAAGCACATTTTCAGACATCATGGGCATCATGATGTTCTATTTTTTAACCGGCGGCCTCGACCCGAAAACCGATACTGGCGCAATTGGTTTTGCAGGTAATTTAGTGTTGACCATCGTTATCGCCATAGTCGCCAGTTATGCGCTGGTACTTATATTTCAAAAAATTAAGAGTCAAGCAAAACAGTTTTTACTTATAGCCGTATTGTTACTTTTATATGCCATAGGCAAGAAAATGCACCTTTCATCATTGATCATCATTTTAATATTCGGACTCGTTATCGCAAATGTCAAACTATTTTTTCCTGGGAAGACTTCTGTGTTTTTAGAGGAAGAAAAAATGCATCAAATCTTTCACGAACTGCATATTATAACCCTAGAAACAGCCTTCGTTGTGCGAACATTCTTCTTTGTGATTTTTGGGGTGACCATAGTACTCTCTTCATTATTGAGTTTAAACGTGGCAATGGTCAGCATACTGATTATCGCCTCCATTTTTATTATACGTTTTCTGGTATTACGGGTTTTTATCGGGAAGGATATTTTACCTCAAATCTTTATAGCCCCAAGAGGATTGATCACCATTCTATTATTCTATGCGATACCCACGGAAGCCGAAGTACCCGGTTTCGAATCAGGCATTCTTTTGTTCGTCATCATCGCCACAAGTTTGGTTATGACTTGGGCCATGATCAAGGATAAAAAACAAATGAGAACCATGCTCGATGAAATCGATGAAGAACTTTTGGCCCGCAACGAGGCAGAAGATGAACTTCGCGACTATGAAGATTCTAATGATATAGCCTTAGCCGACCGACCCGAAGAGCCCAATGAGGGTTCTAACGACCAAAATCGGCAAACGGATTAGCAATGCCATTAACGAGAGCTTCTTGCAATAAATAAATCCCTCCCTTTTTGCTCTAAATCTTGACTACATTGGTCAAGAGCAGTTTTATATTCTTCAATAGTCGATTCAGCTCCTTTAAGTTTAAGTAATTTACCTTTGACCAATTGAAGTTCAGCATATAGTTCGGTCACATCGATATGCATGTCGTACATGTAGGTTGAATCTTTTACGGGTATTCTCTTTTGTAAATTGACTATTTTGTCATTTATCAAAGAATTTTGAAAAGAAATGTTCTGACCCTCTATATCCATAGAATCAATCAAACCTTTTAGGTCTTTCATTTCACCATAAAAGTTACGTTGAAAATTTTTCTCACCTTCAAAGAGACTTATTTCTTTTCGTAATAGTTCATTTTCTACCATAGGCACTTTGAAGTTGAAATATACAGCGGCTAAAATTGCGGACACCGTGACTATGAACATAGCCAAGAACTTCAAAAAACTCAATCTTCTTTCTTTACTGTTATTAGGTTTCATTTTACATTTATTTAGGTGGTTCATCAATATTTTAAATCACATTCGAGTATTAATCCAACAAGAAGCTTCTTCTGCCCTTGACCTCAGTGTTATCAACGGTTTCCTCCTTAACAAAAATGCCGGAATCCGCTTTTTTACCTATATAGTCAAGTTCACTTAATTTCTTGAACAGGGCCAACATGAGCTTAGTGAATGCAGACACCTTCACCAGGGTTGAATTAATATTGTTATGCGTATATTCAAGATTAATGGTTTCCATCAGTATGCTCTCGAAAGCCCCTTGATTTAAATCGCACCAATTGGTTAAGTAGTTAAGAAAATTCTCTTTACCACCACCAACATACACATCGAGACTACTTTTAATGACCCTCGCCAAGTTCACCAACTTTGAAATCATGCCTATTGGTGGTCCATGCCTATCTACAAATCTAAACTCTGTAATGTTTTGATTGAGATAACGCATAACCTGTTCCGATAGGTAAAGGGCCATATTCGCTAAATCGTTCGTTTGTTTTTTTTGATAAATTTTTTGGTTGATGTGCAATGAATAGGATTCCATTTGATTTAAAAATGAGCCTAACTCATTATACGTGAATTTAAGGTCAGGATGACTTTGTATCGATCTACACGGGGGTATAAAACTAGCGTCGACCGTTATTTTACCATTTTCTCTGAAAACCCTTGCGATGGGCAAATAGTTATGTCCATGTCCTTGGCCTTTAATTTCGTCGATGGGCATTGCTTGCAGACTGTAGTGAGGTAAGACATGTGGTTGTCGTGGAGGTTCTTCTTGCGAATCGCTAGTGCCGACAGGTATTCTCTTGAACGTATTTACAAATAGAACCAACAACCACTCTTTCTCTTCTTCGTTCAACTCAAATCGTTGACTAAGACTGTTCCCCGACTTTTCAAGTTCTGATCGGATGCGCGAATCGATATCTATTTGACAACCGCCAAGAGTAATTGCTTGGCATGCATTCAGCACCACGTCTATGGTAGATTGACCATCGACCGATACCATAACGTCAAGTGAACCTTCATGATTTTCTGGTGGAACCAGAAGACCATAGTCGATAGGCGAGACATTTTTTTGTTCAGAATACCTTAAAATTTCAGACACCCAATTTTCCATGGCAATAAAGTGATTCTTGTTGATTTTCATTCCATCGACCCAATTGACTTTGTGATGCTTATTTTGCATTGCCTCCATAACTTCTCAATTTTAAACTATTCTAATTTTGATATTCTACCATTAACGTGCTTATACAATTTGAGCCCGTTTTACGTTGAAGCTTTAAACTCTTTATATTTACTTTCTCATCTTTTATCTTTTCGCAAAAAGCGAAAAAAGTCATGTTTCGACCGTTCGCTTCGATTAATGGGTTCGGATCGTCACAGAAAAAATCGGAAAGGGCACTGGCAGACAACTTATTGCTTGCAATCAGCTTCATCTTATTTTGAAAATTACTCTTGGTAATAAAGGGTACTACTTGCGGTTTATTTGAATTCGGTTTGGCATCAATCACCCTAGAACCCTCGTCAGGAGCCGACCTTAGATCAAGTCTTTTATCTCTTCTTTTAGGCTTTATTTGTTGAATTTTTTCTTCAGTTTCAGCTGAAGGAAGTACATTGATTTTTTTATTGGTGATATAGGCCAAACTATCGTTCACAACCAGCGATACGGTTTTCAAACCGGGCGCGTTATAAACATATTCGGCTATCTTGGTTTTCGCGTTCGCTTCTGCGGTCTCGCCAAACCGCCACTCCCATGCAGTAGCACCAACAGTTTGATCTTCTACTATCAATGGCTGCCCTACCACTACACTTTCAGGTAATTCGAATTTTGGAAACTTGGTTGAGTCAACCATAACCATTTTAGGTAAGACATCAATGACTTCGTTTTTTGCACAATTGCCATTTACCAAAAGGCGAACTTCGTACTTACCCTCTTGTGAGTATATGTGCAAGGGGTTTTTCTTTCTAGATATTTCGGAACCGTCACCAAAATCCCATTCCCATTCTATGGCACCTTCGGTTTTATCGTAAAATTTTATAAGCTCACCAGCATTATAGTCGTTGGCCGTGTGTTCGAACAGTGCCTCATTACACGGGGCAAGACTAGCATACCTAAAGGCCCAAGCTGTGCTCGCAATTAGAAAAACAATACTGAAGAGGTAAAAAACCAGTTTGTCAATATGCGCGGTGCTATTAGATTTATTCATGATAATTAGGTTAATAGTTATACTTTAACTTGACAATTCGATATCTAGGGGAGTTTTGTTCACCCCACTAGTCTTAGTTTGTAAGGCAGAATGTCTCTTGTATTTTTTTCTAAGAAATAAAGTAGGTTACTACCTATTGAGTCCCATTCCGCATCTTCAACTTTAGATTCCTGATTAGGGGTCAGTAGAATTTCCATACAGGGTATAAGACCTTTTTTCAAATCGATGGCCTTCATGTAACTCCTTCTTATTTCAACCTTCTTGATTTTATCACCATATAACTCGCGACAAACGGTCTTAACATCCTCTTTAGTGACCAAACGATCATTACTCAATAAAGACCTTTTACTTGAGTTAAGACGATCTTGGGTAGTCAATTCATCTTTACCTCCACGTGTTGTTGTTATTAAGAAGCTAGATCTGGGCCTAATACCCACACCCTTATAATTGTTCAATTCGCTACCTGGTTTAATATCGTTGGCCAGTTCGCCATTAGTGGTCCAATATTCAACCAATAAATGTTCTTTAGCACCAAAGGGCTTAAGAGACAAATAATTTGTATGATCAACAGTGTTTGAAGCCTCTGACACCTTTTTTTCTAAAAGTGAGATAACCTGATTTAAGGTGTTTAAATTAACGCGCAAAAAATCGTTGTTCATAAATGAAAACGAAGCACTCTCATCTTTTAAAAGTTCAATGAGATGAATAATATATTCTTTGGCCTTTCGGCTATCTAATTTGGCTACGCTATTCTTTCTTAACAAAAAAGTACCCTTTTCACTTTTGGAATCATTCTTACTTCTTTCAGAATAAATTTGCCCCTCAACGTTTTCTATCGATTTTATATCGAACAGTAAGTCTTCTGTTCTAATTGGCAGAATATTGATGAATTCTTTTAATTCATACGAAAAGCTTGTAAGTGATCTATTCAAAACTGGAAAGGCATTTAAAGAACAATTGACGTTTTTCAATACCGTATTACTGATAACACTCGAAAACTCGATTTTTAACCAGCGAACGGCACCATCATACTTGATGTCGTTCATCTCTAAAGTTTTCTCTAATTCGTCAAAACCAGATTTCTCTATAACGCTATGCAAATCTGATTGCAAGGTGAGGTAATGTTTCTGATATCGTCTTATAATTTGTTCGGAAACCCTATTGGTCTTATCGGAAACCTTATCGAAAATTTGATTCAAAGTGTCAGAGTTATCATCCTTTGAATTCATCAATCCAGCCACCATATTAAAAGTGGCATTCTCAGACGAACAACTCACGTTTCTTAGATGATGATAGAACAAGTCTTCATGACCAACCCCCTTAAGCTCAAAATAGAATGAAATATTATTGAGATCAAGCATTTTTAAATTACTAGAAATACCCAGATAAAGTGTCGAATCGTTCAATTGAGATCCTTTTAGGTCAACTGTCAACTTTTGATTTTTCTTATTTTCTAAGTTTTCTACGAGCTTATTTCCCGTAGCAATGAATCGAACATTGGCATTAATTAGGTTAAATTTCTTGGCAGATGAAAAGTGAAGGTCTTTATATTTAACAGAGGTTAAATTATCGGTTAGTTTTTTTCTATATGCAAATAGATACTCCGGTAAAACCATAGTAAATTTTTCAATCGGATCGGCATATAAAATGGCATGAGCGGGGCTGGGCCCGTTCATCGCCTCTGGTGTCATAAGTTCTACAAGTTTCTCGGTTATTCTGCTTTGAGAACCATTAACTTCACCGGCTACTTTTTCGATTTCTGAGGCGCACGCCGCTATCAGTAGACCAATAATCGGATCGAAAGAGGTCTCTATCTCATTTGCCGGAACCCCCCACATCAAAGCCGCATTCTTGATCATTCTGTTCTTGATGTCTTCTTTGGTATTCATTTCTCTGGTTTTCTAATACGACAACGGACCGATATAGAAGTATTCGACATATGAAAAATCTTCACTCGTTTTTTTCACTTTGCCCTTGATTCTAATATCTATGCGTTTTTTTATTCTGTTCTGTCGCTCTGTACCGAACAGTTCTTCTTGTTTTATTTTAACGTTTACCCTTAATTCTGTCAGTCGCCTTTCATGTTTGAGCAACGATTCATAGAGTGATTCTTGAACAAAATCTTTAAGCCTATTGGTGCTTTTTAAATTGTCGAAATCAACAAGCCAAACAGAACAACCGAAGCTTTCATCAAAAGTGCATTCTCCAAAATACGAGGTGTTAACAAGATGTATATAGTGTGAAATCGACTGCGTTAAATTGCATAACGAAATAGGCTTTCTATTTATCAGTTTTCTTGTACTAAGTGGCAATGTGTAATATTTAATGCCCATAATTCTCGAAATCAATTATATGTTTTGCCGATTACACCTTAAAGACACTATGACGGCACTCATTTTTTATTTAATGGCAATTAACATCTAGAGGTTAACATAGAATGAGGTTTTTTCGAAAGTGGAATGCTGCTCCATATTTCTTTAGACCGACACCTCTCTTTGATATATAGATAATCTGCCAACCGGGCATGAAGATTTTACGGGTCGGGCTGGCTCTCTAAGTCTTCATTACCGATTCATAAATTTTAGCGAGCCTGTTAACCTAACCACAAGTCTTTCTATTAAAGAGTATAAATAGAAAAACATTTTGTTCAATTATTTAAATACTCGCATCATGTATTCAATTTCTGCCCACACACAACAACATTTAAAGTTTCAAAAAACGAATTGCCAATTTTCAAAATCATCTATAGAGAACTCACTGTTCGTTCTCTTATTTTTCGCATTTTCTTTTCTAACATTTGGTCAAGAATCGAGCTTATCAGGAATGGTCGTCGAAGAAGAAAGTTCAAAAACCGTAGCCAATGCGATTGTGACCATTAAGCAAACCCCTTTCACTGAAAACACCAGTGACGAAGGCAAGTTCAATTTTAATGGCGACTTACCCAAAGGCGAGCACATGGTTGAAGTTTCGAAAGATGGTTATGAGGATAAATATTTTCTCGTTCATATCATGCCCGGGAAAAAACTAATCGTAGAAGAGGTCAAATTGACAATGACCAAAAAGGAAAAAAAGAAGAGAAAAAAAGAAGAGAAAGAGCTGAAAAAAAAGAAAAAAGAACTGAAGAAAGATGACCGAAAGCTATTTGGGCTAGTCAAAAAAAAGAATCAAGAACCAGAAGTCGCGGTAACTTACGAAGAGATTTCAAATAATGAAACTAATGAAGAATATGAGGCAGTTGAACCACAGATTACCCCTTTACAACAGAATTATGCAAAAGTTCTAGGAGTTGCTCCTGAAGAAATCACCAACACTGCACTCTTTTCATTTATTGATGAGTGGATGGGCACACCCTATTTACTAGGGGGCGAGACCAAAGCAGGCATCGATTGTTCCTCTTTCTCACAATTACTATTTTTTAAGGTTTATGGTTGGCCCATCGAAAGAACGGCACAAAAACAAATGGACTCTAAAGCGACCATTACATTTTCAGACGCTAAATATTTAGAAGAGGGCGACCTAGTATTTTTTCGAGCTGCAGGAGACTATGGTGATACTATTACTCATGTAGGCCTATATCTGGCAAACAACAAGTTTATAAATGCCACCTCTAGAGTTGGTAAAAGTGGTAGTTCCGGAGTGAAAATAAGTGACCTCTCCGATCCGTTTTGGAATAAGCGTTTCTATGCCGGTGGAAGAAGGGTGAATACAAACGGATAATTGCAAAAGATGAACCCTACCACACTTGACAACCTTTACGATGAACTCAGCTCTGTATATGAGAATTTAAATGCCGAGGTGCTGATCGCTGAAATACAAGAAAATTCACATATAGGCATTGACGATTTTGTCATAGCCAATAAGGGAACGTTTTCGAGATCATACCGTAGAGACGTCATCAATATCGACAATGTTCTTCATGATAACAAGTTAACTCTAAACCTATCAAGAAACGGACTGTACGATAGTTTGCCCGAAGGCTTATTTCATGCCCCATATGTTGGCAAGATAGATGAAACGTATACAGATAGAAGAAAAGTAATGAAAGAAGAGGAACAAGCAACAAGGCAGTTCTTCGCACCCATAGAAAGTGAATTCTTTTTTCAAAGACTTAAAATTGAAGAAAATGAAAGAGACTCGCTTAATAACTTTTATAGCTTAAAAGATGATTTTTTAATCTCGTTCTGGAACTTAGATTTGAGTATCCCTCGACCTTATATGCTCAAACTGATCAAACTATTGCCCCATTGTCACAAAATCGTTGGCGACCTTGAAACCATTCGCATGTGTTTAGAAAGAATTTTAGACGAGAAAGTAGAATTTAAGCTTAAGCATATCAATCGTGTGTCAGAAACAATTGAGCAGAAAGATGGGTTTTCAAACGGTGATTTCCAATTAGGTGTAAATAGTATTCTTGATGGCCCTGAATATGAGATACTCGAGCCTTTGTTAGAAGTGAATATTGGACCTGTTTTACGAAATCGGGCCGAGCAATATTTGAACTCAAAAGGATTCTTAACATTCATTGACACGTTCTATGGGTATTTATTACCAATGGAAATTGAATCGAAAACTAACATTATCATGAACGAAGATCCTGGTTTTATCTTAAATGAATCTCTTGAACCGATAATGGGCATTTCAACTTATTTATAAATAATAGAATTGAAAACGATGGGCACTGTACTAAATAGCGAAATTATAAAGGTTAATATCGGATTGTTCTTGGTGAGCACCTTAATCTTCACCCTGATTGCCAAGTTGAAAAAAGTTTTCACAAAAAATAAGAAAAGTGCAATCGTATATGCACTATTTATTTTGGCAACCTTTGCTTTGACCGCATTTTTAAGTTCGAGCAAAGTACTAAACGATGTACCTCTTAATAGTTATTACGGTATTGAAATACTCTTTTTTGCCTTGGGCCTGTTGCATCTTTATGTCATAAGAAAGTTCTTTCCTGATCTATCTTCCGATGCATCAAAGTTCTTTCCTGAATTCTTGTTTACCCTTGCCTATGTTTGTATTGGCCTGATTGCCTTTCTACAAGTGGTCAGTCGATTTAGACCGGCATTCAGTTACCTGTTCGTATCAGCAGCCTTACTCTTTGTTTTACCCTTTCTATTTTATAAAATGTATGAGTTTGCCACGCAAATAAGCCTCCCAGTTTACGAAAGCTGGCCATATCCTTTAGGTAAAGAAATAAAAGACCCAAGCCCTAATGAATTGGCCAACCCGAGAGTAATCAGTTTTGAATTCAAGAAAAAGGAAAATGTAGATGATATTACCAATTTTAGGGTTAAGGCACCAAAGGCTATGGAGTTTGCCAAACTGTTTTACTTTTTTATAAACGATTACAACGAGAGGCACCCTGAGAGTGAAATCGAAATTTTAGACGATAAAACCAAAAAGCCGAGTTCATGGGTGTTTCATTTTAAACCCAATTGGTACAGCTCAATCAAGCACATCAACTTTAACCAGACCATCTCAGAAAATAATATTCATGAAGACAGTGTCATTATTTGTAGTAGGGTAACCGATACTTAATCGCTCAACCTTAAATCATATTTTAAAAAAAATCTCTCTCAGTGTTAACCTTTCACTTCAAAAAAGATAAAGTAGAACAAGAGGTGTTATGCTATCTGAAAACCAGCAAATTTCAAAGCTGAGCATCGCCCTATTACTATGGCCCCCACTTTTATTTACCGCATTAGTACATATAGATGTTATATCTAAATATTAATTATTAATTAAACCTTAAGATTATGGCTTTCAAAGCAAAACTAAAAGTGAACGGCGAAGAGTACAATGTACTCAATTGCAGTTATGAGCTACATCAAGAAACCGATGTAACCGGTCGACCATCTTCGATTACCCGGGGCGGCAGGATCAATTGTGAAATAGAATCAACATCAGATACCGCTATTTCAGATTGGATGTTTAACAATTTTGAGCGTAGAGACGGCTCTATTGTTTTCTTAAAAAGAGATACCGATGCCACTTCTAAAGAACTCAAGTTTACAGAAGGGTACTTGGTGAAGTATCGTGAGCATTTTGATTCGACAGGTGAAAACCCGATGTCAGAATCGTTCACGATATCTGCAAAATCTATTGCCATAGGTAATGGCGAGCATGTGAACGAGTGGGTACAGTAACATCTTAAACAAGCAGAGTATTCGATTAAAAGGGTATGTTCTGCACCTGCCCTTTTGATTGAATATCATTAAAATAATCGACTATGTCATTTCTAGCAAAATTAACTATTGAGGGTGAAGAAACGAATATCTTGGAATGTTCCTATGATTTTAATCAGAGCATAGGGCATGACGGTCGACCTACAGAACTACCTCGGGCAGGTCTAATTCACCTTCTATTAGAGTCAACAGGCAATACCGATATACTTGCTTGGATGGTATTACCGCACACCTTTAAAGATGGGGAAATAGTCTTTTACAATAGAGATAGCATGTCAAGCAACAAGACGCTAACCTTTCATGATGCTATTTGTGTGAGTTATCAAGAGGCATTTAACGCCGAAGATACCCTACCTATGAAGACGAGAATTTCAATAACGGCCCGGGCAATCGATATTAACGATGTGAGTTATGAAAATACTTGGGACGTCTACTAATACCTAAAATGCCATGGCTTTACTATCAAAAACATCGATTTATATTGGAGGAAAGTTAGTACCAACTTTCAAACACCTTTATCTTAATCAGCAAATAGATGCTCATCATACTTTAGAAGTAGTTTTTCGCATGGATGTTTTCGAAAAAGAATCTACAGAGCTAGGGGAAAAAAGTAAAGAGTTTTTAGGCAAATCAATAGCCATTCAAATAGGTTCAATTAGAAACGGATCAACCCTAGACACCTTAGAGTTTAAGGGTATTGTTACTGAAATTAAAATTGTAAAAGGGCAACACTCTGCTGCAGGAGATGAAATTATTGTAAGTGCAAAAAGCCCAACCATTCTCGCAGACGATGGGGTGCATCACGACTCTTTTAATGCAACCCTTGAGGATATCGTTTCCACTTCATTACGACCCTATGCAATTGACGCTGGTATTGCACCAAAATATACCGGCGTAATTGATTATTGCGTGCAGCAGACTGAAAGCTGCTTTGCATTTCTTCGTCGTTTGTCAAAACAATATGGAGAATGGTTTTACTATAATGGTGATAAACTAATTTTTGGAAAACCGGAAACTAAAGAAACCGAATTAAAATATTCAGCTGACCTTCAATCGTTTACACTTAGCCTCGTACCCCGCCCACAAAAAAAGGAGTACTACACCAACGACTATCTAAATGACGAAATACATTCAATTAGTGAACAATCTAAACCCCAGGGACTTTCCGCTTTAAATGGCTTTGTTTTTGACAGGTCAAATGAAATTTATCAACGTCAAACCATTTCTTGGAATAGCAGCAATAACAGTCCCTCGGCAAAAGAACAATTGGAGGCCAAAGTAAAAGCCCAGCACGAATGCATCGTAATAAATGAGGTAGTATTAGAAGCAGTCAGTAGTAACCCAGGGGTCAAATTAGGCAACATAGTCAAAATTGAGGGTGAAAAGTACCGGGTAATCGAAATCGCTCACAGTACTGATCATTGTGGTCATTACAAAAATAATTTCAAGGCAATTTCCGGTAGTTTTGACGCCTACCCTCTTACAAACATCAATGCTTTTCCAAAAAGTGCTAGCCAAGTAGCTATTGTTAAAGAAAATCAAGACCCACAGGGTCTAGGTCGTGTCCGCGTTCAGTTTCCGTGGCAAAAAAAACAAAATAAAATGACTCCGTGGATACGTGTGGTCGCGCTTCAAGCCGGCAGAAGTGGTGGAATGTTTAGAATACCCCATAAAGAAGACGAGGTGGTTGTTGATTTTGAAAATGGAAATGCTGAAATACCTTATACCTCAGGAAGTCTATACACTAAAAATTCACCTCCACCACAAGGGGCAACGGAAATAAATAACTACGTTACCATATGGCAAATAGGTATGAATTTCATTAATATTCATGAAGGCGATGGTATAATTGAAATCATCAGTATAAATAACAGTTCCATTAAACTAGAGGTTGATGGTAGCATTACAATTAATGCCGAAGCCAATCTAAATCTACTCGCCTTAAATGGAGAGATTAATATTAATTCACCTACCATCAATATTGGAAGAAAGCAAGATTTAACAAATATTCACGGTAAGACCATACATATTCATGCCTCGCAATTATTAGAATTATGGAGCAACATTGAATTGGAGGCAAAAGGTCTAAAATCAAGAGTTGAGGGCACAACGGAAGTAGTTGTCGAAGGTACCACGGCAAAAGTCGACGGCACTGCAATGACGGAAATTAAAGGAGGTATAGTTAAAATGAACTAATTATGAATAATAAAGAGAAGATAGCGTTCCAAAAAACATTAAAGCTAGGTCATCAGCTAATTGTTTCAGACTTACCTAGACAGAACGAGGTAACTCTTTGTAATTCCGAAGGCACAAAATTGTTCTCTATAATTATTTCAGAAAATGGAACAACTCTTTCCCTTGAAGCCACCAACATTAGTTTAGAGGCCAAAAACAACCTTAAGATTTCTGCACAAGATATTGAAGTAGAGAGCAGGGCCGACACCAAAATTGTGAGCCAAGGTGATTTCAAAAATTATATTAAAGGAGATACCATGCTACTTACCCAAGGTGAGAAATTGGATATTGCAAAAACTCAAATCATCAAATCAGATTTGGGCAATGTCGACATTGTAGCGAATGACGATGTTACACTAAAAGGTGAACGCGTAAAACTCAACTAAAATGGAATTCTACAACGAAACATCTTTTAGCACCCTTACCCATCGAACTACCATGGGCGATGAAAATATTGCTATGTCTGCTCAATGTAGAGTTGTTTTTGATGTTGATCGTGAAGGTAATTCCACTATTAGCGAAACACAGGATTGGGAACTCAAAGCTGAATATTGGGAAAGCGATTTTGGACCTATGGACAAAGACGATGTGTACATTCGAGGTGGTGTCGATGTGCTACTCTTCGGCATGGCAAAGGCACCTCACGGCACTATGGTATCACAAATGGAAGTGGAAGTGCTGCTGAACAATAAAACCGTTCATAAGGTAAATGTATTTGGCAACCGAACCTGGAATTCCTTTTTCGGAATACTGGTGAAAAGTAGGCCCGAGCCCTTTGAAAGCATACCGCTTTCGCTACAGAATGCCTTTGGCGGAACTACTGAATGGGACGGTTTAAAAATACCATATCCGTCTAACCCATACGGTAAAGGGTATTACTACAAAAAAGAGGAGGCCAAAGGTAATGCACTCCCCAATATTGAACACGTCGACGACCCCATTACAACATGGAAATCATGGCAAGAACCTGCAGGCCTATCCTCTTTTCCCATTCTTCCCGTTAAGGCAAAACATCACGTTGTATTGGAGGATGACAATTCGAAAATCAAAAAAGTAGACGATAGGTTTTTTAATTCAGCTTTCCCTCAAATGATCGTTGACAATGTAAGCGCTGGTGATATTTTTTCAGCTACAAATGTTACGGGTGCAGAAGCATTCAAATTCACAATACCCGAGTTACCGCTAGAAATTGAAATCAAAGTAGGTGAAATTAGTAGGAAAAGAACCATGAAAATCGAACAAGTGGGCTTACTGCCAGAAACCAGCCAAGCCTTTATTACCTATAACTTTCCTTTTAAGTACACCCTTGTTCCCTTAGAAAAGAGAAAGACTATGATTAGACTGTTAAAAAACTAAAACGCATGTACTGTTCAATACATACTAATATTCACCCGATGCTTGGCGTTGATTGGCATATGGGCACTCCTGGTCCACCGGCACCACCGGTGCTTATGCCTCATTTTGTCGCACAGATTTTAGGGGGGTTGATGACATCTGCCCAACTTGCTACCACTGTGCTTTCGCATAATTTTATGGTAGTCAAGAGAGCATCGGACATTGGCATGGGTATTGGCCATGTTGCACCCAATATACTATTTCCTATCTTGGTGCTAACAAGTGGCTCTGTTTCAGAATTTGGTGCATTTTCTGTACAATCTGGCGGCACTAGTACGGCAATTGCGCCAGGTATATATGTTGGTATTAACCTAAATTGTTCCGACCCTGTGCCCGGAGCTTCTATAAACGGAGTTATTGCTCCTGGTTGTAACCTTGCAGGCTTTAACTTAGCCGATTTCGGAGCAAGTATGTTAAGTGTAGCAGCAGATGTTACCATAAGTGGAGTTATAAACCTACTCGGCGGAGCGCTGACAAAAGGCGCCATGAAAGGAATTGCCGGTTTAGCGGGGAAAATCTCTGTAAGTTCCGGACTTATGGTCGCAGTTGTGCTTAGCACAGAATTCGGAGGCGGGGTCGCCGAACAGGTCATAGGTAAAGCTATTGGCGTATTTGTGGGCTCACCCGTAGGGCCTTCTGTTGGCCCCGCACCTGGTAACTGGCCCGGCAATCAAACTGATGCGGCAATTGAGTCTATGATGGAAAATCATTATGCACAGGGCGAATCTATGAACTAAACCCATTTATTTGTTATGCTGAAAAATGCCTCTTATCCGCTAAAGATTTTTATGCTCATTCTTATATTGAGTATGATGCTATTCGCACTATGGCGATTATATACACTTTACCATATGCAAAAAAGTGGTAAAACCGCCGAGGCCATTATCGAGGGTTTTGCTGAAAAAGAAAACAATCCTCAGAGTCTTTCAAGCGATGAAATGTCATATGCCCCAATTTTTAGCTTTACGACTATGAAGGGAAAAAAAATTACCGTCACATCTTCTACCTATTCCAAACTAAAAAAACATCAAATAGGAGATATCGTAACAGTTCACTATTCTCAAGAAAAACCTTTACAAGCAATTTTAGAAGATAATTTTCCGTGGAAATTTTATTTGTCACTGGCCTTTTTAGGGCTAGCAGGTTCAGCACTATTAATTTATTACCTCGTTCACCCTTCTGACTAGTTCTATTTTGAAATACTGTTTAACTCATGCCAAACACAACACAACAAATTTCAGGTCTCAATCCAAAAGGAAAATATATTCTTTCTGTAATTGCCAAGCGTACATACGAAATCAATCCCAATGGTAATTGTAAGTTACATGAGGTACAAGACGATATTATTGAAGACCATGTCATGAGCGATGATGTAGAAGGTTTATTTACCCACGACATAGATGTTTATCCTTGCAAACCTCTTACTGATATAATCCTAAAAGGGGTAGCTCGTAGCGACAAAAATGTAAAACATTTTTCGGCCTCCATTGAGCTAGGCAGGTTGGCCATGAAGTATGAAATTTTTGCCGATCGAAAAGTACATAAGAATTTGAAAGGTGGCTATATCTTTTCCAATGAATCAAAAATTAGCGAGGTTCCACTATTATATACCAATGCCTACGGCGGTATGGACCTCAAAGCAGAAAAACAAATAAGAGCGGCATTGAAAGATAAAGAATCTTTAAAATATGCTGATGAAGTTCTAGACATTTTCTCGGGTAGCCCCTATAGATACCCCAGAAATCCATTGGGGAAGGGGTATGTCATTGAGGCAACTCCGGAAACGATAAGCGAGCTTAGCTTACCGAATATTGAAAACCCTAGCCAACTATTGACCCCAGATAATTTTATTTGTAACGATGTTCTAGAATGGTACAAAATGCCCGTACCTCGTGGTACAGATTGGATACACCCCGGTTGGTTTCCAAGAGTAGCTTATTTTGGAAATTACGCGTTGCCCAAAGGACTAAATGAAAACATTTACGAGATTAAAAATAATTTGGTCGACAAGTCAATTCTAAAAAGCTCACCAAACCCTAGAATTGATGCGTTTAATTTTAGTGCCTGCAATGGTGCTTCCCTAGGCCTCCAGTCAAAACTTATAAGTAGTGGCGGGCAGCAATGCAGGCTTACTAACATACACCCACATAGAAAAGATTTCATTTTTACCCTCCCCAATGAGATTCCGAATATTAAAGTAGATGGGCGTAATGGTAAGCTTCTTAATACCGACCCGTTGATTCAAACAATTTTAATAGAGCCGGAACTTAAAAAGCTAACTATTGTCTGGAGAGGTAGTGGTAAAGCGTTAAGACCCTATACGCCTGAAGAATTGAAAACTATGCCCTATGAGGTTACATGGCCAGAAAAATTTACTTAAAAAATTCTCTATTTACGCCCATGTCCACATTGCAGCCATAAAAATTAATGCTTTCGCTAGGCCGAGCATCTTGTTTGTGCAGATGTAGGTGGTCAAGAAGAGACGACTGAAAAGGATGGGTGTATCACCAATTGAAAACTAGCCTCGTAATCTGAATTTTTAATTTGCTAGTTGATTATCTCGAAGAAACTCGTTTAGTGAGGTTCTAATGTTATTTTGTAGAATAAAAACATCACTGGTAACTCGACCATTGGTCGTATGGAATAAATGCTCAATTCGATAACCTCTATCGCTACGGTAGGTGAAAACGTATCCGTTGCTTCTTCTTTCTCTTTCTCCTGTATATCTAACCGATTGATCATGCAATAGTTGCCTTAAATGATTTCGCTCAGCGACTATAGCCAATTGATGCGGTCTATCGAAGATAGTTCTGCGATTTGCATAATTAGGCGTTCGAAACCTTTCAACCAAAATATGCAAAAGATTTAGCTGAAAACTATAATTGCTACCACCAAGTAAATCATCAATATCAACAGTGCCCAAGAAATGGCTATCTACAAACTCACGTGTTCTGCTCACAAATCTCAAAGGCACCATGGCATCGTCATCGATAAAACGCATCATATTTCTATCGAAATTGGTAATCTTAGCGATGTCAACCATCCTATACTGCAATGTGCGGTTATTATTCGTATAAAGAATAGCTCCTGAATTTATTAGATTTAAACGATTAATAAATTCAGGAATTCTCAAAACCGGGTCTTCACCATGCCTTCTGTCAACCGTGCTTATTTGTATCATGTGTCCAATTAGAAAAAAGCACAGTAGGTCAACTTAATCCTATAAGTCTTGTACTGTGCCTGAAATTAATATGTTCCGTCAATCTATTACTGCTGCTCATACTCCGAATCCCACTCATTGCCATCATCGCCTTTTTGACCTTCCATTTTAATCATAAAGTTTTTGGCCGGAAAATAAGGTTTCATATGAATATCGAGATGTACCTTATCTTTTTGAACGGAATCTTGCTCAAAACGCTTGATGGAGAAATCTTCAATCAACTTGTCCGGCCCAGTGATTCCGTCCAAGAATTTTACGATTTGGCCCATCAATTCTTTACGGGTTCTGGCGTTGAAGTTTTCAAAGGCCCTTCGGTTGAGGAAGTCCATCAACACTTTGGTAACATAATCGAATACTCTAACAACGGAATAGGTCTGTAAGCCTAAATTGTCCCCATTAAATAAGGTCTTGGCCGAAAATGCCATCACCTTACCATATTCATTGACCATCGGTATCAATCCCAATTTTTCCAATTGTGCAATATCGCTTTTCTTCAAGTCAAAACGTACGCCGTCTACCTCGTTCATTCCACCGAACTTTTTACCG
The DNA here is from genome assembly GCA_002813285.1 of Flavobacteriaceae bacterium MAR_2009_75. Lineage (NCBI taxonomy): Bacteria > Pseudomonadati > Bacteroidota > Flavobacteriia > Flavobacteriales > Flavobacteriaceae > Flavobacteriaceae bacterium MAR_2009_75. Next base: position 1,432,523 of record PHTZ01000001.1, read on the forward strand.
GCAGTTACTTGAGACATTAAGGTTTTATATACTTTACCGGCCAAGGCTCCTGAAGGCGGTACAAAAAGATCATCTTGCTCCCCTACCTCATCATGTTTACCGCGGCCTACCAGCCAATTGCATGACATCATAACATTTGACCTGTATTTATCACCGCCTGTTAGATTGGCAGCCTCGAACATTTCCATCACATCATCAGGCTCATCTAAATGCTCAAAATCGGTCACCAACATAACTTTGTTTTCATGGGCAATTTTAGCCCATTTTTCGACCACTTTATTAGAGCCCAAATACCCAGGAATAACCAATAAGCTATAATTCTCCCGAAGGTCAAGGCGATCAAAGTTATCGGTTAGTTCTGCATTGATCGCATCAATGAAACGGGTATTGTCTAAATCTTTCATCTGCTCTAACTCGGCATTGACGATAGATATATTCTTGACCTTCTCAGATTCTGAATTTTTGTAGAATAGGGCAACCGATCGATACGAACGTTCTAAATTTCTTGTCGAATCGATCGCTCTACCCAAGTTTTTGTTCAATGAATCGTGTGCGGCCTTCGCGCTATTCTCACATTCTTCGACCATTTGGGCAATATCATCTGAACCTGATAAAACTTTTGACCAGATTTCCATGGTCTTCTTTAAGGTTTCACGCTCTTCCTTTTTGCTCATTTCAGTTAAGAAAATTCGCTTTCTTGCCTTGCGTTCCGGATTCATGTTTTGAACCCCTTCAACGCTGGCTTCGAGTAAATCAAAACCTCCGAACTTGACCAGTTTATCACTACTTTCTTGTAAAAATGCTGCTGGGTTCTCTACCGGAGAAAATTCTTGTGCTGTAGTTGCCATAACGTATTATTTATTTTCTTCTATTTCGGTTAATAATGCACGAATAGCATCTAACAAAGCTTGTTTCGCTTCTGGGTCTGCAATAGCCGTTTTTAGAATCTTATTCGTTTTCAATTGTTTCACGACCTTTACATATTGGTCTTTTTCGGTTGCCAGATCTTTAAGAAAACTACTTTGTCTTGTAATTCCCTTTGCTCCAAAATCGCCTAGATTGGCAAATTTGAGCATCTCTTTTTTACCCACCCCATCGGCATTCTCAAATTCAACTTCGACCTTAGGGCCAAAATGCTCGAAGACTTCTTCAATGGTCTTCAACCCGTCTTGTACAACTGGTTTGATCGCCGGGTCATTGGTCAATTTTTCGACCAGTAAGGTTCTATTTCTCGGTATGTCTGCAAATGCTTCATTGGCATCTAATTTGACTTCCGTCCCTCCAATTCCGTATGTATCACTCATAATTTGGCATTTAGATTACTATTTCACTTTTTATATTTTCTTCTTTGGCTTTGATTTCATTCATATGCCATTGCAGATTATTATGCTCGTTCAAGCTCAATTTGATATGTGTTCCCTTTTCTATTCTTCCAGAGATGATCATCTTTGATAATGGTGACCTTAAATCACTTCGAATAACACCACGTAAAGGGCGGGCGCCATATTTGGGTGTAAACCCTTTTTTGGCCAGCATAGCGATTGCTTCATCAGTAATATTTAGAGTAATACCCTGCTTTTTCAAGGCTGTATGAAGATCTTTCAACTGAATTCTAAAGATTTTACCGATATTCTCTTCGGTTATGGGAGAAAAGGGTATGATTTCAGTAAGTCGCCCTAAGAATTCAGGTCTAAAATGGCCACCCATCATTTCAAGCAAGTCACCCGATTCAGGTATTTTGCCGCTACCAAAAGAGTCGACGATAAATTGACTGCCAATATTCGAGGTAAACAGAATTACGGCATTTGAAAAATCACCCTCTTTGCCCAATCGGTCGTGTAATTTACCTTCGTCTAAAATCTGCAAAAAGATATCGAATACCGAAGGGTGTGCTTTCTCGATTTCATCAAAGAGAACTATCGAATATGGTTTTTGCCGAATCTTGTTCACCAATAGCCCTCCTTCTTCATAGCCGATGTATCCCGGTGGTGCCCCGTATAATAATGCCGCCGAATGCTCTTCTTTAAATTCTGACATATCGAAACGGATAATGGAACGTTCATCTTGAAATAAAAATTCGGCCAGAGCCTTCGCTAATTCTGTCTTTCCTGTTCCCGTAGGTCCCGAAAAGAAAAATGACCCGATCGGCAAGCCTGGTTTACTTAAACCTGAACGGGACTCTAAAACGGCCTCAGTAATTGTTGCCACCGCATGGTCTTGCCCAATAACCCTTTTAATAAGTTGTTCTTCCATATGAAGCAACCGTTCTTTTTCATCGGCCTTGAGTTTTCCGGTTGGGATACCCGTTTTATTCGCAATAGTTGCTGCAAAATCATGTTTGGTAACGCTTATTTTTTCCTTCTTGGCTATAGTCTCTAAATCGTTCAATATTTGGTACAGAACCTTAAAACCGTCTTCGGGGTTATCGATACTTGATATGTTATGCTCATCACCCAATTCAGTAAACAAAAGATAGCTTAGCTTGTTCTGCATTTGAGTATACATCCAATTTTGCTCTGCCATCATTTTATGGGGCGCCCACTCTTCTTCTTGTAGTTTTTCGATTCTCAATTTCAGTGCGGCTATTTCGGGCAATGATGTTTCTAACATAAATTTCGCGGCCGACATGGTTCGATCTATGAGATCGATGGCAGAATCGGGTAAACTTCGCTCTTTATTGTAGCGTTTTGCCAAACGGATTGCCTCAAAAATGGTTTCGTCTTCAATAGCCAAACGGTGATGATCGCTATAATAACCGACCGAATTTTTAATCATACGTTGGGCCGATGATTCGCTGGGTTCTATTAGACTTACCACCTCAAATTGGCGAGCTAGAGCCTCATCTGATTCGATATGTTTGCGAAATGCATCATTGGTAGCCGTTGCAATTACCGTTAGTTCGCCTTTTACGAGCTCCGATTTTAGAATATTGACCAGAGCCTGATTGCCAGCTTTCTTATCGGATAGATTTTTTAGTTCATCAATAAATAATATTGGCTTATCGAACTGTTTAATTTCGTTAAAGACCTTTTGAAAACGATCTTCTATCTCGCCCTTATACCCAGCCCCTGACACCAAGTGTATAAAGTCTAGCTCGAAAATTCGAGCATCTATGAAATCATCCGGAATATTCTCACCTATAGTGGCATATGAAAAACCGTTCATCAACACTGTCTTTCCGACACCCGGGTCACCGAGTATCAAAACATTGGGTTTCGAGCGTCGACCAAGAATTTCCATGATCATTTTTATTTCAGAATCTCTGCCTGAAATGTTTTCGATGGTGCCATTACGAGCCTGCATCGTTTTGTCGATGCAATATTTTAATAAGGTAGAACCGATCTGGCCATTCTTATTTTTAGAACTAGCCTGCGCTTTAACATCATTTGATTTAGCCGTTTTTGCTGTTTCCGGCAAAACATATGCTACAATCTCGTTAGGGGTAAGCGGAAATGTTTTTAGCTGATCATATGAAAAACCTACACCTGGGGTCGATAGCGCTATTAATAGGCAATGCTCGCTCAAGTCATCTAAACCTAATTTCAACTTGATATTTTCTGCTTCGTAAAACACGGCCTCGACCAAAGAATCACCAGTTGGGTTTTCTGGTATTTTAGCCGTCTTTGGTAGCGACTCTAATCGTACTTCGGCCCATTCTTCAACATAATATGCATCTTGGCCCATACTTTCGATAAAAGAAAATAACCCCATATCTTTATGTAAAAGTGCCTTTAACAAATGTGCCGATGAATAATGTGTATGGGCATATTCTTTAGCAAGTGCCTGTGAAATATGCACTACTTGCTTTAGGTTATCGGAAAGTATATGATCTACCATGGGTAAAGGTTTAATAAATATGACTTATAGCTTTATGACCTCTTCAACTCAGCCTTTCAATCGAGTACATTAATGCACTTTCTATTTAATGTTCAGCTTTTTATAAAGGTTAACATGAGAGAAAAAGAGATGATTCTTAAAGAGTATGAGCAGAGTGAACTTTATAGAATTGGCCTTTGTATTTGTCAGAGTGTCTCCATCAAGCAGTTAGGTCTTTAATCAAAAAAAACCGAGGTTAAACCCCCGGCTTTTTGACTTATTTTCTTTTTTTAATAGTCTAGACCAAAATGATCCATCACTTCTTCGTAAGACATTTTCTCAAAGTTAGGTTGTGCTATCTTGGATGTTGCATTAGACGGAATCAGAACATATCTAAACGCTGTAAAATCACTAAAAATCTGGTTTGTAGTGCCAGTTCGCCTTCCTGCAAAAATAATACTACCTATTCTAGCAATGGAATAGTAATTTCTTTCTCCAACTAGATATGGCAAATTAACTGCCAATCGGTTTGGGTTTCCATCGCTTCCACCCCTGCCGTAAGCTAGAAGTATTGCTCCGTCAATCACCTCAGCTGTTATATTAGAATCAAAAACTTCCTGTGATTGAGAAAATGTAGCTGTGTCTGAAAATGTTGATTCCATCCAATCCGAAGCGATAACATTGGCATTGCCATCTTCACCTTGAGGGCCTTGTTCGCCCGTTTCACCTTGTGGGCCTGGGTCACCCTGAAGTCCCATCTCACCTTGTGGTCCCTCTGGTCCTTCCTTTTCACATGAGACAAACATAACTCCCATTGCTAAGAACAACATTGTAAATAATTTCATAGTTTTCATAATTCTAAAATTTAATTGATAAAGGTTTTTATTATTTACCCTTTAATAGATATAGGGCCAAAAAGGTTAACAAGAGGTGACAAAAAATTGAGGTAGCTCAAAACAATAGAGTTTTCTAAATAGATTTTTTCTCAAATACCCACGAATTAAAGCACCGAACCATCCCCTATTATAAGCCCATCAAGAGCTTTTCTATGAAAAAACCAAAGGCCTTTAAAAAAATGCGTAAGTTTATTACCGCAAGTGGCTCTTGAAAGATTTACATTTCATTTTTAATTGTCGACGCCTCTTATACTTCCCCCATCAGATTTTGAAAAGTACGTTCTAAAATTTATAGCTATGAGAAAGAATCAAGTTTTAAAATACCTTTTGATGGGGTTGGCCATATTAAGTATTACTTATGCCTGCGAAGAAATTATCAATGTAGATACCGACGGTGACGGTGTCGTTGATATAAATGATGAATGCCCCGATACACCTGAAGGAACGGCTGTAGACGAAAATGGATGCGATCTTGACAACACTGATGATATGGATGGGGACGGTATAGTCGATTCAGCTGATGAGTGCCCCGACACCCCCAGTGGTATTAAAGTCGACGAAAAGGGATGCCCTGTAGAAGATATTCTTGATTTAGATGGGGATGGTATTCCGAATGAAATGGATAACTGCCCCAACACCCCTGTTCTTGAAGAAGGTTTTACCGTTGACAGTAATGGATGCTTAAAGGGGGGCATCGATGTGCTAGATGAGTCTATACCAATAACAGAAAGCACTAACGAAATGGTTCTAAGCGGGTTTTCTAACTATTCTAATGAGGAAGCTGCCGCAATCAAAGAAGAATTAATAGAGTTATTCGGAGATAACATTCAAACCTGTTCATGTGATGAAGATATTATACTTTGGACTATACCGGACAGTCTTGATTTGAACGGTGTGATCGCCATCGCTAAAAGTAAAGGTAATCAGGGGCTTGATGGGGATAAAAATTATATCATTGATTCTTACCGAGAAATATTCAACAGAGGTATTGTACCTGATAAAGTGGAAGCACCCACCTTTATCCAAAATGATACGGATATACCGGTTGTAGCCATTTTAGATTCAGGCTTAGATTTAAACCAACTCGGTATAGCCAATCTTCAACTTATGGAGACTACAACTATAAATAACGATGTCAATTGTGTAGTTCAAACCGATTCAGGGCAACAATCTAATTTTGGTTGGAATTTTGCAGAAGGCAATGCTGACATGAGTATCGATGCAACCGCACACGGCACGAATGTTCTAAAAACTTTTGTCGATAACCTTCAGGGAACACCGTTAGATCAGTTTCAAGTGCTGCCTTTAAAGATTTTTGACAATCAGGGCAAATCTTCTTATTGGAACGTGGTCTGCGCCTTTAGTTATCTGAACCAACTTGCAGAAATGGGATATGATCTAGCTTTGATAAATACCAGCTTCGGAGGCCAATTACCCAATTTCACCGTAGATGAAGATTTATTGGCTCTTAAATCATACTTACAGTCATTGGAAAAATCGCTCATAGTCTCTTCGGCAGGTAATGACATGAACAATATTGATAACACTCCGCATTTTCCAGCAAGTTATAGTTCAGATACATGGTTTACCGACCCGTCTTTAAACATAATGGTCGTTGCCGGTCATAATGCTGATACGCCTATTCAACTCTTTAGTGGTTCTGGTGTTGGATCCAATTATGGCAACCAATCTGTCGACCTAGCTGGGCCTTGGCATCTAACTATTTTAGAAACCGGTGAAATGTTCGGTATTCCGGCCAGTGGCTTAGAACTGAGCGGAACTTCATTTAGCACACCCTTTGTAGGGGCTCATTTGTTCAAGCACTATTTAGATATAAATAGAGTCGAGCAAGGAGCGGACTTAAAAAATAGTTTTATTCTAGACTATGATTTGCTGCATTCAGAAACAACCCTCGACCCTGATGTCAAGGGAGGTAATTTTATTAGATAGCACTTTAAAGGTAACCCCCATGCCCTCACTTACTTATAGGTACACTACATTCTTTTCAAAGGCATATGTCTTGTGCTTATTATTGGTTTTGTTGTTCAATCAATTGGGCCACGGTCAGCATACCCCATTACGAAATCTGATCAATTCTGATTTAGATCACACTGAAAAAGAAAAGAAGATAGCACTTTTAGTAGAGAACCTGGTTAGTACCCGTAGCGATAGCCTGGCAGATTGCTATCATGACCTGGGCCTAAGATGGCACTACAGAAATTGGTTGAACAACAATTTAGAGCCAGACATCGAAAATGCCATTAAATATACACAATTGGCTATCGAACTAAAAAGTGAACATCGAACTGTTGACACCTTATCATTACGGCAATCAATGTACAACCTTGCTTTTTTTTTAAAAGCAAGCGGATCAATGTATGAATCTATAAGGGCCTATCACGATATTATTGCATTGGCCATAAACGATGAAAAAGAGCATTATGCCAAGAATAATCTTGGCCTTGTGCTAACTGATATTGGCGAGTTCAGTGAAGCGTTGAGCCAATTTAAGGATGCCGTTCAATTTTCAAAAGAAAAAGAAGACCAATGGCAACTTCTTCTACTATCATACATCAACACTTCTAATTGCTATGCTACAATGGGCTATATAAAAAACAAAGATAGCCTAGACCGTTATGTAAGATTAGGGCAAAAACTTATAGCGGAGAAAAATTTACAGAGTACCTATGAACATATGCAATTGAAAATTCTAGAAGGCAATCTTAACCTAGAACTAGAAAGGTATAATGAGGGAATCAGCACCTACAATCAAATCATTCAATCGAATTATGATGGAGAGCAAATTCCTGAAATTGTATACAACAACCTTGGTTTTTGTTATCTAAAAAATGGCGACACCATAAATGCAAAGGCAAATCTCTTAAAGGCCATTGAACAAAACCCAGATTTCTCTTACCCCTATGAGAACTTAGGTGATCTTAGCTTCGAAAGGAAAAAGTTCGAGAGGGGAATCAATAATTATCAAAAAGCGATTCAACTCGTAACAAATATCGATGGGCTTACTGAAAGCCCACTTAACTTACCAGAGCATGAAGAGTTAGAGCTGACCCCTGATAAACTCTCATTGCTTCAGCATTTAACAGCCAAAGCTAAAGGTTGGCTAAAATATTATGAACATAAAGGCGACCAAAACCACTTAAAATTAGCATTGGCCACCTTTAAAAAAGCCGATGAACTGATTGATATCATCAAACGTGAAAATACCGAATTCACGTCTAAGTTATATTGGCGAGAGCAAAGCTCTGCTCTGTACGCCAAGGCGGTAGAAACTTGTTATTATCTAAATGACACAAATGAAGCTCTGTATTTTATGGAGCGAAACAAGGCGCTATTACTTTTAGAGGATATTACCCATGAAAAAGCCAAAGCGTTTTCTCAGCTTCCGGACAGCCTTGCACAACTAGATTTTAAGATAAAAAGAGAAATTGCACTTTCTGAGAACAAGTTCAAGAATGAAATACTATCCAAAGAAAGACTTGATTCATTAAAGCAAGTGATTCTGGCCAAAAAAAGGGAATATCGCAATTTTATAAAACAAATCTCAAAAAAATACCCAACTTACGCGGCTTATAAAGAAAGGCTGCCTATTGTTGATCTACCTATCTTACAAGATAGATTTACTACCAATACTCGAACCGTAATTCATTTTCTGGCAGCAGATTCTTTAATTTATGGGCTGCATACTACTGCGACCGACGCCACTCTTTTTAAAGTGGATAAGGATAATTTTGAACAGCAATTATCTGAAACAATACAGGCCGTAGGATCACACCCGTACAACTCAAAAAATGATTTTGATCCTATCTCGTCGAATAAGGTTTTCAAAGCTCTTTTTCCTCTATCGATTTACAGCCAAATTAAAGGAAAATCATTGTTAATAATACCCGATGGAGCCTTGCAGCAACTCCCCTTTGAATCTTTAGTAACAGATAAGGAGCTTAACACCTATTTAGTTCAAGAAGTAGATATACAATACGCTTATTCAACCTCCCTTTTAAACCAACAAAGAACATTTAAATATGAGCCAGAAAGTAATTTAGCCGCTTTCGCACCGATCAATTTTGACAATATCGATTTGGCCGAACTCGTCTTCAGCGGTATGGAAGCCTCCGAAATTACAGCACTTTTAAAGGGAAGAACCTTCAGTGGGCCAGTTGCTACCACCGACGAGTTTGCGGCCCAACTTCAAAAGAGTAGTATTGTTCATTTGGCCACCCACGCAGATGTAAGTACAGAAAATACGGGCTGGATAGCTTTTGCCGACAGAAAATTATATCTGGATGAAATATATGCTCTAAAAAGTCAAGCGGATATGGTCGCCCTGAGTGCATGTAAAACATCTGTTGGAGGTGTTAATAAGGGCGAGGGTGTTATGAGCATCGCAAGAAGTCTGTTCAATATAGGCACTAAAAGCGTACTCTCAACACTGTGGGCGGTCGATGAAGTGGCCAGCAAGACCATAGTAGTCAGCTTTTATAAACATCTTGAAATGGGCCACAATAAGTCTAAAGCGTTGCAAATGGCCAAATTGGATTATTTAAAAAACACCGAAATAAAAGAATTAAGACATCCGTATTATTGGGCAGGCTATGTGGTCTTGGGAGACAATTCACCCCTATCTGACCAACCTACCCCAATATGGTTATTGCTGACCGGTGGGCTTATAACAGCCTGCGTATTACTTTTCGGTTATAAAAAGATAAGAACTTATCGAGCCACCATTTAGTGCCATTATCGAATAAATTTTTCAATTATGAACAAATCCCGACCAAACGGCTATGAATTCGATTTAGACCTGGATAAAATTTAAAAACTTCATCTATTTTTTACGAACACATTCTAATTTGGTCTAATTGAGCCTACGTGTCCTTTTTTATATAAAATTATATTTATTGACACAACAATTTCAATGACCCCTAAAATGCAAAAAGCTCCTGATCACAAAATCAGAAGCTTTTTTGTTGGCCTACTAGGACTCGAACCTAGAACGACTGGACCAAAACCAGCTGTGTTGCCAATTACACCATAGGCCAATACCAATCTCTAAATGGAAACCAGTTCCGTATTAGAGCGTGCAAATTTAAAACAAAGTTTGGTTTGCACAAATATTTTAGGCCACAATAATCACAAACATGGTGAATATAATTTTGAAAGCCTATTCAAACTTATTGATTTTCAATTTGAAAATAAAAAATTAACTCCATCATTTTTAACGGCTATTCTGCATTGACACCACCTAGCCATCAAGCGACCCAGCTGTTAAACGTTTATAAAAAATGGAACGACATGTCTATTTAAATTAGTAAATTCGCCGCACTGGTTAAACCGCTAAGTACATGTTTGCAAAGAACTTCCAAAAATGGGACACCCTTATCGGGTGGGCCGTATTCTTCATAGCCCTAATCACCTATGCAATTACCGTCGAACCCACTAATAGTTTTTGGGATGCCGGCGAGTATATAGCAACTTCCGCCAAACTACAGGTAGGTCACCCTCCGGGGGCTCCGCTACTTCAAATGATCGGTGCCTTTTTCGCCATGTTCGCTTTCGAACCTGACCAAGTGGCTCGCATGGTCAACTATGTATCGGGGGTGTCAAGCGCATTTACCATTCTTTTTATGTTTTGGACCATTACCAATCTGGCCCAGAAATTGGTTTATAAGAAAGACGAAATTATGACCAATAGCAAGGCAATAGCCGTATTGGGCAGTGGCCTGATAGGTTCATTGGCCTTTACCTATTCTGATAGTTTTTGGTTCAATGCAGTTGAAACCGAGGTTTATGCAACGGCAAGTTTGATTATGGCCCTTCAGCTTTGGCTGGGTCTAAAATGGACGGACAACCTTCACCAACCGCGCGGAAATCGTTGGCTTATACTTATTTCGTTTGTAATCGGCCTCACCTTCGGGGTTCAGTTTATGGGCTTCTTGGCCATACCATCTATAGGCCTGCTTTATTACTTTAAAAACTATAAGACGACCACGATCAAAAACTTTCTATTGGCCAATATTGCAGTAATAGCGGTCTTAATGCTAGTATATAAGTTTTCACTCACCTATGTACTCGAGCTTTTTGGATGGAGCGAAGTTTTCTTTATCAATAGTATCGGCCTCCCTTTCAATTCGGGATCTATTATCATGGGGCTTCTATTCATAGCGGCATTTTACTTTGGTCTAAAGTATACCCGAAAAAATAACTATCTTACGGCCAACACTATAGTGTTGTGCCTGATGTTTCTTTTCTTTGGCTTCTCCACTTGGCTTATATTGCCTATACGTGCCAATGCCCGTGTGGTAATTAACGAGAATAACCCCGAGGATGCTAGGGCTCTCTTGGCATATTATAACAGAGAACAATATCCGGGGGTAGATAGCCCAGTATACGGCACCTACTATTCCAACACTTTCGGTAATGCGGGCGAAGACAAAGATGAAGCGCCAAAATATGAAAAAGACGAAGAACTGGGCAAATATGTTATCGTAAACCACTATAAGGGTGCTGTGCCCGGTGATGACCCAAAACATGTGGGCATCTTGCCAAGAATGTGGAGCGGGCAACACGCCGAAAATTATATGCGGTATTTTGGCCCGTTGGATTTTAAGATGAAGCAGTCTAACGAAGAACTGCGAAGGGCCGTAAAACAAGTGAAAGAGGGCTATGCAAATGGCGACATTGATGCTGAACAATATATTAGTTTTCTAAGAAGATTTAGTGACTATATCGAGGTAGAACCTCCATCGGTATGGCAGAACATCAAATACATGGCGCAGTTTCAGTTTGGCTACATGTACTGGCGCTATTTTATGTGGAATTTCACAGGAAAGAACAACGATGTACAGGGCCGATATAATGGCAATGGCGAATGGTTGAGCGGTATTGGCTTCATCGACAGCCTGCGTTTGGGCAGTCAAGACAACTTGCCCGACGAAGTGAAAGATAACAAAGCGCGAAATACTTATTTTTTCTTCCCACTTATTTTAGGAATTATCGGTATTCTATTTCAGATTTCGAAGAACCCCAAGCAATTTTGGGTGCTTTTAGTCTTCTTCTTATTTACAGGCCTAGCGATTCAATTTTACACCAACCCCTACATATTTCAACCCAGGGAAAGAGATTATTCATTGGTCGGCTCGTTCTATATTTTTGCTATTTGGATCGGGTTAGGCGTTTACGGACTCTTTGAAGAGTTCAAAAAATTTCTGACTCCGAAAATATTGGCTCCTCTGGTAACCGTAGTCTGCTTCTTGACAGTACCGACCATAATGGCATTTCAAAATTGGGATGATCACGATCGATCCAACCGTTTTACGGCAAATTCATCTGCAAAAGCCTATCTCGATTCTTGCCAAGAAGATGCTGGCGCCATTCTGTTCACTATCGGAGATAACGACACCTTTCCCTTATGGTATGCCCAAGAGATCGAAGGTTATAGAACAGACGTACGTATTATTTGCACCAGCCTTTTCGAGACAGACTGGTACATCGACCAAATGAAGCGAAAGGCCTACGAATCGGAAGCCATTCCTTCTCAAATAGAACATGACAAATACCGCTGGGGATCACGCGATGTACTCTACTATCAAACGGTAGATCCGCTTTTCAACAAAAAAATATCGGAAAGAAGATGGTCGATTCAAGATTTCATCAAATGGGTAGATAGTGATGAGCCTCAGACCAAACTCAAATACATTCTTGAAAGACAGGAGAATATTGATATGGAGGCTTATTCGGAAAGCAGCCAAAATATAGTTTATTACCCCACCAATAAAATCCGTATTCCTGTAAATAAAAAGAACGCTCTGGAAAGTGGACTGGTAAAACCCAAAGATTCGGCAAAAATCGTTGATTATATCGACATCGACCTACCAAAAAGCGCCATTACCAAGAAAAGCATGATGATGCTCGATATTTTGGCGAATAACGATTGGAAACGTCCGATTTATTTTTCTGGAGGAAGTTTCGATGATGCAGAATTTATTTGGATGAAAGAATACCTTCAGTTAGACGGAATGGCCTATAAATTGGTGCCTATCAGAACCGAGCGTAAAAGTTCTTATGAAATGGGAAGAATCGATACTGATTTGATGTATGATATCGTCACGAATTGGTATTGGGGCAATTCAGGAAGCCCTGATATCTACCATGACCCCCAGACTAGAATTCAAGGTTTATCGTATCGAAGCAATTTGGCCCGATTGGTCGAAACATTGCTTGAAGAAGATAAAATCGAAAAGGCCAAGGATATTATAGACCTTACCATGAAAAATATTCCGGTTGAATATTTTGAGTACTACACTTTTGTAGAACCGTTCGTTGACGGGTATTACAAGGTGGGCGAGACCAACAAGGCTAGAGAGCTCTTTGAAAAACTCAAATATATTTATCAAGACCGACTTGAATACTATGCCGGCATACCATTGGAAGAGCAATATGATAATATTGATGAGATCATCGCAGATATGGAAGGTTACCGAAGAAATATCGACATCCTAATTGGCAATAACGATCGTGAAAGAGCGGAAAAAGAAACATTGGTATTCAATGAGTACATTGAAAAATTCGAACACTTCTACCGCGACAATCTATTAGACGAAGAACCTCCGATACCAGGGCAAGACCCAGATCTATCTGACACCGTGCCGATTTCCGACTCTACTGTTATAGACGCTACCACCACAGAGGACGAGGTTTTAGACAGCGTGCCCGTACAATAAGAAATTAAAATCATAAAATATGGCCTGTTCCGAAAGCATTTTCGAAATAGGCCATATTATTTTACATACTCATATAGCGGAGCGACACAAGTATACGCTATCAGCTCTAAAAGTTAAAAATTAGTGTAGTAATCAAACGAGTACTATAAGTAATTTCAGCTCGAAATAATAGCCGCTAAATGTATTCGTTAAGAATGCCGATTAAGGTATTGGCGTCTTGTTCACCACTTTGGCGCCAGACCATTTCACCTTTTTTGTAAATCATGAGAGTTGGTAATCCTTTAACCCTTAAAGCCTGAGACAGCTCTTTATTCTTGTCAACATCAATTTTGATTACCTTCCCCTTATCTCCAAGAGCTGCAGCAACATCTTTGAGAACAGGGTGCATAGCAGTAGATTGCTCGTTCCATTCGGCATAGAAATCCAATAAAACAGGGATTTTCAAATCTATTAGCTCACCAAACTTTGACATACGTAATTCATTGGGTTAAAGGCCAAATGTAGTAAAAAATGTTAAACCTCTATACCGCCCCACAATTTAATAGGAATACCACTACGTTAAAATCATGTTAAGGGCTTTCGCTTCAAGGTGATAACACTTATTTCGGGCCATATACCAACCCTGCCCGGGTAACCCAGAAAGCCAAAACCGCGATTGACATTGATGTACTGCCCTAACTCCTTATAAACACCCGCCCAATACCTATAACGCCACTTCACGGGGCTCCATTTCACCCAACCGGGTATCTCGATACCGAATTGCATGCCATGGGTATGCCCGCTTAATGTCAAATGGTAATGATAATCGTCTTTCAAAACCACATCTTCCCAATGTGAGGGGTCATGGCTCATTAAAATCTTAAACTCATCTTTCGATACTTGAGAGGCCGCACGTTTCAAATCTCCAGCCTTTTTGAAGCCGCCCCTACCCCAGTTTTCTACTCCGACCAAAGCAATTTTATCACTTCCTTTTTGTAGATAGCGATTTTCGTTCAATAGCAAATCAAAGCCCATTTGGCGTTGTAGCCTTTTGAGATCTTCTAAGTTCTGGTGTTTAAGTTCTTCTGTATCCCATTCAATATAGTCTCCATAGTCATGGTTGCCCAAGACTGAAAATTTACCGTCTTTCGCTTCAAGGGTCGAAAATAGTTCTGCCCAAGGCAACATCTCTTCCGTTTTGTTATTGACCATATCACCCGTAAAGAGAATAACATCGCTTTTTTGCTGGTTGACCAAACCAATGGCGTACTCAATCTTCTTTCTATCGTCAAAGCTTCCACTGTGTACATCAGAAATTTGTGTGATTTGATAACCATCAAAGGCCTCGGGCAAATCATCGAACTCAAGATCATACTTTAAGACCTTAAAGTTGTATTTACCTTTATACATTCCGTATAACAGGGCCCCGAAGGGTATGGCCGCAATACCTAAGCCCAATAAACTCATAAACCTACGCCGCTCGGGCAAGGTAAAAGTTTTATCGTTTCCTGAAACCTTTTGGTACAGCCCTGAAAACAATCGGAAAACATCTTCAGAAAATAAAAATAGAATTGTTATAATCTGAAAGGCCAAAACGGTCAATAGCAGCCCGAAAGCATAACTTTTTGGTTTACTCAGAACCCTACCCTGGGCTTCTCCCAAGGTAAACTGATAGATAAAATTACCCAATACCAAAATGGCAATAGTGATAAAAAGATAATACACCCAAGGGTATCTGGTAACCGTTTTTAAAGCTTGAAGTGTATATAGCCCCAGGGCTATATAAATGATAATGAAGACAATCCAACGTAGCATAGCCACAAAGATATTTGTTAATAGTAATGCGCTTGCCCCTTTTACATTTTATTTAACCACTTTCACAATTCGTCGAATGCTGTCTAAATCGGAAATAGCGATTTCATCATCCTTTAAAAATGAAGAAGAATTCATCGAAACCTTAGGCGGGCTAGGCAATGTCTTCGAGAATTTAGTGCCTGATAAATGAGCGGCCGAAAATCCCGCTTTTTTGAACGCTTCAATATTGTTGTTTCGAATTCCGCCACCAGGCATGATGGTAACACTAGTACTTTTTTCGTTTAACACCTTTAAAAGCTCTATGCCTTTTAAAGCTGAATTTTGCTGACCCGAGCTTAAGATGGTATCGACTCCGATAGCTTCCAGTTCTGGTAAAACCTCCACGGGGTTCACTACCCAATCAAATGCACGATGAAAAGTAAAATGTAAGTTTCCGGCAGACTTAATCAGTTGCTGGGTTCTTTTCAAATCTACCCTAAAATCAGAAAATAATACGCCAGAAACAATTCCATCGAAACCCAAATCGACGCATAGCTCAATATTCTGCAGCATCATTTTAATTTCTTCCTCGGAATAGGTAAAATCACCACTTCTTGGTCGAATTAAAACATGAATCGGTATTGAAACTATCTGTCTTACTGCCTTCAGAAGACCGTAAGACGGCGTTATACCCCCAACGGCAAGTTCTGAGCAGAGTTCAATACGATTCGCCCCTGCTTCTTGTGCATTTATGGCGGATTGCAGTGAATTGGCGCACACTTCTACAAGCATATTATTATCTTTAGCGCACTAAATTAAACAACCACAAATGAAAAGGAGAAAATTCTTAAGAAATTCGAGTCTTACTGCTGCCGGCGCGATTTCGGCCCCCATTCTTGCCTCTTACAATGACCAAATAGAGCCTGAGCTTAAAACTAACACACCCGTCAAACCTATCACCGTTTGCACCTGGAATTTCAAAAATGCCACTGCCAAATCATGGGAAGTACTAAACGGCGGAGGCTCAGCCCTTGACGCCGTAGAACAGGGCGTGCGCGTAGAAGAAGCCGATGTAAAAAACGAAACCGTCGGTAAAGGCGGAAGACCCGACAGAGACGGCAATGTAACCTTGGATGCCTGCATAATGGATAAGGATGGAAATTGCGGCTCGGTAGTTTATCTACAGAACATTGCCCACCCCGTTTCGGTGGCAAGAAAAGTAATGGAGGAGACCCCACATATTATCTTGGCCGGCAAGGGTGCTGAACAATTCGCCTATGAACAGGGCTTTAAGAAAGAAGATTTATTTACCGAGAGCACCAGAAGGCAATACGAAGAATGGAAAAAAACCTCAAAATATGAGACTACTATCAATATAGAGAATCATGACACGATAGGTATGCTTGCCATCGATAAAAATGGGGATATCGCAGGTGCCTGTACTACTAGCGGTATGGCCTATAAAGTTGGAGGTCGTGTTGGAGACAGCCCAATTATCGGAGCCGGACTCTTTATCGACAATGAAATCGGTGGAGCTACTGCCACAGGAGTAGGCGAAGAAGTTATTCGTACCGTAGGCAGTTTCTTGATAGTGGAATTAATGCGACAAGGTAAAAGTCCGCAAGAAGCCTGTGAAGAAGGGGTAAAACGTATCATGAAAAAGAATGAGGGCAGAAAAGACTTTCAAATCGGGTTTTTAGCCATTAACAAGCAGGGCGAAACAGGCGGCTATTGTGTGCACCCCGGTTTTACTTATAGTCAATTCACTGAAAAAGGACAGAAAAATGTACCGGTGAACAGTTTTTATCAAAAACAATAATCTACATAATGAGCGGGCAGTGCTCGCTCATTTAGTTTTTCTTTATAAGAAGTACAGTATTTTTTTGAAGGTTTTCCTATTTTGTATTTCTAACTTCGTATTTCAAACACAGAACAAATGTCCGATCAAAAAAGACTTTTCCTTTTAGATGCTTACGCCCTTATTTTCCGAGGCTATTACGCACTCATTAAAAACCCTCGAATCAATTCAAAGGGAATGGACACCTCTGCCATCATGGGTTTCATGAATTCATTGTTCGATGTGATCAAACGTGAAAAACCCGACCATTTGGCCGTATGTTTTGACAAAGGCGGAAGTGCCGAACGTACCGAGTTATTTCCTGAGTACAAAGCCAATAGAGACGAAACGCCCGACGCCATTCAGGTAGCCGTGCCATATATACAAGATATTTTAAAGGCCATGCACATCCCATCCGTAGTTTTAGAAGGTTGGGAAGCCGATGACATTATCGGCACCTTATCAAAGCAGGCCGAAAAAGAAGGGTACAAGGTGTATATGGTTACTCCAGATAAAGATTTTGGCCAACTCGTTTCTGAGAACATTTTTATGTACCGCCCTGCAAGAATGGGTAACGGTATCGAAATATGGGGTATTCCTGAGATACAAAAACGATTCGGTGTCGAACGCCCTGAACAGGTAATCGATTATTTGGGCATGATGGGTGACGCTAGTGACAACATACCCGGTCTACCGGGTGTTGGAGACAAGACAGCCAAGAAGTTTATTGAGCAATTCGGTTCGATGGAAGGCCTACTCGAGAATACAGACCAGTTGAAAGGCAAAATGAA
The DNA here is from genome assembly GCA_002813285.1 of Flavobacteriaceae bacterium MAR_2009_75. Taxonomy (NCBI): domain Bacteria; kingdom Pseudomonadati; phylum Bacteroidota; class Flavobacteriia; order Flavobacteriales; family Flavobacteriaceae; species Flavobacteriaceae bacterium MAR_2009_75. The sequence goes on from PHTZ01000001.1 coordinate 1,450,371, forward strand.
AGAGAAAGTAGAAGCCAATAAAGAACTGGGGCTTTTATCTAAAAAACTGGCCACAATCTGTATCGATTGTGATGTGACCTTCAACGCTGAAGATTATGAACTTTCTAGGCCCAATAGTGAAAAAGTTCAAGAAATTTTTGAAGAACTGGAGTTCAGACGACTTAAAGACCAATTTATAAAGATCTTTTCAGGGGAAATTGATGATAATCAGACCCAGGTCAGCAGTACTGAAACTGCAAAAAAACAGGCACAACCTGCAGGCAGCGGTCAATTTTCTTTATTCGGAGGAGGGGATGCGTCACCAGCAACCATCAAAGACAGTTCAAGCAGAAAGACGATTAAAGATGTGCCCCATGTATACCAAAGTGTTGCACAGGGCATGGCCATGAAATTGTTTTTGCAAAATTTGATGAAGCAAAAATCGGTCTGTTTTGATACCGAAACGACTTCATTGAATCCGCTGGAGGCCCAACTGGTCGGCATCGCATTTTCATGGGAAGCTACCAAGGGCTACTATATTCCTTTTCCAGAGGATAAAAATGAGGCTCAAGAACTGATCGAACAACTTCGACCATTCTTTGAATCGGAAGCGATTGAAAAAATCGGTCAAAACCTGAAGTATGATATTAAGGTATTGAACAAATATAATGTTCAGGTAAACGGAAAGCTCTTTGATACAATGCTCGCCCATTATCTTATCAACCCTGATATGCGCCATAATATGGATGTGCTTTCGGAAACATACCTGAACTACACCCCTATTTCTATTACCGAGCTCATCGGAAAGAAAGGGAAAAACCAATTGAACATGCGTGACGTTCCCTTGGAAAAGCAAACGGAGTACGCAGTGGAAGATGCAGATATTACATTTCAGTTGTCTCAACAGTTTCGACCCGAATTATCGGAAGCAAAAACGGAAGACCTATTCAATGATATAGAGGTGCCTTTGTTACGGGTTTTATCAGACATGGAACTGGAAGGTATTAATCTCGATGAAGCCTTTTTGAATTCACTTTCCGAAGATTTGACCAATGATATAAAAAATTTAGAAGAGAAAATTTACTCCGAAGCTGGTGAAGAATTCAACATAGGCTCTCCCAAGCAATTGGGTGAAATACTCTTCAATAAAATGAAGTTGGTCGATAAGCCCAAGAAAACCAAAACGGGTCAATATTCGACTTCTGAAGATGTATTATCCTATCTAGCGAAAGATCATGAGATAATACAACACGTATTGGATTACCGCGGGCTTACCAAATTAAAAAGTACCTATGTCGATGCACTACCTGAACAAGTGCAACCGGCGACCGGCAGGGTGCACACTGATTATATGCAAACCGTTGCGGCAACGGGTCGCTTGAGCAGTAACAACCCCAATCTTCAAAATATTCCCATACGAACAGAGCGAGGCAGACAGGTACGTAAAGCCTTTATTCCCAAAAATGAAAACTACACCTTACTCGCTGCGGATTATTCACAGATTGAATTGAGAATTATTGCGGCCTTAAGTGAAGAGACCACCATGATCGAGGCTTTTAAAAACGGAGAAGACATTCACGCTTCTACAGCTTCAAAAGTCTTTAATGTACCAATTAATGAAGTAACCCGCGAACAACGAAGCAATGCTAAAACAGTCAACTTTGGTATTATTTATGGGGTTTCGGCATTCGGTCTAAGCAACCAGACCGATCTTTCTCGTTCAGAGGCCAAAGAGCTCATCGATACCTATTACAAGACGTATCCAAAACTACGTAACTACATGAGCGAACTGGTAGACTTCGCGCGCGATAATGGTTATGTTCAGACCGTATTGGGCCGTCGCCGATATCTAAAAGACATCAATGGCAGTAATGCCATTGTTCGCGGTGCTGCGGAGCGAAATGCGGTTAACGCCCCTATTCAAGGTAGCGCTGCTGACATTATCAAAATCGCCATGATCAATATTCATAAAAAGCTTACGAAGGGTAAATTCAAAAGTAAAATGTTATTGCAAGTTCATGATGAATTGGTCTTTGATATCTATAAACCTGAATTGAACGAATTGCAACCCTTGATTAAATCTGAAATGGAAAATGCTTATCAGTTAGCGGTTCCTTTAGATGTAGAGCTTGGCTTGGGTGATAATTGGTTGGTGGCACATTAACACACAAATACCACGTATTCACAACATTTATTCGCAACCAAGCGATTCTTAGGTTAAATTTGGGCATATTATTTGTTCTATGATAGAACTTATTGTCTTAAAATGAAGGCTTATCTTATAATTTTCGCGCTGATTTTCATGGTCTGCTCTACGCATGCCCAATCATCCGGCACAACTTTTTCAAGCGACTCTTCAGAAATAACAATTGAGCAAAAAATAAAAGTCTTCCCCAACCCAGCAACTAGCGTGGTTAATATTTTAGGACTAAAAAACAGTTCGAAAGCAGAAATATCAATCTTCGACATTTATGGCAATGTGGTATTGTCGCGTAAATGGGAAATTAGAAGAAATGCAGTAAACATCCCTATTTCATCCCTAACAACAGGAGCCTATATTATCAATATTCATTCAGACGAACAGCACGTACGTACCAAATTCTACAAAAAGTAGAAGAATTACTTCTTTCTTTCTATTAACAATCTATCTTTGCGGCCCATTTGATAATCAAAATCATAGGGATAAATTCGTGCAATCATTACTCGTTTATCAATGTCTATTAAAAAGAAAAATATTCTTTAATAACCATTTGTAATTCAAGAGAATTAGTGTACATTTGCAGCCCGTTTATCGGGAGTGAAGTGTTTAATTAAAAAGTAACCGTAGTGGATACATTAAGTTATAAGACCGTTTCGGCCAATAAATCAACTGTAGAAAAACAGTGGTTATTGGTTGATGCCGAAGGGGAGACTTTGGGCCGCATGGCTTCGAAAGTGGCCAAAATGCTAAGGGGAAAACATAAGCCAAGCTTTACACCGCACGTTGATTGTGGTGACAATGTTATTATCATCAATGCCGAAAAGGTAGAGATGAGCGGTAACAAATGGCAAGATAAAGTTTATTTGAGATACACAGGTTATCCTGGTGGACAGCGTTCCACTTCTGCAACGGAGCTTTTAGCCAAAAATCCGGCTCAAATTGTTGAGAAAGCGGTTAAGGGAATGCTTCCTAAAAACAGATTGGGTGCAGAACTTTTCAGAAACCTTAAGGTTTATGTAGGTGCTGAGCACAACCAAGAAGCACAAAAGCCAACGGTAATCAACTTAAAAGAATTCAAGTAATGGATACTATTCATAAAATCGGAAGAAGAAAAACGGCTGTTGCCCGTGTTTACGTTTCCTCAGGAAAAGGAAACATTACCGTGAACCAAAGGGATTTGAACGACTACTTCCCTACTGCCACACTTCAATACAAAGTAAAGCAACCTTTTGCCCTAACTAGCACTGAAGACACTTACGACGTAAAAGTAAACGTATACGGTGGCGGTATTACAGGTCAGGCCGAAGCTGTTCGTTTGGCCCTATCAAGAGCAATGTGTGAGGTAGACGAAGAAAACCGTTTGACTCTAAAGCCGGAAGGTCTTCTTACTCGTGATCCTAGAATGGTCGAACGTAAGAAATTCGGACAGAAGAAAGCTCGTAAGAAATTCCAGTTCTCTAAACGTTAACAAGAACAATATCTGGCATCTTCCGCATTTTGGAAGATGCCAATTTTTATATTTTTAACCTAAGTTCATTGAAAGTTCGCCACGTGGCGAATAAATTAAAAAACTATTTTCCTTAATGGAAATAGTTCTTCGGGAGACCTCAAAGACACTCAGTCGGTCGGGCACCGTTAGTTTAGCATCTAAATGTAAGAGGCTCTTCAATTATTTTAAATAATTGGGGTACCACTCTTACATTGCCTATTCAACAGAACGTAAACTAAATTAAAATGGCGAAAGTCGAAGTAAAACAATTATTGGAAGCTGGTGTGCATTTCGGACACCTTACACGAAAGTGGAACCCTAACATGGCGCCCTACATCTACATGGAGCGCAACGGTATTCACGTAATCAACCTTTACAAAACAGTTGCAAAATTAGAGGAGTCTAAAGAGGCTCTTAAAAAAATTGCTGCATCTGGGCGAAAAATTCTTTTTGTTGCCACAAAAAAACAAGCAAAAGACATTGTTGCCGATAAGGTATCTAATGTAAACATGCCTTACATCACTGAAAGATGGCCTGGTGGTATGTTGACCAATTTCGTTACTATCAGAAAGGCGGTTAAGAAAATGGCCTCTATCGATCGTATGAAAAAAGACGGTACTTTCAACACTTTATCTAAAAAAGAGCGTCTTCAAGTTGACCGTTTGCGTGCAAAATTGGAGAAAAACTTAGGTTCTATTTCAGATATGACACGTTTGCCTGGTGCTTTGTTCATCGTTGACACCATGCGTGAGCACATTGCTGTGAAGGAAGCTCAGAAATTGAACATTCCTATTTTCGCAATGGTAGATACCAACTCTGACCCAAGAGATGTTGATTATTTAATACCATCTAACGATGATGCTTCTAAGTCTATCGACATTATCATGTCTGAAGTTACCGGTGCTATTGCCGATGGTTTGGCAGAGAGAAAATCTGAAAAGCAATCAGATAAAGAAGGTTCAGATGCACCTAAGAAAGAGTCGAAAGAAAAGGCAGCTAAACCAGCTCCAACTCCTGAAACAGTAGAAACTAAAGCTCCTCCGGTTGTCGCTAAAACTCCAAAACCTGAAGTTGATGTTGAGGCCACTAAAGAAGCTGTAGAAGCCGATAAAAAATCAGAGGCTAAGGCCGACGACTTGACCAAAATTGAAGGTGTTGGCCCTAAAGCCGAAGAAGCTTTGGTAAAAGCAGGTCTGGCTACTTATGCTGACATAGCTAAAGGAGACCCGGAAAAAATTAAAGAGATTTTGACCGAGGCCAGTTCAAGAATGGCTCACCTAGACCCTACTTCTTGGCCTAAGCAAGCACAGATGGCAGCTGATGGCAAATGGGACGAGCTTAAGGAATGGCAAGATAGCGTTAAAGGCGGTGTAGAATAGTCTATACTTTCTTAGAAAATTAAATATAACATAACATTTGCTTGAAGACGTAATGTGAAAGCGTTCATATCTTCAAGCAAATTGCAAAACAGCATATAAAATGGCAAAAATTACAGCCGCAGAAGTTAATAAACTTAGAAAAACTACAGGCGCAGGTATGATGGACTGCAAAAAAGCCTTGGTAGAAGCCGAAGGTGATTTCGATAAAGCAATCGAAATTCTTCGTAAAAAAGGACAAAAAGTTGCCGCTAAGAGAGCCGACAGAGATTCTTCTGAAGGTGCAGCTATCGCCAAGGTGAATTCTGACAGCAATGAAGGTGTCATTATCTCATTGAATTGCGAAACCGACTTCGTAGCCAAAAACGATACTTTCGTAACATTGGCCAATGAATTGGCAGACCTTGCATTAGGCTTTGAAAACAAAGATGCTTTTCTAGCTGCAGATTTTAAAGGAATGACCGTTCAAGAAAAATTGACCGAACAAACTGGTGTTATCGGTGAAAAGATTGAAATCGGTGGTTTCGAAAAACTTAGCGCTCCTTTCGTAGGAAGTTATATCCACGCCGGCAACAAAATTGCAGTTCTTACAGGTCTTTCAGCAAATGTTGATGGTGCCGAAACTGCAGCGAAAGATGTTGCTATGCAAGCAGCGGCAATGAACCCTGTGGCATTGAACGAAGAAGGTGTTGACCAAACGGTTATCGACAAAGAAATCGAGATAGCGAAGGATCAGTTACGTCAAGAAGGCAAACCAGAAGAAATGTTGGATAACATTGCTAAAGGTAAATTAAAGCGTTTCTTCAAAGACAACACCTTAATCAATCAAGCTTTCATTAAAGACAGCAAGTTAAGTGTTTCGCAATACTTGAAATCTGTAGATTCTAATCTAGAGGTTATCGGATTTAAAAGAGTTGCTTTAGGCTAATTCTTTTAAAATAGAAATAACAAAAAACCCGCAACTGATGTTGCGGGTTTTTTTATTCTCAATGAGCATCGGTACTTGCAATCTTAAAAGCGAATTCACTGATTAACCTTTAAGCCAATTCTCTCTCAATTGAGCTTCTTTGGCACTTACACCTTCTACAGGAACAATCGTATCGACCTGCAGCATCGGGGTGCCAGCTTCCCCTTCTAAAAACATTTCTTCACCGTCTCTAACAATACTCATGGTAATTTTTTTGTCAGAAGACCAACTGAAACTTTGACCAATAATATTTCTAATAGCCTCCAAATCGATCTCAGTACCATTTATAGCTTTTAGCACGTCTCCACCTTCTATACCAAGCCCTTCGAAGAAACTACTAAGTTGAATGCCCTTTCTTATATATATCTCGTTACTTTCATTAACGTCTATGAAAGGATTTTCACCATCTAGAAAATATCCTGTTCGCTTTTCAACAGTTTTTCTTTGAAGACCAACCTTAGCAAGGTACTCTTCATAATCAATGGGAGTATCACCTATCACGTGGGTATCAAAAAAAGTTTTGATTTCTGGGTATGTCATCGCCACAATTTCATCTATCAAATCAGCATCTTCAAAGGGAGTATCTTTTCCATATTTCTTTGAAAGCTCTTTCATTAGCCATAGCACTCCTTTTTCACCATTGCTTAGTTTTCTGAGCTCAATATCCAAAGCCATATTTATCAAAGCTCCCTTTTCATACACATTGGCGTAATTCTTTTCATAGGGTTTTTCCAATATATTTTTGCTCATGGTGGTAAAAGACATATGGTCATCATAAGCCTTCGCATTATTAATTTTATCGACCATTCGGGTGTAGAACTCTTCTTCATCGATCAAACCTTGTTGAATCTGAAAGAGGTTGGCAAAATATTCCGTTGTTCCTTCATACATCCACAAATGCTGAGACATTTTTGGGTCATTGAAATCGAAATATTGAACCTCCTTTGAGTGTACGCTCAGAGGTGTTACGATATGAAAAAATTCATGAGACACAACATCTACCATGGCTTGCTCTAAGCGCTCTTTAGGCAATGCCTCTGGCAATACGACTACTGTTGAAGTGTGATGTTCCAATGCTCCGAAACCTGATGCATCATTCGGCTCATAAGTCGATAAATAAAGAAGAATATTGTACTCTTTGGTAGCGTCAATTGGTCCTAAAAAAGCCTTTTGCGCTCCCATCATCTTCTCCATTCGCTCTTTAAGACTTGTAGCAGTATAGATTCCGTTCGGGGAATAAACATTTATCGTAACCGTAATATCTTTGATTTGAAATGTTTCCGTATTAGGTTCGGCATATTGGATCGGGTTATCGATGACCTCAAAATAACGGTTTGCCAGAAACACATCGGCGGTATCATTCTTCACCTCTAAAACCTTATTTTGCAAAGATGTTGTTGCTTTTAAATCGGTCGGGTGCGAAACGGTAATTTCATAGGGCACCTCCTTTAAACCTTTAAAATACCCGACAAAACCATGCAGGTTCAACATGAAGTTTTCTCCGGCTAAAATATTCGTTCCTGATGGTGAAAACACCTTGTCATCAACTTCGCTTTCGGTATCGTAGGTATCATTGACCAAATAAGTGACTTTATCCAGTTTCTTGCCGTTTGCAATTTTCCAGGTATTATCATCTTCTTTCGAAAAGTCAAGTTCTTCACCATGGTAATCAAATGCCTTAAAGCCTTCAATAAATTTTCCATAGTTATCTTCACTATAGGTGCCAGGAACCGTCTTCGGAATATAAAAGAACACTTCATCAGTCGTAAATGAACCTGGATCAATTGAAACCTCTACTTTATCATCAACCACATTGTTTAAATCTAAAGAAGCAAGTATTGGTGTTTTATCGGCAGTAAGCAATGCCCTAGTCGAACCACAACCGTAAAGCACGGCAATTGTCAAAATGCAGACATATAATCTCTTCATAAATATGTATTTATAATTTAGATGGATGTTCTCATACAAAATGTTGCAAGAATATAAAATTTAACAGAATTGCCCATCATTATTAGGAAATAATTAAGGTTGATACTATCTGCAACATCGATATTACACCCTAACATTTTTTGATTATTTTTGCCTCAACGAAATTGTAACCGATGCAATATAAAAGGATTCTTCTCAAGCTTAGCGGCGAGGCCCTAATGGGTAAAAAACAATATGGTATTGACCCTGATCGCCTAGCGGAATATGCCGAAGAAATCAAAAAAGTTTCTGAAAAAGGTGTTGAAATCGCCATAGTTATAGGTGGCGGAAACATTTTTAGAGGTTTAACCGGAGCAGCTATGGGAATGGATAGAGTTCAGGGTGATCATATGGGCATGTTGGCCACGGTGATTAACGGTTTGGCATTACAAAGTGCCCTAGAGACTCACGGAGTTCAGACACGGTTACAATCTGCCATTCACATCAACGAAGTTGCCGAACCCTTTATTCGAAGAAGGGCAATGCGACATCTTGAAAAAGGGAGGGTCGTCATCTTTGGAGGCGGTACCGGAAACCCATATTTCACCACAGATTCTGCAGCTGTTTTAAGGGCTATAGAAATTGAGGCCGATGTGATTTTAAAAGGAACTCGTGTTGACGGAATTTATACTTCCGACCCTGAAAAAGATAAAAATGCCACCAAATTCGATACTATTTCGTTCGCCGATGTATTATTGAAAGGATTAAAGGTTATGGACACTACCGCCTTTACTTTGAGCCAAGAAAACGAATTACCGATCGTTGTTTTTGATATGAATAAAAAAGGTAATTTAATGAAGCTCGTAGAAGGAGAGAACATAGGCACCGTTGTGAACCTTTAGTAAGGCACTATTTTTGTGATATACGCTTAAACAATATTTGAATTATGAACGAAGAGGTACAGTTTATACTCGATTCCGCTAAGGAAAGCATGGATGCTGCAATGAAACATTTAGAGAAAGAATTCGTGAAAATACGTGCAGGCAAGGCTAGTCCGGCCATGTTATCCTCCGTTATGGTAGAATATTATGGCTCGCAGACCCCACTTTCACAGGTTGCGAATATTAATACGCCCGATGGCAGAACCATCTCTGTACAACCTTGGGAAAAAAACATGTTGCACGAAATTGAAAAAGCGATCATGAATTCTAATTTGGGCTTTAACCCAATGAACAATGGTGATTTCGTGATTATAAACGTTCCTCCCCTTACTGAGGAACGGCGAATTCAATTAACCAAGCAGGCCAAAGCGGAAGCGGAAGACTGCAAAGTTAGTATTCGAAGTGCGCGACAAGATAGTAATAGGGAAATCAGGGAAATGGATGCCTCGGAAGATTTGCAAAAAAATGCCGAAGTAGACATTCAAGAGCTGACTGATAAGTATATCAAAAAAACAGATGCCTTCTTAGCATTAAAGGAAAAAGAAATCATGAAAGTCTAGCCTCTTTCATAGAGAACTAATTTAAAAGCGGCCTTTTTTGGTCGCTTTTTTATTTTTATACAGCCCTCACTTAACTGAATGCGCCCATTAATAATCAACCTTGTATTTCGGCTAATCAACTTTAGGAACACACCTTATCATTCTTTACCTTTGCCGTCGGTAAAAATCTACCATGACAGCTAAATTCACAAAAGGTTTCTGGGAAAAAACGGCTCGTATCATTCTTCGAAATAGAATATTGATACTTTGCCTTATAGCCGCTTTCACTGTTTTTCTCGGCATGCAGTGGGAGAACATGCGTTTTAGTAGTTCTCAGGCCAACCTACTGCCAGACGACCACCCGGTAAACGTAGAATACCGTTCTTTTTTGCAAACCTTTGGCGAAGAAGGTAATGCCGTAGTATTTGCAATTCGCGATTCTGCACTTTTTACACCTGAAAAACTAAATCGTTGGAATAAGTTCAGCAAGCAACTTGTTGCTTTCCCAGAGGTAGACTTCGTTCTTTCTTTAGATAATCTACAAGAGCTAAAAAAAGATAGCACCAATCAAGAGTTCATTTTACAACCCCTGATTAACGGAGAGCTCACTACTAAAAAAGAGGTCGACAGTATTAAAAACCACCTTTTTAACGACCTGCCCTTCTACGATAAATTATTGTTCAATAAAGAAAGTTCTACTATTCGAACCATAGTCAATCTCGATAAAGACATCGTAAATACCTCGGTTAGAAAAGACTTTGTTCTAAAAGACCTGAACAACCTTGTAGAAAACTTTGAGGAAGAAACCGGATTAAATGTTCACGTTTCGGGCATGCCCTACATTCGTACGATGAACTCTCAAAATATAATCGACGAAATCGGCAAGTTCATATTGGCGGCACTTGGGGTTACCTCACTTATTTTTTTCTTGTTCTTTAGAAGTTTCCGGGCCACCCTAATTTCAATGTGTATCGTGATTATTGGGGTCATGTGGGCGTTCGGCATTTTAGGCCTTTTGCAATATGAGATTACGGTTTTAACAGCTTTGATTCCTCCCCTTATTATTGTAATCGGTATTCCGAACTGTATTTTTCTCATCAATAAATATCAACAAGAGGTCAAAAAACATGGCAATCAGGCGCTATCGCTTCAGCGGGTAATTTCGAAAATCGGAAATGCAACCCTGATGACCAATATGACAACGGCTTCTGGTTTTGCCACCTTTATCATCACTGATAGTAAACTACTGAAAGAGTTCGGTATCGTAGCCTCTATAAATATCATCGGCATATTTATTTTATCGCTTCTGATCATACCCATTATTTACAGCTTTCTATCGTTACCAAAAACAAGACATCTTAAACACTTGAACCAACGCTGGATTGATGGTTTTGTAAATTGGATGGAGCGTATTGTACGTGAGCGAAGAATTACCGTTTACATTGTTTCCTTAGTTCTTTTGGTCACGAGCATCATCGGTATTTACCAAATCGAAATTTCAGGAAGCCCCATTGAGGACATGCCTAAAAATGCAGAATTCTTTGAAGATATCCGCTTCTTTGAAAAAGAGTTTGACGGCATTATGCCCGTTGAAATTGTGGTCGATACCAAAAGACCTAAAGGAGTTTTAAAACCTGCCAACCTAAAAAAGATTGATCAATTAAGCGAAGTTATCGCAGAAATACCTGAGCTTTCAAAGCCACTATCCGTAGTGAATCTAGTGAAATACTCAAAGCAGGCTTTTTATAATGGCATTCCCAAATACTATCAACTTCCGACTACCCAAGAGAACAACTTTATAATGAAGGTCGCGCAGAAGTCGACTGGAAATGAAAATTTACTCAAAAATTTTGTGGACAGCACAGGGCAGAAAGCGAGGATCACCACCTTTATGCAAGACGTGAAGACAGATCGCATGGAGCAAATTGAGGAGAGACTCCTAGAAAATGTCGCTAAATTTTTTCCTGCTGACCAATTTGATGTCTACATGACCGGTAGTGCACTGATATTCTTGAAAGGCACAAAGTATTTGGTCAAAAACCTCATTCTATCGTTGGCTTTTGCCATATTTCTGATTGCCTTGTTCATGGCTTATCTTTTTCGTTCGTTCAGAATGATTATAATTTCGCTCATACCCAATCTACTACCGCTGGTAATCACAGCTGGGGTCATGGGCTATGTTGGCGTACCCATAAAACCTTCGACTATTCTAGTTTTCAGCATCGCTTTTGGTATTTCTGTCGATGATACGATTCACTTTTTAGCTAAATACCGGCAAGAACTTATTGCTAATAGATGGCAAATCAAAAAATCGGTATATGCAGCTTTAAGAGAGACCGGCGTAAGCATGTTTTATACGTCTATCGTACTATTCTTCGGGTTCTCTGTATTTGTCATCTCTAATTTCGGTGGTACCGTAGCCCTAGGTGCTTTAGTTTCGGCAACTTTAATGTTCGCCATGTTGGCCAACCTTATTTTGTTGCCTTCGCTCTTGCTCTCTCTAGAAAGAAACATTGCAAGCAAAAAAATACTGAAAAAACCCCAAATCGACATTTTACCGAAAAAAGACGAAGACAACTAAGCTAAAAACTTCATTGATTTAACTCGTCGCTAGTCCGTTTGTTTTTGAGCAAAAAGTTATCTTTGCCCTTCAATTTTCAAGTGATTTAACATGAAATCTTATAGCGTAAAAGAACTACTCAAAGGAAATCTTCTATTACAGGAAGTAACCGTAAACGGATGGGTCAAAACATTTAGAAGCAATCGTTTTATTGCTTTAAACGATGGTTCTACCTTAGGCAATATTCAGTGTGTAGTAGACTTTGAAAATTTTGAGGAAAATCTTCTTAAACGAATCAATACTGGGGCAGCCCTCAAAATTGTGGGCACTTTGGTCGAAAGTCAAGGAAGAGGTCAAAACGTTGAGATTCAAGTTAAAGAAATTCAAGTGCATGGTGAAGCAGACCCAGAGGTCTATCCTATACAACCCAAAAAACATTCTTTAGAATTTTTACGTGAGAAAGCACATTTACGTGTTCGAACCAATACGTTTGCCGCAGTCATGCGTGTACGTTCGGCCTTATCATTTGCCATTCATCAATATTTTCGTGAAAACGGATTCTATTATTTTCATGCTCCAATAATTACGGGGTCTGATGCCGAAGGTGCCGGGGAAATGTTTAGGGTTACCACCTTAGATGATAAGAGTCCTAAATTGACCCATAACGGCAGTGTCGACTATAAAGAAGATTTCTTCGGAAAAGAAACCAACCTTACCGTATCGGGTCAACTTGAGGCAGAAGCTTATGCCATGGCATTGGGCAAAGTTTACACCTTTGGACCCACTTTTCGTGCCGAAAATTCGAATACTTCAAGGCACTTGGCCGAATTTTGGATGATAGAGCCCGAGATGGCGTTTTTTGATCTTGATGCCAATATGGATCTGGCAGAAGAATTTATCAAAGGTGTTATCAGCTATGTTCTTGAACACTGTGAAGAAGACCTACAGTTCTTAGAAAAGCGATTACTTGATGAAGAAAAGACGAAGCCGCAAGCTGAACGTAGTGAAATGGCACTCATAGAAAAACTCAAATTCGTTGCAGAAAACAGTTTTAAAAGAGTTAGTTATACCGAGGCAATAGACATTCTCAGAAATAGTAAACCTAATAAAAAGAAAAAGTTTCAGTACCCGATTAATGAATGGGGAGCCGATTTACAGAGCGAGCACGAGCGTTTCTTGGTCGAAAAACATTTTAAATGTCCTGTAATTCTCTTTGATTACCCAGCAAAAATCAAGGCTTTTTACATGCGCTTGAACGAAGATGGAGAAACGGTTCGTGCCATGGACATACTTTTTCCCGGAATAGGAGAAATAGTCGGAGGTTCGCAAAGAGAAGAGCGTTTAGATGTTCTTAAAGAAAAGATGGCTGAACTAAATATTCCTGAGGAAGAACTTTGGTGGTATTTAGACCTTAGAAAATTCGGCTCTGCGGTACATAGTGGTTTTGGACTTGGTTTTGAAAGACTGGTGCTTTTTGCTACTGGAATGAGCAATATAAGAGATGTGATCCCGTTTCCAAGAACACCACAAAACGCAGAGTTTTAACAAGAATTCGTTAACTTTATAAAGCTAGTTCTCTAAAAAACGTCAATGCTTAAACAACACTTACAGTTTAAATTATCTCAGAAGTTATCGCCTCAGCAGATACAGTTGATGAAGTTGATTCAGCTGCCCACTCAGGCATTTGAACAACGACTGAAACAAGAATTGGAAGAAAATCCGGCATTGGAAGGTGGCAAAGAAGAGCAAGATAATTTTGAAGATGAATTTGCCGACCCCTACGAAACCCAAGAGGGCGAAAATGAGACAATAAATACTGAAGACATCAATATCGACGATTATCTCAGTGATGACGAAATTCCCGATTATCGTACAAAAGCCAATAATTATAGTGCCGACGATGATGAAAAAAGTGTGCCTTACGCTGCTGGAATTTCATTTAACCAACATCTACTAAATCAGCTTAACACGGTCTACTTAAGTGATGAAGAATGGAATATTGCTGAATTTCTTGTAGGCAGTGTCGATGAAAGCGGTTATATAAGAAGGCCTCTTAGCGATATTCTAGACGACCTTGCTTTCACACAAAATATTTATACCGACGAAGATACGATTGAAAAGGTATTAAAAATAGTGCAGAAACTAGATCCTTCGGGCGTAGCTGCACGTTCTCTTGAAGAATGTCTAATTATTCAACTAAAGCGAAAGGAAGCTTCTCCTTCAGTAGAATTAGCCATTACTATTCTAGAAAAGTCTTTCGAACAGTTTACGAAAAAGCACTACAAAAAGCTTTTACAGAAGCATAATATTACCGAAGAACAGCTCAAGGATGCTATTTCCGAAATCGAAAAATTGAATCCTAAACCTGGTGGCTCGTATTCTGGCAATAACAGAATGGTAGAACATGTAGTACCCGATTTTTCGATTCGTATCGTCGAAGGCGAGCTCGAACTTTCCTTGAACGGCAGAAATGCACCTGAACTTCATGTTTCCAAAGAGTACAGCAATATGCTGAAGGGTTATAAGGATGCCAAAACGAAATCAAAATCTCAAAAGGATACCATTCTATTCATTAAGCAAAAGCTTGATGCGGCAAAGTGGTTTATTGATGCGATACGTCAAAGACAACAGACGTTGTTTATCACCATGAACTCTATTATGAACTACCAAAAGGAGTATTTCTTGACCGGTGATGAAAGAAACTTACGCCCTATGATACTAAAAGATATTGCCGATGAAATAGATATGGATGTATCAACGGTATCTAGAGTAGCGAACAGCAAATATGTCGACACTCCGTATGGCACTAAATTAATCAAAGAATACTTTTCCGAGTCGATGAAGAACGATCAGGGTGAAGACGTATCAACGAAAGAAATCAAGAAAATTCTTGAAACGGTTATTGGTGAAGAGTCAAAGAAAAAACCACTAACCGACGATAAATTAGCTTCTATTTTAAAAGAAAAGGGATACCCTATAGCGCGCCGTACAGTAGCTAAATATCGGGAACAGTTAGATATACCGGTAGCGAGATTGCGCAAGAAAATTTAATGAGGGTTTTTCTAAAACTCATATCTTACTTATTTCACCCGCTATTCGTTCCTATAGCCGGTTCAATTGCCTACTTTCTAATTACCCCAAAGTATAGCCCAGAAGAAATTCGTGACGCAATTCTGCTTCCAATATTCATTCTAACGGTTATAATACCCATCATCACTTATCTTATTCTCAAGAATTTAGGGTTGATAAGCACAATTTTTGCTCCCACCATCAAAGAGCGAAAGTACCCTATGTATATCAATCTCTTATTATTACTTTTAGTGGTATATAAAGTGATACCTAACCATTTTATTGTCGAACTACATTTCTATTTCTTAGGCCTCATTGTCGCCACGATGACCACACTCTTACTATTATTATTTAAACTTAAAGTAAGCCTGCATTTATTAGGGATGGGAAGTCTTTTTATGTTTTTGGTATGCCTAAGTATTCATTTTGAAATAAACATAACCATTGCCGTTAGCATTCTTACCTTATCAACCGGGTTAGTAACTACATCAAGACTTTATTTGAAGGCACATTCAAAACCTGAGTTGTTAATCGGTTTTCTCATAGGCATGGTATCTCAACTTATGTTAGTAAGATTCTGGCTATAAAATATAGAAAATAAGACCTAGACGAAGCGGCTTGATGTCTATTGTAGAACCGTCGAAATTTACATTATCAACAAATAGGCTACTGAGTGCATAATACGCATGAAGATTAAATGTATTATACCCAAAATTAAAAGTCAGACCATACTGTAACCTTTTGATATCGGTATTATAAAAAGATTGTTTTCTACCTTCAACCGGAACATATTTAGACCGACCACCTGCAACATAACCCAATTTAAAACCCGTATAAATTCTCCAAAATTTATAGGAAATAGCATTAGAGTTTCGCCAACGAAATTCTAATGGCACTTCGAGCATGTGCGTTTCTATCTTATTTCGCTTATAATTATTGTCATCATCCAGAATTGAATAAACATATCCATCTTCATTCTCTATAGCTCTTAGGTTAGAATAATAGGAATAAAGACCATAACCTAAACCTAACCCCACTGCAACAGTTCTTGATTCATTGAGTGGTATATCTTTTATAAAACCACCTTGTAAGCCATAAGATAGATTTCGTTGGTTGACAACATCAGGTTTTTGCAAGAGAAAATTATACGTCAGCCCAAGATAGAATTGGTCCTCTAGATAACGGGAATCTATTGCAGTCGAATCTGTGACAAGCTGAGCTATACCAAATCTAAATGACAATAAAAAAAGGATAATAAGGCTTCTCTTCATTAGTGTAAAAATAACCAAATAAAAAAAGCCCCGAACACAAGGTTCAGAGCGTTTTACATATTATAACAAATGCTATTACAACCTATTGCAGGTTGTTAAAAGCATCACCATCGTAAGTGGTGTAATTTACTTTCAAGGCATTAACTTTTCTTAGCTCTTGCTTAATATCGGAAATAAGACCCATATTAGCATCTTTATCTACCTTTAAAGCAGTGGTTAATACATTTTGAAGTTCTTGAGCCTTCTTAGCTCTTTCTTGTAAAATATAATCACCAACTGAAGATGGATCAGCAAACTTATCGTTCAATTGAATTTTAGGTTCTTCACCAAATTGAGAAGAGTACTGAGAAGTAGGGGCCCCAACATAAATGTAGATTACCCTATCTTTCTTTTCAAGCTTCTTAATCTCACTCGCATTTGGCAGTGTATTCTCTACCTTAAGCGAACTATCTTTCATTACCGTAACCGTCATAAAGAAGAATAACAGCATGAATACAATGTCTGGAAGCGAAGCTGTATTTACAGCTGGCAAACCTGCATCTTTTTTCTTTGCAAACTTTGACATAAAATCTAGTTTTATTTGATTACGTTAATTTGTTGAACTTGTCTCAGCTTCTGAAAGCTTTTGAGGAAACAGGTCTTGAATACGTTTGACTTTTTCTTTCAAATCATCCTTTCTACTTGCGTCAGTTTCAGGATTGAGATATTCCGACTCCATATCGGTAAAATCTCGATTAAAAAGACGTTGGGCTTCACGATTACGTAAATCGTTATAAGCACCTACCAATTCATTCTGAACCGTGATATAGGTACTATACTTGGTTTCCCTGTCATTCTTCAGAGATATAATAGCCTTTGTAGGATTATCTGAAGACTCGGCATTTTTTTGACCTTTACAATAGGTACAAGTACCATCGCCTCCATTATCCAAGAAACCAATTGCTCTTTCTCTAAGGTCTTTAATCTCTATCAAACCATCTTCGACCAATAGTTGACCATTTTTGTTGATACTTACCTCAAAAATATTTTTTTGCTTAATAACAACATCATTTTCAGGTGGCTCAATCGGTGGTAACATACGATCTAAACCTGCATCAGTTTCGATGGTTGTTGTAACCAAGAAAAATATAAGTAGCAAGAATGCTATATCTGCCATTGATCCGGCGTTGACCTCTGCTGGCCCTCCTCTTCTAGACATAATTCAGTTCTTTATTTATTTAGTCATTTTTCTCACACCACCCCATAACATAGCTCCAACAGCTATAAGAGTAAGTATGAAGAACACATTGATTCCGGCACCGATTTGTTTTACAGTGCTTTCATCAGTAGTTATACCTCTATCGGCCATTTCTTCAATGCTAACATCGGTACCATCAGCCATTACAAAACCAATACCTACGACCAAGAGGAAGCCCACAATTACGAACAAACTCTTTTTAAGATTGGCAGGATTTGAAAAAAGGTTTTTCAATGCAAAAACAAGACTGAAGACAATAGCTATACCCAATAGAATATAGGTTATCAAAAACATGGTATTAAGCGCACCACTACTTGCAGCCTGTGCAACTGGCATTTCTGATTCAGGTAACATGAACCAAAGAACGGCACCTATCAAACCAATAACTACAAGTGCAATTTTTATAATTTTATGCATAATTCTTAGGGTTTAAAAAGGTGTGCGACTTATTTTTTGTGGTCAACCAACATATCTATCAATACGATAGAAGAATCTTCCATATCGTTAACTATACTGTCAATTTTAGCAATAATGTAGTTATAGAAGATTTGAAGGATAATCGCAGTAATTAGACCAAATACCGTGGTCAATAATGCTACCTGAATATCACCTGCGATAAGAGATGCACTCAAGTTACCTACTGCACTAATTTTCTGGAAGGCCTGAATCATACCGATTACAGTACCCATGAAACCAAGCATCGGCGCAATTGCGATAAACAGAGACAACCAAGATACATTCTTCTCTAATTGACCCATTTGAACACCACCGTAAGCAACAACAGCCTTCTCAGCAGAATCAATACTTTCACCAGACCTATCCAATCCTTGATAATAGATAGAAGCAACTGGGCCCTTGGTATTTCTACAAACCTCTTTTGCAGCTTCAACACCACCAGAAGCCAAAGCATCTTCTACTTGTTGTCTTAATTTAGTTGTATTGGTAGTAGCCATATTCAAATAAATGATTCTCTCAATAGCTACGGCCAAACCTAGAATCAAACACAATAGTACAATACCCATAAAGCTGGCACCACCTTGTATAAACATTTCTTTCAATACCTGGGTGAAACCTTTTTCTGCCTCAGCGGGTGCATCTTGCAACATAGTCGCGGCAGTCGCCATAGCATTAACTGTATTTGTGCTCAATACAAACAACCCGCCCATGGCTAGGATAGAGGATAATTTTTTCATTTTTTCAAACTTAGATTAGTTATTTAATAGGGTTAAAGATAAAAAAAAATCGTAACAAAAAAAGTAAAACTTCAATGCCCACAAGTTACTCTCGGCTAGGTACTCACGATGCTTGACCGTTTAAATTGCCATCAACTACACCGTTTGAAACTAAAATCAAAAGACAACTCTTGACATATAGAAACTAAACTTACAAATATTTCCAATCTAATATTAATTATACCGGAAAATCTTTTTTGTACTCGCAGAGAGGAAGGGATTCGAACCCTCGATACACTTTTGGTGTATACACACTTTCCAGGCGTGCGCCTTCGACCACTCGGCCACCTCTCTAAATCTTAATCGCCCCGCATCTTCATTTCATCAAGACGAGAACAGGCTCACCTTTTTAAGGGTGGGCCAAATAACAAAAAAAATATTAGTTGATGAAATTAAACTACCATTTTATTGCATTTCGCCCCGTAAAGAAGTTTCAAAAACCGTTTTAAACAATTTTGGTGAAATATTACTTCCTAAAAGATACATCAGCTTGGTAATGGCGGCTTCGGTGGTAATATCTTTACCGTTGATGATATTAAGACTTTCTAAATGTTTACTGGTCTCATATCTCCCCATCACTACACTGCCACCAGAACACTGGGTAACATTAATAATATGAATACCCTTATCCAAAGCCTCTTGCAACAAATTTATCAACCAAGGTTCTGTCGGTGCATTGCCAGAACCATAAGTTTCCAATATCAACCCGTTCAATTCAGGTATATTTAGAACACTGTGCAATACGGACGGATTCATACCCGGAAACAACTTTAAAATCGCCACATTACTGTCCATATTTTTATGCACCTTAAATTTCTTTCTTGACGGGGGCCGCCAAATTCTTTCTTCAAACACTCTTAAATGCACTCCAGATTCAACCAATGGCGGATGATTTAAAGAAGCAAAGGCTTGAAAATGCTCTGCATTTATTTTGGTTGTTCGGTTTGCGCGATACAACTTGTACTCAAAATAAAGGCCGACCTCTTGAATTACGGGAACACCATTTTCTTGTAGGGCAGCGATCTGAACCGAGGTGATCAGGTTTTCTTTTGCATCGGTACGCAAATCGCCAATGGGTAACTGCGACCCTGTAAAAATGACGGGCTTACCCAGATTTTCAAGCATAAAACTAAGAGCGGAGGCCGTATAACTCATCGTATCGCTACCATGCAGCACTACAAAACCATCATAGGAATTGTAATTACTTTCGATCAATTCGGCAATACTGCCCCAGTGCTCGGTATTCATGTTCGAAGAATCGATAGGAATTTCAAAAGAAATGCTGTCTATAGTGCAATCCAATTGTTTCAGCTCAGGTATTCTTTTTACCAATTCGCTAAAATCAAAGGCTTTTAAGGCTCCAGATTTATAGTCTTTGACCATACCAATGGTACCTCCGGTATAAATAAGTAAAATGTTCGTTTTATCTTTCATTCTTAAGGCCCACAATTAGATTCCGAAAATCTGTCTAGAATTCTCAGTGGTTATTGTTGCAATTTCTTCCTTGCCCATTTGATAGACTTCAGACAAACGTTTCAAGATATTAACCAGATAAGCACTTTCGTTCCGCTTGCCTCGATACGGGGTCGGAGCCAAATAAGGTGAATCGGTTTCAAGCACAATATTTTCAATCGGAACTTGACCTAAAAACCTATCTATTTTACCATTCTTAAAGGTTACCACCCCACCGATACCCAGCTTCATATTATACGATATAGCCTTTTTCGCTTGCTCCAAAGTTCCAGTGAAACAATGAAAAATACCAAAAAGACCCTCTCCCTTTTCACTTTCCAAAACCTCAAAAACCTCATCAAATGCATCTCTGCAATGAATAACAATCGGTAGGCTATATTTTTTAGCTAATTGAATTTGAAAACGAAAAGCCTCTTGTTGTTCCTCTAAAAAGCTTTTATCCCAATACAGATCGATCCCTATCTCACCTACAGCATAGAATTTTTGCTTTGCAAGCATCTCTTCAACATGCTGCAACTCATTTAGATAATTTTCTTTTACATGAGTGGGATGCAGGCCCATCATCAAAAAAACACGCTCAGGGTTATTGGCCTGGAGTTCAAGCATAGCCTTGGTATACGTAGAATCGATTGCTGGTATAAAGAATCTTTCGATTCCTTCAGCTATGGCGCGCTCAATTACCAACTGTCTATCTTCATCAAACGCTTCACTGTATAAATGGGTATGGGTATCAGTTAAAATCATGCGGCAAAAATAACCTTAACTTCTAGGATATCGAAACTAAAGACCAACAATCAAAACTATAGATTTCCAAACTGGTTTACACTATCTTTGTTTTTCTTTGCAATCTCCAAAATACCACTAATCTTTTCGACGACTAATACAAATCAGACAAAACACATGTCATCCCTTAAAAAATTTTTATACAAAAAGAAGTATTATAGAATTTCACTTACTGCCACTGAAACCGATCACTTTGAAGTTGGTGCAAAAATTAATGGAGTTAGTGGTAGGTTTATTTTAGATACCGGAGCTTCGAACACCTGTATAGGCTTCGATAAAGCAGAACAGTTCAAACTCATCTCGGAAGAATCTGAAATCAAAGCAGCTGGAGCTGGAGGCACAAACTTGGAAACTCTTATTTCTCTGAAAAATAAAATTGAAATAGGAGACTGGAAAAAGAAAAAAATCAAAATCGTTCTGTTTGATTTAGTGCATGTAAATGAGGCACTTGTGGCGCACAACGTTTCACCTGTTGATGGTATTATTGGCGCAGATGTTCTTAAAAAATCTAAAGCCATTATAGATTATGATAAATCATGTGTTTATCTAAAAAAATAAAGGTTTATTTTAAAAGAGTTACACAAAAATTTGAGCATAAAAAAACCCTGAAATTCAAAAAATTTCAGGGTTTTGTTCTTTACGAAAAGAACTAAAGCTCCAAAGCTCTTTCAACATTACCGTTCATCAATAGCTCTTCAGGACTTTCCAAGGCTTCTTTAATAGCAACCAAGAACCCAACTGATTCTTTACCATCGATAATTCTATGGTCATATGAAAGTGCTACATACATAATCGGTGCAATTGCAATTGCACCATCACGTACAATAGGTCTTTCGACAATATTGTGCATACCTAAAATAGCACTTTGCGGCGGATTGATGATCGGTGTAGATAACATCGAACCAAACACACCACCATTGGTGATGGTGAATGTACCACCAGTCATTTCATCAACGGTAATCTCACCTTCTCTAGCGCGAATGGCCAAACGTTTCACCTCAGACTCAACACCTCTAAAACTAAGGTTCTCAGCATTTCTGATAACCGGCACCATCAAACCCTTTGGGCCCGATACCGCAATACTGATATCACAGAAATCATAAGAAATCATTTCTTTTCCGTCGATCATTGAATTCACCGAAGGATATTCTTTAAGCGCTTTCACCACAGCCAAAGTGAAAAACGACATAAAGCCGAGACCAACCCCGTGTTTAGATTTAAAGTCTTCTTTATATTTTTTTCGTAACTCAAAAATCGGAGACATATCAACCTCGTTGAAAGTGGTCAACATTGCCGTTTCGTTTTTCACAGAAACCAGACGCTCAGCGACCTTTCTTCTCAACATCGATAATTTTGAACGACTTTCCCCACGACCTGCATTACCGGGCGTACCCATAGAAGGCACTGCTTTCACCGCATCATCTTTAGTGATTCGGCCATCTTTACCCGTACCTTTTACAGAAGTAGCTTCAATACCTTTTTCACTTAAGATTTTCTTTGCTGCAGGGGAAGCTACTCCTGAAGCATAAGTTTCTTTAGCCTGATTCGGCTGAGGAGCTTTTGCGCTATTGTTGTCCGAAGCTTTGGCCTCCTCTTTTTTCAAATCTTTTTCAGCATTTCCATCACCGCCTTCATCACCACTTCCCATGGTTGATTCGGCACCGTCACTAGCACCATCGGGCTTAGCTCCTTCAGTATCTATCAAACAAACCACTTCACCAACTGCGACGGCATCACCCACCTCGGCTTTCAAGGTAATCACTCCGCTTTCTTCAGCTGGCAGCTCTAGGGTAGCCTTATCTGAATCTACCTCGGCTATGGCTTGGTCTTTTTCTACATAATCTCCATCTTCGACCAACCACTCCGCTATTTCCACTTCGGTAATTGACTCTCCCGGGGACGGAACCTTCATTTCTAATATCATGCTATACTTATTTGCTGTTTTATTTTACTTTTTAAAATATTCTAGGCCTTTACCTCTCCCTCTTGTGGCTTAGGTATGGGCTTAGACATGTTATCCTTTTCCTTATCGAATACATAATCAATAACCTGCTGGTGCCTCATTTTTGAACGTACGGCACTACCTGCAGCAGGGGAAGCGTAAAATCTTCTCGAGGCTACGCGAAATTTTTGAGATTCTGAAAAATGCATCATCATATGGCTCCAGGCCCCCATATTTCTCGGCTCTTCTTGAGCCCAAACAAAATCATTCGCATTCTCATATTTCTTGATCAGCCCGCCCATTTGTTCAGCCGGCACAGGAAACAACTGCTCCACACGCACGAGCGCCACATCATCTCGAGAGTGTTCTTCTTTAGCAGCCAACAAATCATAGTAAAACTTACCGGTACAAAAAACTAGGCTTTTCACCTTTTTCACATCGGCCGACTCATCATCGATAACCTCTTTAAAAACTCCATCTGACAACTCAGATACCGAAGAAACCGCTTTCGGGTGTCTCAATAAACTCTTCGGAGTGAAGATAATCAACGGCTTTCTAAAGTTGACTTTCATCTGTCTTCGAAGAATATGAAACATTTGAGCAGGAGTCGTTACATCGGCGATATACATATTATCACGGGCGCACAACTGCAAGTATCTTTCCATTCTAGCGGAAGAATGCTCGGCCCCCTGACCTTCATAACCATGAGGAAGCAACATTACCAAACCGTTCTGCAACTTCCATTTGTCTTCAGCAGCTGAAATGTACTGATCGATCATGATTTGAGCACCGTTGCTAAAATCACCGAATTGAGCTTCCCAGATTGTGAGCGTATTAGGGCTTGCCATGGCATAACCATAATCAAAACCTACCACCCCATACTCCGAAAGAAGTGAGTTATAAATTTGAAAACGACCTTGGTCGTCTGAAATTCGATTAAGTAGCAACACTTCTTCTTCACTTTCTTCGACCTTCATTACCGCATGCCTATGGGAAAACGTACCCCGCTCAACATCTTGACCCGACATACGAACTCCGTACCCTTCAGATAGCAAAGTACCATAAGCTAATAATTCTCCCATGGCCCAATCAAGCTTGTCGGTTTCAAAAAACATTTTCTTCCTGTCCCTTACCAGCTTTTCAACTTTTCTCAAAAACTTTTTGTCCGAGGGCAATTCTGTAATAACCTTTGCTATTTCGGTAAGTTTCTTTTTATCATAGGTCGTATCGACCTTATCCATCATCTCCCACTCTCGTACATTCGAAAAACCTTTCCACTCATCAGCCATAAATGGCGTGATTTCGGTTTTATCTTCTTTACGTGAGTCAACCAACTCTTCTTCCAGAGAAGCCTTATACTCCTCTTCAAGCTTTTTTACATAACCTTCTTCTATCACCCCTTCTTGCAGCAACTTTTCTGCATAGATATCTCTAGGGTTAGAATGCTTCGCTATAGCCTTATACAACTTAGGTTGCGTAAATCTTGGCTCATCACCTTCATTATGACCATATTTTCTATATCCCAATAAATCAAGGAAAACATCACGGTTAAATCTCATGCGATATTCTAAGGCGAACAATGATGCATGTACTACAGCCTCAACGTCATCTGCATTAACATGCAAGACGGGGCTCAAAGTCACCTTTCCTACGTCTGTACAGTAGGTTGACGTTCTCGCATCAAGATAGTTTGTAGTAAAACCGATTTGATTGTTGACAACAATATGAATCGTACCATTCGTTTTATAGCCATCAAGCGCGGCCATCTGAACCACTTCATAAACAAGGCCTTGACCTGCTATGGCTGCATCACCATGAACCACGATAGGCAGCACCTTTGAAAAATCTTCTGGAAAATGAGTATCTTGTTTAGCTCTGGCTATACCTTCGACTATCGCACCAACCGTCTCTAAATGCGAAGGGTTGGGGGCGATATTCATTTTTATTCTTTTACCATTATCGGTTTTTCTCTCAGAGGTCCAGCCTAAATGGTATTTAACATCACCATCAAAAATCTCTTGCTCGTAGTCTTTACCATCGAATTCGCTGAAAATATCTTTAGCGGCCTTACCAAAAATATTTGTGAGCACATTTAACCTGCCCCTATGCGCCATGCCCATAACGAACTGCTCAACGCCAAGTTCGGCGGCGCGTTCGACAACAGCATCTAAAGCAGGTATTAAAGATTCATTACCTTCTAAAGAAAACCGCTTTTGACCAACAT
Source organism: Flavobacteriaceae bacterium MAR_2009_75 (assembly GCA_002813285.1). Classification (NCBI taxonomy): domain Bacteria; kingdom Pseudomonadati; phylum Bacteroidota; class Flavobacteriia; order Flavobacteriales; family Flavobacteriaceae; species Flavobacteriaceae bacterium MAR_2009_75. The sequence goes on from PHTZ01000001.1 coordinate 1,475,561, forward strand.
ATTTGGTATGCAAAAAGCCTTCAAAAGATATGGCCTGATTTAATTTTCTTAGAATACGCTTTTTATGTTCTACATCGAATTTCGGGTGGTTATCATTTACGTTCAACCACTTTTGAATCCATTCGATACGTTCCGGCTTACGGATATACATATACTCTACCCCAATGGCATCGCAATAAATACGCTGCAGGTGCTCAATGATATCTTTCAAAGAACTTGCACCGATTCCGATGATTTCTCCTGCATTGAAAACGGTCTCTAAATCCCCTTGCTCCAATCCGAAATTTTCAATTTCTAGGGTTGGGACATATTTTCTACGCTCACGAACCGGATTGGTTTTAGTAAACAAATGGCCTCGGCTTCTATAGCCATCAATAAGGCGTATGACCTGAAATTCCTTTTGCAGCGATTGAGGTATCTCTACCCCTTGGCCGGTTTGAGAGGCAGAACCGTTCGCCAATTCATCGACATCAATTTCATCAAGGGCGAGTTCTGACCCGAAGTCATAGCCCTGAAAAAAAGCTCGCCAACTGGGCTCTATGCTATCTGGGGCTTTTAGGTATTTGTCGTATAGGTCCGCAAAAAAAGTAGTATGAGCGGCGTTGAGAAAGGAATACTTATCCATAAAAGGTTATCTGTCGTGCAAATAAAATTAAAACTCGTCCTCAATTTTCAGATTCAAGCTATTTTGACAAAATTAGAAATCGACCATTCGCCATCATTTCTTTCACGAAATTGATTGAAAGTCTTGATTCATGGGAAATTGTCAAAATCTCGGCTATCAAGAAAACCAAAGATAAGTTCATACAAAAATACAATATTTCAGAAATCTGAAAGATATCTGTGCCTGCAATAATCAAAAATTAAAGATAACACTCAAAAAAGCGATTCAATGTTTAAAACGTAAAAATTTTGACCGAGAAGAATAATCGGGCCAAAACAATCTTCACAATAATATTTTGACGGTTACCCACTATATTTTTTCTTAAACCAAACCTTTTGCATTTCTCGAATAAGCACCAAGAAAGACACCTGCTCGGCCACCTCGACTACATCTGTGACCTGAATTTTCTTAAATTCCCGTTCGGGCACATCTATCACATAAAGCAAATTTAAATACTCTGGAAAGCGCTCCATAATCAAAAAGTAGATTTTCTCGCGAAGAGAACCGATCAAGGTATTAGGCATTATCGAATCTGGAATATCAATATGTATATTGGCCAGCCCAAAATCTTTGCGGATCTGAAACACCAATTTATCGTATAGAAAATTTTCTTGGGCGTTCTGAAGTAGTGATGCACTATCGGGAAAATTCATTACCATACCTTATTTACGGCTCAAAGACTTATCTTAGTCGACTACCCTAATTTATTTTTTAAGACTGATTACGTTATAATCTATTTATTAGGATTGTGAACGAATCTTTTGCTCCCAATTCCAAGCTGATTTCATAGCCTCATCAAGACTGTACTGCGCTTTCCACCCAAGCACCTCGTTCGCTTTTGTAGTATCTGCGTATGCTTCGGTAATATCACCTGCCCTCCGATCCACAATCTTATAGTTCAACATTTCACCAGAAACGTTCTCGAAACTATGTATCACTTCCAATACAGAACTTCCTTTGCCCGTACCTAAATTGAATACTTCATAGTTCTCTAAATTCTTTCCTTCAAGCAGGCGCTGCAAAGCCTGAACATGAGCTTTAGCTAAGTCTACAACATAAATGTAATCTCGTACACAAGTTCCATCGGCTGTAGGGTAATCATCACCAAAAACCAATAGTTCTTGACGAAGACCGACCCCTGTCTGGGTTATAAAAGGCACTAAATTCTGAGGAACACCGATAGGAAGCTCACCAATTTCAGCACTAGGGTGCGCCCCCATGGGGTTAAAATACCTCAGCGCTATGGCATTTAATCCTTCAGTAACTTTACAGGTTTCCCTAATTATCTCTTCCCCGATCTGTTTAGTATTACCATATGGAGATTCTGCAGGTTTTACCGGGGCGTCTTCTGTAATGGGCATTTTATCAGCCTGACCATAAACGGTACATGAAGAGCTAAAAATAAAATTGGAATTATCTTTATTTGAGAGCTCCTTTAAAAGATAGACCAATGTAGCGATATTGTTTTCATAATAAAGCAAAGGCTTTTCAACACTCTCACCTACAGCTTTCGAGGCCGCAAAATGAATTATGCCTTGAATATCATCATGTCGCTTGAAAAAATCGGAAACCTTCTCTTTTTCCTTAAGATCAATTTTCTCAAAAATCGGTGTCCTACCGCTAATTGCCGTAATGCCTTTTAAGACCTCTTCCGACGAATTCGAACAATCATCGATTATTACTACTTCAAAACCCTTATTTTGTAATTCGACTACAGTATGTGAACCAATAAAACCCAATCCACCGGTAACAAGTATTTTCATATTCTCAAACGTGTATATTCAATTTAAAATGTAAGCCCTAAATCATTAATAACAATCAGCTTTTAGCAGTATTACTCGGCAACGAATTCTATAACGGCACGAGTTATATAATCAATCTGCTCGTCATCAAGCTCGGTATGCATAGGCAGTGAAATCACCTCTTTCACCAATTGATTGGTTACCGTAAAATCATCTTCATTATACCTTTCGTCGGCATAGGCCTTTTGACTGTGCAACGGAATCGGGTAATATATTCCGAACGGAATCTGTTTTTCTGTCAAGTGTTTTGCAAGGGCATCTCTTTTTCCATTAGTTATACGCAACGTATATTGATGAAACACATGATCATCGTAAGAATCACCAGAGCCATGATTAGATTTTACTTTTGGTACTTTAATGCTTTCAATCGCCTTAAAAGCAGCGGAATACTTACGGGCAGCTTCCCTTCTTCTGGCGCAATATTGGTCTAACTGGGGCAGCTTAGCTCTTAAAACAGCGGCCTGAATCGAATCGAGTCTTGAATTCACCCCAACAACATCATGGTGATATCTTTCATACATACCATGATTAACAATTCCACGTAAGGTATGTGCAAGCTCATCATCATTTGTGAAAATTGCACCCCCATCACCATAGGCCCCTAAATTTTTAGACGGAAAAAAAGAGGTAGCACCTACGTGGCCGATTGTACCCGCCTTTTGGGTTTTTCCGTTTTTAAAAGTATAATCGGCACCAATAGCCTGAGCATTATCTTCTATCACAAAAAGGTTATGTTTCTCGGCCAAAGCCATAATTGCATCCATATTGGCGCACTGACCAAATAGATGAACCGGCACAATGGCCTTGGTCTTGGGTGTAATGGACTTCTCAATGGCGGCCACGTCTATATTAAAGGTATCAGGACATACATCTACCAGAACTGGAGTTAGTTGCAAAAGGGCTATTACCTCAACTGTCGCAGCAAATGTAAAATCAGCCGTAATCACCTCATCACCCGGTTTTAGGCCCAAGCCCATCATAGCTATCTGTAGGGCATCGGTACCATTAGCACAGGGTATTACGTGCTTTACTCCCAGATAGTCTTCAAGTTCTTCACGAAACGATTGTACTTCCGGACCGTTTATAAAGGCAGAAGTCTCAAGAATTTGAGAAATTGCGGTATTCACTTGATCTTTTACTCCTTCATATTGGCCACTCAAGTCGACCATTTGAATTTTTTTCATGTATATCTATAATAAATACTCAAGCAAAAATACGAAACGGAGACTTAACATATTCTCTAAAGAACCGTAATTTAGCCTAAAACTAAAGCACGTGTATTTCATCTATAATTTGATTGTCAAGATTTCGTGGTTCATTCTAAAAATCGTGGCAGTGTTCAATTCAAAAATCAAATTGTTCGTAGAAGGAAGAAAAGAATCTTTCAACATCATAGAAAAGAAAATCAGTAAAAGTGAGAAAACAATTTGGGTGCATGCCGCTTCATTGGGCGAGTTCGAACAGGGCCTCCCGATTATTGAAAAACTAAAAGAAAAGTATGCGAATTGCAAAATCGTGGTTACCTTCTTTTCCCCATCAGGGTACGAGGTCAAAAAAAATACCCCCATCGCTGATGCCGTCTGCTACCTTCCTATTGATACTCGTAGAAATGCACGAGAATTTATACAAAAGATAAATCCGAAAATTGCAATCTTCATTAAATATGAAATATGGCCTAACTACCTTAAAGTCTTAGCCGACCAAAATATACCGGTGCTACTTGTATCTGCCATCTTTAATAAGAATCAAATCTATTTCAAATGGTACGGTTCATTTATGCGAAACGCATTAAAAAGGTTCTCACATTATTTTGTTCAAGATTCAAAATCGAAGTCATTGCTAGCGTCGATTAAAATTCAGAATGTTTCCATAAGTGGCGACACTCGATTAGACCGGGTATCAAAAATACTTGACCAAGACAACTCCTTAGATTTTATGGAAACCTTCAAAGGGAACAGGCTTTGTTTTATTGCTGGTAGCACTTGGCCCGAAGATGAAGAGATACTGATCGATTATATCAACAACACACCGAAGAACCTGAAATATGTATTGGCACCACACACTATCAAAAAAGATAAAATTCTAGGGTTGGCCGGGTCATTAACAAAAAAGACGGTTCTTTATTCAAATAGAGCGGAACGAGACCTTAGTGATTTTGATGTTATAATTATTGACCACATAGGCCTTTTGACCAAAATTTATAGTTACGCCGATATCGCTTACGTAGGTGGAGGCTTCGCAACAGGGTTGCACAATACACTCGAACCAGCCGTTTTCGGCATACCTGTAGTAATCGGGCCTAATTACAAAGGCTTTAACGAAGCAGAAGACCTCGTTGCCCAAAAAGGTATTTTACCTATACACGATAAGTGGTCTTTTAGCGAACTTATGAAGAAATTGATTACAAATGAAGATTCACGACATCGAACGGGAAGCATAAATTCAATCTATATATCGAAGAATAAAGGGGCAACCGATAGAATTACGAATTATATTGAAACTAACTTTCAATATATTTTAGGGGACTAGACTATCAAATTGATAATTCCGTATGGCTAATTTTTGCTAGATTTACCTCCACCAACAAAACTTAAATATGAATTCCAAGCTTTTCAAGATTTCCCTTACCGCGGCATTGTCCGGATTTTTATTCGGGTTTGATACCGTAGTCATCAGCGGCGCCAATCTACCTATTAAAGAACTTTGGAATACCTCCCCTTGGTTTCACGGTACTTTTATAATGTCTATGGCCCTTTGGGGAACAGTAATTGGCTCTTTGTTCGGAGGTATACCTTGCGACAAGTTCGGCAGAAAAAAAACCCTTTTCTGGATCGGTATTCTATACGCAGCTTCAGCTTTAGGTTCGGCAGTTGCCCCCGACCCCTATCTATTTTCATTCTTTCGCTTTATCGGAGGATTAGGAGTAGGTGCTTCTTCGGTTGCGGCCCCAATCTATATTTCTGAAATATCTTCGCCAAACAATCGAGGTAAACTTGGGGCACTATACCAATTTAACCTGGTACTAGGTATTTTGATCGCTTTTATATCTAACTTTTTATTGAAAGGTTTTGACGGAGCAAACGATTGGAGATGGATGCTTGGGGTAGAGGCTATTCCTGCATTGGCATATACACTCATGGTCGTTAAGATACCGAATAGCCCTAGATGGTTAGCCCTCAAAAAGAATGATTTTGATGGTGCCCTGAATACTTTGCGATTACTTCTTACCGAAGAAGAGGCAAAATTAAAACTTGAGGAAATTAAAACCCAGAACCCTACAACCGAAAAACCGGAAGGTCTATTTTCCGGGCGGTATAAAACTCCTTTGATCTTAGCATTTTTGATTGCTTTTTTCAATCAACTTTCCGGTATTAATTTCGTACTGTACTATGCTCCAGAAATCTTGGAAAGAGCAGGTTTGGCCGCACAAGAGTCGCTCTTCAGTTCTATATCTATCGGAATAGTAAATTTGATATTCACCTTTGTCGGTGTTTGGCTAATCGACAGACTTGGGAGAAAGCAATTAATGAAAATTGGTTCTATAGGATACATTATAAGCTTGAGCATGGTCGGATGGTGCTTCTACAGTGGCGTCGATTCCGCCTTATTATTAACTTTTATATTAATATTCATCGCCTCACATGCGGTAGGTCAAGGAGCCGTAATATGGGTTTTTATTTCGGAGATATTCCCAAATAAAGTTAGGGCATTCGGCCAATCATGGGGCACGGGCACACACTGGGTATTCGCGGCCTTGATAACACTGATCACCCCAATATTTTTAGATGCGGATAATGGTATTTTCAAAGATAACCCTTGGCCGATTTTCATATTCTTTGCCGGCATGATGATGCTACAACTACTTTTCGTACTGTTTATGATGCCCGAAACCAAAGGGGTATCTCTTGAAGAATTGAGCAAGAGCCTAAGTAAAAAATAGGCACATTAGGCATTTTCTAAGAGCGAACCAGCAAATAACTACCTAAAATTCAGTTTTGTACATATATTTTTCTTAATTTTAAGTAAACGTTAAGAAAATGGAACAAGAACTTCCCATCGGTGTTAAAATGCTCAATTTATTTCTTCGAATAATGGTTTGGTGTTTGGTACTAATTTTAGCGGCCGTACCCGTAGCCCTAATTCTAGATGTAATCGGCTTTTTTGATTAACTCAATTCTACATTAATTTATTTTATAAAAAAGCCCTTTTAAAAGGGCTTTCTTTTTAGTCACCTATATTAGAAAAGCCTCATTGTATTAAATACAACAAGGCTTTCTTAGTCTAATAAAATTTAAAAAGCCATTATAATTTAGGCTCCCAACCTGCTGCATACTCACGTTTCCACCAGTCTTTCATTACCTTCTCGTTATTCAAGACTTTACCGGTGACATTGTCTACCTTAATAGTTTCACCTGCATCTTGAGCCATATTGCCCAAATGGCAAAGCATGGTAGAGATACTCGCATCCTTAATATCAGAATTCAAAGATTTGTCCTCGCGAATGGCTGCGAAAAAGTTGCTTACATGGTTCACATCTAAAACACCTTCTCCACGTGTGTTGGTTCCTGTACTTTGATTACCATCTTCTTTAACTTCTTTAATTTGATTACCATCCAAATCATACAGCTGATAACCTCCACGGCTAAGGGTAATAATTCCTTTGCTACCGTAAATACTTATACCCCTACCGGGCTGGTTGGGCAATATTTTTCCTCTACTGTGCCCTGTCCAAGTAATAAACTTATCATCTCCAAACTTATAAGTCACTTGCTGATTATCGACAAATTCCCAATCGTCATCAAATGTATATTTACCCCCATAAGACGTAACACTATCAGGTAAGTCTACCCCGAGCGCCCATCTACAGATATCAATTTCGTGAGTACCGTTATTATGCACCTCACCTGTACCCCAGTTTCTGAACCAATGCCAGTTGTATGGGTGTATATTATCTCTAAAATCTTCACGAACTGCAGGGCCTTGCCACATTTCCCAGTCCAAGGTAGAAGGGACCGCTACTTTCTTTCCAGTACCTATCGAGCCACGGTTATTCGAATAATAGGCTTCCCCTTTATAAACATCGCCGATAATTCCTTCTCCAATTTCCTTTACCGCAAGAGCAGAGCTTTTTGCAGAACGTTGTTGATTACCCATTTGAACTTTCTTGCCGTATTTTTTCTGTGCTTCAACCAGCAATGTATTCTCATAGGGGTTATGACTACAAGGCTTTTCTACATACACATGCTTACCGGCCTGCAAAGCCATTATCGCCATAGGTGCGTGCCAATGTTCAGGAGTAGCAATAAAAACCGCGTCTACTTTTTTATCTTCAAGAACCTTTCTAAAATCTTTTTCGACTTTGGGTATATAACCGATATTTTCTTGACACCATGTATTATGCTCTTCAATTATTTGATCATCTACATCACAACTATAAATAATTTTGGCATTGGTATCGTTATGAATAGCCTTTATATGGGCCTTAGCCCTACTTCTCACGCCGATAATAGCACAATTAATTTTATCGTTTGCCCCTAAAACACGGGCATAACTATTTACCGACATGGCATTAATGCTGCCCGAAAAGGCAACACCCGCGGCACCTACCGAAGCCTTCTTAATAAAGTTTCTTCTGTTTGAACTCATTTTCTTTAGTTTAGTTTAAGTTTGATAAATTTTTCGGCTTGCAGCTCACTCTCCAAAACACCCTAAAAACAAGAACGGGTTTAGATTTGCTTACTGCGTTAGCCTACTTTTCTTCACTGAAGTCTCTAATTTTAATGTTTCTAAAAGAAACGAGATCACCGTGATCTTGCAATAAAATATGACCCTTATCGCCTTCTCCAAAATTAGGCCATTTAGTGTACTTGCTCTCGGAAACCAACTTTTTGTAGTTATCACTTTTTCGTTCATACTCCAGAACTTTCACCCCATTCAGCCAATGCTCAACGTGATTATCTTTTGAAATAATGTGGGCCGTGTTCCATTCTCCAATGGGGTTGATAGGTTTGTTCTCATCGGCTTTTATCAAATCGTATAGGGAAGCTACGGTACGGCTACCTTCATGGTTTCCGAGTTTGGCATCTGGATGCCTCTCATCATCTAGGATCTGGTACTCTAAACCTATCGAAGAGCCAGGGCCCTTGTTAATATCGGTATTGACATAATATTTAATGCCACTATTCGCACCTTCGGTAAGCTTGAAATCGACGGTAAGTTCAAAATTGCCATACAAATCTTTAGTAACGATATCTCCGCCGGCCGCCGATTCTTCACCACCGGAAGAAAGCACGCTCAATATACCATCTTCGATTTTCCAACCTTTATCCGGAAATTCATCCAATTTTGCTCCACGCCAGCCATCGGTACTTTCGCCATCCCACAACAATTTCCAACCATTTTCTTTTTCTGATTTGGTCAAGGTATTTTTGGTAATTATCGGCTCAATAGGAGAAGTCTTGTTATACTTGGAAAGACTGTCCGTCAAGATTTTGATATTACGCCACATAATTTCAGTGCCTTCTTTATTTTCCTTCGGAATGCTATGCACTTGGAGGCCGATAAAACCACTAGATGTTTTATCATCGATAAGGTGGGCTGCAGGTACCCCATTGATCCAAGTTTGCAATGTATCGCCAATCGCCTCTATTCGATAGTGATTCCAATCGTTCTGCTTAAATGCCTTTTGTGCATCAGGGTTTTCAGGCAATGGATTCAACCAACCACGTCTGGCTTCATCGTAAATACCCGCACTCCACGCTCGGTCAGATGGATCAATTTCTATTTGATACCCATGCACTCTACCATCTTTGTAATGAGGTAAACTGTTGCTTCTGATTTGAATACCAGAATTCATGGTAGAATCTACTTTGTATTCAAGTTCTAATATAAAATCATCATACATTTTATCTGAGGTCATGAATGAGTTTGGCGTACCATGAACCGTACTACCTACTATCATACCATCACGCACCTCATAATTCGCTTCACCTCCTTTTTGCGACCAACCTTTCAAAGTTGTACCGTCAAAAATCTCAACCCACGGGGTATCATCTTTTTCTGTTTCACCACAAGCACCCAGTAGAATCAGAGTCAACAAGGCTAGACCATTCATAAGTTTAGGTCTCATAAATTCAATAATCTTCATTTTCTTCATTAGTTTTTTCGGATTTTGCCTCAAGATATGAATTTTTACAAAGCTTTTAAGCAGCTCATCATTTTTTCGAAAATTGTGACATTTGAAATCTAAAAACAAAAAGGCCAGTGCTTATTAAGTACTGGCCTTTTCTATAAAAACTAATTAACTCTATTGAGGGTAACCTGGGTTCTGTGGGTAACCGCCCAGAGTTCTATCAATTTGATCCTGTGGAATAGGTCTAACCGTATGATAATCCTCAATATTTGGAGCACCTTGAGGATTAAACTCTTTCACACGTTCTACCAGTTTTCCTGTTCGGGCCAAATCCCACCAGCGGTAACCTTCACCGGCCAATTCACGTGCCCTTTCGTCTAACAAGAAATCTAGATCAACATCTCCCGCATTAACTTGAAGTGCAGCTTCTTGACCTGGCCATGCAGCCCTTGTTCTAATCACGTTAATATCTTCGGCAGCACCTGCTGCATCATTCTGCTGAAGTCTTGCTTCTGCACGCAATAAATAAGCGTCTCCTAAGCGCATAAGGATAAAGTCTCTCTGACCCTGCTCTTTTTGACGGTCTGGTCTAGTATCATCTATCCATTTGTTCATAGGAGGAAATAATCTCTCTGTATATTCGTCATCAGTAATCACGATATAGGGCACCCCATCTTGTCGCGATTGTGGCCATAAATCGTTACGCATGGGCCCTGGTATAAAAATAGCTGTATCACCAACGGACAAAGCAGCTCTAGCCGGCTCTCCTGTGTCCGGATTGGCCTCTGTTGCAGGTTCGTCCTTGTTAGCAAAAAACACATGCTTAAACGATTTGTCGTAACGTGAATCAACATCTCTATCCCATAAAGACAACATAAATTCTGTAGGTCTATGTCTTTTCCAAGGTCTACCGTTAGCGATATCTCTAGTCATACCTCTGCGCACATCGTACTCCATCAAGAAATACAGGTGCCATTTATGTCCATTTTCATCAATACCACTATCAACTTGTGCTTTAGAATTAGGTATAGCGTAAATCACTTCACTATTCTCTTGGTTTGCAATATCCCATAACGCTGCGTAATCATCTAGAAGGGCAAAACCATAATCGTTAATAACGGTGGAAAACAGAGTCTCGGCCCTCGAGGCATCAGTTCCTTCAGAAAAACCAGTATAACTTCTGGTCAATAACACTTTGGCCAGCAGAAATTCTGCAGCGGGTTTTGTAGCTCTACCATAATTACCTTTATAGGGCTCCTCGCCCAAGTTGGCAATTGCAAACTCCAAATCTGGTATAATCGCTTGGGCATAGATTTCGGACTGTGGCGTTTTATTTGCCTCAATTTCAATATCAGTTGTTTCTTCCAAGCTTATGTGTGCATCACCATAAGTGGTAACAATATTAAAATAATACAATGCCCTTAAAAAACGAACCTCGGCCAAGAGCGTTGTCTTCTCAGCCTCGTCCATTTCAACTTCCGCAGAACGGTTAATTACTCCATTTGCCTGATTAATGCCCCGATACCAAATGTTCCATGCATCCCTGATATAAGATGATGCAGGGTTTAAACTCGTATCGTAAAAATTAAAGTATTTATGCCCACCATCTGCTCCATTGGTCCAAATATCCGTACCAAAGGTGGTCATTGCCGCACCCATCTCTTGTCCGTAGAACTGTTTTAAAAGTCCGTAGTTAGCGGTAACCGCATCTTGCAAACCATCTTCCGTGGTATAATAAGAAGCTGCAGATACATCTGTAACCAACTCCTCTTCTAGATAGTCATCACACGCATTGATTGCAAAGCCAAGGGCCAGTAACCAAACTGTATATATTGTTCTTTTCATAATATCCATATTATTTTTTTTATAGGTCTCCATGATTAAAATGTAGCACTTAATGTTAAGGAATACATCTTATTACTAGGAACTATCCCTGACCCCAAAGAGCTAGCTCCATTTTGCTCCTCTGGAAGGTTTATCCTAAAAGGACCGGCGTTATCATCTGTCTCTCCCACCTCAGGATCAAATGTCTCATAATCGGTAATAAACCATAGATTCTGACCTGAAAGCGTAAACTTCAAGCTTTCCATGCCCAATTTGTCGATAATTGAATTTGGCAATGCATAGGACAGCGATATATTTCTAAGTTTAATAAAACTACCATCAAAATAGGTAAGGGTAGATCCGTTTCTGGGGCTCTCTTGATTCTCGTTCGGTCTTGGATTGGCATTGGTAGGGTTGTCAATCGTCCAATAATCAACATCTAAGTTATTATATCTAGCAAATAGCGAATTGTTACCCGCATGGAAACCAGACTGAATAGTCTGCCCCTGACGGAAATAGAAGAATAACCCTAGTTCTACGCCTTTATATGAAAATCTATTGGTCAAACCTCCATAATAATCTGGAGTGTCCGTACCTAAAATTTGTCTATCATCTGGATCTATTACGCCGTTTACATTAGTATCCTGAAGTTTAATTTCTCCAGGTACTTTTTGCTCCATAGCATTCGCTAGGTCTACCTCATTTGCCTGATAGATTCCTATTTTCTTATAATCATAAAAAACTTGAATTGGCTCACCAATAAACCAAGAGTTACCCACATCATCTATTGGGTTTCCATTCTCATCTTTTAGAGCTAACTCTGTAATTTGCTCACGGTAACCAGCTATGTTAAAATCCAATTTCCAAGAAAAAGCTTCTGGATTATCAAAAATTTTGGTACTAACCGCAAATTCAAGACCTTGCGTACGCGTCGAGCCTATGTTCTGTAGTATACTTCCATACCCTGAAGTTGGAGGTAAACTTCTATCCAAAAGAATATCTTCCGTATTTGTACGGAACCAATCTACAGTACCACTTACGCGGCCATTGAAAAGTCCAAAATCCAATCCAACATCAACAGTTTTAGAAACCTCCCATCCTAAATTGGCGTTAGGTATTTCCGATAAGCCAAAACCAAGCACACCCTCTTCGCCATAAGCATAAGGAATTACTCCAAGCCTACCGGCTGTCTGGTATGGGTTAACTGAAGTATTACCGACCTCACCGTAAGAAGCCCTCAACATCAATTGTGAAACAGAACTGTCTTCTAAAAAGGCTTCTTCTGAAAGTCTCCAACCAACTGAACCTCCTGGGAAGTAATTCCATTTATTTCCCTCAGCCAGTCTAGAAGAACCATCCGCCCTAAGAGAAGCTTGAAAGAGATACTTACCACCAATATCATAATTTAGACGCCCCATAAAGGAGGCCAATGTCCACTCAGTCAATCTCGAGGCTACGTTTCTATTGGCTGCAGATCCTAAATTATAGAATTTCTGTGACTCATAAGGAATTCCGGTGGTCTCCGCCTCGGCGATTTCCGTACGTGAACTCTGAACACTCTGCAACAAAGTAACTTTCAAATTTTGATCGGAAAAAAGCTCCTTATCGTAAGTCAGAATGTTTTCAATCGTATAGGCATAGTTATCTGAGTGAGTAACGGTAGCATCTCCTGGTCCTCCACGGTTATCATTGGTCAAACTACCTCTAAACTGACCTCTTCTACCCAAGCGAATATCGGGGCCAAAAAGAGTCTTCCATTGCAAACCATCGGTTATGTTAATATCCAAAGCTATTGGCGCAAAGATGCGCGTCCATTTTCTTTCATCAATATAGGCACCGTCAACCAATTCATTTAAAGGATTGGTACGAATACCATCATTGGTTGGTAAAAACCTCAACTCTCCATCTGCATCATAGGGGACACCTAGCGGGTTGTTGGCCAAGGCTTCACCCATTGTAGCATTGGAGCCCCAGTTTTGAATGGAATGTGAAATTAAAAACGAGGCACTTATCTTAAAGATATCATTGATTTTATGATCCAAATTCAACCTGCCAGAAAAACGTTCGTAATCTTGATTACTAATTATACCTTGTTCTTTAAAATAACCAACGGAAGAATTAAAATTAGTATTCTCGGATCCACCGCTCACTCCGACTTGATGATTGGTCTGGTAACCAGAGCCCAAAACCAAATCAAGATAATCCGTTGACCTACCTTGCTCCAATGATTCTAACTCTATAGGATCAAAGAACACCTCACTATCAGCAGGTATAGTACCGTTCCAATTAGGATCTGCATCGGTAGCACCCGTTCTTCTTGCCTCCCTTTTCATAGCCGCATATTCTTCACCGTTCATCATATCTACAAGACGTGATGCAGAAGTAATACCGTACTGGCTACTATACTTGACCTGCGTTTTCCCAACTCTCCCGCGGTTGGTGGTGACTAAAATAACACCGTTCGCACCACGGGATCCATATACAGCCGTAGCAGCCGCATCTTTAAGAATCTGCATAGAGGCAATATCTTGCGGGTTAATATCAGACATCGATTCAGAACCATCGATTAAAGGAATACCATCGACAACATATAAAGGATCGTTCGAAGCGGTTACGGATCTTCTACCTCTAATTCGAACGGTAGAGGTTTGACCGGGTCTACCACCCCCAGCTTGAATATCTACCCCTGAAATCTGCCCCTTAACGGCATCAATGGAACTTGAGGTCTGTACGATACCTATTTGCTCTGCATCAACAGAGGCAATTGCCGCGGTTACTTCACCCTTTTTCTGGGTACCGTAACCTACAACTACCACCTCATCTAAAAGAGCAGAATCTTCTTCTAGAGTAATCGATAGGTTTGATTGATTGTTAATAGCTACTTCTTTCGTTTTATAACCGATATAGCTCACCCCTAAAGCGGCCGAACCTTCGGCAGCAATAGAAAAATTACCGTCGAAATCGGTTGTGGTACCACGAGTAGTACCCTTTACAATAACGCTTGCACCTGCTAACGGAACTCCGTTAGTATCAGTTACCGTACCCGTGACCGTCGCTTGGTCAGGTACCTCATTTGTAAAAGCATTAAGATCAGCAACTGCGTAATCGTTTGCATGACCGGAAATAATGGGAACAACAAGTAAAACAGTGAATAAAGCCCTGAAAATCAGATTAGAGAGCGCATCACAACTTGTACCCACTATACGTGTAGTGATTTTCATGTTGTAGTTAGTTAAAATGTTAGTTACTTAAAATTTAGATTGGGAAGAGTTTAATCGCCAATAAATGACGAAATCGATTTAGTTTAGATCATCTCATAGACTCATTTTTTTAGTTCTTAGAATTTGTTTTTATTCTGGTTGCCTCAGAAATAACTTAAAGCAAGTAGTGTTAAAATCACACTCGCTTCTAACGAAAATAGGTTTACGTTTTCATTTACACAAATAAAAGTTAAAAAATATAAGTCCTAAATTATCAACTCTCCACCCTATCTTTTCAAATATTGTCACATCAATAATTATTCACCTAAAAGCCATGTTCTATTTGGATTTTACCAAAACTCAAAAATTAGACTTGATTTTTTTTTCAATAGAAAAATTGCAAACAGCCGACCAGTAGGGGCATATGAGAGGACGATGAAAAACATGTTAAAGAAAATATAAATCTTACCAGCTGTACTTGCAGGTTAACATATCGTGCAACCGATTACATTTTTAATTTTCAATTGTAACAAAAAACAATTGTTTTGTGGAGGTCAAAAAAAAATTAAAAAGCGGCTGGTAAATAAGAATTATCTCGTTAATTCTTTTATTTCTTTTGAACCAAACCTTTGGTGAACTCATTCAAAGTTTCAACCTTTTGCTCAAAATCACCTTTGATTGTCTTACGATATTCGTTCAAATTCTTGACCAGGTCATCTATATTCTCAGGAATGACATCTTCAAAAAATTGACGAAGACGTTTCGCGGTAGTAGGTGATTTTCCATTGGTTGAAATTGCGATTTTAACATTGCCTTTCGTCACTATACCCCCCATGTAAAAATCACATAAGGGCGGGTTGTCGGCCACATTAACCAAAATACTTCTAGTTCTACAATCATTATAAACAAGTTCATTCACCTCTGACCTATCAGTTGTAGCAATTACAATATGCTTTTTATCCAAATAAGAGCTATCATAAGAAGCCCTATGCATTACAATATCATATTCATTCGCTAAAGCAATAGTGTCTTCCCTATACATCGGTGCTACCATATCCACTTTGGCATTAGGGCTCGATTTCAATAAAAAAGTCAACTTCTCTAATGCGACATTGCCGCCCCCGACAATCAATACCTTAAGTTCTGAAACTTTTAAAAAAACGGGGTATAGTTCGTTACGCTCCATAGCATTCTAATTTTTCTAGAATGTAAGTTACGATACATAACTGAAAACCCTTTAAAAATCCTAATAAAGACTTTCTATTGTCTCTATTTGTAACAATAATATTTGCATTTTGAGCTCAATTGCACTTTATTTGATGAAACAACACTACAACTCACTCAACTATTATGAAAAAAATTCAGATCTTTCTGTACCTTCAGCTATTTCTCCTCTCCACGAGCATTAGTGCACAAGAGCTTATTACTGGCAAAAATATCGCCGTGACCAATACTGAATCAGGAAAAGTTAGAGGTTATATTCATGATGGAACATTTATATACAAGGGCATACCCTATGCAAAAGCTAATCGGTTTGAGGCTGCTACCAAACCAGATTCTTGGGAAGGCATTAGAAGTTCGACTACTTACGGCCCTGTTGCGCCTTTGATGTCGCCCACAACCTCAGTAAACGATGAACCCGAGTTTGTCTTCGACCATGATTGGGGCTACCCTAATGAAGATTGCTTACGAATCAACATATGGACACCCCAAATCGACAATAATAAAAAACGCCCCGTTCTGTTTTGGATTCATGGAGGTGGTTTCACTGCTGGATCTAGTCAGGAGCTGCCCTCATACGATGGTGAAAATTTGAGCAAACGAGGTGATGTTGTTGTTGTATCTATTAATCATCGACTGAACGTTCTGGGATTCTTAGACCTTTCCGCCTACGGAGATAAATTTAAACATTCGGCCAATAACAGCATTTTAGATATGGTGGCCGCCTTGAATTGGGTAAAAGAGAATATCGAAAATTTCGGCGGAGACCCCAACAACGTAACTATTTTCGGCCAGTCTGGTGGTGGTGCTAAAGTCAATACTTTAATGGCAATGCCAAAAGCCAAAGGGTTATTTCACAAGGCCGTGAACCAAAGCGGCTCGTTCAGAACCAACATCTTAGATAAGGAAGAAACACAGGCTATCGGGGCAGAAGTTCTATCTATACTAGACCTTAACACTGACCAAGTAGACAGTCTGCAAACCATACCTTTTGAACAACTTAGCAAGGCTGGTACACAAGCCTTAAAAAATGTGGCTGAAAAAATGAAGGCGGAAGGTAAACCTGCTATTGGCTTCGGACTTAATTGGGGGCCGAGTAGAGATGGTATCGACCTGCCCTATTCGCTATTTTCTCCAGAAGCTTTTGAGTTATCGATAGATATTCCTCTTTTATTGGGCACCACTAAGAATGAATTTGCACCATTTGCCAATATGAGGTTTGTTGATGCCTCGGATGAAGAAATTATGGCACACATAAAAAAAGAATGGAAAGATAAATCGGATGATTATATCAAAGCTGTAAAAAAGGCATATCCTGATGATACAGAAGCAAAAGATTTATTGGATGTAGATACCATGTTTAGACCTGGGGCCGTAGTTCAGGCCAATGGAAAATCAGCATTGAAAAATGGTGCCCCCGTTTATATGTATTTGTTTACTTGGCAATCGCCTGTATTTAACGGCAAATACAAATCACTTCATTGCATGGAACTACCTTTCGTATTCGATAATATTGAAAGGGCCAAGAATATGACCGGTGGAGGAGATGCCGCTCATCGACTTGCTGAAAAAATGAGCCTAGCGTGGATCAACTTTGCAAAAACTGGTGACCCTAACCACTCAGGCCTACCAAAATGGCCTAGATATAACAGCCAAAACACGGCAACTATGCACTTTGATACAATCTCTGAGGTCAAACCTCAATTAGATAAGGAATTGTTCAAATTATTTGAGCAAAAGTGATGATCTATGACCAAGTTCAGGATAAAAGGTTCTGAAAATTATTTAATAAGTACGATTTGAACTTCTCAAAAGAACTACTACATAAAATGTACGGGAGAAGAAAGCATTAAAAAATATAACATATCGGGCTTAGCTTCAGACCTTAGAAACCTATAAGCTCTCTTCATTTGCGTTTTAACGGTATTCACTGAAATACCATTGTTTTCTGCTATTTCGGCATAACTCTGCCCGTAAATCACGTATGAAATAAATATATTTCTGCGATTTTCAGGCAGTTTTGTCAATAACTCTTGTAACTTCTTTCTATTTCCGGTCTTTTCGAAAGGCTTCAACTCATAAGAATCTTTATAGCCTAATTCTTTTATAAGAGACTCTTCCTTTTTGTTTTCTCTCAAATATTGAATACTTAAATTCTTTATGGCCTTTACGGCGTAAGCCTTAAACGATGTAGAAATTCTAATAGAGTTCCGTCTTTCCCAAAATGAAATAAAAAAGTCTTGAACCACATCTTTGGCTACTTCGTGGTCTTTAACAATAGTCAAAGACACTAAGCACAAATAAGTGTGATTGTCTTTAAAAAATAACTCTAATTCGTCTACATCTAAGGGTCGTGACTGCATTTTCTCTGGAACTTGAAGTACTCGAACTTAATAAAAAATTCAAGGATATTCGTCTTTCTTTATTCAATAGTATTCATTTTCGCGCATCTAGAGAAGGTTTAAAAAGTTTTTTGTTAAAAAGATAAATATCTGTCACCCTAATTTAGAATTTCAACAACATTATAAAAACAAACCATAGCAAATGGCAAACAGCGAAAAATTTAAGCTGGCTTTAAAGCACATCAAGAAAACAGGTAAACTCGATACTCAAAACTTGAAAAACCTGTCTAATGATGAGAAACAGATAATATACACGCTATACAACAAAGGTTTGTTGGACGAGTCATCAAGATTGATCGAGAGTCTAGATTCTGATAAGGATTGGAATGCTATAAAAAAAGAATTGCCGGCTAGTGAAAAGCAGGTTATGCCTATTTGGAAATCTGTTTTAAAGTATGCAGCAATTTTTGTCGGATTAGCGACTACTTTCTTTTTGATTCAACAGGAAGAGAATCTAGCTGAACCTGCCCCTCTATTTGAAAAAGCTATTACCCTTAAAATAGGTGAGAAGAGTTTAAAGGTCATAAATGAAAACGATAGCCAAAATATCATTTCTTCTAATGGTGAAGTTATCGGAACACAAAAGGGCAACACATTAAGTTATAATACCAACTCTAAAATAGATGAGTTAACCTATAATGAACTTGAAGTGCCTCTCGGTAAAATTTTTAATGTTGAACTATCAGATGGTACATTGGTTCATTTAAATTCAGGAACTAAAATTAAATACCCCATTAAGTTTCTTCAAGGTGACAATAGAGAAGTGTTCATTCAGGGCGAAGCATATTTCAAGGTAGCAAAAGACACCCGCCACCCCTTTATCGTCAATGCAGATGCAGTTGCAGTCGAAGTTTTGGGAACGGAATTCAATATAACTTCCTATCCTGAAGATCATGTAATCAAAACTGTTTTAGTCGAAGGTTCTGTAGATATGACAAACAGCTATGCACCGAACGAAAACACTATTCTCAAACCTGGCAACAAAGGCAGTTGGCACAAAGTAAACCGCAAAACCAAAATTGAAGAAGTTGATGTTGAAATGTACACAGGCTGGATTACCGGAGAGTTAATATTCAGAAATTTATCCTTCGAAGAAATATCGACAAAGCTAGAGCGTAGATACAATATTATTATAGAGAACAACAATGCTCAACTCGCCTCTAAAATCTTGACCGCTAGGTTTAATGTCAATGTGGAAAACATTGAAGATATTTTAAAATCTCTAAAACAAATTACACCCTTTAATTATCAAATTATTGATAGAAAAATTTTAATCGATTAATAACCTCTAAAAATCTGTTGCCTATGAGATAAAGCATTCACTAGGTCGTCTTACACACTAACCGGCCAATATTTATGAGAAAACTAAATAACCTAAACAAACTAACAATGAGAAAAAACCTTCTGAACCAATCGCTAACTCGGTTCTCCTTCAAATTCTCAGTAAAATTGATACTTTCAATTCTATTGACCCTAACCCCATTATATGAGGCAAGTGCAAACTCTTACAGTCAAAATACCGATTTAAGTCTCGATTTTGATGATGTAACCATACGAGAAGTCTTTAATGAAATAGAAGCTACCACAGAATTTAGGTTCATGTACGAAAGTGGTCAAATCGACCTTCAAAGAAAAATTACTATTCATGTTGAGAAAATAAAAATTGACCAGGTGCTAAACCATTTATTCGGTGGCACCAACATCAAATATCGTACGGTCAATCGGCAGGTTATCTTGACAAAAAACAAAGAGGTACCTGAACCAAGCGAATCAGGTGCAATTATTAATAAGACACCTATCAAAAACAAAGTACAGCAAGAAGTCACGGGTATAGTTCTAGATATGGATGGCCAACCCCTACCTGGAGCCAATATTCTTGAGAAAGGAACTACGAATGGTACACAGACCGACTTTGATGGAAACTTTACGATTTCTGTGGGCGATGATGCCATATTAGTGTTTTCATACATTGGTTTTTCAACCAAAGAAGTACCGGTCGATGGGCAAACCAATCTTTCCGTTAGTATGTCGGAGAATGCTGCCAGTCTCGAAGAAGTAGTATTGGTCGGTTATGGAACTCAAAGCAGGGCCAAAGTTACAGGAGCGATCAGTTCCGTTGACGGAGAAGGACTGACACAGCGACCTGTTACCAGTGCCGCCACAGCATTACAAGGTCAGTCGCCAGGTCTTACCATTCAAAACAATGGTGGTGCTCCAGGTGTCGAAGATGTAGGCATCAGAATAAGGGGTATCGGAACTCTGAACAATTCAAATCCATTGGTATTGATAGATGGTATCGAACAATCGCTTAGTTCGGTAGAACCCCAAAACATCGAATCCATATCTATTTTAAAAGATGCGGCCTCGGCTGCAATTTATGGGTCTAGGGCCGCAAATGGTGTAATTCTAGTAACTACAAAAAGAGGAGCTTCTAAGGGTACTACCTTAACCTACGATGCCTTTGTAGGTGTTCAAAACCCAAGTTTTTTTCCTGAGAAAGCCGACACCGAGTCGTGGTTAAGGCTAGAGAATGAAGCCCAAGTAAATGCAGGTGGTACGCCTACATATTCTGAAGAGTATATTCAAAATGCAGTTGCGGGTACGAACCCGTACGAATTTCCATGGGCCAATTGGGAAGATGGCATATTCAACGAAAGTGCCCTAATGCAACAGCATGCCTTTTCAATTTCAAGTGGTGGCGAGAGAGGTAAAATATTCGCCTCGTTGAATTATAATGATTCCGATGGTATTCTTCAAAATTTCAATAACAAAAGAACCACCATGCTCATCAACGCTGATATGTATGCCAGCGATAAATTAACTTTTAAAATGGGCCTTATGTACAGAAATGGTAATTTCTCTGGCCCGGGCCATGCTATAAATTCATCAGGTGTTGCAGGTCAACAAATAGTACAAGGTCTTCTTCATATCAATCGTAACGTCGTAATGGCGTACCCAGATGGCACTTATGATTTGGTATCAGGGTATTGGAACCCACATGCGATGGCCAATGAAGGAGAAACAAGCATGATTTCCGATGATGTTGTTGCCCAAGGCGGTTTCGAGTATCAGGTGACCGAAGATCTCTCATTACAAGGTAATGTCACCTATAAATTAGATAACGAATCGACCTCTCGGTTTATGAACAGTTTAGCTGGTATGACCAATTATGTAACTGGCGACCCGGTTGCGGTATCGGGTTGGTTTGCCACAAACGAACTAACAGAAACCAAAAATACTACTAGAGAACTTAGTCAAAGGTTATACCTTAACTACTCCAAAAGATTTGATGTTCACGACGTCGAAGCATTGGTGGGTTACGAAGAAATTCATAACAAGTTCAAGAATGTTAGTGCAAGCCGACAAAACTTTTTCAATAATGACTTAAGAGACTTGAATGCAGGTGCCGTAGACAATCAAAATATCAGCGGCTACAATCAAGAGTGGAGGTTACGCTCATTTTTTGGCCGATTAAATTATTCTTTTGATGATAAATATTTGATTCAGGGCAACCTTAGGTATGATGGATCTTCAAGATTTGGCGATGGCAACAGATGGGGGCTCTTCCCGTCGATTTCCGCTGGATGGAATTTAACCAATGAAGAATTTATGCAAAATCTGGTAGAAGATTCTTTTGTGAGCGGCATTAAACTGAGAGCCTCTTGGGGTCAACTCGGTAACCAAAATATCGGTCTAAACCGATTCAGTAGCACCTACAACTTAGATCAAGGTTATCAATTTGGTGGTAACGTGGTTTCTGGTTCGGCCATTCGAAATGCGGGAAATCCGAATATTACCTGGGAAACCTCCACCATGACCAACCTAGGTCTTGATGCAACATTTTTGAATAATAGACTCTCATTGGTAGCCGAATACTTCTGGAAGTATACCGATGATATTCTACTTGATCTACCTATATCATCTACGATCGGTGTTAACCCTCCGGTACAAAATGCCGCCGCCGTTTCGAACAACGGCTATGAAATAGGAATTAACTACCAAGGAGCTTATAAACCAGAAGATGGGTTCAACTATTCGATAGGTCTGAATTTTACAGATGTAATCAATAAAATTGAAGACTTGAATGGTGCCGGTCCGTTTTTTCCTGACAATTTTTCAATCTGGACAGAGGGTCATTCTATCAACACTTTACGAGGTCTTACCTCTCCCGGCCTATATAGAAGCAATGAAGATTTGGCCGAATACCCAGCTACCATACACCCAAGTGTAGGTATCGGAGACATTATTTATGAGGATGTAAACGGCGACGGTCAAATCACACAATCTATCGCCCCTGGTGGAGATCAAGTTATAATTGGCAACGAAGATCCGCGTTACGAATTTGGGTTCAGATTTGATGCTTCCTATAAAGGTTTCGATTTCTCCATGTTCTGGCAAGGTGTCTTGCAGAAGCAGCATTTACTTGATGGTGCCATACCGGAAGGGCCTGCTTTTCAGAATTTCATTCACAAAGAAATGGCTGAACGCTCTTACCACCCTGAAAGAAACCCTAATGGTGATTGGCCATTGGTCACTTCAGGCAACTCATGGAACATCGTAAAATCAGATTTTTGGCTAATTGACAGCAAATATGCCCGACTCAAGAACTTTCAATTGGGCTATACTTTTAAACAGGATATTTTCTCAAAACTCAGACTCTATGTTTCAGGAGAAAACATGCTTACGATCACTTCCCAAAAATTGTTCGATCCTGAAACTCCTAGAGGAAGAAGTCAATTCTTTCCTCATACGAAAACAATGAGTGTTGGTCTAAACGTGGTGTTTTAAGAAATAAAAAAGCTATTATGAAAAACTTAGATATAATTAAAGGATTAGTATTAATGGCCTCAGCACTATTCTTTGGCTGTGCTGACGGCCTAGACGAAGGGCTTGATATAGAACCTACGGGTGCTGTTTCAGAAACTGTTTATTGGAGTTCTGAAAGAGATGCTGTTTTGGCGGTCAATGCAATTTACAATGAACTGGATAATACCCAATCGGTAATAGAATTTGACGGTATAACCGATATAGGCTTTCGTTCGGCATCGAACGTGCCAACGTTTAATGATGTTCGACTGGGTGAAATAGACCCTTCAAATGCAACGATAACTGGAATTTGGGAAAGGTACTATCGAGGTATTCGCAAATCAAACGATGTGCTTGCAAATATTGACCGTGTAGAAGATGGCGACCCAAGCACTATGGCTCGATTAACGGCCGAAGCTAGGTTTTTAAGAGCCTATTACTATATGCAACTTTCAAGTCTGTGGTGTAATGCGCCACTCATTTTAGAACCTTTAGATGTGAACGATCAACGCCCGACCAATTCTAAAGAAGAATTAGTGAATTTTGTTATAGATGAATTAGAGGCTATCATAAATAGTGAAGCTTTGCCCTTAAGCTACAATAATGATAACTTGGGTAGGGTTACGCAAGGGGCTGCACTCGCAACCAAAGCTAGAATAGCTATTCGCAATAATAGATTTGAAGAAGCAAGGGATGCCTCGTTGGCGGTTATGGACCTAGGCATCTATAGTTTGTACCCTGACTATGAAGAACTTTTTCAATCGGCCGGGCAAAACTCTTCAGAAATAATTTTTGATAGACAAT
Organism: Flavobacteriaceae bacterium MAR_2009_75; assembly: GCA_002813285.1. Taxonomy (NCBI): domain Bacteria; kingdom Pseudomonadati; phylum Bacteroidota; class Flavobacteriia; order Flavobacteriales; family Flavobacteriaceae; species Flavobacteriaceae bacterium MAR_2009_75. The sequence continues at coordinate 1,499,416 of PHTZ01000001.1, forward strand.
ATGCAGTTGGGGGAAGCACCTATAACAACTTTGGGTATTCTGCAGCTTCGATCGGAGGTAACTCTACGGTTGAACCGATGATGGGTCTTTTTGAGAAGTATGAATATATCGGACCTGAAAATCCTGATGACCCTTATGAGAATAAAGATCCCCGCTGGGCATACAATGTGTACTATACCGGTCAACCTATAGGTGCCAACATCTATAACTCATGGCCAACAAGTGCTACTCCAGATCGGGTAAGCGGCAGTGAATGGGCTACTTTATACGGCTACAACCTTAAGAAGTGGGTTGACTACGAAACCTTTGTAGAAAACCCGAGTTTGGGAGACGTAAACATGATTTTAATTAGATATGCCGATGTTCTCTTAATGTATGCCGAATCTAAAATAGAGCTCAATGAAATAGATGCATCGGTATACGATGCCATCAACCAAATAAGACAGCGACCTACCGTAGAAATGCCGGCGATTACCGAAGGCAAATCACAAGCTGAACTTAGAGAAATAGTTCGTGATGAACGTGTTAAAGAACTTGCTTTTGAAGGGCTCCGCTTGTTCGACCTCAATAGATGGCAACTTGGTGAAGAAAAAGTCGGTCTTCTTCAAGGAATGTTCTACATTAATGAAAGTTCTGGAGAATGGGAAATCCTCGACTATGGTCAAGTGGCAAAATTTAATCCAGATCGTGATTATTGCTGGCCCGTTCCTCAAAAAGAAATGGATATAAACGACGTAATCACACAAAACCCTGGTTACACAAACTAAACAAGCCATGAAAGACGACAAAACCCTTTCTAAAGAAACCCGAAGAAGATTTCTTAAAAAAGCAGGCGCAGCCGCTGTTTTCAGCGCGGGTTCGTTTCAAATGCCCCTCGGCCTAGCAAACAGCTTTGACCTCAGCAAAAAAGATCAGCTCAAAGTTGGGCTGGTCGGTTGCGGTGGTCGAGGTACAGGTGCTGCGGTACAAGCATTAAATGCTGACCCAGATGTTGTATTGCATGCAATGGCAGATGCTTTTGAAGATAGATTGACGAGTTCTTTGGCTTTATTAAAAAAAGCACATGGCCAACGTGTAAAGGTTGATAAAGCAAGGCAATTTGTGGGTTTCGATGCATGTCAAAAACTTATAGATTCGGGTGTTGACGTGGTGCTTCTTGCGAGCCCTCCTGGCTTTCGACCTGACCATTTAACTGCAGCCATAGATGCGGGCAAACATGTATTTTATGAAAAACCTGTGGCAGTAGATGCTCCTGGCGTTCGAAAAGTGCTAGAAGCCGCAAAAAAGGCTAAGACCAAAAATCTCTCAATGGTCTCAGGTTTCTGCTTTAGGTACGACCTACAAAAACAGGCCCTCTATAGTAAAGTATTAGGTGGCGCTATTGGAGATATCAGAACAATATCATCTACCAGAAATGGTGGAGAATTGTGGTTCAAAGACAGAAAACCCGAGTGGACCGATATGGAGTACCAACTTCGAAATTGGTATTATCAGAATTGGCTATCGGGAGACTTCCTTGTGGAAATGTTTGTGCATAGTTTAGATATGATTACTTGGGCTCTTGGTGAAAAAATGCCTTTATCTGCGACTGCTACCGGTGGTAGGCAATGGCGTACCGATGAAAAATATGGCAACATATATGATCATTTTGCTCTCGAATACGATTATGCCGACGATATCAAGGGGTATTGCTTTACCAGACAACAACGAGGGGGTTCTACTAAAAATGCGGTTGAAATCAATGGTACTCTTGGTAATGCGTATTATGAAGGAAATCGCCACGAAATCACTGGCAAAAATGCATGGAAGTATGATGGAGAGGTTAATGACATGTATCAATCGGAGCATGACGCCCTATTCAAATCTATTCGTGAAGGCTCAGGAATAAATGATGGTGAGTTAAGTGCGAATAGCACACTCATGGGCATAATGGGTAGAATGGCCGCCTATACCGGGCAAACCATAAGTTGGGACGATGCCATGAACTCTACTGAAACCCTAGGTCCCAAAGCTTATGACTGGGATCTGAAGTTTAATGGACCCGAAATAGCCGTACCCGGAAAAACCAAATTTATCTAACCTCATAAAAATTTACAGTGATGTAGTTAGTTCATTTAGGGGAGTGCTCAATGATGTGGTTAATCTTTGAGATCCTATACCAAACCATAGGTTGGCTTACCACCCTCTCTCCTAAATGTTTTACCATTGTAATAATCTTAAGCCAAATGAAAATGAAATATAGAATCAATTTTACCATCGCTATCGTTCTGACCTTTATAAGCGCGACTAAAATTACAGCGCAAACTGAGGATTTTGGTTTTGAATTCGGCACCGTTACAGAAATGGAAAATCTGTATGCTTCCAATTCTGATAAGCTCGAAACCATAAAATGGCATAACGTCAATACTGAAGAGAACACGTGGTCTGTACAAGACGATGGCATCTTGGTATGCAAAGGCTTACCCATAGGTGTGGTACGTTCTGAAAAGCAATATGAAAATTTTATCCTACATGTGGAATGGCGGCATATGGAAGCCGGAGGAAATTCGGGCATATTCGCATGGAGCAATGCCAACCCTGAAGATGGAAAAAACCTTCCGGACGGTCTTGAAATTCAAATGCTCGAATTAGACTGGGTCAATTTAAATGTTAGAGATGGCAAAAAACCTCCTATTGCCTATGTACATGGAGAACTTTTCGGAGTCGGCGGGGTAACGACCGTACCTGACAACCCTAGAGGTGAAAGAAGTAAATCTATCGAGAATCGTGCAAAAGGAAAAGGTATTTGGAACACCTATGATGTGGTATGTGTTGATGGCGTCACCAAACTTGCGGTTAATGGAAAGTTTGTTAACGGTATTGCCAAATCTTCACAGAAAAAGGGCTACCTGTGTTTAGAATCCGAAGGAGCAGAAATACAATTTCGAAATTTAAGGGTTACCGAACTTCCCCCAAGTGTAATATCTCCTGATCAGATAGCGCCAGAATTAAAATAGTAAATAGAAAACATAATACCTGGTTCTTGTGAGCACCAAACAAATAGGTTTCCGCAGCGGAAATCAAGCCTCTATACACCCTATACTAAAACACTAACAAAAACACTAATGCTATATCATAGACAACTTATCGGTTTATTGATGATATGTTTTTTACTTAGCGGCTCTGGCCAATACTCGGGCCTTGTAGATTCTGAATTTCTGCCCTATTCAGAACTAATTCCCGATTCAGACATTAAAATAAAAATGGTTCCCATACAGGGAGGCTCCTTTCTTATGGGAAGCCCAGACTCAGAAAAAGGCAGAAATAGCGATGAAGGTCCACAACAGAATGTAGAGGTCAATTCTTTTTGGATGGGTGCCTATGAAATTACTTGGGAACAATACAGTCAATTTCTTGATGAAGAGGTTCAAAATACGCCAAGTAGAACAATTACCCTAAATGACGGTTCTAAGATGAAAGTAGACGGTGTAGCTACCGCAACCCCTATGTATATCGATATGAGCTTTGGCATGGGTAAAGAAGGTTTCCCGGCCATCAATATGACACAATATGCTGCCGCCATGTATGCCAAATGGCTATTTGCCAAGACAGGAAATTTCTATAGACTACCAACAGAAGCAGAATGGGAATATGCCTGCCGCTCAGGTTCTAAAACCGCATATTATTTCGGTAGTGAAAAAAGTCAATTGAACCAATATGCCTGGTATGATTCTAATAGTGGTGAAAAGTACCATAAAGTCGGCAGCAAATTGCCGAATGCCTATGGTCTATTCGATATGCACGGCAATGTGGCCGAATGGACCATGGATGAATACAAATCCGATTATTTTACCAGTTTGAAGGGCAGTTCCGCAAAAAATCCGTTATTCAAACCTACCAAACTCTATCCCCGCTCGGTACGCGGAGGCTCTTGGGCTGATTCTGCCGAAGACCTACGGTCTGCAAATCGGCATGGTTCTTCAAAAAAATGGAAGCAACGTGACCCGCAAATGCCTAAAAGCATATGGTGGTTGACCGACGCCCCTTTTGTCGGCTTCCGTTTAGTGAGACCTAAAGAAACACCATCAAAAAAGGAAATTGAAAAATACTGGCTTTCGGTAATGGACGATTTTTAAGAAATAACCAACTAACATTTAACACACCTATTATGAAAAAATCACTTATTCTTCTATTTAGCTTGCTCATTTATACTACTGCACATTCGCAAAAAGATAAAAGTATTTTTAATGGTAAAGATTTATCGGGTTGGACGAAGCATGGTACCGAATATTGGTACGTTGATCATGGTGAACTAATCTGCGAAAGTGGCCCTGAAGAAAAATACGGTTACCTATCTACCAATAAACCGTATAAAAATTTTATTTTAAATCTCGATTTTAAACTAGAGGCAAACGGAAATAGCGGAGTCTTTATACGTTCACATGTTGGTGGTGACGATGGTACTACCATACGCGGTTGGCAGGTGGAAGTGGCACCGCCGGAACTACATACCGGAGGTATTTACGAATCTACCGTTGGTGGTAGGGGTTGGTTGATCAAACCTGACCCGAAAGATGAAAAACACCTTAATCCCACCGGCTGGAACCATATGCGAATCGAAGCCAAAGACGACAAGATAACCAGTTGGTTAAACGGTGAAAAAATGGTGGAACTAAAAGACCAAAAAATCGGTGAAGGTAGAGGCTCGGTCGCTCTTCAAATTCATAGTGGTGGCGGTATAAAAGTACGCTGGAAAAATATTCGAATTGAAGAACTAGATTAGCTCTTAAGAACCGGAAAATTAATTGCAATCAAAAATATAACAACCTATGAAAAAATTCATAACATACATCACCTTATGCTTAGGTCTGTTCACCAATACTATAGTTTGCTCTGCACAAGCGAATAATCTCCCTCGAATCGCTATTGCCGGTATCGCTACCGAATCAAGTGCTTTTTCGCCCGCTTTAACCTCACGAGATGAATTCAGAATACGTACCGGTGAAGCTGTTTTAGACACCTATCCGTTTATGGTCCCAGATTCTATGGTGAGAGAGCGTGCTACCTGGTTGCCATCGCTGGTTGCTGCCACTTCACCAGGTGGCGCAGTAACTAGGGAAGCCTATGAATCACTTGTAGCTGAAACGCTGGATTCACTTAAAAAGAACGGACCTTATGACGGTCTCTACTTCGATATACATGGCGCCATGAGTGTCGTTGGTTTAGATGACCCAGAGGGTGACCTTCTAGCAAGAATTCGCGAAGTTATAGGTACAGAAACTTTAGTGTCGACTTCTATGGATCTACACGGCAATGTTTCTTGGCGACTTGCGAAAAATACCGATTTGATTACTTGTTTTCGAATGGCCCCTCATGAAGATCGCTACGAAACCAAAAAGAGAGCTATTGTAAATCTTTTGGATAGATTGGAAAACGGGAAAGGAAAACCACTTTACAAAGCTTGGGTACCGGTTCCTATTTTACTGCCTGGGGAAAAAACGAGTACCAGGGTAGAGCCTGCCAAAAGCCTTTATGCCAAAATACCTGCGATAGAACAACAACAAGGAGTTATCGATGCTGCCATCTGGATAGGTTATGCCTGGGCCGATGAACCCAGAAACCATGCTGTCGTGATGGTTACAGGTGACGACAGAGCACAGGTGAGCGTATCAGCCGAAAAATTGGCAACCGATTTTTGGAATGTAAGGTCACAATTTGATTTCGTTGCCCCCGTAGATTCACTTACTGGCAGCTTGAACAAGGCTTTGGCCAGTAAAAAACACCCTTTCTTTATAAGTGACTCGGGCGACAACCCTACCGCCGGTGGTGCAGGTGATGTTACATGGACCTTAACAAAAATATTGGAGCGCCCAGAATTCAAATCCAAAAACGGTCCATCACTTATATATGCTTCCATACCGGGGCCAGACCTGTTCAAAAAGGCCGCGGCCGCAAATGTCGGTGATCAAATAGAAGGTCATGTTGGTGCAAAATTAGATGCTCGCTTCGCTCCTCCCCTAAAACTTAACGGTACCATCGAAAGTATTGGCGAGAAGGCCGTGGTTATTAGAGTCGGTAGCGTACGAGTAATAGTTTCTAGCGATAGAAATCGAAAAACAAATTTTTCAGACCTAAATCTTAAGCCTCTAAAAACTGACATTATCGTAGTTAAAATGGGCTATTTAGTACCAGACCTTTACAATATGCGTAAAGATTGGATCATGGCCCTAACACCAGGTGGTGTCGACCAAGATTTAATGAGTTTAGATTATTTTAGAATAAATAGACCTATGTTTCCTTTTGATAATCACCAAACCCAACCCAACCTAGAGGCGAGACTTATACCTGCTTCCGATGAATTTGTTCCTGCACCTTATGGGCAATAAACCAAAATAGCATCGATTACCTTGCATAAATAACTCTCAACTCATACCATGAAGAATTCCCTTCGAATAAAATTATCCGCTTTAATGCTATTGGAGTATTTTATTTGGGGGGCGTGGTATGTAACCATGGGCACCTATTTATTAAGTTCTTTAGAGGTTGGCGCTACCCAGGTCGGTGCGACTTACGCCAACTTATCGATTGCCGCCATTCTATCCCCTTTTTTTATCGGGCTTATTGCCGATCGGTTTTTCTCAGCAAAAAACGTTTTGGCCTTGCTTCATTTATTGGGGGGCATCTCACTCTATTTAATAAGCTTTACAGCTGATTTTCAATCATTTTGGTGGCTGATACTATTATATACGCTTTTATATATGCCGACAATATCACTTGTAAATTCCATATCATTTTCTCAACTGAAAGATCCTGATAAAGAATTTCCGCTCATTAGGGTATTCGGAACTTTAGGCTGGATCGCCGCAGGGCTATTGGTCGGTTTCATGGAGTTGGAAACTTCTCATTTAACTTTTCAAATAGCAGCGACATGCTCTATTTTATTGGCAGTGCTCTGCCTCTTTTTACCCAATACGAAGTCCACCGGTGAACAGAAGAGCCTATCTTCAATCTTAGGCTTAGATGCGCTCGTACTATTTAAAGATCGTTCGTTTGTAATATTCTTTGTAAGTTCGATTGTTATATGCATTCCGCTCGCCTTTTACTATAGTTTCGCCAATCCCTTTCTTAACGATATAGGTTTTGAGAACGCCGCCGGAAAAATGACCTTGGGGCAACTCTCTGAATTCTTGTTCTTACTTTTAATGCCATTTGCGTTTCGAAAGTTTGGACTCAAAAAAGTTATGATTGCCGGAATGATGGCTTGGGCGGTTCGATATTTGCTCTTTGCTTTCTCCGAAGACCTCAACGACCAATGGATGCTGTATACCGCCATTATTTTGCACGGTATTTGTTATGACTTCTTTTTTGTATCCGGTCAAATATATATTGATAAGAAAGCTGATAAATCTTTCCGGAATGCCGCACAAGGTTTGATTACATTCGCTACTTACGGATTAGGAATGCTGATCGGGTCTTATACTTCTGGCTGGGTCACGCAATCGTTTGCTGCCGATATAAATTCATCAACAAGCTACCAATGGCAATCAGTGTGGTTGGTACCGGCGGCCATAGCATTGATCACAGGGGTTTTGTTTATGATCCTGTTCAAGGTAAAAAATGAAAAAATCAATTAATAGAACTTAGGAAGCATATTTGACCATCACTGCTTCCCCAAAAAGTAAAACTTTATGACAGATTCTAAAAAACCTATTCGGGTCTTGGTAGTCGGCTGTGGCAATATGGGCGCATCCCATGCAATAGCTTACCACAACTTGAAAGAATTCTCTATTTGTGGCTTGGTTTCGACCGGTAAGAGCAAAGAAATATTGAATGAAAAACTAAACAACGAATACCCGTTGTTCAACAATTACGAAGAAGCATTGGCGATAACCGAACCCGATGCAGTTTGTATATCCACCTACCCTGACACGCACGAAGAGTTTGCTATTATGGCCTTAAATAAAGGTTGTAATGTCTTTATGGAAAAACCGCTGGCAGATACGGTTCAAGGCGCAGAACGCATTGCTAAAAAAGCAATTGAAACCGGTAAAAAGGTGGTTGTCGGTTATATATTAAGACACCACCCTTCGTGGCAAAAATTTGTAGAGCTAAGCCAAAATCTAGGTAAGCCGCTCGTAATGCGCATGAACTTAAATCAACAAAGTAAGGGGGAAATGTGGAATGTTCACCGAAACTTGATGAAGAGCTTGAGCCCCATTGTTGACTGTGGTGTACATTACATCGATGTCATGTGCCAAATGACAAAATCTAAACCTGTTCAAGTAAATGCGATCGGAGCAAGAATGACAGAAGACATTCCCGAGTGGAACTATAATTACGGGCAATTGCAAATACGTTTTGAAGACGGGTCAGTAGGCTGGTATGAGGCCGGTTGGGGGCCCATGGTAAGTGAGACCGCATTCTTTATCAAAGATGTCTTTGGTCCTCAAGGCTCGGTATCCATAGTGGCTAAAAATGCATCTTCATCGGGAAAATCAGATTCGGTCGAGGCGCATACCAATACCGAAGCCATCTTATATCACCATGCCGCACTAGATGATAAAAATCGTTTTATTAAAGAAGATTCGACTATAAACCTAGAAGATGAACCCGACCATCAGGAGCTCTGCACAAGAGAACAGCAGTATTTTCATAAGGCAATTTCTGAAAATATCGACTTAACGAACCATCTAGAAGATGCAGTTAATAGCTTACGTATTGCGTTTGCTTGCGATCAATCGATTCGAACGCAAAAATCAGTGAATTTGTAGGCAACCTCTGGAAGGCCTATTTCTTCTGCTAAAGAGTAAAAATATACAGTATAGACTTGCAACAAAAAAAGCCGACTCCTAAAAGTCGGCTTTTCCTTTGTACAGGCGGAGAGACTCGAACTCTCACACCTTGCGGCACTAGATCCTAAGTCTAGCGTGTCTACCAATTCCACCACGCCTGCATTTCCCAAAATCAAATTGGGATGCAAATATAAAGCAAATTTTGAAATCTCTAAATTTTAAAACTACTAAAACGATCTTTTTTGTAATTTTAAAAACTACCCTAATTTCGTACCATGCAAAATGTACAGAAATACCTTGCCCAAAACAAGGATCGATTTTTAGAAGAACTTATCGAATTACTTAAAATTCCGTCAATTAGTGCCGACTCTGCCTTCTCGCAAGATGTTATAGATACTTCGGAAGCAGTAAAGGCTGCTCTAGAAAAAGCAGGTTGTGATCTGGTCGAAATTTGTGAGACCGATGGCTACCCCATCGTTTATGGGGAAAAAATCATTAATCCTAATTTACCGACCGTTCTGGTTTACGGGCATTATGATGTTCAACCGCCCGATCCGGTCGATTTATGGAACTCTCCCCCATTCGAACCTGTAATCAAAGAAACCCCCATACACCCTGAGGGTGCCATTTTTGCCAGAGGGGCCTGTGATGACAAAGGGCAAATGTATATGCACGTGAAGGCCTTGGAGTTTATGGTGAAGACCGACCAACTGCCGTGCAACGTTAAATTCATGATCGAAGGCGAAGAAGAGGTCGGCAGCAATAATCTGGGGGTTTTCGTTGCGGCCAACAAAGAAAAATTGGCCAACGACGTGATCTTAATCTCAGATACGGGAATGATCGCCAACGATGCACCTTCGATTACTACCGGACTAAGGGGGCTAAGCTATGTAGAGGTTGAAGTAACCGGACCCAATAGAGATTTGCACTCGGGACTTTACGGAGGGGCCGTAGCCAACCCCATTAACATTTTGGCCAAGATGATCGCTTCCCTACACGATGAGAACAACCATATCACCATTCCGGGGTTTTACGATAAGGTAGATGAACTTTCTGAGCAAGAGCGTGCCGAAATGGCCAAAGCTCCTTTCAGTCTAGAAAAATATAAAAATTCATTACAAATAAATGCCGTACATGGTGAAGAGGGGTATTCGACCAACGAAAGAAACTCGATTCGCCCAACGTTAGATGTAAATGGTATTTGGGGCGGTTACATCGGTGAAGGAGCCAAAACGGTAATTGCCAGCAAGGCCTGCGCAAAAATATCTATGCGACTGGTTCCCCATCAAGATTGGCAAGAAATTACAGAACTCTTCAAGACCCATTTTGAAAAAATAGCCCCAGAGAGTGTAACTGTAAAAGTTAAGCCTCACCATGGAGGACAGGGATACGTAACCCCAATTGATAACACGGCGTATCAAGCAGCGGCCAAAGCCTATGAAACCACTTTCGGAAAAACTCCGGTACCGCAGCGAAGTGGTGGCAGCATCCCCATTGTTTCGCTGTTTGAAAAAGAGTTAAAAAGTAAAACCATTCTTATGGGGTTTGGGTTGGATAGTGACGCCATACACTCCCCTAACGAACATTTTGGGGTCTGCAACTATCTCAAAGGTATTGAGACCATACCCTATTTCTATAAGTATTTTACGGAGATGAATTCCTGAGTCAAGAGTTACTACTAAAAAAATATTACTAAAAGTTTACGAAGAGTTGTGGGCTGCGAAGCAACCTGTTCAATAGGTTTCTCTTACGGACAGATTGCTTTTCTGTGCTCTTAAAAACGTTTATGTCTTCTTTACAAACTTGGTAATAATCACGATTTGCTGGCCGTCTACTTTACCCTCAATGTACTCGGCATTCTCGCGATCTAAGGAAATTCGTCGTACGGCCGTCCCCTGTTTGGCCACCATACTTGAGCCCTTTACCTTCAAGTCCTTTATGAGCACAACGTTATCTCCGTTTTCAAGAATTACTCCGTTAGCATCTCGGTGAATAATTTTTTCGCTATCTGAAAGTCCCTCACCGGTGGCTTTGGCCCAATTCAGCACCTCATCCTCCAAATACATCATATCCAACAAATCTTTTGGCCAGCCTTCATTTTTAAGTCGTGAAAGCATGCGCCACGCTACCACCTTTACCGCTTCATGTTCGCTCCACATACTATCGTTCAGACATCGCCAATGATTGGTATTCATCGTATCGGCATTTTCAATTTGGTTCTTGCAGGTCGCACAGACCAATATGCTGCCATCAAGTCCTCCAGTCGAGACTGGCGGTACTTCATATATTTCTAACGACAAATCACTCGCACATAATTCACAAACCGAACCGCTTCTTTCTTTCAATTCATCTAAGAGACCCATCAACGTGTTTTTTTAAGTTGCGGCAAACTTAGGTTATTTTAACGCTATTCGACATCATTTAGAAATGATAAGATCATTCTTTAATTAGTTTAATATCAGTAAAATTTTGTAAATTACTATGAAACCTAATTGATATGAGCGGGCATATTATTGACATGGTAAATCGCATTAAGCAGAACAAGATTCCGAAAAGGAAGAAGTTTCAAGGCGACAATCGGAGCTTGCTCTCTTTAGAAAGCTCAACGGGTATAACACATTATGATTTTCCTTCGGTAAGTACTCAGAAATTAGAAGAAATAAAGAGCAATATAAGACAAGAGGCGGTTATTCGAAGAAGAAATTCATATCTCTTACTTGGCTTCTGTATTTTAATTACCATCGTCTTAGGACTGATTTTCTTAGATTCTTATAAATATCACTTTTAGTTATTGGTCAAATTTTTAACTCTACGCTTGTAGAATATAAAATTTTACTCTATGTTTGTAGAACATAAATATAGAGTGCCATGCAATTGTCTAAAACGGAAGAAGAGTTAATGAATATATTGTGGAAGCAAAAAAAGGCTTTTATGAAAGACCTTTTAGAGGCTTACCCCGAGCCTAAACCTGCCACGACAACTATTGCCACCCTGCTCAAGCGGATGCAAGATAAAGGTTTCGTAGCCTACAATTTAGAAGGGCGCTCTAGAAAATATCACCCCTTAGTCAAGAAAAAGGACTACTTCTCGAAACATGTAAACGGACTTATTCGCAACTTTTTTAATGATAGTCCGGGTCAATTTGCTTCCTTCTTCACGGAAACCACCGATTTAAGCAAAGAAGAATTGGAAGATTTACGTAAACTGATAGACAACGAAATCAAAAAGCGCTGATTATGTTACTCTACCTTTTAAAATCGGCAGCGTGTTTGGCCGCATTTATGGCCCTCTACAAATTGCTTTTGGAGCGGGAACCCATGCACCAAATAAAAAGGTTCTATTTATTGGCCGCAATAGTGCTATCGTTTGCCATACCGCAAATCATTTTCGTAGAATATGTAGAAATGCCGGCAAACTCCGTTGGCAGCGATTACTTAGTAGAGGCCATGGAAATTGGCCCGACCATCGAACACGCCGAAGAAAAGCCGTGGGATTGGTGGCAATTAGTACTGCCCATTTATTTATTGGGGTTTGTCTTTTTTACGATTCGTTTTGTCGTCCATCTTAGTTCACTCGTAAAAAATATTAGGAACAACCCAAAAGTAAAAACAAGGTCTTGGGTCAATGTTTTGCTGGAAGACTTTACCCCACCCTATACCTTTCTTCATTACATCTTTTTGAACAAAAAGAGATTTGAGAACAAGGCAATACCCGAAGAGGTATTGCTTCATGAAGCGGCCCACGTAAATCAAAAACATAGTTTAGATGTACTGTTCATAGAGGTTCTTCAAATTATCTTTTGGTTCAACCCGTTAATTTTCATCCTCAAAAATTGGATCAAACTGAATCACGAATTTTTAGCGGACCAAGCTGTTCTAAAGCAAGGAACGCCAACACAAGAATATCAACACACCCTTTTAAAGTTTGCCTCATCAGCAACTCGTAATTATCAGTTAAACAGAGTTTATTCATCAATCGGTGCAGAGGGCATCCAAAGCATCAAAAAACGATTCATCATCATGAAAAAAAGAAAATCGACCACTTCGGTGGTACTTAGAAGTTTCGCGGCCGCACCGTTACTGGCGGCGCTTGTAGTAGGTTTTAGCAAGCAAGTAACTGTAGTTCAACCCCCACCACCACCCTCCATAGAATTACAAACAGGAGCAACCTTAACAGAAATTCAAATTTTTAACGATTTGGCCTCTGCGTATAACGCTATACCTCTTCGTGAACGTAAAATACCATTAAACGACTTACGTACACTTGAAATCATTTACAAAAATATGTCTGCAAGCCAAAAGGAGAAAGCGCAACCCTTTCCGGAGTGTTACAAGGGAAACAATCAACAGCAACAAACCGTTGACCTTATTGAAATTTCCGTCAATAAAAAAGGAAAGTTGTTAGTAGGCGATCAGCTGCTGGAACTAGAAGACCTAAAGAGTCATTTAAACCAAATGAACACGGCCGACAGCTTTGAAGAAAGAGAGAAAAGCTTGAGGATAGTTATTACAGCGGACAAAAAAGCACCCAAAAAAGTACTGGAACAAATCGATGCGATTATTTCAAATTTTGGAGCTGCAACGGTGAATATCATGCAACATCGAGCCTATGCCCAGGAATCAGGTATAACTAAAAACGAGCTGAAGGAATACAATTCTTTGGCAAAGAAGTACAATAGGATGTTGAAAAAAAAGGGGAGGATACGCATTCTAAAAAGGGATGTGGACCGAATGGAATATCTCTTCAACAACATGTCCGAAGAACAGCGGGCAAATGCAGAGCCTTTTCCAAATTTCCCTGAACCGCCGGCACCACCTACGCCCCCTTCGCCTCCAGAAGAAGCTATTGAGATTCAGCAAGAAGTAGAACTAGCAATAGAAGTCAATGAAAATGTGGTGGAAGAGATTCTTATAAAAGAGAATGCTTCAGACACCCAATATGCCAACTATCACATAGAAAAAATAATTGAAACACAGGATATTTACGATGAACTAAACCCGACAGTTCGCATTACCAATACCGGAACTAAGGAGGAAATTCATGTTCAAACTTCTCCTATATATCTTGACCAAGGAGAAACCCAAAGGCCTCCTGTGAATTCGGCAACCCGTGAAGCTACACTAAAGCTGACACTTTTCGACCCACCTTATTTTGGACCAGAAACAAATCATGAGAATACAACAATCGTCTTTGAAAAAATGGTTCAGAACGGCTCCAAAATATGGTACAAAGGCGAAATTATAACAAAGAAGGAAGGCTTAAAGTTATTAAAGAAACATAAGTATGTAAAGTTGGTAGAACACGAAACGCCACACGATGTCCCCTCTATGACCCTGGATGAATTGAAGTAATCGAAAAATTAGCCCTTTGTTTTAAGGGCTTTTTTGTAACAATTTGCCGAAAATTGCGTTCTAACAGTATCATCAATCATCAAATATCTTCTTTAGTATTCCTCCCTTTTGTCAGGAAGGTACTTTAGGAGACACAAAACGAGCACTTATGTTACAACGTTTCTTCATTCTCTGTTCAGGAGCAGATACCGATATTCTTAAAACCTGTTCCAAAGGCGAACAAAACAAATATGCGGGTATCGGCGCCACTGTTTTCTTTACTGCCGTAATGGCCTTTATTGCCTGTAGTTATGCCCTATATACGGTTTTTGACAATATGTACTCCGCCATTCTCTTCGGAATTATTTGGGGACTTTTGATCTTCAACTTAGACCGTTTTATAGTTTCCACCATTAAAAAAAGAAAAAGCTTCGGCAGTGAGCTGCTTCAGGCCACTCCCCGAATTATTTTGGCGGTCATTATTGCAATTGTAATTTCAAAACCTTTGGAAATGAAAATTTTCGAGAAGGAAATTAACCAAGTTTTACTTGAAGAGAAAAATATAATGACTTTGGCCAACAAACAGCAGCTGGCGCAACAATATACACCCACTATTGAAAAACTCAATCAAGATATTGCCCAATTAAAAGCGGAAATAACCGCCAAAGAAGCCTCGACCGATGCACTATACGATGTTTACATTTCAGAAGCGGAGGGTACTGCTGGTACCGGTTTGCTCGGCAAAGGCCCTGTCTATAGCGAAAAACGTGATAAACATGACGCTTCATTGGCTGAATTGAACGATTTAAAAGAATCTAATGCCCAAGAGATTGTGTCCATTGAGAATCAAATAACACAACTGAATGATGAGTATGCCGAAACCGTACAGAACACACAACCCATCATTGATGGTTTTGATGGACTAATGGCTCGTATTAATGCCTTGGAAAAACTACCTTGGTTACCTTCCTTTTTTATATTTCTGCTATTCATGGCCATAGAAACATCGCCCATAATAGCAAAGTTGCTAGCACCAAAGGGAGAGTATGACCTAAAGCTCGAAGATGAAGAAACCACCCTTCGAACTTGGGTAACCCAAAAGGTTTTACAACGTGAAAGGATTCTAGCTACCGATACAGAACTTAATGAAAAAATCTATGGTGAAATTGCTGAGGAAGAAGCGGTATATACTTATAAGAAAGAAAAAGCCGAAGTACTTTTAAAACGACAAGCAGATGCTTTTCAAGAGACCCAGCTTAAAAGTCTATAAACCGAACTAAGCGGTTTCTAAAAATGTAGATACCGTCTTTAATATGGTCTTGAAATTCTCATCGTAACTAGAATCTCCGACCTCTAATTTTGCTTTGTGCTCTTCGGCAAATTCGAACGTTTTTTTCATGCCCAAAACACTGAACTTGTATTTAAGCTTATGTACGATTTCTGCCGCTGCGCGAGGTTCATCTATTTTTATGTGGTAGAGATATCTCCCTAAATCCCAAGTGAACTCGGTACGCATAATAGCAACGAACTTCTTTCTAAATTCGAAATCTTGAGTACCTACCAAATCTACCACATAGTCTAAATTTGGTATTTCTCGCAAATATTGTTCTTGTACATCCATAGCTAAAAGAGCCTATACTCAGATAAAATGTTGCAATACATCTTACAAACGATTCAAAGGTAAGAATTTTACTACTTAAAATTGAGTTTTGTTGTCAAATTAGTCATTATGGTAGGTGTTCTTAGGGGTTATTGTGGTTTGTTAACTGACCTATAAATAACGGACATATCGCCCCTCTAGTATTCACCGACTATAACCCATATGTTTTTCGAATAGTAAGATACTAAGAAATTGATCTTTAAATTGAGATATTTTTGGGTTTGTTAAAGTAGGAACTCATCCCATCAGAAGGCCTAAATCAATTGGCGATAGTGCCTAATCCTTTAATAAACTTCACAGATTTCAATTGCCCCAGATACGACCCCAAAGTGCTTTTAATAGTCGTTTTGCATCTTCAGTTTTTCTTGGAGTTTTGATAACATTGACACCTTCTGTTGTTTTTTCTAATTTGTAGCTAAATGCAAATTGGGTCTCGTTGGGATCAAGACTGACCAGTCCGAAACGAAGATCATTAAAAAAAAGACCGTCCTCTGTTTTTGATATCGTATACCACCCTTCTGTAATCGCTATAAGACGATTGATTTTACTGTTTGTGGTTAGGCTATCTAAATAGTCGTGGTTTTTAGGATACCTCTTAAAAGATATTCGCTCCGTATCAAAAAATGAATAGTTACCGATGAGATAGGCATCGCCCACATCAATATTGGCCATCCATAAAATGCTATTAAAAGGTGACGGCCGAGTATCTATTTTATAATATGTTATATTTTGCTCGTCAAGAGCTTTTAGAAACTGATTATAGCCAAGACCTTTCAAAATCAAAGTCAATATCAAATAGAACGTGCTAATGAACAATCCTAACCTATTGTACTTTATTCGTTGAGGCGATGTTCTCTTTTGAAACATCGCTAGAACCACAAAGACCAGGAATGGCAACGTATAAAGCGGATCTATGACGAAGATATTCTGAAAGGCCAACCGAACATCAAAAGGCCAGAAAAGTTGGGTTCCCCATGTTGTAAAAGCATCGAGAATCGGGTGCGTGAACAGCCCCCAGAACATCAGCCAAGACCATTCTCTCCAACTTGCCTCTCTTTTTCGCTCCAATTTTGAGATGATCCAGCCGAAAACGGGGGCGAAAACTATTGAAAAAAAAACGGAATGACTGAAACCTCTATGCACCTCTGTAGCTGTAACCGTATCGAATACGTAATTGGCCAGAACATCTAAGTCAGGTATTGTACCGGCAATGGCCCCATAAAGCATAGCCTTATTACCCACTTTTTTGCCCAACACCGCTTCACCTACGGCGGCACCAAGAACGATTTGGGTCAGCGAATCCATATATCATGAAGTTTAGTTAGTCGACTATTTCCATTTTCTTCAACAAGAACGAGGCATTCATATTTTGACAGACCCCTTCTTTAAATTTGTAATCAAAATGAAGTTCATTATCTATTATTTCCGCATCAAAATAATGGTTCTCAACTTGCGGTAATTCATCAGCAACCTCGCAAAGACTAAGATCATGTGTAGCAATGATTCCTGTGGACTTTGAACTGACCAAACGCTCTACAAATTTACGACTGCCTTTCGCCTTATCTGTGCTGTTGGTACCTTTCAAGATTTCATCAAGTACAATAAAATAGCGGTCGGTCTGAATTTCATCGACTATAAACTTTAACCTTTTCAATTCAGAGAAAAAATAAGACTCGTCGTCTGTCAACGAATCGGTAGTTCGCATGCTGGTAATTAATTTGATCGGATTGTAATTCACTTCTTTCGCACAGACCGGAAGACCCAGATTAGCCATTACAATTTCAAGTGAAACAGTACGTAGAAAGGTACTTTTGCCTGCCATGTTCGCTCCTGTGACAATGAAAAACTGTTCATTATCTATCTTGAAATCATTTAAAACGCTCTGTTCCGGATTCAATAAAGGGTGCCCGGTACTTATGGAGTTTAAGACCGAACCTTCGGTCTTAATTTTCGGGAATGTATACGAGGGGTGGTTAAAGGCAAAATTACCCATACTATTATAAGCATCGAAAAAAGCGATAGCCTGAAACCATTTTTCGGTATATGCACCATATTTTTGTATCCACTCTTCTATCTGGTAGCAGTGGCTAATGGTACGTAAGAATAACCCATTACCGAAAATAAAGTAAACCATGTTGCCCACTTTATCCAAGTTGTACAATAGTTTTGAAAAATGTTCGGTAACTTCAGAAACCTTGAACTTCTCAGAAGTGATATTCAATTTTTGAGATTTTAATATCTCAGAATCGAAATTCTCTTTTTCTATAAGCACCAATAACTTATTGTACTGCTGAAATACACTTTGCACCTTGGATGCACTTTCCGCTAAAAAAATAATTTTTTTAATATACATACCGGTAATACCCATTCCTATGACCCACCATATTATCAATACGGTTTCCGGAATAAAATCCATAAAATAAAGTATGAACCAACCTATACTGAGAACCGAAAAAACATACGGAAGAACCTTCATTACCTTAGGCACGAACAATTTATGGTTTTCCAGCCAATTTATGATACTTTCTGCATGGGTCGTGGTCTTTGCCAAGGTAGCTATAGCCGAAAATTTTTGACGCCATTCGGGTAGTTGTGAAAGCTCTTTAACGGCCTCTTGTTTCTTCTCTATTGCTGCAACATCGTTTGATTTGAGTAGTCTTGCAAAAATCTCACTCCCCTGTTTAAGCGCTGTGCGATTGACATATTGATAGAATGAACCTCTGCCGAACAGATCAATATCTTGGCTAAAATAGTGTGTTGGGTCTTTAAACTCATTACCTTCCGGTAGGTCATGAAAATTTCGGGCCAAGACTTTCAACTCGGTTTTATTGATTTCAATGAGCGATTTCAGTAAATCGCTTTGATATTGCAAATTACTATGCCTCGTAACCAAGAAAAGAAATAACGCTACGGTTACCAGTAAAACGACCAATATCATTTTGGTCTGCGGAGCAACAAAGTAAACAGCAACAATTGCTATACAAAAAATGGCCAATCGCAACATACTGGAGGCATAAAGGCGCCTCTTCACACTAGCCAATCGATGTTCATATTTTTCTATTTCGGCCGTGTAAAAAGAAGACAGTTCGTTCATGTAGTCTCTGCGTTTTTTATTGCCGATAAAGATAAGCCTTCTCCATCAGTCTAGGGAAAGCCAAACCGCTTCACCGAAGAATAAGTTAAATCGTGTTGAATTAAATGATCAGTATCTTAAAAAAGATGCCATCCAATTTCGCAAAGTCATACTATTAATATCAGAATGTACTAAACAATTTAGTTACCGTCAGACATCACTTATCGAGATGATCATAATCCGATTTAAGTTTCTTTGTGAATTTAGATACTACAAGTTCATATGAATGGTCGATAAGTTCAGTAATCAATTTTGGGGGCACTTCGTTCAGTATAATAGTATTCCAGTGTACTTTGCTCATGTGGTAGCCCGATAAAATTGCTCCGTCATATTCTTCACGAAGTGCGATTGCCCGTTCTGGATCACATTTCAGATTTACTTGAGGTGGCAATCTTTCCAAACCGGTCAGGGCAAACATTTTGCCCATCACTTTAAAGACCAAAGTATCGGGACCAAATGGCAATTCTTCGGTCACTCCCTTTTTGGTCAAACAATAATCACGAAATAGCTCTATGTTCATGACTTTAAAGATTTTGATTTGACCTTATCTAAAAGGGGTTCTACGTTCGGCCAATGATATCGGGTTTTCTTAATTTGACGGTCGCCAATGTCATTTCCGGGTATGGTTTCTATTAGTTCACCTCCTAAAGATTTGTAAAAATGGTGAGCAGCTGTATTCTGTTCAAGCACCCAAAGATACATGCCCGAATCGGTATGATTAGCTTGAATTTCTTTGGCAATCATAGCAATCAACTGGCTACCGACCCCCATTCCCTTAAGTTCAGAAGATACGTGTAGATTATCGACCAATGTTCCATACTTTTCGCTATCATCAAAGTAAGCGCAGATAAAACCGACCAAAGAACTTTGATGAATCGCCAACACCACTTGTTGATTGGCTTTTGGTTCGTTCAAGCGTTCTGACCAAACTTTTATTCGGTCTTCAAGGGCGAGATTATCTAAATACTCATCACTAAAGGCTCCACGGTAGTTCTGTTGCCAACTTCTGGCGTGCAACTCGGCTATTGATTTACTATCTTTTATTGTGGCCTTTCTGAACTGTAACATGGTTTAATCTTGAATTCCCATAGAATCGTAAACAATAACCTTCGTCCATAAATCTGCAGATTCTTCAATAAACAGTTTATGGGGCGCCTCATCTTGATAGTTTTGCTGTGCTTCGGCCGATTCAAAAGTGACAATTAAAGAGTAAGTGAACGAACCATCGACCACATCACGGCTCGCCCTAGGTGGTTTACCTATAAAATTGGTCTTGGCATAGGCTGAGTTATCCAAAAACTTCTGCAACGAAGTCTCAAAAGCCTTTCGGTCTTCTTGGCTGTCAGGGTTCTTTAACCAGAAAAAAACGGTATGGGTAAAATTAGGGTCAAATTCTCTCATTTCATCTGTTGTTTGGCCATAGGTGACTATAGCAAGGGTTAAAAATAAAATAGTAGTTGTAATTTTTTTCATAGCTCAATAATACTTTATTTCTCTAGTAGTTCTTTTTGTTTTTCAGAAACTTCAATACTGGAGTAATCTAACTTCCAGCCAATCGTTTCCACAATTTTTTCAATCAATAAAACGGCTTGAATGGCTTCTTTTCGAGCAGTTTCCATTAATCCGCTTTCAGGGATCTTTTCTCGTATATGTTGCTTGGCCTCTTTGTTCAATAGGGTCAAATCATCGGGTGAGAAAAAATTGAACATTCCGCTTTGAATATCATAAAATTGGATATCGGGCTCGATAGAAAGTATTTCAGGTTCCGGAAAGTTCGTCATGATAATTCTCTTGTTCGCATTATCGGCCCGAATTTCGATTTTCTTAAGATCATAACCAATTTGAGCTTTGGCATTAATGACCATCAACGCCTTTTTCTTGCTGGTCACCAAGCTCATAAAATGCTCTTTAATATTTTCGTAGCGATAGATTTCGGCAAAATCACCCTCTACCGATACCAACTTACAGACCGTTCGAATCTTTTCGAGCAATACCTCAGACTGGTGTTCCGTTGCCTCTTTGCTCTTCTTCTTGTTAAAAAAAGAGAACACCCAATACATAAGAATGGCCCCGAGTATGAGCCCTAAAAAAGAATCGAAGATAGTATCCATTTTTTATTTTCCTATTTCACCCAAATGGGTAAACTTAAAGCCTTTGTTATATTTTAATCCGTACCCGAAAATACGGTCCATGGCCGAATGCGAAAATAAGATAATACCGACCAATTGCCATTCGGGTCGTGAAAGATAACTTGCTAAAACATAAATTGCAATGGCCACCCCCTTATGATGAAAAAGATTGTACCCCAGAGCACCTACTCTAGTATTGACCAAATAGCCCAGCATACCGATATCTGGTATCAATATAAGCACTAAAAACCACCACCATTGATACGGCAACATACCGAACAAATATATGCCAAGCCCGAACATGGCCAACTCCTCTAATTTTAGAATACCTTTCATCACTCTTCTATTTCATAAAGTATGGGGCGACTAGGGCACGCATCGTTCTCAAAAGCCGCCATTTGAAGATTAAGAAAGTACCATCCATCCTTTATACCATCGGGTACATAAATAAATTCTGTAATCGTAGCCTGTTTGCGCAACTGACCGTCAAAAGCCCAAAAAGTCTTATGGGCCTCTAACCTTCCATCATCTTTTTCTTTATCTACCGAAGGCAGGTCAATCAATAAATGGTTTACCCCTTTCTCCAATAATAATTCCACAGCCTCCTGTAGCAGAAAAGGCGGATTGGTATTTGAATATTGCTTCGATAACTTATTACGCTCGTTCGGTACAGTTCGAATTACTAGAGCCTCAACGAATTCACTCTCAATGGCCAAATCAAGTACATGCCTAGAAATCACCCAATCGTCACCTTGAAGTTC
The DNA here is from genome assembly GCA_002813285.1 of Flavobacteriaceae bacterium MAR_2009_75. NCBI lineage: Bacteria > Pseudomonadati > Bacteroidota > Flavobacteriia > Flavobacteriales > Flavobacteriaceae > Flavobacteriaceae bacterium MAR_2009_75. The sequence continues at coordinate 1,521,200 of PHTZ01000001.1, forward strand.
AGGAACCACCGTTACCAATTCAGCCAGATAGAAATAGGTGTTCAAGTTTTGATTGACCGAATGAAACTCGGCGGTAATATGCCCAACACCCTCGGTATGGGTACCATGGGCATGCGGATTGAACCAAATATCATTAAAGTTGGTAGAGCTACCTTCAGAAACCTTTCCTATAAATTCATCCTCTCTGTGCGGCTCTATCTTTGGATGGTCTATATACCACGCATTTACATTTTGTGCGTCGCCCCGAATAGGTATTGAAATATCGAGCGGTCGTGCCAAATCAATCGTGTATTTTTTCTTATCAAGTTCTATGGATGCCTTCATTATTTACAAACCTTCTATTTGAAATTATTTTCACGATAAATTAAGCATAAATAAATCTGCAGCGATTCCATCGGCTAAAAATTTTCCTTTTTTGGTCGTTAACAGGATGTCACCATCCAAATAAAGCAAATGCTCTTCAATATGCTTTTTCGATTGATTGAGGGCATACTCCATATATTTTTCTCCGTATTCGGAAGCTATCCTACCCATCGATACGCCCCAAACCGTGCGTAGACCGGTCATCACATATTCATTGTACCGATCAGTAGTCGATAGAAGTTCAGTTTCAATAGGTAATTCACCTTTTTCAATAGCTTTTAAGTATTTCGGATTGTTATTGACGTTCCAACCTCTTCGAACTCCATCGAAAGAATGTGCTGAGGGGCCAATACCTAGGTACTTTTTCTGCTGCCAATAGGCCGTGTTGTTCTTTGACAAATAACCGGGTTTGCCGAAATTCGATATTTCATAGTTTTCAAATCCGGCAGCTTGTAAAGTCTCTACCAGAATATGAAAATGGGCTTGCGCCACCTCATCATCTACATTTTTGACCACCCCTTTTTTGATAAATGTGGCCAAGGCGGTATGGGGTTCGACCGTAAGAGCATAACTCGAGATATGTGGTATGTCAAAAGAAAGTGCTTTATCTATATTTTGTTTCCAGCGCTCATTGCCCATATCGGGCATGCCGTATATCAGGTCGATAGAAATATTATCAAAAAAACGTTTTGCAGTCGCTAACGATTTAACGGCTTCTTCCGCAGAATGGGCTCGGTTCATCAGCTTTAAATCATCCTCAAAAAAAGACTGTATACCGATACTTAGTCGATTAACCGGACTTTCAGCTAGTGCGATTATTTTTGCTTCGGATAAATCGTCGGGGTTGGTCTCTAACGTTATTTCCGGATTTTCGCATACCTCATAGTGACTATATACCGAATCGATAATGGACTGTATCTCTGCCGTTTCTAAAACGCTAGGCGTGCCGCCACCAAAATAAATGGTCTCGACCACATCATTCGAAAATTCATCTTTTCTAAGAAGCAATTCTTTCTTCAATGCCTCGACCATTGCCTCCTTCTTTCCCATAGACGTAGAGAAATGAAAATCACAATAGTGACAAGCCTGTTTGCAAAAAGGAATATGAATATAAATGCCGCTCATTTTTACAATGTACAATTAACAGTTATCAATTTGCAATATTACTTTGATAATTGGGAGCGCCACTTACTTTTTCATCCTTGTTGATTTTAAAATAGAGAACATTGTACGTGAAAGTTCATCTGCCTTGCCTACTAATAACTTAGAACTTTCCGAAGATAAATATTCTGAGTCGGCCAGTAACTTCAACCAATATTTAGTTTCTAAACTCTCTTTATAAGCTACAGAAATTTTCGAAGAAAAATCTGCGGTGGAGATGGCTCCATTAGCCTCTGCAATATTTGCACCAATAGATGTTCCACACCGAAGTATTTGTTTAGACAGAACGTATTCGTTCTTTTCCTCTTTCAAAAACTTGAACACTCTTACAATCTCTAAGGCGAAAGCATATGATTTTTCTGCTAAAGGATTATTAGGTTGAACATTTAGAATTGTTTATCGTACATTAAATTTTGGTCATTGCTAATTGATCATTGTTTATTGCCGAACTGAATTACCCCTTTTTCACCCTTTTTGCATTCTGTTTTACAAAAGCTTCCCAACCTGTATAATTTTTACCGACATCGACTCTGCCTTCATTATAAAAATGACAAACGGCAGCTGCCAGACCATCAGTACTATCCAAATTTTTAGGTAAGGTCTTTAGTCCCAACGTACTCTGTAACATTCTTGCTACCTGCTCTTTGCTCGCATTACCATTGCCCGTTATCGCCATTTTAATTTTCTTGGGAAGATATTCCGTAATAGGTATTTGCCTCGACAAACCGGCAGCCATGGCAACCCCCTGAGCCCTGCCCAACTTGAGCATCGATTGCACGTTTTTACCAAAAAATGGTGCTTCGATGGCAATTTCATCAGGGTGGTAGGTATCTATCAGTTCAATAGTACGTTCGAAAATCAATTTTAATTTGGTGTAGGGGTCATCGTATTTCTTCAACAAGAGTTCGTTCATTTGAATGAATTCCATTTTTTTGCCCACCACTTTTATGAGTCCGAAACCCATGATGGTCGTACCGGGATCAATACCTAATATGATTTTTTCTTTTGTCAAATTTTAATGGTTGATGAGGTAAACAATTAATTAGCTAGACACTACAGACCTTAATTATTGCGGACTTAAAACAATGGGGATACGAAACTTGGCCTTTACGGGAATACCTCTTTTAAGTGCCGGTTTTATTGACGGTAGGCTATCGAGACCTTGTTGAATATGACCTTTAAATTCAGGAACGAGTTCATTAATATTATCAGGACCATGAACGGCCACAAGACTTACTGAACCACTCGCTTCCATCAAAAAATCGACATAAACGGTATCGTTAACTTCCCCCTCTAGAACCAGTTCAGTTTCTTGCAAGGTATTCGATAAATGATCAAGAAAGGTTTCAGTGAAGCAGGCTCTCTGTTGCGTTTTGGCAACTGTTTCATCACAAGCTTCGAAGAGTGGGTATTTGTCTACATCTTCCCAGTTGATGCTAAGAATTTCTTCATTGACTAATTCACGGGTCTTCTTTTCGCGTGAGGCGGTCCAGTTGCACCCTGTCAAAAAACAAAGAAGTAATAATGTTATAAGGTATCGCATTGCCCAGAATTCTAAGACGCCTTTTATTAAATGCCCCTTTTACCTAGTTCTACCTCAAAAATAGCATAATAAAATTCTAATCTCTCATTTAGGAAAGTTCTGTTACTTAAATTAAGGCTTTAGGTATTTCAATTCGCCAAAAAATGGATCTCCTGCTTTAATTGAGAAATACGTTTGGCCACCATCTGACCCATATAATCATCTCTTTTAGCAAAACGCCCGACGAACTTCTCGTAAAACTGCAATTTGGTCTTCGGATCTTCGTAGAGTTTATCGGCAACCGTACAAACATTGTAGTAAATAAAGGCATCATCTGGATCTTCTTGATGGGCTAATTTATAATATTCGAAAGCTGATTTGATGTTATCTTTGTTTCTGGCAATACCCGCTAAAGCCACATATTCCTCAGCCAAAAATGGTTTTTGAACCGCGATTGATTCTTGAATGTAATACTGGGCACTATCAATTTGACGGTCTTTCAAGAACACTTGGCCTAAATTGAAATAGGCCTCCGAGTTTTCATCGTTCAGGTGTATTACCGTTTTGTATGCACTTTTTGCCTTTTCAAACTCCCAATTCTTAAAATAACAATATGCTAATTTTTCGTAGATAAACTCTTTCTCTTCACCAAGTTCGACCAATCGTTCAAAAAGAGGCAATGCTTTCTGGTATTCGTCATTATTGTAATAAGCCAAGGCCTGTAAATTGATGAGCGAAACATCATCAGGGTATACCGTAAGCCCTTGGTTTAAATAGGTAAGGGCAGTTTCCTTTTCTCGCTTGGTGACAAAGTATTTACCCAGTTGAAACAAACTTCTCAAATGAGTGCTATCTTTCTCGATTGCCCTTTTATATGAATTTAGACTACTTGCGGGTTGCTCTAGCTCGCTGAAAATTTCACCTAAATAATAATGGTATTCAGGGTTTTCATCATTCTCAGCTATCAATTTTGAGAACAATTTACGCCCTTCTTGATGAGCTTTGGTTTTGAAATATAATTTACCTAACTCAAAACCTGCAATCTGTGCTTTAGTATTCTTGGCCACTACATCTTCGTATTGGGCAATGGCCTTGTCAAACCTACCCAAAGCACTGTAGGAACGTGCAATTTGAAGGCTTGCATTTTGCTCGTTCGACTGTGCGTAATTGTTAATGGCCTGCGTATAATTACCTAGAGCATATAGACTGTCGGCAATGGTAAAATTAGCACGCTTTTGATTAGAAGAAAGTGATTGCCCCTCTACTTCAAATGCAAGGGTTACTGTGATAGACATTATAAAAACCCGCAAGTCCGTCATCTTTACGATTGTCATTTTTCAAATAAATGTACTATTGCCTGGTTAAATCTATCGCCTTGCTCAAGAACTCATCTTCTCCTGATTTAACTCCTTCAATTGTCTTAGAGAGATAGATATCGGGAAGAACACCAATGGCATGATGCTGTGAACCATCATGTTTCACTACTTTCATACCCGTCCAACTAATTCGATATCCGCCAGGAAGTTCAAAAGAATTTACATTGCCATTCGTTCCGGCTGTTGGTTGACCGATAATTGTGGCTAAATCGTAACCTTCGATATAACCCATAAAGCTCTCGGCATAACTAATAGCCCTACCATCTGTAATAAAGATAATTTGCTTATCACCCAAATAAGGTTCTTTAGCTTTCATTTTCCAGTTCAACTCTTCATATTCTGTCAAGTTCTTTTGGTCAGGAAAACTTATTTTCGGTACCTGCATCCAAGACTCGGTGGTATCATTGGACTTCAATAAATGGCTAATAAAATCATGGTTACCATTGGGATAACCCCGCATATCGCATATAATCGATTTGTAGTTTTTTATCTGTGGTAATAGCTCATTGATTTTATCCATCGGAAGGAGGTCTAAATTCAAATAGAACACACTATCGTTAATCACTTGGTAGGACTCTTTTTTTGGAAGAGCGGAACGTCTCTCTCTATAAAAATCTTTATTTCTGTTGAGTGCAATTACCTTTCCATTAACTCTCAGGGTTATTTTACTATCCTTAGGACCAAATAAACTTATATCATTAGACTTATATTCTAGCCAGCCTCTTGTACCCGCTGATATTCTTGACTGAACCTCTTTAAAATAGTCTTGGGAATTCTGTTTATTAATATGGGTGACTTCATCTCCTATCTCAAGCTCTGAAGATTCTTCGAACAGATGTGTGATGATTAGTTTGTCTTCTACCCACTCCCAAGTAATGGGAGGAGTAAAAAATTCGACTAAATCGTGCCTAACACCAACGTGTCCATCTTTCAGCAGCGCAGTAAATTTTTCTAGGGTAATCAAATGGTCTTCGTCGGTTTCATCTGTAAAGGACCTTTTTAGCGCCTCTTCTAAAGCGGCTTCCCAATCGACATCGACCACATCAAAATAGGGATAGAAATGTTGAAATACATTGAAGGTGTTAATTACATTCCCTAATCGAACGGAAAGTTGAGTTGGGTCGACAGCACTATCTTCAACTTCCTTTTTTAATGACTTTAATTTTATATTATTTCCCAGCGGAAAAGTATGGTCCTTATTGGCATAAAGTACAAGAGGAATTTGGCAGAACAGGTTCTTTCCGATTTCTTCTTCTATCAACTCTCCAAATCGTGGTTGATAATCAAAAACCGGTGTTCCCTTTTCTTCTTTTACATCCCCCAAAAATTCAATTACGGCTGCTTTTTCCCCTTCATATTTAACTGCTGTACCTGTTTCAAAAGCATAACCATTACCCGCTTTTGTCCATTGAACACCGTCCGTTTTACTACCTAATTTTTCACTTTCAAAATCACTGTTCTTTATGGGAATGTTTACCCAATCGTTTCCCTCTTTATATTCAAGTCTGACATTATCAAAATATAATTTTCCTTTCCCTTGAAGAAAACACCCTAGAAAAAGTGATTGCGCCAAAGAATCGACTTGCCCTTTAATCTCATACTGCCGCCATTCAGTGCTTTTTATCGGCCTAGCCCCCATATTATCGAAGAAACCCATTGAACCATCTGAATTATCGACTCTGAACCATAGATTTCCTGTTCCGGTAGAACCCTCTTCCATTTTGACCCAAGCAGAATATCTAAACTCCTTTTTCTTGTACTTATCCGCCCCTATTACAGTCATCACATTGCCAAACCGATCAGCATTTTCAGTTTCATACATGCGGTTGACGCGTACACTTATATAGGGCCTTCCCTTGGTCATCATACCCGTACTTACACCTTTGTGTTGCCAATATGCCAATTCATAATTCTCGGGATTTTGAGGTTTTATAATAGACACATCGAATTTTGAAGGCTGTTTGCCGATTTCAAAATTTGCGGAAGGTGCTATAGGACCGAACAACTCTTTTAACGTTGTCAGCATTTGGTCTTTAGAATCGCACTTTTCGATTTGTGATGCCCCATAAATGGAAAACCTATTCCAATCAAGATCTGAAGCTTCATCACTCGGATGAAAATACTTGATGTAACCGTACGTTTTCGCAAACGTTCTGAGGTTGTTGATTTGTTGCTCACTCTGTGAAGAAACGGTCAAGCTACATAAAACCATCACCACTATTAAAAGAATATTTCTCATGGCTTGTATTAAATTTCTTATAAATTAAATTTTATAGCCATTGAATTAAAAAATTTAACTTCAATTTCACGTATTTTCTAATGGGCTTGAGATGAAATTTTACTGTAATTTAAAAGTTATAGGCACTGAATACGCTACCGCCACACTTTTGCCATTGTTCTTGGCCGGTTGCATTTGCGGTAATTTCTTTATGATTCTTAGGGCTTCTTGCTCCAAAGAAGGGTCCGGACCTCGATAACGAATGCCTTGAATGCTTCCATCTTCGGCAATGGTGAACATTATGGCCACCCTACCCTGTATACCTGCTTCTTGAGCATCTTGGGGGTACCTAAAATTTTTACCGATATGTTTATGTATGCTTTTTGTAAAACAATCCTTTGGATCAGCGGCATCTTCACAACCGGGATAAATAGGAGCTTCATCAACTGTGGCAAAAGGCAATATATTCAAATTATCCATTACGTCATCCATAGACATGCGCTGCGGGTTATTAGTTGACATTTCCACATTTGCCCCTAAGGCGTTGGTTTGAGACAATTTAAAAGTAATCGGTATTGAAAAAGGTACTTTCACCGCTTTTCCCTCGTGCACCCCCGGCGTCATTTTAGGCAAACGAGCAATGATTCTTTCGGTCTCCTCTTCCAAAAGTGGGTGTGGCCCTCGCTTTCTTATATTGGTAATACTTCCGTCTTCATTTATCGTGAACATTACAGATACGCGTCCCTGAATGCCCTGCTTTTGTGCTTCTTCTGGATACCTAAAATTTTTGCTTATATGCCTTTGTATTTTTTTTTGAAAACAAGCTCTAGGGTCCGCCGCATTTTCACAACCGGGAAAAATAGGTACCTCCTCTACTACAGAAAAGGGAACATCTTCACCATAGCCAACAGCTACCATACTGTTTGAGCTGTGGTCAAAAATATTAAAGTCACCATCTAAAACTTTAGACTCCAATTGCATTTGCGCCCTTATAGGCACTCCGTTGGGGCCAGAGATAAACGAACTCTCGTTCGGTGGGTTGGTAAATCTAATCGTGGTATGATTATCTTTCAAGACCAACTTCCACTCCCCTCCCTGCTTGGAGTTCTCCATTAATCGAATGTAAAAATCTTGTTCTTCTTCCGCTGAAAGACTTTCCACATCGTTAACAGATATGGTATTCGCAGAAATCTCTTCCTGTAAATCCCGCTCGCAAGAGGTATAAAACAAGATACCGAACAACATCGGCACCAAAGCCAAATATTTTAATTTCCAGATTTTTTTCGATTTTGATTTTTGTAACATGACTATTCGTTTTTTGATTAATGATGATTTAAAAAATTGATTGATGAAAGAGATGTCTTGCGTCTGAAAGACCTGCGACAACAGCAGCTCGTAATGCTCCTTTTTATTTGTCTTCGCAACTTCTGCATCGGCGATAAACTCGTGCAGTTCTGATACCCTATTTTGATACACATAGACCAGCGGATTGAACCAGCCCACGATACGCATCAATTCAAAAAATAGGAGGTCGTAGGTATGTCTCTGACGAATATGAACCAGTTCGTGCTTGATAATATTCTCGTGTTCCGTCTCCAACACCTTATCACCCAGAAAAATGGACTTGAAAACAGAGAACGCCATATGGCTGTTGGTGATAACAACACGGGTGAAATCTTTAAAATAATAAATATTGGCCCCCTTTCTCAGTCGATATAAACGCCACATTTTATGTGCGAACAAAAATATGGCTACCATTACCCCACAGATAAACAAACCTTCGCCCCAAGAGATATCGAAAGGTGAACTATCAGTGTTAGCCACAACAACAGCATCATTAGCACCCCATAGATATTCGGGGTACACGTAATATCTATCGGGCACGGTCGTTTTTAGGGCTTCAATCTTTACCCAGGGTAAAATCATCGATAGAACATAGGTGCCAATTAGGTAAAATCTATTCCATTGAAAGAAAGTCTCCCGCTTTAAAAAGAAATCGTAGATAATCAAAAACACTAATTGAAAGGCAATGCATTCTAAAAAGTACTGTACCATGGCCATAAATTTTATTTGTCCGATTTTTGATTTTGTTCCTCAGTTTCGTCCGGTTTTTTAATATCCTTAAGTATCGATTCTAGCTCTTTCAGACTCATGTCGTTCTTTTTCATAAAGAAAGAGACCATACTTTTGAAAGAACCCTGAAAATATCCATCTACCAATTTGTTAATACTCTGATTGCTGTAATCCGATTTTTTAACCAGAGGAAAGTACAGATATCCCTTTCCTTCCTTTTCATGGTCAACAAAGCCTTTGCTTTCCAATATCCTTACAATGGTCGACACCGTATTATAGGCCGGCTTAGGTTCTGGAAGCTCTTCAATAATCGCCGCAACATTACATTTCTCGAGTTTCCACAACATCTGCATCACCTCTTCTTCTGCCTTTGTTAACTGTTTCATTTTATCATATTTTAAATATCCGCACAAACAAATATAACTAAATTTTTAGTTTAAACTAATTTTTTAGTTGTTAAATTTAAACCACTGTTCACTAGTCAGTTAAAACAACTTGAGATTTAAAATCAATGTTTAGGCACTGAAATAGCATCTACAAATGAAGAATTATGTAATAATTGAAAACTGTAACTTTTTCAGTTTATCTTAGTCAAACAAGAAAATTGAAATGATGGATATCGCTTTGCTTATCGTGGGCTTTGTTTTTATGATTATAGGTATTCTCGGTAGTTTTTTGCCCGTTCTACCCGGTCCGCCCTTAAGCTGGGTAGGTCTATTTTTATTGCATCTGACAATGGCGGTACCTAAAGATTGGTGGTTTCTTGGCGTAACGGCAGCAATTGCGTTGATAGTATTTGCGCTGGACTATGTTATACCCGCAATGGGCACCAAAAAATTTGGCGGCACTAAAGCTGGTATGATAGGCACCACTGTTGGCTTGGTGGTCGCCTTGATTTTCCCGTTTTTGGGTCCGTTCGGCATCATTATCTGGCCTTTTGTGGGAGCATTGGTAGGTGAACTCTTGAACAAGGCCGACAAAAAAACGGCGACTAAGGCCGCCTTTGGATCGTTTTTAGGTTTTCTTACCGGCACTTTTATAAAGTTTCTAGTTGCCATTGTTTATCTCGGCCTATTCATATCTATTGCCTGGGGGCATCGTCTTGCTCTTTTTCCTTTTTTCAATTGAATACCCTTAACATGAAGAGAACAACCCTTAGCATTCTAATCGGCCTTCTTTACATTATCTCAGTTGATGCTCAGAGTCTCGACACCCTCAAACTGGATGGCTTTTTTAATGCATTAGAAGTCAACGATAGGTACATGGGTAGTTTTGCCATGTCACATGAGGGAGAAATAATCTATTCAAAAGCAATCGGCCATGAGAATAGCGCTGCTCAAAAGAAATCAAGTGAAGAGACTAAATATAGAGTTGGCTCCATAACCAAGATGTTCACTTCTGCCCTCATTTTTATGGCCGTAGAAGAAAACAAACTTAAACTTGACCAGACCCTTGACACCTACTTTCTTAAAATAAAAAACGCTGAAAAAATAACAGTTTCTCATCTACTGAACCACCGCAGTGGAATTTTGAACTTCACCAGTGTAGATGACTACCTTAAGTGGAATACACAAAAAAAGACGCGGGAAGAATTACTGAATATCATCATCGAATCACCAAGCGTTTTCGAGCCGGACAGCAAGGCGGAGTACAGTAACTCTAATTATGTTTTGCTCACTTTTATTTTAGAAGAAGTTTTCGGCAAACCCTATGCTGAACTTGTAAAAACCAGAATTGCCCAGCCCCTTGAACTAACCCACACCAAGGTAGGCTCAAAAATAGATAGTACCAACCACGAGGCACACTCCTATGTTTATTCCCACACGAACTCCTGGAAAAAGCAACCTGAGACCCACATGTCGATTCCATTAGGTGCGGGAGCCATTATTTCAACCCCAACCGACTTGACCAAATTTGTTGAGGGCCTGTTCGCAGAAAAGCTTATATCAGCCGAAAGTCTTGAGCAAATGAAAACCATTAAAGACAATTATGGTATGGGCATCTTTCAAATGCCATTTTACGGCAAAAAAGGTTTCGGACATAACGGGGGCATTGATGGGTTTTCATCAGTATTGGGCGTTATTCCCGAAGATGATTTGGCGTTTGCACTTACCACTAACGGAAGCCGCTATTCTAACAACGATATACTAATTGCGGCCTTAAGCGCTTTCTATGGAAAACCCTTTGAAATTCCCACTTTTTCAAACATTGAAGTAACTTCCGAAGAACTAGATACTTATTTAGGCATTTATGCGAGCGAGCAAATTCCGCTTAAAATCACCATCACCAAAAAAGGCAATGTTCTCATAGGTCAGGCTACTGGGCAACCCTCGTTTAATTTGGAAGCCACCGAAAAAGACGTATTCGAATTCGCCCAAGCAGGGGTGCGGTTAGAATTTAATCCTAAAGAAAACACTATGGTTCTTAAACAAGGGGGAGGTGAATATAAATACACCAAAGAATACTAGCTCAGCTATCTGAACTACCTAATCTGCCCAAACTACTTTATCTTCTATAGGTCTACGTGTAGCCTCTTCCAATTCACCATCATAATGCCCCATATAGAAAAAACCAAGGCATTTTTCACCATCTTCCATCTCAAAAAACTCATCCATAAATTTGATGAGTGGCGGTGAGCTCCAATACGAACCTATACCCATTTCGGCGCAGCATAACCACATGTTCTGAACGGCCATTGCGGTTGCGGCGACTTCTTCCCATTCCGGTAGACTTTCATTTGGATCACGTTGCATACAAATAGCGATAATCGCCCCGGCCATCTTCGGGTTTTCTATAAGTTTTTTTGCCTTCATCTGTTTTGGACTGGCCACATTCTCCATATACTTCAATGAAAGAAATAGACCGAGCTTCTCTTTCGATTCACCCATCATTACCTTAAACCGCCAAGGTTCGGTCTTCTTATGGTTTGGTGCCCAATTGGCCGCTTGAAGAATTTTTTCAATATCGGCCTTGGCTATAGGTTTGTCGTTATATTGTGCAGGAAAGACAGAACGTCTTTTTTTAATTATATCAAATACCACAGTTGCTAATTTTACCCAAAAATACCGTTTTTCGTTTGTTCCTATTGGGGCATTATGAAAAAGATAACAAAGCGGCACCCCCTACTCCAACCAACTTTTGTAATACTTGCCATCATCGATGTCTAAGGCCGTTTGGGTAAGCTTAAGCGGTTTAAAGGTATCGATCATCACCGCAAGTTCTTCAGTACCGGTTTTACCAATACTCGCTTCGTAGGTACCTGGGTGCGGACCATGGGGTATACCTGCCGGATGCAGGGAAATATAACCTTTATCGATACCCTTTCGACTCATAAAGTCACCGTCTACATAGTACAGCACTTCATCCGAATCTATATTGGAATGATTGTATGGGGCCGGAATCGATTCCGGATGATAATCGTACAACCTTGGGCAAAAAGAACACACCACAAATGCGCTGGTTTCAAAGGTCTGGTGTACCGGTGGCGGCTGGTGCACTCGCCCAGTAATAGGCTCAAAATCGTGAATAGAAAACCCGTAGGGAAAGTTATACCCATCCCAACCGACCACATCAAAAGGGTGTGTAGCATAAACCATATGATGCAATTGAACCTGCTTCTTTACTTTGATTAAAAATTCCCCTTTCTCATCGTGTGCTTTCAGGTTTTGGGGCAATTTGAAATCACGCTCACAAAATGGAGAGTGTTCTAAATGCTGACCGAACCAATTTCGATATCGTTTCGGGGTATATATAGGGTGATAGCTTTCGGTAACGAGCAACCTATTATCTTCAGTATCGAAATGAATTTGGTAAATCATGCCTCGAGGAATTACCAAATAATCTCCATATTCAAAGGGAATCTCGCCCAATAGAGTTTTTAGAACACCACTACCCTTATGAATGAAAAGTAATTCATCGGCGTCGGCATTCTTATAGAAATATTCGATCATCGATTTTTTCGGAGCGGCCAAGCCCACATGAACATCTGCATTAAAAAGTATGGTTTTTCTACTCTCTAAATAGTCGTCTTCGGGCTTAACGTCCAAACCTTTCAGAAGCCTTGATGTAATATTATATTCTACCGCAGCCCTCGGCGCAACATCCAATGTTTTACCAATCTCTTTGACTTGCGTAGGCCTGTGCAAATGATACAATAACGAAGACATACCATCAAAACCGATAGTTCCGAACAATTGCTCGTAATGAAGTGAGCCATCTTCTTTTCTGAACTGGGTATGTCGCTTATGCGGAATCTTTCCCAACTTGTGATATAAAGGCATATGTGCAGTTTTAAGTCGTTTCTTTAAAATTACGATAAATTTTAAATCCTCGTCCTCATCTAAATTCGAGTAACAAACCTACTTATTGAATCAATAAAATTGCTATTAACGAACGTCGATTTCACGTTATGGTGCTAGCTTGTATCTACTAAAAAAAAATTATGAGTAACCATAAAGAATCAAAACCAAAGTACAATTCTGAGATAACCGAAGAAGATAAAAATACTTTGGGTGATAGAGGTGTTCGAAGAGATAATGGTGATGACCGCATGTTGCAAAATAGAAAACAGCGCCTCGATTTTACAGGAAAAGATTTAGACGTGCCAGGCAGGACCAGTAACAATGTCAAAAACTTAAAAGATGAAGAGAACAAATTCTACAGCCAAGGCAGCGAAAGCAAGAGAGGCCTGGAAGAGCCTGAAAGAGCAAACGCACCTAGAAACGAAAACGATTAAAAATCAGGTGCCGAACCATCAAGGTCCGATGAAAATAGGATAAAAAAATTGCTATGAAAAAAATGGATTCTCAAGACAGTTCTCCCGTTCATAATCCACATTCGGTTGATGAAGCGAGAAATCAGACAACGATGACCCCTAAAAATAGATTTCCTTGGGCTACCATAATTATCGTACTCATTCTTATTCTAATCGTGGGTACCATAATCTTATTGGCACAAGCATAAAAACAAATATAATATGGAAGATAAAAAAGATAATTACATAGAGAAAAACGATAAGCAGAGCCTAAAAGAGCAGGCCATTGATGAATCAGCTACTCACGGTGAAAAAATAAATCATCAAGTGAAAGATAAAAAAGAGCATCACCAGCCCCGCGATACGGCATAAGATATTTTTTAAGTCTTAAACAAAAAAAGCCTTCCAATTTTGGAAAGCCTTTCATTGGCCCTAACCTAAATTCAGGTCTTGGGTCACAACACAACGAGACAAATATAGTAAAGGTTTTTAATTAATGCGGCTTAGAATACTGAAACTATGCCCTCGTCTTATAGGGTCTGACTATAAGGCGAGCAGCCTTATCGTAATTAATGTAGTTATAGGCCCAGTTAAAGAATACAACTACCCTATTTCTAAAACCTACCAACGCCATTAGGTGAACGAACATCCAAACGAACCAAGCAAAAAAGCCAGAAAACTTGAGCTTTTTCAAATCGACTACCGCTCGATTTCTACCCACCGTAGCCATAGTGCCTTTATCATTATACGAGAAAGGCTTCATAGGCTCACCCTTAATCAGGTGAACGAGATTATCAGCTAAGTGCTCCCCTTGCTGTATGGCAGGTTGTGCAACCTGAGGGTGCCCAGCTTTGTACTCTTCGGTTTCCATATATGCAATGTCTCCTATGGCAAAAATAGTATCGTATCCCTCAATTCTATTGAACCTGTCGACCTTGAATCTATTTAATTTTTCAACCAAAGATTCAGCCTTGAGTCCTTCTATTTTAGCGCCGGTCACACCTGCCGCCCAAACCAGATTCTTACTGCGCATGGTCGAATCGTCACTAAGGGTCACGGTTTCTCCGTCATAATTACTGACCAATGTATTTAAATGTATTTGAACATCTAACTCTTCTAAGAAAGCAGTAGCCTTTTCCGAAGCATGTTCGCTCATGGGAGGCAGTAATCTATCAGCGCCTTCGAATAGATGAATTTCCATCTCGTCAATATTCAAATGCCTATAATCTTTAGGGAAAACATTTTGTTTCAATTCCGCTAGCGCACCCGACAGTTCTACTCCTGTCGGACCTCCCCCCACGACACAAAAGTTGAGAAGTGACTTTCGTTCGTCATAATCTTCGGAATCATCTGCTTTCTCAAAATTCTGCAACATGTAACTTCGAATATTTAATGCCTGAGGCACATTTTTCATGGGCATGGCATTCTTGGCCACCTCTTCATTGCCAAAAAAATTGGTTTTAGTGCCGGTTGCAATTACCAAATAATCATAAGTAAGATTACCTATGTTAGTAGTTATATTACGGTTTTCCGCATCAATATGTTCTACCGAAGCCAAACGAAAATGGAAGTTATGCAGGCGCTTAAGCACTTTTCTAATAGGGTAAGCAATAGAATCAGGTTCTAACCCACTTGTCGATACTTGATATAATAAGGGCTGAAAAGTATGGTAATTATGCTTATCGATGAGTACTAGTTGAACATCAAGGTCTTTCAATTTTTTTGCCAAAGAAATTCCGGCAAAACCACCGCCTATAATGACCAATCTTTTTTTGTCGGTTCGGGGTAGATTCATTTGTTTTTACCTCAAATTTACGCATATTAGCCACCATAATATGGACTGATTTCATGAAATAATAACTCGAAAAAAATCAGATTCCACTCCAAAATCCTGTATTGACGATCTATTCTGGTTTTCTCTATAATTTTACCCAACAAGGTTACTTTCATATATTTAGGTCTCGATTTCAACAATCCAACCATGAAATATACATTAACCGCGATTACAGCACTTCTCTATCTTACCTCATTTACCATAACATCTCAAACACCTGTTTCAAATGAACCGACCGGCACAGATAACATAGCCTACCAATGGGGAAAAATAGCTTTAGATGCGACGGCCTCAGACACTGAACGTTTTAAACCACGACCTACCATTACCTCAAGATATCTCGGCTTAATATTTACTTCAATTTTTGATGCCTGGTCGCGATTCGATAATGCTGCTGAACCGGTATATTTATCAGGTGCCGACAGACAACCGTTAAAAAACAGAAACTTAAAGAACAAAGAAATTGCTATAAGCTACGCCGCATATGGGGCTCTCAAAGAATATTATTACTCTGATTCGCTACTATTCAAAAAAAATATGCTAGACCTTGGGCTTGACCCAGAAAACGAATCGCTTGACCCTAGTACTCCAGAGGGTATTGGTAATCTAGCGGCGAAAGCGGTAATCGAGGCCAGAAAAAATGATGGCAGCAACCAATATGGCAAGGTTAGCGGTTCTAATGGCACACCTTACTTTGATTACACGAATTACGCACCCATCAATACGGCTGATGAAAATACAGATATCAATCGATGGCAACCCAAATATTTTTCCGATGGCAAGGGCGGTCAATATGCACCTAGCTGTCTTACACCTTATTGGCAGCTCGTAAAACCCATTACCCTAGAATCAGCGGACCAATTTCGTCCGGGTCCACCGCCAATGGTCGGTTCGAAACAGTTGAAAGAAGAGGTGAAAGAAGTAATAGAACTACAGGCAAATCTAACCGACGAAGACAAAGCTTTGGTAGAGTTTATGCGTGATGGGCCACAATCTGTTCAGCAAGCGGGTCATTGGCTAAAATTCGCTCAAGATGTCTCTAGACGTGATAATCATACGCTTGATCAAGATGTGAAAATGTACTTTTTGACCGAAATCACGGCCATGGACGCCTTCATTGCCTCATGGGATTCTAAGATGTTCTATGACTATGCTCGACCCTATGCTTTGGTTCACGACTATTACAAAGACAAAACTATAAAAGCTTGGGGCGGACCTGGGAAAGGTGTCGTTGAAATGAAAGGTCAGGAATGGCGCCCGTATTCACCCGATGTTTTTCTTTGCCCACCATTCCCTAGTTACACTTCAGGCCACAGTACCATAAGTGGTGCCTGTGCAGAAGTACTGAGACTCTTCACCGGTGATGATTATTTCGGTGGAGAGGTTGAACTTACCCCTGGGTCTATGACAGAATTGGATGAGAAGCACTTTGGAAAACCGGTAACCCTGAAATTCCCCACCTTCACCGAAACCGCAAATATGGCCGGTATATCGCGGGTTATGGGTGGCTACCATATTCAAGCAGATAATATTGCAGGGTTGAAATTAGGTAGGGATGTAGCCTCGGCAGCTTGGAATTTTTATAAAATACACCTCGGCGAATAACCTGAAAACATTCCTAAAGGATAATTACAACCCTAAAGATGACAAGAATAGAGATTAAAGATAGAAGCCATGTACGGTTGTTAGTTACCACATTCTATGATAAAATTAGAAAGCACAAAATTCTAGGCCCTATTTTTGAAAGTGTCATTGATGATTGGGAAGAGCATTTTGAAATACTTACCAATTTTTGGGAAACACAACTATTTCTAAAGCGAAAATATCACGGAAATCCTATTAAAGCACATCTGGAAGTCGACCAAAAGATGGACAACAATATTACTTCAGAACATTTCGGACTATGGCTAAATTTGTGGTTCGAGACAATAGATGAATTGTTTGAAGGTGATACCGCCTTTATTGCGAAGAACAGGGCGCAAAAAATGAGTACGATGCTCTATCTCGAAATGTTCAAATCAAGACCGAAATAAAGGGGTTAAAGTGATAATCTTTTTTATACCCGTTATATTTCATGACTTATGGTCTTTTTAATTTTGCCTAAATTCGGCATCAAATTTCAATTGCATGAAAGTTCGTGAAAAGTTTATTCTGATAGCCCTCATTTCTATTGGTATTATTCTGGCAATTTCATTCGTTTGGTTACCAGTTCTATGGCTCTTTATAATTGTTGCCCCATTGGTATTGATGGGTCTGTTCGATATCGTTCAAAAAAAACATACCATTCGAAGAAACTACCCGGTAATAGGTCGTTTTCGCTATGTTCTAGAATCTATACGGCCCGAGATTATGCAATATTTTGTAGAAACCGACACCGAGGGCAGACCTTTGAACAGAATTCTCAGATCATTAATATATCGAAGGGCCAAAGGTGCGAATGACACTGAGCCCTTTGGCACTCAAATGGACCTCTACCGACCAGGCTACGAGTGGATGGAGCACTCTATGTACGCCAAAAACAATCCAAAAGATATTGGGGAATTTCCTCGAATTAATATCGGAGGAAAAGACTGCAAACAACCCTACTCTTCAAGCCTTTTGAACATTTCCGCCATGAGTTTTGGTTCCTTGAGCAAAAATGCGGTATTGGCCATGAACAAAGGGGCTAAAATGGGAAATTTTGCCCATAATACGGGCGAAGGTGGAATCAGCGATTATCACTTAGAAGGTGGTGGTGACCTCATCTGGCAAATTGGAACGGGTTATTTTGGTTGTCGAAATGACGATGGCACTTTTAATGAAAATACTTTTAAACAAAATGCCCTACGGCCTTCAGTCAAAATGATTGAAATCAAGCTGTCACAAGGTGCCAAACCTGGGCATGGTGGAATCTTGCCAGCAGTAAAGAACACCGAAGAAATTGCAAAAATAAGGCATATTAGACCCGGCGTTGCGGTTCACTCTCCCCCTTCACATTCCGCTTTTGCCAATCCTATCGAGTTCATGCATTTTATCAAAAAACTTCGGGACCTGTCTGACGGAAAACCTATCGGGTTTAAATTGTGTATCGGCCGTAAACAAGAGTTTATGGATTTCTGCGAAGCGATGATCCATACCGGCATTACTCCTGATTTTATTACAGTCGATGGAGGTGAAGGTGGCACAGGGGCCGCACCCGTAGAGTTTTCCAATACCATGGGCATGCCTTCCCGTGAGGGATTGGTTTTCGTACATGACACTTTGGTCGGCTTTGGTTTGAGAAAGGAAATCAAAGTTATCATCGCCGGAAAGATAATTTCCGGTTTTCACATGGCAAGGGCCATTGCCCTAGGGGCAGATGGTTGTAACAGTGCTCGAGCTATGATGCTGGCCGTTGGTTGTATTCAGGCCTTACAATGCAACACCAATTCATGCCCGGTTGGCGTAGCTACACAGAACAAATCGTTAATGAAGGGCTTGGTCGTAAGTGACAAAGCACCAAGAGTAAAGAATTATCACGAAGCGACCATTAAAAGCTTTCTAGAACTGGTCGCAGCAGCAGGTCTAAACACTCCCACCGAATTAGGGCGTGAGCATATTAGCAAAAGAGTGGGTATGTACAATGTAAAAACCTATGATGAGATTTATCCATATATGACCGAAGGCTGTTTGCTGCAAGCTTCGAATATACCAGAAAACTACCAACGTTATTTTAAACTAACACGTATTATGAGTTAGGTTTGATAGTACAGCATAGCAATCTCTTGCGGGGTTAAACTTTTGGCATTCCTTTTGAAAAGATGTAAATTTCTTTGCTCTTACCAAACCAAACCGTTTAATCTAGAATTTATAATGAAAAAGAACCCTTCAAGAAGGTCATTTCTTAAAAAAGCCACCTTAGGCTCTGCAGCCCTTACCTCTGCTCCAATGATACTTGCAGCTGCGGGTGATGAGAAGTTAATACTAAATCGTGAATACGCCCAAACTGCTTATGTCGCGAACGACCAAATTAATTTAGCCGTAATAGGGGTCGGCATTCAAGGCATCTTCGATACCAGAGATGCTCTTACCGTCGATGGTTGCAAAGTAGTTGCTGCCTGTGACCTATACACAGGTCGTCTCGATCGGGCCAAAGAACTTTGGGGAGATGACATCTTTACTACACGAGATTACCGAGAACTTCTGAATAGAAAAGATATCGATGCCGTTATCGTAGCCACACCAGACCATTGGCATAAAAAAATTACGGTAGATGCGTTAAAGGCAGGCAAACATGTTTATTGTGAAAAACCCATGGTTCAAAAGTGGGAAGAAGGCCAAGACATTATAAACGCTCAAAAATCCTCAGGTAAAATTTGTCAAGTAGGTAGTCAAGGCATGGCATCCTTGGGCAATGAAAAAGCAAAGCAACTTTATGAAGAGGGCGCTATTGGAGATATTGTTATGCTCGATTTTTTCAACGACCGATATTCGGCCGAAGGGGCTTGGCAGTACCCGATACCACCTGACGCCAGTAAAGAAACTGTTGATTTTGATGCCTTTCTAGGCAAAGCTCCCCAAGTTCCTTTTGAGCCAAAACGTTTCTTTCGATGGAGAAATTACAGAGATTACGGCACGGGAGTAGCTGGCGATCTTTTCGTTCACGCTTTTTCTACGCTTAACCATGTTATAAACTCGCATGGCCCCAACCGCGCATTGGCTACGGGAGGTTTGCGCTATTGGAAAGATGGCCGTGACGTACCCGATGTAAGCATAACTCTGTATGATTACCCAAAGACCGAAAACCATGCGGCATTTAATGCAGCTTTCAGAATAAATTTTATAGCTGGCAGTGGCGGTGGTGGCGGATTTAAGTTAATCGGCACCAAAGGTGAAATGGAAGTCGGTCAAAATTCCGTAACCTTAAAACGCTCTAAGCTAGGTATTGTTCCCGGGGGTTATTCTTTGGTATCTTTTACTGAAGAAATGCAAGAAAAAATCAAGAAGGGCTACGCCGATCAAAATCTGGAAACCAGGGCCGCAGCTTTGAGCACCGGCACCACCACTTGGGAGGCTCCAAGAGATTACAAAGGTGGGCGCCATGACCATTTCTATAATTTCTTTCAAGCGATTCGAAATAACGGTAAGGTAACTCAAGACCCGACCTTTGGGCTAAGAGCTGCGGGCGCAGCACTTTTAGCCAATGAAAGTTACTATACAAAGCAACCGGTAAACTGGGACCCCATAACGATGAAAATGATTTAAAAACTTAAAACTCTCCCGAACTAAAGTTCAACCTAGAAACCTTAAACACTATACAGATGAAAACAATTTTTCAAAATTTCAATTACGGATTTAGAAAGCTATTTCGTGGGCTAACGGTTATGGCCACCCTTTTCATGTTCGGCAGTATGGGCTACGCGCAAATTCAATTTCCTGTCGATGTGGGCGTAAAACCCGAAAGTATCACGAAAGGGTTCAATGAAAATTACTATGTGACCCTCATGAACGGAAAAGAGGAGGGCGATGGGCAAGTTGCCGAAATCTCTGAACAAGGGGTGCGCGTATTTACCACAGGTTCAGATGAACCCAAGGGCATTGTCTTTCTTAATGAACATCTCTATTTTTCAGATGTTACCCGTGTTTGGAAGGTTGACAAAGATGGTAAGGCAACCGTCTTTGCCAAAAAAGAAGATTTTCCTGAAGAGGTACGATACTTAAATGATGTTTCGATAGATGCCGAAGGCAAAGGCATTTATGTTGCTGATATGGGAGATACGAGTTACATGCGAGATGAGAATAATGACCTCTGGCCGCTCGATAGCGAGGAAGCAAAAAAAGTACCGCAAACGGGCCGCATTTATCACATTGACCTCAACGGAAAAATATCGATTGCCCAAGATACCTCTCCACTTCTTTTAAACCCTAACGGAGTTGGGGTCGACAATAACGGAGAAATTATGATTGGTGCGTTCTTCCTAGGTAATTTCCTGGTTAAACGAGACGGCGTTTTGACACCACTTAAAGGCAGGTTCAGAGGTGCCGATGCCGTTGAACAAGATAGTAAAGGTGATTACTACATTAGCAGTTGGGCTTTGGCCAAAGTTTGGAAAATTGATGGCAAAACTGAAGAAGCCACAGTTCTAAAAGAAGGCTTAGAATCAGCTGCCGATTTTTACCTGGAAGAGGATAAGGGTAGATTGCTCTTACCGGATATGATGGCCGGAAAAATTTATGCAGTAGATATAAATCCTTAATTCACCATCACAAAATTATGGGATAAGGGCCTTTGAATTCAAAGGCCCTTTTTTAATTCTACAAAAAAAATTCTAATCACTTATTTTAAACGTCACTACAGGAATTTTCGAATGGTTAGCAATATCTTCACCTATACTACCCATAAAGAAATGTGCCAAACCTTTTCGACCATGAGTTGGTATACCGATAGCATCGGCACCATTTTTCTCACTATAATTAAGAGCTCCCTTCTCCACACTATAATCGTTATGAATTACTACCTCATCAGAACTATTTGCCTTGTGTAAAAATTTATTGATCCGTTCATATGCATCGGAAGCGCTTAAGAAATCGTCCCCCGGCGTATTGATGTAAACTAGATTTAGTTCTGCCGAAAGCAACTCGGAAAAAGCCTTCGCCCGTATAAATGCGGAAACACTCTCAAGCTTAAAATCACAGGCGAATACAAATCGTTCAATTTTAAAGTCGGTCATTTCGCCTTTTACAACAATTACGGGCACCTCGGCATTTCTAACCACTTTTTCGGCATTCGAACCCACGAATATTTCAGTTAGTCCGTCTGCGCCATGAGAGCCCATTACGATCAATTCGGCCCCATGATCTTTCGCTACTTCGTTTACCTCACTAAAGACCTTGTAATGTTTAATTATGGGCGTTACCTCCACACCTTCTAAGTACGGCTTCTCTAAAAAATCTTTGAAACGCTTTTCTGCCATCTTGATCAAAAAAACCGTTTGCTCAGGGTGTACCCCTTCATTAGAGGTAATCATAGCCTGGTTCAATTCTAGCATATGTAAAACCAAAATTTCTGAACCGTATCTTTTAGCCAAAGAGACGGCCACTTGCAACGCATATTCAGATTGTTGCGAAAAATCTACTGGAACTACGATTTTCTTCATGATATTATTCATTAGGTAGCTAATCGCTTAGCTTGTTTATTCAAAACTACTAAACCTACCCCATCGAAATTATGACAAACATCAGGTATTTTAACGCAATAGCGTCATTTATAATATTTTAACTTTTTGACTTTTTTCGCTCATTCTCCTCCACCCTAAAGGCAATTATCTTAGCGATAAGTTCTAGTGGAAGAGGTTCTTTCATTGAAAACTGCACAGACCCTTTACCTTGTTTGTAGCGAGAAAGGTCTTTTGCAAATGCAGAGTGACCACTTGGCGTAGCATAGAAACCTATATGGTTCTTGTAAGCGGCAAAATAAACCAAGGGTTTACCGCAGAGTTTATAAGCGGGCATACCATAGCTAATAGCTTCATTTGCATCGGGAGCACAATCTTTAATAAGAACCCTGAGTTGCTTCAAGAGGTTTTGAACATTATCAGGAAATGAAGCTATATATGCTTCTACTGAAGTTGCTTTGTTAGAATTCATGAAATCTTATAATTTATGAATAGGATTTGGTTCTTTTTGATATCGCAATTATTATTCAAAACTCATAGTATTGATGGCTCTCAGTTCATTACCATCACCATCCAGCACAAATGGCTCAAAATCACTATCGTTCACCCAACCGGCTTTCGGTCGCTCACCGTTCATGAAGTTCTTGTAAAAATCCATTCCGTTCACGAAAGGTGCCTGTTCATAAATATGACCATAGCCAACCATACGCAAATCGCCCTGCTCTAGAAGTTTGGCTTCCATCTCTGCCTTAAGTTTTTGCTTTACAATCTGGTATGAAGGCTCATTGGCCAAATTACTCATACAGAAGGGGTCTTTCTCGATATCGTACAGTTCTTCTTTCTCTCTCTTTCCGAAATTCAATCTCCAAAACTTGGCATTACCCTTTCTTCTTAAATTCAATATTTCGGTTTTCGTGGGGCTACCATCGGTATTCAGATAACCGGTTTCCGGGTTGCCTTTCGGCCATCTATCAATTTCATAATTTTTCACATACAGCATATTGTTCATATGTATACCTCGGATGGGATAACCCACATCACCTGGTCTACCCGTATCATGTCTTTCTTTACCTACTAGCACAAAGTTTCTTTCCTGCTCTATTTGCCCCGACTTTTCTGAAGTTATTATATCCATCAGACTGGTGCCTGTTGCAGGATGCATTCCTGAAGAACCCCAATCAACCCCGGCCGCCTCTAGAAACGTCGGTGCCAAATCGATAAAACTGACATAGTCATCAACTGTTCTGTTTTGGGTCTTCATTCTATCCTTCCATAACATGGCCATGGGCACATGATTTGCATTTTCATATTGGTCGCCTTTCACTCTCGGAAAAGGCATTCCGTGGTCAGAGGTAACCACAATCAAGGTATTGTCTAACTGATTCTTTTCTTCTAAAGTTTGAATGATTTTTTGAATATGTTTATCAAAATCTTCAATTTCATAAGCGTAATCCAGCAAATCGTTTCTGGTGACTTCATTGTCGGGCCAATAAGGCGGAAAATTCTTGATATCGTCCTCAGATTTACCTCCTAATTTTTTACCTGAACCATATTCATAGCCACGATGTGGCTCTAAGCTACCAACCCAAAAACTCCATGGTTGCTTTTCGGGCACTTGTTCCAAAAAACCTTTAAAATTGGCACTATAATCATTATCTGAAATACTACTGGTCGCCGGTTTCAGTTTCTTATCGTTAAAGGCAGGCCCCAATACCTTGCGATTTGCTCCATCTGCAGTTTTGGTAACTGCCGGAGCATAACCTTTACCGGTGTAGCCCGTAACATAACCGTGCTCTAACAAAACTTCTTGATAGGTCTTGAATTTCGGCGGAAAGTAAATCACATGGTTCGCCGCCGCATCGAGTTGCCAAGAGTTTCTCCCTGTAATCATCGAAGCTCTTGAAGGCGCACATTTTGCATTGGGTGTGTAGGCCCTTTTCAAAAGCATACCGTCTCGTGCAAGAGCGTCGAAACCAGGTGTATTTACATAGGTACTGCCGTAAACACCCATATCGAGCCCTGCATCATCAAAAATCATCACTAAAATGTTAGGGCGACTGGCTTCCTGTGAAAAGGAAATTTGATAAAGGTGCAAACAAATAACAAAAACCGATAAAAGTCTCATTTTAAATGGATTTAAAAAATGGATTCGAAAGATAGGAATGGAAGAAAATTAAAGAATAATTTTTAAGCTATGTGCAATTAAAGTGAATAAAATGTTAGGTATACAATGCAATTACGAAGATTCTATACATAAAATCATATTTTTGCGCCAACTTAACAAATTCAACAGAACATGATTTTACTTTTAATGGCAGCTGGAAGCGGTAGCCGATACGGAAAACTAAAACAATTTGACGATTTAGGCCCTGATGGTGAATTTCTAATGGAATTCGGCATTTCAGATGCACTAAAAAATGGATTTAACCATATTGTTTTAATTACGAAAAAAGACAATGTCTCGTTTCTAGATGACCATTTAAGAAACCGCCTGCCCGCCAATGTAAAATTAGATGTTCTAGCACAAGAAATTACCGACTTGCCCCAAGGCTGTTCTTTCGAAGGGGAGCGTACGAAACCCTGGGGTACCGCCCACGCCGTGTGGACAGCCAGAAATGTCATTGACGGACCTTTCGCGGTCTTGAATGCCGATGATTTTTATGGGCAGCCCGCTTACGAAAATGCAGCTAATTTCATGCGAGCCCATGTCGAAGATAATACCTATGCCTTAGTCGGTTATACCTTGAAGAATACTCTATCTGAACATGGTTCGGTTTCTCGTGGTGTATGCCAAGTAGATGGTGATAATCTCGTATCTGTAGATGAACGATTAAAGCTTGTAGCTAAAGATGGTAAAGTCGTAGACGAAGATTCGGGAAACGAATACAGAGGAGAAGAGCATGTAAGCATGAACTTTTGGGTCTGCAAACCTTCTATCTTCGAAAAAATCGAAAATGACTTTAGAACATTTTTAGACAGTAAAAACTTGGGTGCCAAAGCTGAACTTTATATTCCTAAAATAATTCAAGACATGCTTCAGGCAGGTGAAATCGAGGTAAAAGTAGTACCCTCGGGTGGTGATTGGTTTGGTGTAACTTATGCCAGTGACCGTGAAACTGCCGTTGCATACCTAAAAGAAAAAACCAATGCCGGAAAATACATATCGCCACTTTGGCCTAACGAATGAATAAATATACCGACCAAGCACTCAATACCCTACTAAGCAATTTCTCTGTAGAGAAGAAAAACTACAAATTTAAACCACTTACCGATGGTTTTATCAACGATACTTTTTTAGTACTCGCCGATAATGAACCGATCTATATTCTGCAGCGTATCAACCATAACGTATTTGGTAATGTTGCCGGCTTGATGAACAACGTTCGCGATGCATTTGAGCACCTTGTTGACACCGATTATCAAGAAATTACCCTAGTCAAAACTCATAGTGGACTCAATTATCTAAGCACTAAGAACGGTGAAAAGTCTTATTGGAGGGTTATGACCTACATTAACGGCAGTACGGCCTATAATACGACCGAAAATGCAAAAATAGCATTTGAGGCCGGTAAGGTTATCTCCAAATTTAATATTCTTCTACAAAAAGCAAATGTCGAAGACTATGTAGATACTATACCTCGATTTCATGATTTAAGCCTACGAAAAGGCCAGTTCGAAGAAGCTTTAGAGAAATCAACATCTGAAAAAAGAAAAATGGCAGAGAGCGCTATACTTTTTGCCCAAAAAGTTTTGGCGCAATTGACGCCTATTGAACTTTCTGAATTACCGATCCGGGTTTGTCATAACGATACCAAGCTCAATAATATTCTTTTTTCAAAAGAAACCGAAAAAGCGCTTTGCCTTATTGATCTTGACACTCTAATGCGAGGCCATTTTCTGTACGATTTTGGTGATGCCATTCGCACCATAGTGAATACGGCTCCGGAAGACGAGAAGAACCACGAAAAAATTACTTTCAAAAAAGATCTTCTAGATGCTTTTATCGATGGCCTTTCTGCCAATGAACCCTTTCTGTCAAAAAAAGAAATAGAAACGTTGGCTTGGGGCGCGGTTCTAATGCCCTTCTTACATGGCATTCGTGCACTTACTGACTACCTAAACGGGAATATTTATTACAAAGTAGCTTACGAGAACCAAAATCTGGATAGAAGTTTAAGTCTTTTCGCCTTCACACAAAAAGCACTTGACAACTTTACATATATGAAAAATACTATATTAGAAAAGCTAAGACCAGTTGAATTAAAGTAAAATTTGCCCGAAATATTCTAGCGGTAACGATATCAAAATTATCTTTAACTCTACAGCATTTTTCTATCTTAAAGCTTCCTTAATACCTACCCTAGGTCTCGATAGCATGTTTAATTTTGGGTCTTAACCCAAAATATATGAACATGAAAAAACCTATTAAATTTTTGAGCATTATGCTTTTTTTAGCTGCATTGGTAGTATCGTGCAGTAAAGACAATGACCCAACGGACGATAATCTGTTCGTGGGCACTTACAATGGTTCGGTCAGTTATTCAAACCCTGATAGCGAAACTGAAACTACTACCGACGATGGACGAGTTACCGTGGTTAAAGTGGGCAATAACTATAGATTTGATTTCTCAAATAGTATACCGAGCATTACTGGGGTAGAAATGGAAAAAAATCAAAATGTTTTGGTGAACAGTTCCGGAACCATAAAAATTGATGAGGGAGAACTTATAATAGCCTATGTGCAAGATGGTGAAACATGGGGTGCAAATTGCACTCGTTAATTGAGGAAACTTATTTTGATGAAAGCCGCTTAAAAGCGGCTTTTTTGATTTAACGAATTTATAGTATTCAGGCACCGATTTGAACGGATAACGCTACAGCTTGTGCTACTTAGTAAGTAATTTTTAGTGATAAATGCTAAATGAAAAAACATGGAAAATACTAAAAAGAGAGATTGGAGAGATAAGCTGGAACTATTATTTATTGAGTTGATTGCAGCTGAAAAAGTTTATGGAACACTGGTGCAATCAGACCGGCACCCACATAAAAGACCTTATTTTAAGCATCGCCATTTTCAGTACGGTACTTTTGCCAATATACTTAATGACGAATTTTTAGCTATCACAGAACGTAGACCAACAGAAAATCGTACCGGTGAAAATGATTTAATTTTTCAACCTTTGGAGCAGTCTCTACTAACCCAGTCAACGTCAAAAGAAGATATAGATGCGCAAATTCTCAAAGTCGAGAGAATTATGATTTTGAGATATCAAGAAATTTTAACCCATGGTGAGTTGCCCAATACTACAAATGCCATTTTACAATCTCAGGCAGAAGAACTCAATAATGAATGGCAAATGCTCAAATCAAATCTTCGAATCGATTTTCACGACCATGAAAATTCGATTGAAGTTTGAATTATGAGTTTGGTGAAATAACTACAACTTAATTTAAGTAGCCCTTAACTTTTAATCTACTGACAAGGTATAATTATTGATTAATTTTGCCTTGAAAAGAATAGTATTATGCAATCAAATCAAACAGGTAGAATACCTTATTCCATATTAGAATTAGCAACAATTGGCAAGGGCTTTACCACCACCGAGGTCTACAACAACAGTTTGAGGCTAGCCCAAAAGGCAGAAGAGTTCGGTTATAAAAGGTTTTGGTTGGCCGAGCATCACAATATGGTCAGTATAGCCAGTGTGGCGACCTCGGTACTCATGGGTCACATTGCTGGCGGCACCCATAGTATACGCGTTGGCTCAGGTGGCATCATGCTGCCGAACCACTCTTCAATGTTAATTGCCGAGCAATTCGCTACATTGGCTTCATTATATCCTGAACGTATTGATATGGGTCTCGGCAGGGCGCCCGGAACAGACCAAGTTACGGCACAAGCCATTAAGCCTGATAGAATGCAGGCGGTATACAGATTTCCAGAAGAATTGCGCAATATTCAAAAGTACTTTTCGTCAGCCAATAAGCAAGCTAAAGTACGGGTTCCGATAGCAGAAGGAATAGATATGCCAATGTATATTCTAGGTTCAAGTACCGACAGTGCCCATTTGGCGGCCAAAGAAGGTTTGCCCTATGTTTTCGCAAGCCATTTTGCCCCGACCCATCTATTTGAAGCCCTATCTATTTACTATAATAATTTTCAACCCTCGCAATTTTTAAAAGAGCCATATACTATGGCCTGCATTAACGTTCTCGCTGCTGACACCGATGAAGAAGCCGAGCGCATGTCTACATCTACCATTCGTATGGTCGTCGGCGTTTTAACGGGGCAAATTGATTATTTACAGGCGCCAACGGAGATGACTCCAGAGTTAAAACAGATTTCTCAAGACCCTGCTTTGCAGCGCATGATGAAGTATTCATTTATCGGAAGCAAGGCAACCGTTCAAAAGAAAACAGTGGACTTTCTAAAAGATACCGGAGTAGATGAGATAATGGTCGCATCACATATTTATGATCCGGAAGCAAGAATACATTCTTATCGTCTTTTTGCCGAAATAATGGAAGAGTTAGAAAAAGAAAAGAACTTTTCTACAACATAGGTTCTAATGTTTAAAGAAAATCGATGGGCGCCGTACACTATTTCTTGTGCTCATCAGAATCAAAAAAATTAACTCATGAAAATTGCGGTCACTGCAGCAAACGGACAATTAGGATTATCGATAATAAATGCCCTAAAGAAAGAAACAGAAAGAGCGAATATAGTGGGAATAGTTCGGTCTCCGGAAAAAGCTGCCCACCTTGAAATTGAGCTTAGAAAAGGAGATTACAATAACAAAAATGAATTCGAGGAAGCCTTAAAAGGCATCGATAGATTGCTCCTCATTTCTGGGATGGATGACCCAAAAAAAAGAATACAACAACATAGGAATGTAATTGAAGCTGCAAAAGAAAATGGTGTCGCCAAAATTGTTTATACCAGTATTATCGGTTCGGAAACTGAAACCGCATTTAGCACGGTTGTAAAGAGCAATCGCCAGACCGAAAAAGATGTGAAAAATTCTGGAATGGATTGGGCTATCGGCCGAAACGGAATTTACCTTGAACCTGACATCGAGTACATAGATTCGTACGTCAAAGATGGGGAAATCAGAAATTGTGCAGGCGATGGAAAGTGTGGTTATACCAGCAGAGACGAATTAGGCTATGCTTATGCTCAAATGCTGCTACAAGACGAGTATTTAAACCAAACCTATAATTTATTGGGCGAGCCTATAACGCAAACTCAATTAGCCGAATACATGAACCAAGTCTTCAATACCGATTTAAAATATACCCAAGTTCCGGTAGATGAATATGAAAAGGAAAGAAAAGCTGAATTAGGTGATTTTATAGGAACAATTATTGGAGGTATTTATGAGGGAATAAAAAAAGGCTTTAACGATGTGCCCTCTGACTATGAAAAAATAGCGAAAAGACCCCATAAGTCTGTTCTTGAAATTATGCAAGAATTTAAGAAAGGCTAAAATTACACCCTGATTAGAGCATAACTCGCACCAAGTCGTTAAGAGTTAGAAAATATAATATCATGTATCAAAAGTTTGGCAAGAAATCTACATTCCCATGCTAAAAGGGATAGCCAATTGCAAAATTGAAAATTAGGTTGTCGTCACCTCCCCCAAAAAATGGAGTACGGCTTCGTTCACCTTCGGGAAGGTAGGGTACTCTTATCGGTGATGCCAGATCGAGCCGAATTACAAAGCTTTGAATATCTACACGCAAACCGAAGCCCACACCAACACCCAGTTCTTTTGCCCAGTCTTTACCAAATTTACCTTCTGTCTGTAAGCGCTCGTTGAAGGTTATGCCTTCTTCTGATTCTCCTTCGGGAATATCGGCTTCAGTAGTTAACCAAACATTGCCTGCATCGGCAAAAATAGCACCCTTCAAATATGAAAATATGGGAAAACGATATTCAAGATTCGCTTCTAAACTTAAATTACCCGATTGATCAAAAAAGGTGGTCGAATCATCACTTTCCGAAGTAAAGGTACCGGGACCCAGTGAACGAATCTTAAATGCCCTTACGCTGTACGGCCCACCAGAAAAAAACTGTTTTACGAAAGGTAAGGTACTCGAATTGCCATAGGGTATACCCCAACCAGCATACATTCGAGCTATCAATGTTTGCTCTTTTGCCCATCTGAAATAATAACGAAAGTCGACATCGGCTTTTGCGTATTGGGCGTATTCCAACCCGAAAACGGTTTCATTGCCACCACTCAACAGGCCCAACATATTACCCGCTATATCTAGACTTGTAGAAACAAAAATTGGATGCGTCTTATTTTCATCAACCAACTCATTATAGGTAAAACCATAAGTGAGGCCCGCTATAAATTGTTGTTCGAAACTTCGCCGCAAAAAGGGGTTCTTATCTAGAATAGCCTCGAACTCTTCAGTAGTATTGGTCAAATTCACATAGTTGACGCTAATGGGGTTGAGCTCGTGATAGACATATTTATTGGCATTCCAAGTATAGCCAAATGATGTGTTGAAAGAGGTTAAACTATAGAGTTTGCTTCGGTTCAAGAAATCGGCCCCTAGGCTTATTTTGGTCTTCGGAACGGCATATTTAAAGCGGCTTGGCGAAAATGGAACTAAGCGAGGAATTGTTAAATCAGTCTTTAAACCACCGCCGATACTGCTCAAGTTTTGATTATCGCTACTTGAAAGTTGGGTTGCGTATTGAAAATTTCCGATGATACTCAAGGTTTCTCCAGCCCGAAAAAGATTTCGATTGCTATAGGCAACTGTAATTCCCGGGCCTGCAAATCCGTTAGATTTAGTGACCGCCTGTAGTTCAGTTCTAATCGACCTTTTGGTTAAAGGTGACAGGTATAGGTCTGCATTTAACGAACCCATGCCGTCATTGATTGCGGTAGTATCAGTCTCTGCAAATTGTATGTTTACGAATTTATAACTTCCGATAGCCGATAATCTATTACTGGTCAATCGCGCGGTTTGCGCATTGTACGCCTGTCCTTCCTCAAAAAGAATATAAGGTTCTAATTGGTCAGGCTTGAAGTACTCCTCGTTCTGAATAAAAGCGATGTCATTTACAACATTCGGCTCTGCTAACTCTGTGGTATCGCCTACAGTATAATTCGGGTAGACCGTTATAGAATCAATGGCATAAGGTATTACATAACGTTGCGGCACCTGAGATTTCAAACGTAAAAAAAGGTCAAACTTGCGATTGTCGTATCGATTAGTATCGGCTTCAAAAATTAAAAAATCAGGATTGAAATTGTAGTACCCCTTTTGTTTCAGCTCGTTATCGATACGCTGCCGTTCAAATTTCATCAAGCTCAGGTCGAACCGTTCTCCTTTTTTAAACGGACTTTCGGTCAATGTTTCTTCTATGGCGTCATATATCGGCAATGAATCCTTTTGCAGTTCAAAACGCTCCATCGTATAGGGTTTTGGTAATTCTGCGGAATACTTGATTTTGGCAAATTTTTGAGTACTATCAACTTCTGACTCCACTTTGCTATAGAAAAACCCCCGATTGTCCAATCGATTTAAAATAAGCTCTTCGACCCTTTCTGGGTTCGTCTGCGAAAGATAGACCGGCTCTTCACCGAATTTTTTATTCAGCCATTTATTCAAGAAACCAGGTTTTACTTGCTGGGCCTTGTAATGGTAGTACAAACCCAAGCGCATGCCTAGTAATTGTGAATTGGGTTGAGGCTGTAATAAGGTATTCAGTTCTGTGTTCACACTCTTCAAACCATTAACCTCGGTATTATCTACCAATTTGGTCTGCAATTCTGCACCGGTATAGAGTGCTTCCCCTTCAGGAATAAATTTTTCAACACTACATGAACTCAGAACAATCAAAAGAGATAATGCTGAGACAGAAATCATGCTGGGCAATGATTCTAAAATTTTAAAATCGACCCGTTCTGCTTTACTCCCCAATATGTGATACAACAAGTTCTTAAATTTCGTCATTCACTAGCATTTTTAGTCTCGTCTTTCTCATCATTGTCTTTTAGCGGATTGAATAGCTGACTAAATTCATTAAACTCTCTATTAAAAATCAATGCGAGCCCGGTAATTATCAATTGACCGTCAATTACATTTTCATATTCATTTTTTCTAAAACCCTTTAATCGATACCGTCCATCTTCGGTCAATAGATATTCTAGGCTTACATTGCCTATGATAGGCGTTTGACCTTGACCGCTCTGAGCACTGCCTTCAACATCTACCGCACTACCCGCCGTAACTACCAATCGATCATCAAACAACTTCTTTTTGGCATTGATATTAAGTTGTGTACGGTCTTGCGGACTATCGCCTTGATAATCGGTGAAGCTATCCAAATCAAAATCGAGTTCAAAACCACTTTGTCCGAAAATCTTATCAGAAAAGGCATTCAACTGCCCCGACAGCACCTTGTTGACATTATTTCGAGCCAAAGCAGCCGCACCACCCGAGCTACCATCACTACCCGTATCGGGAAAAAATCGATTTAGTGCCAACAACGAAAAAACCTGTTTGTTCAGGGCCGTCTCCTGTTCGTTAAGTTGCTGCACCCGACCATAAACGGCACCCCCAAGAGAGCCTTGCTCATCTTCAGGCATATCTAAGTCAAAAGAAAGTTCAGGCTGCAAAAGTTCACCTTCTACATTCAAATAGACCATAAAGGGCAAAACTTGTTGGTATTTGCCGGTCACACTCACATCTTGTCCAGAAGTAACCGCTGCCATTAAAGGAGCTGCAGAGGTTTCTACCTCATAGATTGCAGTTACATCAAGTGCAGCATCGGTGGGGTCGCCCCGCCAAGTAATGGTTCCTCCCGGTTTTATCGAAAACCTACGTTTCACCAGATTGTAAAGGCTGGTTTCATAATGACCTGAGTTCAGTTCGTAACGCCCGGTCAAATTAATTCGACCGTTGGGCGACATATTCAAATTGAGTTCAGCATCACCACTTACTTGAAGATTGTCTCCGGTTCGCTCATCGACTATCACATTAAAAACTGCATCATCGGCAATTTCTAAAATGGCACTTAGGTCAAAGCCCGTAAATACGGCCGGAGTATCTTCTTGATCATTGCGGGTGAGAATAGCATCAGGGTTTTCACGATTCACAAAAATCACGACCCCATCTCGCTCTTGAACATCGAGCTGTTCTTCTGGTACCACATAAGTGACCTCTGTTACCTTACGCACTTTAAGCCTTCCCTCGATTTCAGGCAACTCTAAGTCACCCTTAACGGATAAATCGGCATCTATGCTCGCAGTACCGTAATACAACTTATTATCGTCTTTCGTAGAATCTAGAACACGAAACTCCTCTGCCTTAAAGGTCAAATCAAAACTCGGATTGGTCAACTGCTCGGTAAGAATGTCTCCATCCACTGTAAAAACTCCTCCATTAGAATCCTCTATCTTAAACGAGTCTAGGTATAAACCGGCATTATCGATTTTTACGGTTTCATTATTTATTTTGAAGACGGAGTTTAAAGTAGCCACATTAAAATCGGTATCGTTAAATTCGAACGATCCGTTATATTGAGGTTCAACGGTTGTACCACTAACCTCTACCTTACCGGATATAAAACCATGTGAATCTTTCAACGCCCCTTCTGAAAGACCTTCTACCACCGTAAGTTCAAGTTTGTTCAAGTCAAGGTCTAGGTTGAGTCTGGCCCCTGTTTCCGCTGCGGCATAATCCCCTGTCAGGTCTAAATCTACCCCACCATCTTTTAACGACAGGTCAAAATCGTAAGTACTACTACCCTTTGATACGGCATCTAAAGATAGATTGCCCAATGGATTCTGCATCAGTTCGAGCTTATTAATATCAAAATCGGCAACAACACCTGGAGCTTCAAAAGGATTTTCTATGACCAAATGGCCCTTTACCATACCTGATGCCAAAGCCTCATCAGGGTTTAATAGACTGACTATGGTCTGTAACTTGAAATTATCAAAGGTCAGGCCCACATGTTCTTTTTCTATACCCTCTACCGAATTGCTTAAAGTCAATTCTTGTGTATTTCGACTCAAGGTGATGTTACGAAGACCTAAATACTTATCGGCAATAACAATACGGTTATCTTGAGGAATAGACCATTCTTTTTTATTGAAAACAAGTCCTGCAGGGTTAATATGAAGGTTGATAGAATCCTTCTCCAAAATCAATTCAGAACTTATGTGAGCCAATCGTTCTTGCTCATCATAAGAATCAAAATCGAGCAGTAACTCTTTATTTTTCAAATTTCCCTTGAAAAAAGTTCGTTTTACATTAATAGGGTCTGCCAACAATTCAGCAAAACCTGCGGAAAAGTTCAAATCGGTCGCATCACCTTTTACCGTCACATCAAGACTATCTATTGAACTGCCGTTATAAACTAGCGTAGGCATATATACGCCGGCTTCCAAGTTTTTGGAGCGCGAATCAAAATTGGCCCGAACATGAACGGAATCAAGTCGCTCTACTCCCTTTAAAAACACATTCGTTAATATTGGAACGGGCGACAATGCCATTTCAACCTCCAACTCTACGGGTTCATAAAGGGTATCGGACGCTACCGTGTCGGAAAAATAACCTTTAAACTGCCGCTGTAAGGCGATCGTAATTTTATTGGGCGTGGCGTTCGATTTTAAAATACCGTTCAAGAAATTACTTGAAATGGAAAACTCGGTCTGGGTCTTACCTAACCGGGTCGACAGTTTGACATCGCCCATTTGATACTGCTCGTTCTCATGTACGGCTATACCTTCTGACAGTAATGCATCTACGGTAAAGTCTTCTGCATTCCCTTTAAACTGTGCATTTATATTGACTCCTGCTTTGATATCTTCGCGAGTTACACCCAGCGCATATAAATCGGCACCTACGACATTTAGGTCAAGATTTACATTCGAATCGACCGAGTCTAGTTCTACGTTCGTATGTGCCTTAAAATTGAGATTGTCGTCTTTAAAATTTAGGTCTAAATCACCCTTACCATCGACAATTTCACCTTCGAGAAAAAGGTTTGAAAAATCATACCCCTTCAGATTGAGCTGCGTGAAATCGGAAGTTAACGAAGCGTTCAAAGTGTTTAAATTTTCACCACTACCAGAGGCCTCAATTTGAAAAGATAGTGCGCCCAATTGTTCGTTCTGCAGCAACTTATCCACTTGAAGACTGTCTATTTTTAAGGTACCTTCGAAAGCGATTTGATTACGGTTCGCATAACTGCCTTCTAAATGCACTCTCCCTTCAGGAATTTTCAATTTTACGTTCGCAGAAATATCATCGGGCCTTCCACTTGCTTCTGCCAGTACTAGAACCGTTTCCGGCAGCGAAATACCTATGTCTTTTTCTGAAATAAATTTTAACATATCGGAACGTACCGTTCGAATTTCGGCATTGTTAAAGTCAAAAGAAAGCGAATCAGGCTGTGTTATTTGCAATACTTCCCCTTGTGAACTAAGTGAAGTATTTTGTCCCCAATTCATACCTAAATCTTGAATATCTATATGGGCCAAAGTTCCACTGGCTCGCAAATTTCCAGTGATTGATTCTTGATCGGCCTTTTTCACATACTCGTTATTGGCCAAATCAGGTTGAAAGAAATATGCATCTTGTAGCCCCACCTTTAAATTCGGTATGGAGACATTGAGCTGAGAATTCTCGGGGTTTTCGAGCAAGTCGTCTATAGATGAAAAATCCACTTCTAGATTACCCATCATCGAACTGTACCCGGTTGCAACGTTTAATGCGGATATTGAAGCCGAATTTTCATTCAAATTGGCATCAATAGCCATCTTTTTAATCTCAAAGCCACTTTTCTCTTTGAAGGAAAGCTCATCAAGTATTAAATTCACAAGCTTTGGTCGGTAGGTGATATTATCGGTCTGGAGTGTGAAATTAGAAAAGGCTACATTTTCAGGGTTAAATCCGCTTCCGGTTACGGTAGAATCACCCGTTCGAAAAGCAAAATCATTATTTTCTATATCGATTTTAGCGACATCAACTATAAACTGTGGCCATTCAAAAGTTGAATCGGTTTTAGCTAAGGTGTCGGATCTAACTTCTTCTTGTTCACCAATGATTACAGAGACCTTTGAGTTTTTCAAGGCCAGTAAATCGACCTCAATTTCATTTTTAGCTAAATCCGCTTTGGGCAATTCCAACAAAAACTCCCGAAGAACTACCTCAGCAATCGTCTCATCTGGCTCTGAATTGTAATTTGCCGAAAGGTTTGAGATCTTAAAATTTTCTACTGACAGAAATGGCAATTGAGTTGTAGTCGTATCTTGAACCTCAGGAAAAGGCTTGGACTGCAGGTAGCTGACTTCTGTATCGTACAATTCAAAATCTTCGATTTCAAAACGCATCTTTTCAAGGTCGATTTGATCCGCCTCTAAGAATAATTTTCCTAAAATCAAGTTGCTTTCTATACCCATGAAGCCATCATCATAGGCCAAATCGAAGTTCTCAAAGTTGACACTACCAACATCAATAGTCATGGCCCCACCTGATTGATTAGGTGTTGCGGTAGAATCAGTGGCAGCGAATGCATCGATTAAAAAGGTGAAGTTGAAATCTTCAGAACCTTCATTTCTTGAGACCCTAGCTTTAAGACCATCCCAATCTAAAGACTTTAAATGAATTTCATTATTGAAAATAATAGGTGTAATAGGTAGATTGGCTTCCAGAGTCTTCGAATACACCAAGGTATCACCCTTCTTGTCTTCAAGGTATAGGCCCTCAAGAAATATATTACCTGAAAAGGTCAGGAAAAGACGATCAATTTCGACCTCAGTACCTGTTTTGTCGGAAACATAGGCCGTAACCTTCGAAACAATAATATTTTGCCCCCAAGGGCTTCGAACAAAAAGAACCAAAACTAAAAACAAAACTAAGAGCACCAGTAGAAAGCGACCTAGTCTGCGAAGCATACGATATGTTCTTTTCTTAGACAATTAAATACCGATTTTGGTTGAAGTTGTAAAAATAGGTGTTTGAACAAGGCTCTTTCACAATCTTATGTGAATTTGCCTCTGTGGTTGAAGATGGCAATAAAAGAAGTAATTACTACCCCAAGTGATGCGAACAAATTTATTTTTGAGCTTATGCGTATAATTAGAAAGGATTAATCTTGTAAAATCTCATCTTTGTTTTTTGTAACTTATATTTTCATTAAAGATTCTTCAAAACAAGTTGCCCTACATGAGATGTCTCATACCAATTTTATGTTTAATTCTCTTCGCACCTCTCGGGCTATCAGGCCAAAACTTGTTACCCCCTATATACAATTACCGCGTATTTGAGTACAATGCAGCGGGACAAAATTGGGGACTGTCTGTAAATGCTCATGGTGAACTCTTTGGGGCAAATGATAAAGGTCTTCTCCATTTTAATGGTGAAGAATGGGTATTGAACAAATTACCAAATGCTACTATAATACGATCAGTTGCTTCTGTCGACGATAAGATTTACACCGGATCTTATGAAGAATTTGGTTACTGGAAAAAGAACCGCACGGGAGTATTTGAGTATACCTCACTGACCCAACTTATAACCGACCACACCTTTACTAACGAAGAATTCTGGCAAATTATACCCTACGGAGACAAGATAGCTTTTCGGTCATTTTCAACTCTCTATCTATACGAAGAGGATAGCATAAATATAATCAATCCGGAGTTTGTAGTGACCAACATAGCAGCTGTCGACAACAAAATCTTAGTAGCATCTAAGAGTGATAGACTTTATGAACTAGTAGAAAATAAATTACAACCTATCGATACGGGTAGTGATCTTGAAAGTTTTACAATCATTAGCATGGCGCCATTTCAAGATGGTTTTATAATAGGCACCCAGTTAAACGGAGCTTTTCTATATCGTATGGGTGAGCTGGAGCCTTTTGACGAGAAAATAAATCAGCTTTTAAAACAACATCAGTTGAATAAAATCCTTGCTATTTCATCAAATGAAATAGCATTCGGAACCATTAAAAACGGAATCTATCTCTATAATACCAAAAAGAAATCCATCAAAAATCTCAATAGGGCGACCGGTTTACAAAACAATACGGTGCTTTCTATGGCAAAGTTTGATAATCAAATATGGGCAGGTCTTGAAAATGGAATTGATCGTATCGACATTGAATCGCCTATCTCCTATTTCACAGACTATTCAGGGTCATTAGGTACCACACACGACTTGGTGCATACCGATTCGATTACCTATTTGGGTAGTAATACCGGTATTTACTACTTAAATAACGACTTTCTGAACTTCATTAACGGTTCGCAAGGTCATGTGTGGGATCTTGAAATTATTGATAATGACATCATGGCCGGACACAATACGGCCACTTTTAGTTTAGACGAATCTCGCCTCAAAAAAATCTCGCAAATTGCTGGTGGATATCAATTTGTTAGGGTTCCTGAAAGTTCGGCCACTTTTCTACAGGGCACCTATACCGGGGTTGCTAAATATAAAAGGGATAATGACAACAATTGGTCAATCAGTGAAATCAACGGAATTGATTTTCCGGTGAAACAACTGTGCTTCGAAGACGCCCGTACACTTTGGGCCGCGCACCCCTATAAAGGGTTATTTCGTTTTAAACTAGATGAAAATCTAACTTCTGTAGTTGAAAAAAAAGAATTTGGCTCAGAAGTTATTCCGAATATTTATCAAGTAAAGCTATACGAAATCAAAAACCAGATAATAATTCAAAGTGATGGTATCTGGTACAAGTACGACCCTATAATCGCAGAGCTTTCGACTTTTGATGAATTCAAACCCTACAATCAAAAATCGATTATGTATGCCGATGGTGAGCATTTTTGGTTTATTGACAATGGCGCTAGCAAAGAAATTACTTATACCGACCTTAAGGGCCAAACCATATCGATCAATGAAGGTCAGCTTAGTGAACGGCTCGTTCCGGATATGGAAAGGGTCATTAGAAAGAATGATTCCATATACCTCTTGACCTTAAGTGATGGCTTTGCACAAATCAATCTCGCCAAATTACAACGTAACCTTGCGAATACCCACATACCTTCACCAAAATTATCTTTTTTTAAAGATATGGAACAAGCTCATACCGTAAGAGATTCAGCTTTTGAGATTTCTTACCCTAACTCTAGCGATATTGGTATGCAGTTCTCAGTTCCTAGCTTAATCAAACCTCGTTACTACTATGAATTAGCGGGGCCCATGAATAAGGAGGGCTATAGTGACCACGGCACCCTGAGCTTTCAGAATCTGCCTCATGGCGAATACACAATGAGCGTTTCATCGGTTAGTATGGACAATAAAAAATCAACTCCGACAAAATTGGTATTCGAGATAGCCCCTCCTTGGTATCTGTCGACCTTGAGCATAATGGCCTATTTACTTGCCCTTGTCGGTATTATTTTACTTGTGCGTATGTACAACAGGCAAAAATTGAAGAAAAAGCATGAAACCCTAAAGATAAAATTGGAGAGGGAGCAAGATGAGCGCATGGCCAAACTAGAAAAAGAAAAGCTGGAAAAAGAGATCAGAGGTAAACAAAATGAATTGGCACGCACCACAATGAGTGTAGCCAAAAAGAACGAACTTATTTTAGAGTTAAAAGATTTGATGTTAGTTAATAAAGATGCTTTCCCGAACAAAAGCCGCTATCGTTCCCTTACCAAAAAATTGGACAGTTCAATTAACGAAGACGAAGATTGGAAACAATTTGAAATGAACTTTAAAGAACTTCACAATGATTACTTTGAAAATTTATTGAAACAATATCCCAAATTGACTCCGAAAGATTTAAAATTATGTGCTTATTTAAAAATGAACCTATCTACAAAAGAGATAGTACCATTAATGGCCATTACAGTTAGAGGAGTCGAAATACATCGCTACCGCCTTCGTAAAAAACTGGGAATTGATAGCTCCCAGAACCTTTCAAGCTTTTTAATAAAGTTCAAATGAGGGCGTTATTTCAAAAATAATCTCATAAGTCTCATTGTCATACATTTAGAGACTACGTCATCACTACATCAATCTGTTAAAATTAATATTAAGTTAACGCATCAAACTACTGCAAACTCCTTGAAAAAAGGCGTTACGACACCCTAATATTAGTGATGTAGTTTTTATGTATGCCCAATAAAATTTCTCACTTCATCCTTTTAATATCTTGCATCCAACTTAACAACTTGATAATATTTCAACTCAATTATTAAACTATCATGAAAATAAGAAGCTATTTTTTACCTATTTTCCTGTTTATGTGTCAGCTGACACTTTTTGCACAGGACGGTATTACGGTTTCGGGTATCATTAACGATGCAGACGGAACCCCTTTGCCGGGTGCCAGTATTGTAGTATCAGGAACCACAACAGGAACACAAACCGATTTCGATGGAAATTACACCTTGAACGATGTACCCTCAAACGGAACATTATCGATTAGCTATATCGGTTTTACGTCAAAGGAAATTGCAGTTAACGGTCAGACGACCATTAATGTGTCATTATCCGAAGACACCGAAACTCTGGAAGAAGTTGTCGTAGTCGGCTATGGAACGCAAAAGAAAGCGGACCTTACGGGATCGATTGCAACCGTGAAATCTGAAGACATTTCGAGAACCCCCTCAGGTGCGGCCATGCAATCATTGCAAGGTAAGGTAGCCGGTTTACAGGTTGTGAGTAGCGGGGAGCCAGGTACGGGCCCAACTATTCGGGTGCGCGGTATTGGCTCATACGTTGATGGGGCCTCTAACCCCTTGTATGTGGTAGATGGTACTTTTTATGATGATATCGATTTTCTGAACAACGAAGACATTGAAACCATATCTGTTTTAAAAGATGCTTCGGCATCAGCTATTTATGGGGTTAGGGCGGCCAATGGAGTTGTACTTATAGAAACTAAATCAGGTAAAGCGAACCAAAAGCCACAAGTGACCTACAATGGTTATCAAGGGGTTCAGATTGCACACAACGTCGTGAAATTATCGAATTCAGAACAGTTTGCCACTCTCGCAAGAGAATCTGGTTCAGCCGCCGAAGCGCAATCTATCGAGAATGCCATACAACGATATGGCCGTAGTAGAATAAACCCAAACGTACCCAATGTAAATACAGATTGGTACGATTTGATTTTACGCCATGCCATGCAGCAAAACCACAGTTTAGGTGTTGCCGGCGGAACGGAATCTACAACCTACTCAGTAGGTTTAAGTTATTTCGAACAAGAAGGACTTCTTAGAATGAAGAACGACTACGAACGCTTCAACATTCGAACGAAATTGAACTTTGATATAAGCGACCGATTGAACGTAGGTGTCTCTTCATTGTTCAGTAACGCGACTCGTTATCGCCCAGAAAATGGGGCTTTTGCATCAGCTTACTTTGCGATACCTACAA
Source organism: Flavobacteriaceae bacterium MAR_2009_75 (assembly GCA_002813285.1). NCBI lineage: Bacteria > Pseudomonadati > Bacteroidota > Flavobacteriia > Flavobacteriales > Flavobacteriaceae > Flavobacteriaceae bacterium MAR_2009_75. The sequence continues at coordinate 1,563,028 of PHTZ01000001.1, forward strand.
TGCCCGTCTTAGACCCTTTGAAAACAGATGCTTATCCAAGAGCGTATGCTAACGCACAAGATTTGGGTTATCGAGGCACACAGAACCCTTTTCCGTTGATGGAAAACACCGAAAACAGAAACAAGACCCGTAATACTTTGATGACTTTCGATATCAATTATCAATTAGTACCTGATAAATTGACTTTAAAATCTGCATACTATCACAATTACGAAACACTGGAGGTTCGAGAAATAAGACTTCCTTTCTTTTTCGGTAACGGAAATGCCTTTAGAGAGAACGCAGAACTTATCAAAAGAAACGAAACCTTCTCAGAACAAACTTGGGACAATACCATAACATATGACGATAGCTTTGGCGACCACAATCTCACCGTTCTCGCAGGTACTTCCTTTAGAGATCGGTCGTTTGAATTGCTAGAGGCTAAAGGACTCAACTTCCCCAATGGACCGGGCATCGGTGATGAATCTTACTATTTAGATTTAGCTAAGACAATTGACATAGAAAATGTAGGTGATGATGGTTCAAGACAATATTTCTTCTCTTATTTCAGTCGTATAGCCTACAACTTCAAGAATAAGTATCTCTTATATGGTACGTTTCGTGCAGATGGCACGAGCAAGTATCAAGAGAAATGGGGCTATTTCCCAACGGTCGGTGCGGGCTGGGTCTTATCTGAAGAGTCATTTATGGAAAACAGTGGTTTCTTAGACTTTTTAAAGTTGAGGGCCAGTTGGGGCGAACTTGGCAATGCCAATGTTGCGGCCAGTACGGGAGGTATAACCTCAGAAGAGGTCAATGTAGCTTTCGGTGATGTACGTTACCCAGGTTTGGTGACGAGTAGTGATTTTGAAGCGCTAAAATGGGAGGTGACCGCAGAAACCAATGCCGGTATTACGGCCAGAATGTTTCAAAATAAATTATCGTTAGAAGCAGATTACTTTACCAGGGAAACTAGGGACGCTGTAATTCCGGTATCAAGGCTCTTGGTTCCAGGCGAAACTAGACAGAACGTCGGTAAAATCAGAAATTCAGGTCTTGAATTCGTTCTCAACTGGAACCACCAAGTTTCTGAAGATTTCAGTTATACATTAGGAGCCAACTTCTCTACCCTTAAAAATGAAGTGTTGGATCTTGCGGGGCAAGAAAATTTAACCTCGGGTGGCGACCTTGCACAGCGTACCGTTGTTGGTGGTACCATTAACCCATTTTTTGGCCTTGAGGTGGCCGGTGTTTATCAAACCCCGGAGGAAATCGCGGGCGACCCCGCCGCACAATCGGCTATCGCCGATGGACTTGTTGTCGAACCTGGTGATTTCAGATTTGTAGACCACAATGGTGATTCGGTAATAGACGCTCAAGATCGAGTAGATTTAGGTTCATACCTACCCACGTATAATTTTGGTTTTAACTTAGGGTTGAATTACAAGGCCTTTGATTTCAATTTGAATATAATCGGCCAAGGGGGTAATGTGATAGCGAATCAAAAACGCTTTGCCATACGCCAAACGCCAGATCCGAATATCGATAGAGATTTTGCCATCAATCGTTGGAATGGTGCGGGAACTTCTAATACCTACCCTTCGGCTCGTGGTATCAGAAACCCATGGAGCAATCAATTCTTGAACAGTTTCTTCGTTGAAAAAGGCGATTTCGTACGATTGCAAAACGTAACCTTGGGCTATACCTTACCAGCCTTAACGGGTAAGTTCAACCCTGATATTAGATTTTACCTGACCGCCGAAAGGCCACTGACTTTCTTTAGCTACAACGGGTTTACCCCAGAGGTGCCCAATGGAAGAGACAATCAGACCTACCCGATTGCGGGCGTATATACTTTCGGCGTAAACATTAAAATTTAAAAAACTAGCTATGAAACATATTAATATAAAAGTGAACAAATTCGCCTTGCTCGTTGCCCTTATGGGTATAGGTTTGGTAGGATGTTCAGATGAACTAGATCAGCCCGAACTGAATAACAATTTTGCCGGAGGCACAGATTTCTCCAAAACAGATGATATGATTTTTTCGTTAACAGGCGCTTATCAGGCGATAGGTGACAGAGGCTGGGAACAACCGTTAGTGGTTTCTACACGAGGTGACGATGTTAACGCTGCAGGAGATCAACAAGGCCTAAAAAACCAAGACCGCTACGTTTACGACAACTCCTTTTTCGGATCTCGTACATTATGGGAAACGTATTACCGTGATATTATTCGTGCACATACGGCCATGGAACAGATAAATAGATATATGGAGTTTGCCGATGAGGAAGGTATAGCCCAAGGCAACCAATACATCGCTGAAATTAAGGTGCTTCGTTCGATTTTATTGTTTCAACTATCGCAAGTATATGGCGCTGTATTTATTCCTGAATCCTCTGACCTTGACGCCTTCTCTGATGTAACTTCGGTTCCCACAAAAGATGAAGTAATGCAGCATATTTCTAATCAGATGGATGAAGCTATTCCGCTTTTACCCAACTTAAGGCCCAACGAACGTACGGATCTACCGGGTGCCGTAACCCGTTATACCGCTTTGATGGTCAAGGCCGTTGCAAATCAAGAATTAAAAAACTATCAGGAAGTAGCTGATGCAACGGGTCAAATCATCAGTTCGGGTAAATTTAGTTTATACCCCGATTTTTATGAACTGTTCAAGACTCCCGGAAAGTTAAGTGATGAAAGCTTGTTCGAGCTTCAATATTCCGATTTTGGAACTGGTGAAGGAGATAGGGTAAGTCACCTATATGCACCTTATGGACCAAATTCTTGGGACCCGAATGTAGACGGTTCTTCAAACGGTTGGGGCTTTTTCGAACCTAGTTTAAAATTTGTAGAATTCATGCTCGACCGTGGTGAGACCGAACGTTTAGAAACTTCTGTATTTTTCTCTCAGACAGGCATCGATAGTCTTTTGGCATCTACCGATTATACCGCCGAAGAACTGCCCTCGTTTGTTTCACCAATAACCAGGGATGACGATGAGAATACTTCAGAGGTTCGTTCGATATTTTCAAGCGGCAAACATTATCTACCGACCAATCAATTGATATCTGGTCGAACTGACTATGGCAGTAACAAGAATTATATCGTCTTCAGATATTCAGAAACACTGCTAATGTATGCCGAAGCGCTACTTCAAGGCGCTTCAAATTCAGCCCTATCCGCAGATGAAGCCGTAAACTTGGTACGGCAAAGAGCCGGCTTAGCACCCCTTAGCGGTGTAACCTTGGATCAGGTCATTGATGAAAAATATGCTGAACTGGCGATGGAATGGGGCAAGCGTTTCTTTGACATGGTTCGTCTCGAACGTTACGACGAATTAAGTTATGATGGAAGAACTTTCACTGCTGACAAAACCTTTGTCACCTATCATCAAGACCAAATAGACGAATTTCCTATTCTAGGAGAGGTAGCAAACTAAAAAACAAACAAGATGAAAAACATATTCAAAATAGGGTTGGCCGCATTCTTTGGGGTTATACTGTATAGTTGTGATGAGGGTATAGACGCTCTTACGGAAATCGACCCAGGTACCGATGCATCGGCACCAACAATTACAATTAACTCGCCTACGGAAGGTCTAGCCGTTAAGGTGAATGAAGAACTGGCCACGATTACGATAGATTTCGAGGCACAGGATGATATTGAACTTGGTTCAGTGAATGTATCTCTTAACGGGACTGAAATAAGAAGCTATACCAGTTTTAAAGATTACAGAAGATTAGTAATCGATGATTTGACGTACAATCAATTGGGAGATGGCGACCATGTTTTAACTATTGTCGCTAATGATCTCTATGGTAAATCAACGACAGAAACCGTCAACTTCACCAAAGAACCGGCTTATATTTCTAAGTATCCCGGAGAAATTCTTTACATGCCATTTGAAGGAGGTTATGTAGATCTTTTGAGTTTTGAAGAAGCCAGTAAAAACGGAAGCCCTTCTATAAGTGAAGAAGCTTTGGCGGGCAATGGCGCCTATGCCGGTGCTGAAGATGCTTATTTGACCTTGGACCCCGAACGATTTAAAAATTCAGAAATCAGTGCCATATTCTGGTTAAAGTTGAATGCCGTACCCGATAGAGCCGGACTCTTGGCCATGAGCTCCCCTCTAAATGAAACTGGAGGCAATGTATTGACAAATGGTTTTCGATTTTTTAGAGAAAGTGCAGCTAACAAACAAAGATTCAAACTAAATGTAGGTACCGGTGCCGGAAATTCTTGGTTCGATGGTGGTGAAGCTGCGGACGTTGATACCAATACAAATGAGTGGATCAATCTGGCATTTACGATTTCAGGTACAGAAGCCGTTGTTTATATTGATGGGCAAGTAGTTTCACAAGGTACTCTTGACGGATTAGATTGGACTGATGTCAATGTGTTATCCATTATGTCGGGGGCACCTAACTTTTCTGGATGGAACCATCTTTCAGACCAAAGCCTAATGGACGAACTACGAATATTTGACCGCGCCATCACTCAAGAAGAAGTGCAACAAATCATACAAGATGATTCTGGCATTGTAGTCTCCGATTATCCACCTACTTTCGATGGAGAGATGTTCTATATGCCCTTTGAAGGCGACTACACGAACCTTTTTACATCTACCGAGGCAGAAGTAGTTGGTACTCCCAGTTTTGCCGGAGAAAGCGCTGCAGGCGATGATGCCTATGCAGGTGCTGCCGACTCTTACTTAACGTACCCCGCCAACGGGTTGACCACTGATGAGTTCAGTGCGACATTTTGGTACAAGGTCAACCCTGAACCTGGCAATGCCGGAATACTGGTGATGAGTCCTGAAGATTCTGAAAATGCCGACTTCCCAGAAATTCAAAATTTACGAACCAGTGGTTTCCGTTTCTTTAGAGAGGGTGATGCCACCCGACAGATATTTAAATTGAACGTAGGTACCGGTGAAGGTGAAACATGGGTTGACGGCGGTGACGCCGCAGCCTTCGACCCCACCGACGCTGGTTGGGTACATATGGCATTTACCATATCTAGTGATACGGCCATCATTTATTTTGATGGTGAACCGGTCGCGCAAAACGCTTTAGGCGTAGGCATCGATTGGTCTGGTTGTGATTTGTTATCGATAGCATCAGGGGCACCAAGATTTACGCAATGGAATCACTTAGCAGACTCTAGTTTTATCGATGAACTTCGATTCTATAATAAGGCGTTGTCTCAAGAAGAAATTATGGAAGTCCGCAATACGGACCTCTAAGATAGTTGATAGTTAGTTTTTTTAAGTTAATTCAATTTGAATAACATTCATATGAGGTTATTTATTATGAAGGTGGCCATCGCATCGTTGTTAGTTGGTTGTGGTGGCCATTCTTCTAAAGAGAAGAAAGAAAAAGAGAATTCGACAAAGACCGTAGAACTCACTGATGACCAATTGTTAGACTCTGTACAAAAACAGACTTTCGATTACTTCTGGGAAGGTGCCGAATCCCAATCAGGTTTAGCAAGAGAGCGTATTCACATGGATGATATCTATCCCACACATGATAAAGATATCATTACCATTGGGGGATCGGGATTTGGTCTTATGGCTATTCTAGTTGGTGTCGAAAGAGGATTTATAACCAGGGAACAGGCTCTTGAACGTTACGAGAAAAGTGTCGATTTCTTGGAAAAAGCCGACCGTTTTCATGGCGTTTGGCCGCACTGGTTGCTCCCTAGCGGTAAAATGACACCCTTTAGTAAAAAGGATAATGGTGGCGATTTAGTGGAAACGGCGTTTTTGGTTCAAGGTCTTTTGACTGTCAAAGAATATTTTCAAGATGGCACCGAACGGGAAAAACGACTAGCCAATAAAATCCAGAAAATCTGGGAAGAAGTTGAATGGGATTGGTACACCAAAGGTGGTGAGAACGTTCTGTACTGGCATTGGTCTCCTGAGTATGAATGGGATATGAATTTCCCAGTTGGGGGGTACAATGAAGCATTGATCATGTACATTCTTGCTGCTGCATCTCCCACACATCCTATAAAAAAGGAAGTTTATGAACAGGGCTGGGCAAGAGATGGTGAAATAGCCAATGATACGACCTACTACGGACTTGAAACCGAACTCGACCACTACGAGCATGACAAATCACCTGTCGGCCCTATGTTTTGGGCACACTATTCTTACTTAGGGCTTAACCCTAAAGGGCTTCATGATCAATATGGAGACTACTGGAAACTGAACGTTAACCATACCCTTATCCAGTATAGACACGCCCTTGAAAATCCGGGTAATTTTAAAGGTCATGGTGAAAATCTATGGGGCCTTACTTCTAGCTATTCGATGAAAGGGTATGCAGGGCACCGACCCGATAAAGATATCGGGGTAATTTCCCCGACCGCTGCATTATCGTCTATGCCTTACGCCCCCGATAAGAGTATAGACGTTTTGCGGCATCTCTATACCGAACAAGATTCTTTGATCGGCAAGTATGGCCCTTATGATGCATTCAGTCTTGAAAACGAATGGTACGTACCTCGATACTTGGCCATTGATCAAGGGCCCATTCCCGTAATGATTGAGAATTATAGAAGTGGACTTTTTTGGAAGCTTTTCATGAAAAATGAAGAAGTTCAAAACGGGTTGAAAATATTGGGGTTTACAGTCAAAGAAAAAGCCGATGATTAGGTTTCTAACAGTTTTTACTTTTATCGCCCTTCTTTTCTCATGTTCCGGGGATGATGTTTCTGGCCCTACAGGGCTATCAGAACTTCCGGAAACCCCTACTGAGAACGCATCCGAAGAAGAAGAAAATGAGGAAGAAGATGATGAGGAAGATGAAGCTCCTCAAATTTCAGACGAAGATCTTTTAGACCTGACCCAAGAAGAAACCTTCAACTATTTTTGGGATTTTGCACAAGTTGAATCGGGTTGTGCCCGAGAAAGGTATCATCCGAACGACCCTTCGAACGACGCCAATACGGTTACTACAGGTGGCACCGGTTTCGGACTCATGGGTATTTTGGTCGGCATAGAGAGAGGTTTTATTTCCCGTGAGCAAGGTGTCGAAAGAATCGACCAAATTCTGGGCTTTTTAGAATCTGCAGATCGCTTTCACGGGGCATGGCCGCATTGGCTCGACGGTACAAGTGGCACTACAAGACCATTCAGTGAAAAAGACAATGGGGGCGATTTGGTCGAAACCGCTTTTCTTGCTCAAGGCTTAATTTGTATAAAAGAATATTTCAAGAACGGTTCTGAAACTGAAAAATCTTTGGCCGAACAGGCCGATGTGCTCTGGAAGGGTGTTGAATGGGATTGGTACACACAAGAAGAGAATACATTATACTGGCACTGGAGTCCTGATTTTGATTTTGAAATTGGCTTAGAGCTAAAGGGTTATAACGAGGTATTGATTTCTTACGTCATGGCAGCCGCTTCCCCCGAGCATTCCATTACTAAAGAGGTATATGCAAACGGCTGGGCTTCCAATGGTACTATTGCCAGTGCTAGTTCTGCTTATGACATTCCCCTGCTGGTTGATCATGCAGGCAATGCACCCAAGGGCGGACCTCTATTTTGGGCCCATTATTCGTATTTGGGGTTAAACCCGAATGGGCTTGTAGATGACTATGTGAACTACTGGAATGTGAATGTGAACCATTCGAAAATCAATTACAGTTATTGTGTTGAAAATCCAAAGAATTTTACCGACTACGGTGAAAGTTGTTGGGGCCTTACCGCAAGTTATTCGCGAAACGATGATGGTAATCTGGGTTACAATGCACATAGCCCAGCAAATGACATTGGGGTCATCTCCCCTACTGCTGCCCTAAGTTCAATGCCCTATACTCCCAAGGAATCTATGCAGGCGCTCCGGTATTTTTATGAGCATAGAGACCAACTTTTAGGGCCCGCAGGGTTCTACGATGCTTTTAGTCCTGAAAATGATTTCTGGATCGCCGAAGCCTATCTGGCCATAGATCAGGGGCCAATTCTGGTAATGATCGAAAATCACCGATCAGGTCTTCTTTGGAATCTCTTCATGCAGAATGAAGAGGTAAAAAACGGACTAGACCTCTTGGGGTTTAGTTATCAACAGTAATACTCTTTAGGCAAATAAAGCCTGTAATCTACCTCAACCAAGATTGCCAATTTATACCGAACAATAAAAGATGATTCCAATGATGAATAGAGTTGTTTTATACACTGTGCTACTACTACTAACCGGTAAAATCATGGCACAAGAGCGTATACCTAAAGTAGAAGCACTGTTAGAGAAAATGACTTTGGAGGAAAAAATAGGTCAACTAAACCTTTTGACTCCCGGAGGAGGCATCGCTACAGGCTCAGTGGTCAGTGAAAATGTCGAAAAGAAAATAAAGGCGGGCCAAGTTGGTGGACTTTTCGGTGTTGCCGGACCTGAGAAGGTGCGCCAGGCACAAGAAATTGCCATCAAAAATTCACGGCTCAAGATACCACTACTTATTGGTTCAGATATTATTCATGGGTATAAAACGACTTTTCCCATTCCACTGGGCACATCTTCAAGTTGGGATATGGAACTTATTCAAAAAATGGCAGAAGTAGCGGCGAAAGAGGCCACGGCCGATGGCATCAACTGGAACTTCTCCCCTATGGTCGATATTGCTCGCGACCCTCGCTGGGGCCGCATTTCGGAAGGTGCCGGGGAAGACCCTTATCTAGGTAGTGCTATTGCTTCGGCCATGGTTAGAGGATATCAGGGAAGCGACTTAACGGATGCCAGAACCATGATGGCCTGTGTTAAACATCTGGCTCTATATGGAGCAGTTGAAGCTGGTCGAGACTATAATTCCGTAGACATGAGCAAGCTGAAAATGTACAATCAATACCTGCCCGTGTACAAAGCGGCCATTGATGCCGGTGTTGGTAGTGCCATGACATCCTTTAATGATATTGATGGGGTACCCGCCTCCGGCAATAAATGGTTGATTACAGACCTTTTGAGAAAACAATGGGGCTTTGAAGGTTTCGTAGTCTCTGACTATACCTCTATAAACGAAATGACCGCCCACGGCTTGGGCAACCTTCAAGACGTTTCCGCCTTGGCCCTAAAAGCAGGTTTGGATATGGATATGGTCGGGGAAGGTTTTTTGACCACCCTTAAAAAATCGGTAGAGGAGGGCAAAGTGACCGAAGAAGAAATCACCACGGCCTGTAGACGGGTATTGACCGCAAAACATCAACTCGGTCTTTTTAATGATCCCTACCGATATTCTGATAAATCAAGACCTGCAAAAGATATCTTAACTGCTGAAAATCGTGAATTGGCCAGGGAAGCCGCAAAGCGCTCATTTGTATTATTAAAGAATTACAACAATACATTACCACTTCAAAAGACCGGTACGATTGCACTTATCGGCCCCTTGGCGAATAATAAAAATAACATGCTTGGCACTTGGGCACCCACTGGTGACCCACAGTTGTCGGTTCCGGTACTAGAGGGTTTTAAGAATGTCGCGCCCAAAGCACATGTTACTTATGCCAAGGGAGCGAATATCACCGATAATCCTGATTTGGCTGAACGAGCTAATGTATTTGGTACTCGTGTTGAAATAGACACCGACCCTGAAGCTTTACTCAACCGAGCTTTGAACGTAGCTAGCAAGGCTGATGTAATCATTGCAGTAATGGGTGAAGCAAGCGAGTTTAGCGGAGAGGCTGCTAGTCGTACGAATCTGTCACTCCCTGCAAGTCAAAAAAAGCTTTTAAAAGTATTGGAAAAGACCGGCAAACCCATGGTAATTGTTCTTATGAGCGGCAGACCTTTGACGATAGAGGAAGAACTCGAACTTCCGGCTAGTTTATTACAGGTATGGCATCCGGGCATAGAAGCTGGTAATGCCATTGCACATGTTATTTTCGGGGATTACAATCCGTCTGGAAAACTTACCGCTACCTGGCCGCGAAATGTGGGGCAAATACCTATTTATCACAGTTCAAAAATCACCGGGCGACCTGCTTCCAAAGACAATAACCATCAGAAATTCAAGTCGAATTATCTTGATGTTCACAATGACCCCTTGCTGGTCTTCGGCTATGGACTAAGTTATACCGATTTCGCCTACTCTAACCTGAGGTTGAACAAGACTGAGGTGAGTGACGGAGAATCAATCACCGTTTCCGTTGATGTCACCAATACAGGTGATTACGATGGAGAAGAAACCGTACAGTTATACCTAAAAGATGTAGTGCGAAGCATTACACCCCCGAAACGGCAACTCAAAGGTTTCAAAAAAGTATTTTTAAACAAGGGGGAAACGAAAACCGTATCGCTTACCCTAACCCCTGAACATCTTAAATTCTACAATAGCGAATTAAAATTTATCGCCGAGCCGGGAGATTTCGAGGTATTTGTAGGAACGGATTCCAATGCAGAGCATAAGGTAGAATTCACCCTCAATTAGGCCGTTTATAAATCTATCGGATAATATTTCAACTTATCACTATGGGCACGTTTTCTTTATTTAAATCACACAGACCTTTACACTGCTTGTTTATTGCACTTCTCACTTTAGGAGGCTGTAACGACCGGAAAACGGAAAATACTAAACCTACCGAGACACCGAATATCATATTTGTCATGGCCGATGACCATGCCATTCAGGCTATAAGCGCCTATGGCCACCCCATCAGCCAATTGGCACCAACCCCTAATATTGACAGGCTGGCTAAAAAGGGAGCACTTTTCACCCATAGTTATGTTACCAATTCTATTTGTGGGCCAAGCAGAGCCGTCATTCTTACCGGAAAGCACAGTCACATTAACGGATTTAGGCAGAACGGAGACCATTTTGATGGTAATCAACCGACCCTACCAAAGATGCTACAAGAGGTCGGTTATGAAACAGCGGTTGTTGGCAAATGGCATCTTCATGGCCATCCTCAAGGTTTCGACCATTGGAAAATTATTGTCGACCAGGGCAACTACTACAATCCTGATTTTATAGAAAACGGAGATACTACCCGAATAAACGGGTACGCCACAGATATTATTACGAACGGTGCTTTAGATTGGTTGCGACATAAACGAAACGATTCACAACCTTTTTTTCTAATGGTTCATCACAAAGCCCCTCATCGCAATTGGATGCCGGCCTTGAGACACACCAATAGATATGACTCCATAAAATTTCCGTTGCCAGAAACCTATTTCCCAGAGTTTGAAAACCAACAAGCCGCAGAAGAACAATTACAGACCATTTATGACGATATGTACGAAGGCCACGATCTTAAAATGACCAGATCGTTGGGTTCTACCGAACTGGCCCATAACCCGTGGACTACAGATTTCGAAAGAATGTCAAAAGAACAACGTAACGAATGGGATGCCGCCTATTTACCAAAAAATAACGCTTTCCACAAGTCAGACCTACAGGGCAAGGCATTGGCCGAATGGAAGGGTCAAAGGTATCTACAAGATTATATGGCAACCATTGCCGCAGTAGACGAGGGTGTGGGCGAGATACTTGATTATCTAGAGGAAAGTGGACTAGAACAAAACACTATGGTGGTTTATACCTCTGATCAGGGGTTTTATATGGGCGAAAAGGGCTGGTTCGATAAACGTTTTATGTACGAGGAATCTTTTAGAACCCCTCTTTTAATGCAATTGCCCGGTACTATTAAGCCCGGCAGAAAAATAAATGCCTTAGTTCAGAATTTAGATTTTGCCCAAACCTTTCTTGATTTGGCCGGAGCCGAAGAAATGACTTCTGAAATGCAAGGCCAATCTTTAAAAGGTCTTCTAGATGGTAGCATTCAAGATGATGATTTTCGTGACCTTATTTATTATCACTATTACGATTATCCTGCCTTTCATATGGTCAAAAAGCATTATGGTATTAGAACGAAACGCTACAAGCTAATACACTTTTATGATGATATCGATACTTGGGAATTTTATGATCTTGATAACGATTCTATGGAGCTCGACAATAAGATTGATGACCAAGCTTATACCTCGGTAATCAAGACCATGCACCAAAAACTGGATAGCATTCAGAAAGTTTACAAGGTGAGCGCTAAAGAATTCGAACGGGCACCTCAAGAAAAGGTCGGCCGTGCTTACAAACAATTTAAAAGATTAAGGGGCCAAGCTGTCAACTAAGCCCCAATCAATTCTATTTTTTATTCGTAATGACCCCAACTTCACCAAAAGAAGCGGTATGGTCTTCGCCATCGACCATAATAGCCTTTAATTTAATATAACGACCCGTAGTCGGCTTGAAGTTTATGGTCTGTAATATTCGGTTGTTGACCACGTTACCAAACTCCCCCTTAGAAACAGTTTTCCAACTTCTATTGTTACTGCTTACAGCAAACTCATAATCGGTAATAATACCAAAGGGGTATCTATCTTGAATAGGTAAATAAGTGAACCCCTTTAACTCATAACTCTCACCAAGGTCTATAACTATTTCTTGAGGTGTTTTTACACCTTTATCGGTAGCCCAAGAAGTTGAAGGGTTCTCGTCAATAAGTTTTTCAGTTTCGTCGATATTTCCAGTAGAAACGCTAACGACCTTCCAGTCTTTCTTGGCAATATCAAGGTAGGTCATTTGGCTTTCAGATTGTTCTCCCGTTTCACTATCGTAACCAATCGCTTTGAGTGTTGTGGGCTTTTCTACCATAAATGGTTTTTCATATTTCTTACTGTTATTGTTAGGCTCGCTCCCATCTAAAGTATAATATATATCGACCTCATCATCCGGCACGGAAAGACTTACCAAACCACTTCGTTCTCTGTTGACCTCAGGTGCAATCAATAAATTGGGCGCACGGTATAATTCTACATTACAGATGACAAGAGGTCCTTTAGACTCTAAAAAGTTTACTTTGATTTTTGTAGCTTCGACTGTGTCGAACCGGAGTATTCGCTTGTTACCGACAGTGGTCTGTTCATCGATAGTTTGCCACTCTCCGTTCACCTCAGCTTCCACCGAAAATTTGATGATCCTTTGACCTAATGGAATATACTCTTGTAATAGAATACGGTTAACTTCCGTAGGTTTGTCAAATTCAAAAGTCAACGAAGCCGTATCTACCTCATCGCTGGTTGCCCAATAGGTCTCATCATCGCCATCGTTCACGTTCGAAGCCTCGAATGCCGAATCATCACCTCTTACTTCAGTGGCCGTTACTTGAAGGCCTTGTGCCAGTTCGTTTGCAAAATCTTTATCAATTTGCTTTCTGAGTGCCATCAATTGCTTCACATCTGTTTCGTGAACCAAACCTCTGTCATCAACAGGCAGGTTCAATAAGAAGTTACCATTTCTTCCTATGGATTCATAAAACGTCTGAACCAGGCGAGGTAAACTTTTCACTTGATGATCTTCTCTTGGGTGATAATACCAACCCGGACGAATGGAGGTATTTACTTCGGCCGGAAGCCAATGTGTACCATCTTGATGACCTGAACGAAGTTCTTTGTATCTCGGCCAACCCGGATAAATTTCATCACGTCTCATAATGCTCCAGTTGGTTTCGTTGGCAAAACCTTCTTCAGTACCCACCCATCGAATGTCTGGTCCGCCATCACTGAATATAACCGCATTGGGCTGAAGTTCACGAACGGTTTCGGTAACCTTGTCCCATTGATAGTACGTTTTATTGTCTATTTTACGCTCTTCATTGGCACCGCCATAATAACCTGTTCCACCATTGGCCCCATCGAACCAAACTTCGAATACTTCGCCATAATTGGTCAAGAGTTCTCGTAATTGTTTATGATAACTGGCGACATATTCGGGTTTTCCATAGTCGGCATCGTTACGGTCCCAAGGCGATAGGTAGACCCCGAATTTGAGTCCGAATTCTTCACAGGCTTCCGATAAATCTTTTATTAAATCACCCTTACCATCTTTCCATGGAGAATTCTTGACCGAATGCTCAGTAGTTTTGGTAGGCCAAAGACAAAACCCATCATGGTGTTTAGCGGTAATAATAATACCTTTCATACCGGCATCTTTAGCAACTTTGGCCCACTGTCTCACATCTAACTCCGTTGGATTGAACGTCTCGGGTGATTCTCCGCCCAAACCCCATTCCATATCGGTAAAGGTGTTCATATTAAAATGTACAAAAGCATAATATTCCATATCATGCCAAGCCAAATGGCGTTCAGAGGGTAATGGCCCAACCGGTTTCGGAGGCTCTACCGTTTTGCACGAAGCCAGTAAAAAAATAATTGCGGTTACAAGTAGTTTGGTCATTTTCATTGTAGATAATTTAGCGAACGGTCAGCCATGTATAGCTTCCAGCAGGTATTTGTATAGGTAAATCAACAGTATAGTCTCGATTGAGATTATAGGTTTCGGTCAATTCGTCGTTTTCAGATATTTTAGCAGTAGTTTCCAATCCCGTATAGTACAAAGGAATATTTACAAGCTCATCTATGTCTTCTGAAGTCGGATTGAACAAAAGGATCATCCCTTTTTCTTTGAATTTTGGGTCTACATGCATAAAACCATCCCAAGTGAGCCCATTGGCTCTTCTTAGGTGAATTAAATCTGCATTCAAAATTTGTCGATATTGTTTGTACCACTTAATTTGATTTTGAACCAAGGTTTTGGTCTCTTTACTATCGAATAATCGAGGACCTCGATAACATGCCTGAACCCCTGCACCATAATTTTGTACCATATGCGCCTCATAAGCATTCAAATGCTCTTTTAAGGGTTCAAGTGTAGCAGCTTCTCCGCCACCATGATATTCGGTTAGCGGAACAAATGTCCATGCCATGCTAGGGGCTTTCTCCCAAGTGCCGTCATAAATATTTTGCCTTCCCAACAGAATTTGCTGTTCTCGAGGTAATGACCAGTTGACTTCTCGGTACCCTATACCACACTTATTAGACCCTTGTAAAAAATAGAAATCGGGCGCATTTAAGTAAATATCCTTTTCTCGAAGCGTATTATAAAAATCTACTGACATTTTCCATTGTACCCATTGTGAATCTTCATAACCTTTATGGTACTTGTGTGATGTAGAAGCACAATAGTCACCGGGGTAAGGCCCATCATGTTCCAACAGATCAAAACCTGTTTCATCTAAAAAGTAAGCTATTTTTTGAAGATACTCATACCCCCATTGCGATGCCAAACATGGAGCATTCAAGAATTTGGCACCTCCGGGTTTTCCGGTTTCCTTATCTATTACATCGACCGAGTCTGCAATTTTTCTACTACTAAATAGAGAATATCCGCCCAGTTGAATGCCTTTTTTATGAGCGTAATCGGCCAGTTTTTTAAACTTTGAAATATTTATCGCTGTTGTATCTTCCATATTCAGACCGCTTCCAAAACTAAGAATGACCATTTCATAATCGGTAGCAGCACATTGATCAATTGCCGTTTTCACAACCTTTTCATCAGTTGACGTCAAGTGCATAAATATGGGGTTCTCAGTTACCCAAGGTGCAAGTTTTCTATACATTTTTCGAACGCTCAAAGTATTTCGTTCACGCTCTGTACCATCTAAAAGCAATTCGTAGGTCTTAAAACTTTCAAAGGTATCACCATGCTTTAAAAGAGCATTCGGCCCAACCTCTAATTTGCTTTCCAAGAGACAAGGTGTCTCTAACAACCAGTTTACTTGTGAAGTATACTCTGGATCCGGAGACCAAAAGGTTGTTACATCTGACTCTCCGGTTGTAAACCCTCCGAAAGCATAATCGCTTTCGACATGAATATTAGGTATTTTCCATTCCGATGGTGGTTCAACTGCATTTTCAACTTCTGGAAATGCCAAAATCTCATTCTTAAATCCGGTGACGGTTACCACATTATCAGACTGGTTTTCTACTGTCACCCATTTCGATAGTACGGGCATTTCATCAAAAATCGCATAATGAACAGAAACTGTAATTCGCTCTAACTCCTTCGCTTTATGATGGAATCTTAATATCAATTCTTTGCCCGAAGGAGCGATACGTTCGGTTGTGTTGTATCTTTTACTTCCTTTATAGTTAATATTCGGTTCAAGTTGCTTTATCCTATATTCACTGAACTGAAAAGCTAAGGAGTCTGATGAAAGATTAGGGAGCCAGTCTTCAAGAAAGTACCCGTGCTCTTTAAGACCTACCAGACCACCCACGGCATAAGTACTATCATTTATAGCAATTTCAGCTTCTGGCTTAATACTGCGAAGCATTTGCTCACCAGTAACTAGATTTTCAAAAACCACTGTAGCGGCGTTAGCGCCTAAATAAATCTTTCGGTGAATTAAACCATTTGATAAACTAATGGCTTCATTGCTCTCAGATATCTGTGCCGAATAACTACTTGAATCGATTAGCCAATCTATTTTTGAAGTTGACTGAGCTACTACCGGAGCGGTACTACAAACTAGAATTAAGAATAGAAATTGATTCAGGTGTCTGTTCATTTTAATTGAAATGGTTAGAACTTAATTACTTTCAATAACGGAACCATCTTCACGATAAAGATCAACCTCACCCTCTAACATAACAGCGAGCACCGTCATGTTTTTGTCAAGTACATGCTCTGGCAATTTAATATACTTAATACCGGGGTAATGACTCCAATAAACCTTGCCCACTTCTTGATGGTTAAGTTTTGTGCCTTCACCGACTACATAAATACGGTTGATGTTATTTTTTAAACCTCTCAGTACGACTTCTCCGTTTGAATCTCCCTTTACAAATAGATAAAGAACTTTTTTATCTTTTGACAAAGTTGACGGGCCATAAAAATGCTCTTTCGGTATACCTGATATAGTACCGTAAATCGCTTCTTTGTGTTTATTTGTCCAGCGCCCTAGACCTTCAAGAATTTCAACCTGTTCTTCAGGGATAGAACCATCACCCTTGGGGCCTATATCTAACAAAAGATTTCCGCCGTTGCTTATAACATCGGTGAAAATGCCAATTATCTGGTCCGTAGTCTTGTAATCATGGTCATTCTTTTGATAGCCCCAAGAGTTGTTCATGGTCATACACAACTCCCAAAATTTATTTTCAGGTCTAGTGATTGGCATGCCTTGTTCCGGTGTCGCATAGTCACCTTCATTCTTAAGTCTAGAATTGAGAATGACATTTGGATTTTTCTCTTGCAACATAGCCCTTACTTTTGGAGCTTCCCATTCTTCTGAACTATGTTCCCAATCTCCATCGAACCAATATAAATCAGGATTATATTTTTCTGATAATTCTTTCAGTTGACCTTGGTATAACTTCAAGAATTTTTGCCATCGTTGTGGTTCTTCTTGAGCCTTATATCTTAGTGAATCACGGGTGAAGTGCGTGTACCCTTCATGAGACCAATCTGGTAGAGAATAATATATACCAAGTTTTAAACCTTCTTTCTTTACAGCATCAGCAAATGGGGTAAGCACATCTTTTTTCGCAGACGCACTTTCGATAGCGCTGAAATTACCAAATTTGGTATTCCACAAGGCAAAACCCTCATGATGCTTAGAGGTAATGACCGTATATTTGGCCCCGGCATTTTTAATCAATCGAACCCATTCTTGGGGATTATAATTTTTTGCTGAAAAACCCTTGGTCTGCTTTAGGTAGTCTTTATGTGAAATATAGCCGTTGTAGAAAGACCAAGATTCATCGATCCCGTTCACCGAATACAACCCCCAATGGATAAATATACCTAATTTGGCATCTTTAAACCATTGCATTTTCTCTTCATTCAAGGTCATTTCGCTGGTTTGCGCTTGAACCGATAGAACTATAAAAGACAAAAAACCATATATAAACTTTCGCATGTATCCTAAACTTTAATCTATGTGTTGTTTAATGTATTTGGCCCAAACTTTATACCCTTTTGGTTTAAGGTGGATGCCATCATCTGAAAACAAATCTTTCTTCAATTCACCGTGGGTATCTATAAAAAAACGGCTGATTTCATGATAAGTTACCTGAGGCTCCCCTTTGAAATTTTTTAAGCCGTCGTGCACCTTCCAATATTTTTTTCTCTGTGATAATTCTTGTAACGTTCCGGTAACCAAGGGACCAAACAAGTGTATTTTAGCACTCGGAAATTTATATTTTGCCAATTCTACGGTATTTCGAATACCTTCTATGATTTCATCAGCACTATCGAAAGGAAAATTATTGACCCCAATGGTCAATACCACATTTTTTGGGTTGGCGTTTTCATAATTACCATTACCGAGCCTCCAAAGAATATTTTGAGTTCTGTCACCTGAAATTCCGGCATTTATCCAGTGAATTTCTGAAAAATATTCCTCCGTTGCTTCTTCTCCCGGTCTATGGGTTACTAGGCTTCTACTGCCGCCAAAACCTTGTGTTATAGAGTTACCGATCAATAACAAATCTACATTTGAAGAATTGGAACAAATTTTATTAATATCGTCCGCTTGCGCCCACCAATCTTTACCCTCTACCCAACCTGCCGCAGAACGATATTCTGCCGATGGGGCGGGTACAATAGCTGAATTTATCTTCGTATTGGTAGCCCTCAGAATAAAGTCTACAATGGGAGATGGATTTATTAGACTATGCGGATGATGGCCGACCTCCGACTTATAAATGGTTTCGATTGAGGCTCCGCTCTCTTTTAAAGCTTTGACAAAAGGAGCGGTATTTTCCGCTACAGGAACAACCTTATCAACCTCACCACAAATATGTAATATTGGAAAGCCTCCCTTGGCTATTTGCCCAACTTTATTCAAAGGATTTATATGGTCATTTTTAGAGCTTTTATCATCAAGAAAATCATAGGCCAGTTTATACTTTTCCCAATCTTGGGCACTGCCCTCGCCAGCCCCAAACCCACCGGGCCAACTTTTACCACTTAAAACAGGTGCATCGGCATAAACACAGGCTACTTTATCGGGGTTTTCAGCTGCCCAATTATAAGCGATGAGTCCGCCCCTGCTCATGGCCTCCAATACCACTTTTTTAGCAAAACCTGCACTGGTTATTATATCATAAAAATTGTTCCACCTGCTGACCGCTTCAGAATTTCCGTATAGATCCGTAACGTCACAGTAAGCTATGTGAAAACCACGTTCCAACAAAGCAATATCAGTTTGTGGTTCATGCCCCCAAAATCTGGCGCGCAACACCCAAGGTTTACTTGATATGGCCTTTTTAGGAAGGGCTATTTTTATGTTGTTCCCGTTCAGGCTATATTCCTTGAGTTGAAAACCGTGAAAATTGTTGACCGATACCACCTTCATCTCTTGAGATAAATTGACTTCGATTTCGGTCGGCACCGTTTTTCGAACCAAATGTTCATGTAATCTTTTGGCTACTACGGCAGCTCCCAAATCAGAAGGGTGAATTTTATCAGGAAGCAAATCTTCACGATCAATGAACAAATGATATAAATCTATGATTTCAGATTCCGTTTCATAAGCAACCTTTCTTAGGGCCGGAATAATCGATTCTTTGATAACGGGGTTATAAATGCTTGTAGAGTCTTTTGTGAAAGCAGGTACCGGTAATAATAAAATGACACGGGCATTCTCATTTTTGACTTTAAAACTTTGAATCAACGCTTTAGAGTCTTCTTCTAGAAAATTATAATAGGGTCTATTTTGGGACTTACTATCGTTGGTACCCAACTTTATAAAAACCACATCTGGTTCGAAGTCTAAAGCTTTTTTATATTCATCGGTTTCCCAATAGGGGTAATCCCCTTTTTTCAATAATGTAGTACCACTTACTCCAAAATTTTGAACCGAATAGTCGCTACCCAATAAATTCTGAAGTTGCGCGGGATATGCATTTTTTAATCTGTTGTGAAGTCTAGCCCCATAGGTAATACTGTTTCCGACGCAGGCAACCTTAATCGGTTCAACAGTATTATTTTGACCTTTTACCGTCAGATAAAACGACAGCAAAATCAAAAAACAAACGACACGTTTTAGCACGCTCTAATATTTATGGGTTTACTTGAATTTAAAGGTAAAAGCTTCCGTTTTCAATAGGGTTGATTTTAATTCATCAGGAATTTCAATTACAAACCCCTTATCCCTTTTCTTCCATCTAAGTCGTTTGTTGAAACCGAGCAATTGAGCTTTACCACCTTCTGGCACCAAGCCTTCAAAATAAATTTCGGACGGAATCTCAGTTTGTTCCTCCTCCACCAAATAAATCAAGAACAGTTCACCGGAAGGTTTAGAAGTAACACAAATGTTCTCATACTTATATGGTGCTTTTGCTTCGGTTTCATAAATGGCCTCGTCATTAGCATCCATCCATACACCAATTTCTTCAAGTAATTTGTAAGCGCCAGCATCCCATTCCCCTTCAGGGCTAGGGGCAATATTCAAGAGTAAATTTCCTCCCTTAGCTACAATATCTACCAAGGTATGCACGGCCTCTCTGCCTGACATGTATTTCGCATTGGGTGAATATGACCACCCACCACCCGCAATGATACAAGACTCCCACGGGTAGGGAAGCGGTTTTTCAGGAATGCGGTTTTCCGGTGTCAAGTAATTTTGATTTTTACCGTGAACGGCTCGATCCACCACAATGAGTCCCGGTTGTTCTTTACGGGCCTTTTCCACTAACTGGTCCATTTGAATGTCTTGGTTGACAATTCGATTTTTGAGATAACCACTTTCGTTGTCTTTCAATTGACCATCGTACCAACTGGTTATTTCTGACTTCGGAGTTTCTGCCACCCAACCTCCATCAAGCCAAAGAATATCAACCTTGCCATAATCTGTGAGCAATTCTAGAATTTGGTTATGGGTAAAATCAGTAAACTCTTGCCACTTTTCAGGATTCTCTTCTGGACTATAATTTACATTTCGATCTCTTGGCGGATAGTAGGGATCCCAATAAGAATCTACATTCCAATCGGGCTTTGAGAAATATGCCCCGGCCCAAAGCCCTTCACTTCTGAAAGCTTCAAAAATCTCTTTTGTAATATTGGATTTCGGATTGGTACTGAACGGGGTTTTAGAATCCGTTATTTTATAATCTGTGTACTTACTATCAAACATAGAGAAGCCATCGTGATGCTTGGTCGTGAACACGACATATTTCATTCCTGCATTTTTGGCCGCCTTGGCCCATTTCTCAGGATTGAATTTGACCGGATTAAAAGTGGTCTGCAATTCTTCATACTCTTTTTTATAAGCGAAGTAATTTTCAGGATTCGAGCCTTTTTTACGTTCGCACCAACCATATTCCTCTGGGCAAATAGACCATGATTCTACCACGCCCCATTGGCTATAAGGCCCCCAATGCATGAGCAATCCAAACTTTACATCTTGCCATTGATCTAATTTTTCAAGTACCAAAGGGTCGGTTTCAGGCACATAACGTTCATCTTCATAGATGGCCTGCGCACTCAACAATTGAAGAAAAAATAAGCAAATAAGATTGGTTAAGGTTGGTTTCATATCCGTTTTGGTTTGTTACGATGCAGAATAGGCTTTCGCCACTTGTTTCGAGCTGCCCAACCCTTCAATACCCAATTCTACCACATCACCTGGCTTAAGGTATTTAGGAGGGTTAAAGCCTAGCCCTACACCAGCTGGCGTACCGGTAGAAATAATATCACCCGGCAATAATGTCATAAATTCACTGATATAACTGACCACTTCTTGAACATTAAAAATAAAATCGGAAGTAGAGCTATCCTGAATTTTTTCACCGTTGAGCTCGAGCCAAAGATTCAAGTTATTAGGGTCTTCGATCTCATCTTTGGTGGCTATAAAAGGCCCGATAGGTGCGAACGTATCAGAACCTTTACCTTTACACCACTGCCCTTCTTTTTCTAATTGATAGGCGCGTTCACTATAATCGTTGTGCAACACATAACCTGCAACATGGTTCAATGCATTTTCTTTGGTCACATAAGACGCTTTTTCACCGATTACGATAGCCAGTTCTACCTCCCAATCAGTTTTCTCACTACCCCTAGGAATAATTATATCGTCATTGGGGCCGACGATGGCCGAAGTAGCTTTAAAAAACAACACAGGTTCTTTAGGTATGGTCATACCGCCTTCGGCAGCATGTTTAGCATAATTCAAGCCTACACAGACAATTTTTGAAGGTCTAACCAATGGTGGGCCCAATCGCACGTCGTCAGGAATATTTTTACAATATGATTGGTTTTCTTTTAACCATTCCGCTAATCTTTCAACGCCACCTGTACCGAAGAAGTTTTCATCAAAATCTTCTCCGAATGAAGAAATATTAATGCGCGAGCCATCGGTTAATTGAACACCTGGTTTTTCTTTACCTGAAATTCCGTATCGAATCAGTTTCATAGTATCGTAATATTTTAGATTGAAGTTGAATTAAATTTCACTAAGGTCGTGCATTCATGGCCAACCCGTTAATCTCTTGCCAAACCGAACCTGTCGGAAACAGGTAGTTTTCAATAGATTCAGTTTTCATCGAAATACTGAAACCTGGTAATTTGGGTGGCATATAAGCCCCATTTTTTATGACTACTGGGTCATGAAAATGCTCATGTAGATGGTCTACATATTCAATAATCCGGTTTTCCATAGATCCACTGACCGCAATATAATCAATCATTGAAAGATGCTGAACATATTCACATAAACCTACCCCACCTGCATGGGGGCAAACCGGAATATCAAATTTTGCCGCCATGAGCAAGATGGCCAAAATTTCGTTGACGCCGCCAACCCTGCAGCTATCAATTTGGCAAATACCAATGGCCTCGGCCTGCAAAAGCTGTTTGAACATGACCCTATTCTGACAATGCTCACCGGTCGCAACATGAATGGGAGCTATTGCCTTCGCAATTTTAGCATGGCCCAATATATCATCAGGGCTAGTGGGTTCTTCTATCCAGTAAGGGTTGTATTTGGCTAATTCTTTCATATTTGTGATGGCCTCATCAACATCCCACTTTTGATTGGCATCCATCATCAACCTTAAATTAGGTCCAATCTCTTCACGAATGATATTAGCACGACGCATATCATCTTTCAAATCTGAACCTACTTTAATTTTTATATGGTCAAAACCCAATTCTTTTGCTTCTTGACAGAGTCTTCGCATTTTATCATCAGAATAGCCCAACCAACCTGCGGAAGTGGTGTAAGCACGATATCCCTTTTCTTCCAGTAAAGCTATTCGCTCTTTTTTTGTCGACTCTTGTTTCTTCAGAATTTCAAGAGCTTCATCTGGTGTAACCGCATCAGTGATATACGTAAAGTCAATACATGAAACCAACTCTTCTGGAGACATATCAACAATCAACTTCCATAGGGGTTTACTTTCCACTTTTGCATATAAATCCCAAACGGCATTTACAAGGGCAGCTGTTGCTAAGTGAATCACCCCCTTCTCAGGACCAAGCCATCTCAACTGGCTATCACCGGTAATCATTTTATAAAAATCGCCCATGTTCGAAGTAAAACTTTCAAGTGTCTTACCAACAACCAATGGAGCTAACGACTTGATTGCCGCCACACAAAGCTCATTGCCCCTACCTATGGTAAAAGTGAGTCCGTGACCTTCTATATTTTTTGGGTGATCCGTCTTTAAAGTCACGTATGCCGCAGAATAGTCTGGATCCGGATTCATGGCGTCAGACCCATCAAGAGACTTACTGGTAGGAAAGCGTACATCTCTCACCTCTATGTCAGAAATAGTTATAGTTGCAGTCATTAAAAAGAATATTTAGAGCAAAACTAATTTAAGAGGTTAAACATTTCTACCTCAAAAATGATAATCAATAATACTTTTTTTGCCCTAAATAATTTTTTATCACTTTTTAAGTATGCAATCTGATATAATCACTAGGTGACATACCTACAATAGTTTTAAATTGTCTATTAAAATTAGATATATTATTAAATCCTGATTCGTAACAAACGGAAGACACCGTATTTCTGTGTTCCATTAATAATTTACAGGCGTAACCCACACGAATTTCGTTTAGGTACCTCGTAAATGTTTTTCGGTGTACTCTTTTAAAGAAACGACTAAAAGCCGATGCATTCATATTTGCTACATCAGCTACATCTTTCGAGTGAATAGGAGTATTGAAATGTTTAAAGATATAGGCATAAATTTTATCTAAATTTTCATTTTCCGATTTTCTAAAAGAATTCACAAAGCCCGAACTAGAAAGCGAGCGACACCTAGAATGTTTCGCCAACTTGCGAAGTATATATATAAATTTCATGGTTCTCTCGAAACCCTTTAGACTCAGCAAACCTTCTAACTCATCAATAATTATAGGTGGCAAGTCAATAAATTTCACCCCTTGTTGAGCGCGATCAATCAATCTTGATATCGCTTGCATTTCAGGAGCCTCTAAAAACCCCTCTCCCAAAAAATTTTGCTTAAAATGAACAGCAATAGCCTCTGCAACTAATTCAGACCCTTTTTCAAAATACCTATCATCATTCAACCACATGTGAGGTAGATTCTTACCAATGAGTACAACCTCACCTTCCTCGAACTTCTCTATGCTATCACCTATAAAACGTGTACCGCTACTTTTTCGAATAGCAACAAGTTCAAGTTCAGGATGATGGTGCCAAATTTTTAAAAAATTAGGAAAACGATTCATACTCACAGTAAATGAGCTATGTTTTGCACTCGCACGATCCAATAGATGCAGCTTCATATTAGCATTTTATAAACAAAGAATTAACACTTAGATATACAAAAATCTTAAAATTTCTTCAAATTACCCCAATTAAGCAAAATTAGTATCACTAGTTGTATAATTTTTAGTAGAATTTAACACATGACATCTATATTTTTGGCACTTGGGTTTATCAAATTGTTAAATTATTTTATCAACTAATATCTGCGAAAACGTTTTCGTGCATACTTAAAATTAATTAGGCAAGATATTTCCCGCATCACAAACAACAGAATTAACCCTAACTAACACATCATCAATTATGAAAAAACGCAAGAACTATGGGAATCCGCAACGGACCCTCCCAAAACTCTATTGCAGAACTGCATTTCTTGTGCTGTTTATGGTAATCATTCAAAATGGAGTTTTTGCATCTTACAGTGTGCTCGACCACACGAATTTTGACGAAATCCAACAATCAATTACGGGTACGGTTACCGATGAAAGTGGTGTTCCGCTTCCCGGTGCCACTGTACTTGAAGTAGGTACCAGCAATGGAGTTTCTACAGATTTCGATGGTAATTATTCCATAACCTTAACGGGAGATACACAACAACTAGAATTCTCCTATATCGGTTATGCTACAAAGACCGTATCAATAAACGGACAATCTGTAATTAACACCACATTGGCAGAAGATGCCAGTGAATTAGATGAAGTAGTAGTTACTGCACTAGGTATTAAAAAAGATGCCAAGGCCTTAGGCTATTCGGTCGCCAGTGTCGATAGCGAGCGAATTTTAGCTAGTGGAACACCAGTCAATGCACTTCAGTCACTTTACGGAGCAGCATCAGGTGTAGCCATAGCTTCTACGGCAACTGGCCCTTCAGGCGGTATAAAAATCAATATTCGAAATGCCGTTGCATTCGATGAAAACTCAACTACTAGACCTTTGATGGTTGTTGATGGTATTCCGATTTACGATGAAAACTCCAATATTTCCGGCAATGCCAGAACAGGTAGAGATAATGGTACGGGAATCAATGACATCAACCCTGACGATATCGAATCTTTTCAAATACTAAAAGGTGCTAAGGCATCAGTACTGTATGGTAGCGAAGGTGCCAACGGTGTTTTATTGATTACTACCAAAAGTGGATCGAAGTCACGCGGATTAGGAATTTCAGCTTCATTGACAACCTCTGTTGAGAAAAGTGCTTTTACACCCGACCTACAAGACCAATATGGTACGGGTCGAAGCCCTAGTAATTCTGCCAATGATGCACAGGGCTATTATATCAACGAAGCCGGTGAAAGAGCACTTGATATTGCCGGGCCCGCTTTCGGCCCTAAATATGACCCCAATGTCAATCTAAGATGGTGGGATGGTTCGACAAGACCGTGGCAGGCCACAAGAGAAGATGTGTATGATCAATTGTTCAAGACAGGTTATCAGCGTACGGCCAATGTTGCCCTCAGTGCGGGTAGTGATAAAGGGTCTGTTCGATTCTCTTATACCAATCTTAAATACAGCCCTATTATTCGCGGGTCTGAGTATGACAAAAATACATTTAGTTTTAATGCCTCTTATGACCTCAATGACAATATATCGGTAAAATATGTTGGCAACTACTATATAACAGGAAGCTTGAACTCTTCGTATGCCGGATCATTTGATGCACAAGGTGCAGGTTCAGAACTTGGTGCCTATTCAAGTGATGTCGATGTGAACCTACTGCGAAATGTTTTGGTGACCGATAATGGGTATAACTACTTTCAAAATGAAGATAGAAGACAGAATTTTATTTCGAATGGCAGGTCGTCTATCGTTAGTACACTTTGGGATTGGACACAGAATGAAAGTATATTCGACCGTATTCACAACATTCAATCACTTACCCTTGATTTTACTCTGAACGATACTTTCAGTGCCTCGGTCTTAGGGGGAATAGATAATACTACCGAGCGTACCGTCTACAAAGGCAAATTACAAGACCCTTCTCTAATTGGCCCGAATAGTGGTTCGGTATTTACAGATATCAACCGAATCATAAGAAAGAGCTACGGGCAGGCAACCTTAAACTTCGATACCGATGTCAACGATTTTGGAGTCTCAGGTTTTGTAGGAGGTGTGATTAGAAATAATTATTTAGAATCTAAAGGTGCAGAAAAAATTGGAGGTTTAGTAATTCCAAACTTCTTTTCTTTTTCTAACCTACCATCGGGCATTCAACCACAATATTCTTTTGATAATGGTGAAGATGTGCTCTATAGCGTACTAGGTTCTTTACAAGTCGATTGGAAAGATCAGATATATGTCGAGGCACAGGCAAGACAAGATTGGTCTTCTATTCTGCCCCCCGGCAATAACAGCTATTTCTACCCAGGTGCCAGTGCTACATGGATTGCCTCAAATAGTATTAATTTTCCGGCCGCAGTGAAATTCTTAAAATTGCGTACATCATGGGCTGATGTAGGTCGCCCAGGTCCCCTCTACTTTAGTAATGTTAATCTCGATGTTTCACAATCGGGTAATGGTTTTATTCTATCACCTCCAGGAGACCTACCTCCAATTGATGACAATTTTGTTCCAAATCTTAAACCGGAAAGAAAAAGGGAATACGAAGTTGGACTCGAAGGTTACTTCTTTGAAAATCAAAGGTTAGGCGTCGATTTTTCTGTATACCATGCAAATACTTACGATCAAATTATGAAGATTACCGCACCTCCAGGGCTTGGTGTTAACAATATTAGAATTAACGCAGGTGATGTTGCCAATACAGGATGGGAATTGGCATTGAAGACAAAGCCAGTTTTCGGAAACGATTTTCAATGGAATTTGGATATGACCTTCGCCGCCAGCAAGACCAAGGTAGAACGCTTAGATGATGAACTTACATCATTGTCATTATGGAGTACCAACGGTCTAAATGCAGTTGCTGAAGTGGGTGGCGAATATGGCCTAATAGTGCAGCAACAAGGTTTTCAGAACTATATCAATCCTTCAGACGATAACGACCCGAATAATGGGCAACGTATCGTTGATGCGAACGGACAGCGTTATGCATATTCACGTCAAAGCAATAGAAAGGTCGGTAAATTGCTGCCAGATTTAACTGGCGGTGTTTTTAGTAGGTTTAACTACAAGAACCTAAGCTTGGTTGTAAACATGGATTATTCATTTGGGGCAACGGTGATCAACGAAGCCGAAACCTACATGATGGCTGCCGGGGTTCTTGACGAAACATTGACCTATAGAGATGCGGACAGCGGTGGTGTTGCCTATTATTTGAATAATGAAGGTGCTAAAATTGCCGGCGTAAACCCAGGAACGGAAGCCACCTACAATGACGGTGTGATTCTTGCTGGGGTAAATGCCGACGGAACTCCAAACACTCAAGTTTCTTCGGCCCAAGATTATTATTATTCATCTTACTTTTCAAACGGTTTTTTTCCTGAAGACAGACTATTTAAAAGCGATTATGTAGCCTTGAGAAACGTTTCGCTCGATTATAGAATTCCTGAATTTGGAAGAAAGATTGGGTTGAGCGATATCGTCATATCTCTTTTCGCCAACAATCTTGCGTATATTTATAAGGCTGCTCCCAACACAATTCCTGAATCATCGAATGGTACCGGATGGTCGAATGGTGCTGTGGGTACTACGGCATTACCAGCTCAACGTTCAATAGGATTATCGGTAAAAGCCAAAATCTAACTTAAAAAAAATTGCACAATGAAAAATTCAATATTCGTATCGATTCTAGCAGTCTTCTTGTTGTTGGGTTCAACAGGATGTGAAGACAATCTGGAAGAACTGTATCAAGATCCTGACGGCTTTTCAAAAGGTCAGGCAGATGAGGCCGGGGTTAGTATTATTGCCGGTTATTTCACTTCTCAATTAACAAGAGGTTTCTTGTTGCGTGGTGATTACGGCTCTCACTATCACCAATTAAGAAGTGGCTCAAGGGTAATGGGCTCAGGTGTACAACTTTATTATACCACGAATGCCCAGGGTGTGCCATATACCCTGCAAAATGTAGAAAACGATTGGGGCTCCAATGGGTTCAACCAATCAGTATTCAACAGCTTGAACAGTGAATGGATCAAGCAGGTTCTATGGGGCCAAAAAGAGTTCAACAGAATACCTGAAGAAGACCGCACGAATTTAGATGTTCTTTTCATGAGGTTGCTTCATGTACTCAAGGCCTATGCCTATCAGCGCGGTATTGACGGGTACGATGAGGTGCCCTATTTCGAAACTGGTTCTGCCGGTGCCCTTGATGGGGAAAAAGCCGAATATTTAGGCCAAGAAGAAATATACCCTATAATTATAAAAGAGTTGGGTGAAATTGAATCTTATCTAGCCTCCGTTGAACTTGATGCCAGTGAGCAGGCCGTTTTCACTTCGCAAGATGTTATTTTTGATGGTAACCTAATGCAGTGGCGCAAATACATCAATTCCCTTCGACTACGTTGGGCCATGACCGTGAGCGAAAGATTACCAGAACTTACTACTGCAACTATCGCCGAATTGAGTGGCAAACCTCGGTTCACTGAGTCAACGGATGTAGCCGGTCTAGCCGATATTGCAATTGTTGAACCCAACCGTTTGCAGGTTGAGTTAGGTATTACAAGATCATTTCGTGAGCGAGGTGATGAAAGCCGCGCACCAAAACGTTAT
Source organism: Flavobacteriaceae bacterium MAR_2009_75 (assembly GCA_002813285.1). Taxonomy (NCBI): domain Bacteria; kingdom Pseudomonadati; phylum Bacteroidota; class Flavobacteriia; order Flavobacteriales; family Flavobacteriaceae; species Flavobacteriaceae bacterium MAR_2009_75. The sequence goes on from PHTZ01000001.1 coordinate 1,592,257, forward strand.
TTGCAAGATGTAATGCACGTTGTACCAACAGAAAAGAGTGTGGTAATCAACGGTGAGACCTTATTTTATTTTGATGGTGACAATTCTGAAGAAGGGCTTGCGAACGGTACGGTCGATCCTCGTGTTGCCTATCTTTTCTCTAAAGATATACTGGGAAGATATATCGGTTCAGAAACTGGTTGGGACAATGGCACCGATCCTAACAGTTATTTGAACAAAACATTAAGGGCATATTATATCAACCACCCCATAATGACCGACCTAAGCGTTACCGAAATTTCATTTGGTAGTGAAGATGGCGACGAGCAGAAGATAATTCTAAATGATGAAGCAGCGGCAGATTTATCGGAACGTGAAGCTTTTTTATTGAATGCTTTTAGAGATTACCTAGGTAATTACAGAGATACCAACTATACCATCGGTACAGACGATAATTTAGTGGCGGAGTTCAATACGCGTCCTCAATATAATTTTGATTTGAGATACCCTACCCTACATGCCGTAGAAACTGAACTATCTTTAGCCGAAGCAGCAGTACGTGGTTTTGGAGGTACAGAAAGTGCACGTGTCCATTATGCCAATGCAATTGAACTGTCTTGTAATTACTGGTATCAAATAAATGCCGATAATCGATATTCTAAACAAACGACACCATCTTTTCCGAGTAATATGGATCAATCCCGTATTGAAAGAGATAGGCCGAGCATGCAATACAATGCCGCAGCCTACGCAGAGTTCGAAGCACAACGTTTTGATGGGTTGACCGATCAAGAAAAAGTAAAGTCTATTTTCAATCAATTACAGTTGCACTATAACATGTTCAACTTTGAAACACCGTGGACGTCAGCTCGACGCTTGATTAAATACCTTGGTAACGACAACCCTGGTTCACCTTACGAAATTTTTCAATGGAAAGAGCGATTTCTATACAATCCCAGTATTCAAGCTACCGATCCTGAAGCATGGGCAAGAATCAGTCAGCACGATGACCCAGGAATACCCCTTTGGTTTACGGGAAGAGATACAAAGTGGAAAAACGTATTAGAATAAACTATCAATCTTATAAAACTTAAAAATGAAAAAGATAATATTTTTTATACTCACCTTGGTCATGAACGTTTCTTGTAGTAAAGACGACCAAGCAGCAATTACTGGAACGGCAAGTGCAGATGATGGCAAGGTGTTATCGGGCATAACTGTAAAATTATATACGGAAAGCACCGATTTGATTACGAATACCAGTACAGATGCCCAAGGCAATTTTAACTTTGACGGCCTAGATGTTGGAAATTATTATATAGGAGCCACAACAGTAGTCAGAGATACTGTTTGGGATACTGGAAACACCCCACAAATTGTATATGTCGGCGGTGAAATTCAGAAAGAAGTTTCCTTAACGCTGACCAAAAAGCAATAACCACCAGACCAGAGCCAAGATTCACCATTTAATCTAAATTCTTGGCTCTATTTTACACTACCTGATGCTAATGATGTTACAGCTATTGGTAATTATTAAACCTTCATCAGTGTGGTAATCATTAAAAATTGTTTATGTTAGTTTCATGATTAGTTGAGTTAAGAAAGGTCGGTCAAATTGATCGACCTTTCTATTTTAATTCATCACCAATTTTACTAAAGCCAAAGACATGTCATCTCTTCTCCCCACTCTTAAATTATCATTCGGTAATTTAATCATCAAAGCAACATTTTTATTATGCACTATTTTTCTTGCTGTTTCATGTCAACCCCAACAGCAAGAAATTTTGGTTTTCAGCAAAACCGCTGGTTTTAGACATCAATCTATAGAGGCAGGTGTTTCTGCCCTAGAAAAATTAGGTGCAGAAAATGGATATAAAGTAACCTCTACGGAAAATGCCAACTACATTGTGGAAGATTCGCTTACGAACTATGCCACTGTTATTTTTCTAAATACCACAAGAGATATACTGAACGATGTACAACAAGCCGATTTTGAAAGATACATTCAAGCAGGCGGAGGTTTTGTCGGTGTACACGCGGCAACCGATACTGAGTATGATTGGCCTTGGTACAATAAGTTAGTAGGGGCAATTTTTGACGGCCACCCCAAAATACAAGAAGCGAAACTTCAAGTAACCGATGGCCGCCACCCATCTACAAAAACATTTACCGACTCTATCTGGAACAAAAGTGATGAGTGGTACAATTTCACTAAAATCAATCCTGATATAAATGTTGTTCTTAAAGTTGACGAAAATAGTTATGAAGGTGGCACCAATGGCGACAACCATCCTATTGCATGGTATCACGAATACGATGGTGGCCGTTCTTTTTATACCGAGTTGGGCCATACCGAAGAAACCTATGAAAACCCTAAATTTTTAGCACATCTACTAGGCGGTATAGAATATACCATTGGTGATGGCCAAATTGATTATAAGAAAGCCAAAACGCAAAGAGTGCCGCCGGAAGACCGTTTTGCAAAAAAAGTATTGGATTTCAACCTAAACGAACCCATGGAACTTGATGAGCTACCTGGGGAAGGTATTCTGTTCGTTGAGCGAAGGGGTGCCGTTAAACTCTATGATTTCGAAGCGGAAAAAACGGAGACCCTTGCGCAACTAGACCTTTTTTATGGGAACGAAGATGGGCTTTTGGGCATTGCCGTCGACCCGAACTATGACAAGAACAATTGGATCTATCTTTTTTACACCGCACCCAGCGAGGTTTCTACACAACGAGTGGCCCGTTTTACATTGAGCAACAAAGAGCTCAATTTAGATTCTGAAAAGATTTTATTAGAAATACCCACCAATCGCCAATGCTGCCACAGTGGCGGGGCCCTTGAATTCGGGCCAAACGGAAATCTATTTATTACCGTTGGCGATAATACCAATCCATTTGAGTCCTCAGGGTTCGCACCAATCGATGAGCGTGAGGGCAGAACAAATTGGGATGCACAAAAGTCTGCTGCCAACACCAATGATCTTCGTGGAAAAATACTTCGTATAAAACCGGAAGATGATGGCACCTACTCCATTCCCGAGGGAAACCTTTTTCCCGAAGGCACAGAAAAGACCCGTCCAGAAATTTATGTGATGGGTAACCGAAATCCGTTTAGGCATTCTATAGATAGTAAAACCGGATATTTATATTGGGGAGATATAGGCCCGGATGCCGGTAAAGCAGACCCCGATCGGGGGCCCAGCGGTATGGGTGAATACGACCAAGCACGAAAAGCAGGTTTTTGGGGTTGGCCTTACACGAGAGGTTATAATGAACCCTATAACGATTATGATTTCACAACTAAAACTTCAGGTGACAAATTCGACCCGAATAATTTAATCAATGACTCACCGAATAACACGGGATTACAGAAGCTACCACCAGCGCAACCTTCGATGATTCCGATGCCGTATTACCGCTCAGAAGAATTTCCTTGGATGGGTGCCGGAGGCATCAACCCCATGGCCGGCCCGGTATATCACGCTTCCGACTATCCAAATGCTGAAAATGGGTTTCCCGAATATTTTGAAAACAAATTGTTTTTGTATGAATGGATGCGAGATTGGATTTACGTCGTCACTTTAGATGAGAACCAAGATTACGTGAAGGCAGATGCATTTATGCCAAATACCGAGTTTTCACACCCGATGGATATGATTTTCGGTTCTGATGGAAAGATGTACGTTTTAGAATACGGCCAAAAGTGGAACTCTCAAAATTTAGATGCGCGCCTAAGTAGTATTTCCTATTTACCCGGAAATAGAAAACCGATTGCCAGACTAGCTAACGATAAAGCTGTCGGTGCCGCGCCACTTACGGTTCAATTTTCGGGAGAACGATCATTAGATCATGACAACGATGATTTAACCTATGAATGGTATTTTGATAGTAACGAAGTTCAATCTGTCGAAATGAATCCTGAGTTTACCTTCGAAAAAGAAGGCATCTACAATGTAAGAATGAATGTAACGGATAGTGAGGGCTATACCGCATCTGCTAACACCAAGATCATGGTCGGCAACGATCCGCCAGAGCTAAGCTTACAAATAGAAAACAATGACTCTATTTATTGGGATGGAAAGAAAATAAATTATAAAATTTCAGTAAGCGACAAACAAGACGGTGCTACATTGGATAATTCAATAAGCGCTGCTGACGTAAAGGTAACTTTCGACTATATACCAGAAGGTAAAGATATAGTAAAGGCTACCATGGGGCATCAACGGAATATTGTACCTGAAGGCAAGAAAGCTATAGATGGCACAGATTGTAAAGCTTGCCACGCCATAAACGAAAAAGTAAATGGCCCTAGCTATACCGAAATCGCCAAAAAATATGGCTCGGAAGATACTGGCTACTTGGTTTCTAAGATTATCAAGGGCGGTGGCGGTGTTTGGGGCGAAGGTGCAATGTCGGCACACCCACAACTTAGCGTAGAAGAAGTTACCCAAATGGTTGATTATATTCTTTCGTTAAAACCATCTAAAGAGAAAGATCAGAACTATCTGCCGTTAGAAGGCACGCTCACCTTTGACAAGCACTTATCGGCTCAAAGCGAAGGCACTTATATTTTAATGGCTTCTTATCGAGATAGCGGTAACCCCCAGCAACCGGAGTCAGAATTGACGGCCAACGAACAATTTGTATTTAACAGTCAAAAAATACAAGCAGAAGATGCCAATGAAATAAGTGAAGGCATTAACAGCTGGCGTACAAATTATTCAAGGGTCGTTGGCGGCATGGTCCATGATTCATATTTGCGATTCGACAATATAGACCTCGAAAATCTTAAGCATCTAAAATATGCTACGTTCTTTAATTCCGACTACGATTTTCAAGGAACCTTAGAAATTCGGCAAGACGCATTGGATGGACCAATTATTGGGAAACAACATATTGAATATTTTGGACCGGAAAAAACAGCCTATTTTGAGATTGCGGTAAAACCTACGACGGCAAATGCGACCATTTATTTGCTATACAAAAACCCTGATAAGAAACTGAACAACATCGGTCATGCCGATTATATTTCTTTTGACTATAATAGGTAATATGGCCCATCATATTCTTAAAGAATTAATACGGAATAGAAAATTACGCTTATGGTGTTTGGTGTTCGGCGTATTTAACCTTTGCTCAGCACAAACAAAGGTCATTCTTGATACTGATTTTGACTCTGACGTTGATGATGTTCAGGCTTTGGGCATGTTGCACTCTTATCAGGCCGCTGGAAAAATTGATTTAATAGGGGTTGTTGTTACCAGTGACGATTCATACTCCTATAAAGCCGTTTCTGCCATCAATACATACTACGGTTCGCCAAATACCCCTATCGGTTACCTTAAAGAACAAAAAGATTCCAGCAATTTCTCAAAATATACGAAGCAAGTAAGTACTGAATTTTCACATCGCATAAGGTCATCCGAAGAAATACAAGAATCGTCAAAACTATATCGGAAACTCTTATCGGAAAGCAATGACAGTTCTGTAATTATAGTTACCATAGGTCATTTAACCAGTCTACAAAACCTCTTGCAATCGAAAGGTGATGACATATCTCCGCTTGACGGAGAACAATTAGTCAATCAAAAAGTCAAAAAATGGTTATGTATGGGAGGTACTTATCCCCAAGGAAAAGAAGCCAATTTTTATCGACCTGATCCCGAATCTACAATCTATTGTATCGCTAACTGGAAGAAGGAAGTTGTTTTCTGCGGTTGGGAAGTCGGTAACCAAATACTTACCGGAGGTGATTATCTCAAAGAGAATTTAGATAAACACAATCCTATTTACAGAAGTTATGAGCTTTTCAATAATTTCTCTGGAAGACCTGCTTGGGACCAAGTTGCCGTTATGTTATTAGATAAAAAAATGTCATCATCTTTTTTCGATATAAATTCAACTGGCTATGTTTCAATAAACAAAGACGGCAGTAACCAATGGCATTCAGGCAAGAAGAAAACCGACAAAAAGCATGCTTACGTATCAATAAAAAAGAATATTAGCCCTAAGGTGATTGCCAAAACGATTGATGACCTCATTATTGATACGAAGGTTCGTTAAAAGTAGTTTGCTCAAACTATGTAAATCTATATAGCGATATGTAGAATCAATGAAACCGGTAATTGCTGGTCATTCAGTATTTCTTTGAGTGTTTTGATTTTCATACCACTTTCTTGAATGACCGTGAACCAATCTTCAAAAGTTCTAGCGTACCATGTATGCCCATCGATAAAATTGCCGGGCAAACCTTTCCAAGAATCGGATATCAACTGGCTTTTGTATTCCAAACCTTCTTGAAATAGATAATAAGGGTGTATAGTTTGAACAACAATACTACCGTTCATAGAAAGCGATTTTGATATACCTCTAAATAATTCAGAGAGACCTCTTTCTTGATACAGACAAAAGTTAAACACAGCAATGTCGTATGGACCATCTGGTATGATTTCACCCTCACTAATCTCTTCGTAAGTTATTTTATAAAAAGATTCGTTTCCTTTTGACCTAGCATTTTGCAATAATATCTCGATTCCATCAACACCAACTGCCTCTCTGTCGAAATGTGTAATTTGCCTGGTCAGCCATCCTTCTCCACATCCGACATCTATCAACTTTTGAAAAGAAAGTTCACCAAGAAAATCTACGATAGCCTTACTAGTAAATTGGCGAGAACCGATTTGATTATTGTCAATTACCTTGATCCATTCTTTGGCATTACTTTGCCAAGACGTTTTTATCTTATCTGACATATTTTATAAAATACTTTTAGAAAAACAAAAGGCCTTACACGAGACAATCAATGCAGGCCTTTTGAACTTAAAGTGAATTCAATTGATAATTATAAACTCGGGTTATTTGGGGTATTCGGATTGCTATTCCTTTCTGTTTCAGGATAAGGGTAAAAATTTCTATTGCGTTCTTCATCATAATTCATGGCCGTTTCGCTAGGTTCTGGCCTATCGAATCTTCTACTATCTTCAAGACTCAAGCCCGTAAGAAAAAGTTCGGCTCTTCTGTTTTGGTATACCGCATCTAATAACGCTTCAGAGGTAGACACCCCTGCGTAAGGTGCTGCATTAGCATTAATATTCACTGGATCATCGGTATCGGTCAGAACCTCGTTTAAGGCCGTTTCAGCGGCATTTATATCGACAGTGGCCTTACGTAAATTTGCCTCTGCAATAATCAAGTTCATTTCATCTGGTATATAAAGCGGAATTGATCCGGTATTAGTATTAAAAAAACCAGCCAAATCTTCTATTGGAAGTCCGTTTTGGTTCGTTTCATCAAGTGAAACGAGATAAAAAGCCAAACGACCATCGGCTTCTTCAAAAACGAACTCCGAAGGCAATCCGAAATTATCTCTTGGCTTGAAATTGGGAGAATCATTCAAAAATACCCTACTCCATAACGGGTTTAGGTTTTGCGAATCATAGACAAAATTAGATACGGATGATAAGTCTACACTTTGCGCGCTGGTCAGTGCGGCATCATAATTTCCCGCAAAAAGATTGTACCTAGCAGAAAAAGCCTTAATAGTATTATCTAGATCAATATTGCCCAAGGTCACCCCTTCTATAAACTCAGAAGAAGCAGGTGTTGCCGCCAGCACAGTTTGAGCTTCATTCAATAAAGCTATAGCCGTAGCATAACCTTCAAGCCTTGAAACAAATTCGGCGTCGTTTTCATTACTAGTCTGCACAATTACTTGTTCGTAATGTTGCGAAAGGCTTCCTATGGCCATAGCTTTGAATAATTTCGCATGAGCCAAAAGGCCACTTGCAGTACCCGGTTCTAAATCTATATTCGCCACGTTGGTTTCTATATCTTCGGCGACCTTGATTATTCGCAGCATAGTAGCCCACAAGCCTTGTACATTAGAATTGAAATCGGGCAGAACCGAACCACCATCTTCAAGCTCTATCATATTTTGGAATGTAGTAGTAATACCACCTTCTCGCGTGGTAATGGCAGGTGTCTCAATTATGTATCTCAAACCTGTCGTAGAATATAATTGCTGCATACCTACCGCAGTAGCAACTATACCTTCTCGTGATGAAAATGTTTGTTCTGAAGTTGCTGAATTCGGATTATCAAAATCTGTTTCACATGAGCTTAATGTAAATACAATCAAGCTTACCAGACAAATTATTTTAGTATCTATAAATTTCATCTTGCTTATTTTTTTAGAAGTTTACGCTTAGACCCAATTGATAAGTTCTGGGTATGGGTACTCCGGCAAAGTCAAAACCTCGAACTCCATTGCTCTGCCCTGCTGTATTTATTTCTGGGTCATATCCGCTATAATCATCCCACGAAAACAGATTTCTTCCTATAAGGCTTACTTTAATATTGTCTACCGATTCGAAAGGTTCTGGCAAATTATAGCTCAAACTAAGTTCTCTAAGTTTGACAAAAGAACCATCTTCAACAAACTCTTCGAAAATACCGGCTTGGGCACCTCCATATCCTTTTGGTAAATTGCCTAACAATTCTTCACCAACATTCGAGCCTCCACCGAAGATTACATTGTCTAATAATCTCCGGTTCCAATTGAAAATATCAAAACCTTGAACGGCATCAAATTGAACACGAAGTGATAAGTTTTTGTATGAGAACTCATTTATTAATGAGCCGAACCATTCGGGATTCGGATCCCCAATAACTTTTGATGATGAACCGTCTTCAGTGGTACCCGCAAATGGGTAACCATCTGCATCTAAAGAAATGCTGCCATCAGCATCTCTAGCGTAGAACTGTCTGTAGAAAACACCTAGAGGCTCTCCTTCGATTACATAGTTTGTAGAAAAACTACCTGCTAAAGCAAATTGGCCACCGCCAGCTACGCTCGTAACCACATTGTTATTTTTAGAGTAGGTCGCGGTTACGTCCCATGAGAAATCTTGACTTTTAACTGGAGAGCCTTTTAATAAAAGTTCTAATCCCTCATTTTCTAGATTGCCCACATTTTCTATACGTGAAGAAAAACCTGTTGATGGAGAAAGCTCCCTAGGTAATAAAAGATCAGTAACTTCTTGTTTATAATACGTAAACTCTAGACCCAGGCGATTGTTGAAAAACCCGGCGTCAATACCGAATTCATATTCTTCTTGCCGTTCTGGGGCAATATCGAGATCACCCTGTTGGGTCGAAGGTACCAAACCAGGAGATCCATTAATTGAAATAGGGTTAAGTAAGGTAAAGCGCTGGAATGCGGAAAGTGCAGTGAGATTTCCTGCTTGCCCCCATGAACCCCTCAACTTAAGTGTACTGAATGTATCACCAAAAGTATTTTGCCAAAAATCTTCTTCTGAAATGATATAAGAAAGACTGGCTTTTGCGTACAATTGGCTTCTCTCATCCTTACCAAAAGTTGAAGCCCCGTCACTTCGTAGAGCACCGTTTACGTATAGCTTATCTTTATAGCTAAAGGTTTGTTGAACAAAAGCACCCCAATACGAAATTTGAGACCTGCTTTCACCTTGCTCGACAATACTACCGCTTGTGGCCGTTTCTACGATTGGGGGTAATCCGTTGGCATTAATACCGACCCTATCAAATTCTTCATACTGCCATGATCCGCCTAGAGTTGTGGTAGAAGAGATGTCTTCGCTCAAATCAGCTTTGTAGGTTAAGTTCAAATCGCTGTTGTACTGAAAATTATTTAAATCTGAACGTCGCGCAAACCCATCACCATTAGGGGAGGTGTTATTAATTGGGATAAAAGCGGTTGCAGATTGGTTGAAAAAGTCAAGACCTAAAGTATAATTAGCGGTGAAATTTTCTGTAATCTGTGCATCTAGACCTACACTTGTAATGATACGATTTACCTTCTGACCAAAATCAAAACGGTTTACGGCTTCGGCCGGATTGGTTCTAGGAACCAATAACGACGTTATAGGGTATACGCCTGACTCATTAGGGGAAGGGTCGATAGAGTTGTCACTAAAAACAAACCCGGTTATGGCCCCATATGCAGAATTTATACCACCATTCGGTATTTCTTTGCTATTGCTTCGCACATAATTTAACCCTGCGTTGACACTAAGCCAATCAAATGCCTTTTGGGTTAGATTAGCCTTAAACCCGACTCTTTGAAAACTTGTGTTCTTTATAATACCTTCATTATCTAAATGAGAAGCGGATAAAAAGTAAGAGGTTTTATCGTTACCACCACTGACGGAAAGGTAATTTTCAATACCAAAGGCAGATTCAAAGAAATCATCCTGCAAATCATAACGTGTTGTAGGAACAGTAGCCAAATTCGTTCTGTCGAATGGATCTTCCCAAGCTAAAGGCGCCGTGTTATAATCTATTGTTTTTCTAAGCTCATTAACTTTAGCATTCGTAGAAAAGCTAAACCTCGGTTCTCCCGATTTTCCTTTTTTAGTAAAAATTTGAACTACCCCATTACTTGCACGAGAACCATATATCGCTGCTGCTGCTGCACCTTTAATAATTTCGATACGTTCGACATCGTTTGGATTTAAATCAGCGAGGCGGTTTTGAGTGTTACCCCCGGTATCTATCAACTCTGCACTGGAGTTACTTACAATTATACCGTCAACGATGTATAGAGGGTCAGAACTACCTAGAACTGTACTAGGCCCCCGCAATCTAATACTGATACCACCGGCCGGGTCACCGGAATTCTGTTGCACGAGTGCTCCTGTAATCTTACCAGAAATCGCTTGATCTACCGCAGTTGCCCCATTATTTACCAGATCTTCAGACTTTACCGAGGAGATGGCATTACCAAGTGTTCTCTTATTAACGCCAACAGTACTTCCGGTTACCACAACTTCATCAAGACTAAGTAAATCTTCCGTCAATACGATATCGGTTACGATATTTTGGGCTGTACCTAGGTTTATTTTTGTCCGTTTTGTTGAATAGCCTAGATAGCTGGCCAACAAAGTAAACTCTCCATCTTCGAGAGTAGCTTTAAATACATAGTTACCATCAAAATCGGTAACCGCTCCAAAGGAAGTGTTTTCAAGGAATACAGAAACACCGGGAATTGGAGTATTGTCATTGCCATCGGAGACAACACCGGTAAAAGTGTAGTCAGTTTGACCAAAGGCCAAAGAACTACCGACCATCATTACTAAAAGAAAAGACCAAAACGGCACTTTACTTTTAAAAGGGTTTGTTTTTTTCATAGAATTCTCGAGTTAGTTAGCAAAACCAATTTGTTCCCCAGTAGAAAATAGAAGGGAAATAGAATCATCTTCATGGTAAAAGTAATAAAAAATATCACTTTGCAACATTTTGCAATATTTTTTTGCAAAAACTCGAAATTTATATACTTTCACTATTGATTTGAAGATATACCTCTACTATAAGTTATATATTTCGCATAATCATAACCAATCACATTAGCATCAAATTACATGCTGAAACAAGAAAGACAACGGGTAATCATTAATGAAGTTGCCCTTCATAATAGGGTTTTGCTCACAGATATTGCAGAGGTATTAAATGTATCGGTAGACACCATAAGAAGGGATGTTATTCAACTCGATACTGAAAAAAAAATAAAGAAGGTACATGGTGGCGCTATTTCTTTAAGTTATGCTAATGACGGAATTCAACAAGACAATGTTTATGCCCTAAATAAAAAGATTACTATAGCAAAAAAGGCTATTCAACTTTTAAAAAGTGGTAACGTCATCATTATTCATGGGGGAACTACCTGTTTGGAACTCGCAAAAAATATACCGTCGAACATTAGTCTTACTTGTTTCACCATGAGTTTACCCATAGCCTTAGAACTGGCTAAAAAACCAAAGGTAGAAGTGATTATCGTTGGTGGCACTTTGTCTAAAGAATCACTGATTTCCTCTGGCGCCAATGCCATTCACAACCTTTCTAAAATCAAAGTCGACTATAGTTTTATTGGCACAGGCTATGTTGATGCCGAGTACGGACTGACAGAATTTGACTGGGAAAGCGTTCAAGTAAAAAAAGCCGTAATTCAATCTTCTAAAAAAGCTGTATTACTAACCATTTCAGAAAAACTGAATTCACAAAACCGCTATAAGACCTGTGATTTACAAGAGATATCGATTATGGCTACCGAACTAAATGCCAGTGACGATAAGCTCATGAATTTCAGAGAAAAGAATGTAGTATTATTGTAGATTCATTTTCAAAACTAGACCTAATAAATAAAAATTACATAAGAAAAGCCAGTACCCTATCTGGAATCCATGGTATAATTTCTGCTTCTACTGTTTCACAGGAGTTTTATCAAAGAACCATTTTCAATTTAGCTAATTGAATTTTTAAGCGCTTTAGCAATCACCTTTTAATGGCTCCCGAGGTATCGCCTTCCATTAAACTGGTCACATTTTCTAAAGACACCATATTAACATCACCGGGAACGGTATGTTTTAAGGCACAGGCTGAGGAAGCAAAATTCAGGGCTTGAAGGTCGTTATCGTAATGTAGCAAACCGTAAATGAGACCAGAAGCGAAAGCGTCACCGGTACCGACACGATCAATGACGGGGGTAATGTTCAGGGTTTCCGTTTTAATATACTCCTCTCCATTCCACATTTTACCCTGTATTTGCTGATGCGAAGCACTGATTGATTTTCTGGTTTTACCCACTACTTTCTTAATCTTCGGAAATTTGTCCATTAGTTTTTTGGAAGCCTCCCTAAACTTATCCTCCGGGGCCGCTACCCCGAACATTTCGTGTATTCCTCGGCTACTCGTAATTACCACATCACAGTTTTGAACCAATTCCGGCATCACCTCTTGCATAGTCTTACCATATTTCCACATATTATCACGAGAATTAATATCACCGGAGACCTTAATGCCCATTTTGTTGGCAGTTTTGATAGCCTCTAAGCAGCATTTTGCCGCTCCCTCAGAAATAGCAGGTGTAATTCCTGTCCAATGAAACCAGTCTGCCCCTTTAAGAGCTTGCTGCCAATCTATCATCGAAGGTTCAATAAGTGAAAAAGCGGAGCCCTCCCTTTCATAGATTACCTCACTTGATCGATGCGCCGCTCCTTTTTCCAAAAAATACTTCCCCAACATGTTGCCACCATAAATCACATGTTCGGTACTTAACCAGTGCTTACGTAAAAACTGGGTAGCCGCCTTACCCAAAGCATTGTTCGGAAAACGCGTCACATGTGCCGCTTTCATGCCCAAATAAGCACACGAAATGGCCACATTCGCTTCACCGCCACCGTAGACGAGTTCTAAAGAGGTTGCTTGGGCAAATTTAGAATAGCCCGGTGGGGATAATCGCATCATTACCTCCCCAAACGTGATTAGCTTTTTAGGCATCCTAGCTTTCAGTTTTAATTCCTTTACAAAAGTGAGGGCAAATTCTCAACATTGAATAAGCACTATTTTTTATCATCGGTACTGGTAGGCTTATGTGTCTTAAGCCATTCTTGACCTTCTTTTGTCAAGAAAAAATCCATCCACATATAATTCATTCTCTTATTATCATGCACCGTAACACCATGGCTGGAGCCAATAGGAATATGTAACAATGAGTATTGCTTTAATTCTGTTGAGACATCATCTGCATGCACGATAATATCATTATCTGACAGACCTAAAAAAAGTTGGTCTAGCATCGGGTGCTCATGAGCACCAACTTTATCCGGCCCCATGGCCTCGACCGTACCCAATGAAACCCTAGGAACAATATCAGCCGGAAGCACCGTTCTACTAGTAGTGTTAGGGCTCTTTATTTTTTCGGTATATGGTTCGCAATCTACGAATCTTGTGTAGAAAAGGTCATATTTGTTCTTCTCCGGAAAATTCTTCAAATCTTCTAGGTCTTGTTTCGACAACTTCTTGGTAAACTGTAAAAAATGTAGTTGTTCGTTCTCTGGCACTTGTATTTTAATACTATTACTTCCGTTCATAGGTATGGCAATAGATTCAGGTGCAACATCTTGAATTATTGTATCTGTTTTTATAGTTGCGTTGCCGGTCATAAACAAAAACATCGTTACATTTTCATCTGTTAGACTGATTGTTTTTGTCGTCGGCCCCTGATAGGCAATATGCTCGATTTTCGTTTCGGCTATTTCACCCTTCAACAACTCTTCTGTAAAAACGGACTCTCCATCTGGCATCACCATATTCATATCTTGAACGACTATTTCAGGTGAACTGTTGCAGGATGAAAAAAGAATACCAAATACAAAACATAGACTAATGAAGTAATTTTTAAAAATTTGAAAACTGTTCATGGTTTAAACTTTTTGATATCGTTAATACAACAATTTCAACTCAATATTCTGTTGCACTTCAATTTTTCCCGAGTTCGAAATTTCATTACCGGAATGGGTATTGTTTTTGGCACCCCATAACAACGCCACTAATTTCACTTGGTTGTTTTGAAAAGTATTATCCTCTAAATTCACATTTATAATACCTGGTGTTTTAATCAATGTAGAACTTTTATCGCTACTTCCACTAGCCGTGAATGTTGAGTTTTTCACTGTTAAGTAACCGCCGATAGTAGACTCGTCATATCCGCCACGGTAAAAATGAATTACATTTTGGTCTACATTTTTAAACTCGCAAGAATCGAAAGTTACCATCTCAGCGTTATAGTTGCCTTTTTCCTCAGCTGCGAGAACAAATCCGTTTTTACAATTTTGAATTAAAGAGTTTTTGAAATCAAGGGAATCGGCGAAGGAACCCGTAGTAGCTTTCAATACATATTCAAAATCTTCAATGACACAATTTTCGATGTCTAAGTTATATGCGGATGACATATTTTTCTCCAGTGGGGCAAAAGCCAATTGATTCTCTTGACCCGTAAGTGTAACATTATTCATATGCAACACTCCTGTTGGATTCATTTGGAAGGCAGGCGTATTTTCTTTTCCCTCATATACTATTTGCACCTTATCATTTGACTTACTGCGAATGGTGATGTTTTTGTCAATTTTAAGGGAAGTTTTCAAAGTATAAACCTCATCAGAAAGTTCAACAACATCTCCATCTTTAGCCTGAGTAATAGTATTTTGCAGTTCACCCTCCGCCGATGTAGCACTCAATATATTCGGTTCGGAAGCCTCTTTATCGGGAGAAAACCATTCTGGGCCATACTTAGTTCTATCAATTTCATAGTTATTGGCCCTAGACAAATCAGCTATCGCCCCCACTCTATTTTTATCACCTCTTGATGAACCAAAAAGATCTTTTTCTATTCTTTTAAAATCATAACCATCGAATACTTCGGCGAGTATATCGTCTTGCCCCTCTTCAGGAACGAACAACCATTCGTTTACCTGCTTAACTTTGACCTCTTCATTCTGTAAAGATTCAAATTGATTAAATGCACTGCCATAATTATCAAGAATATTATTTTCGAAAAGAACACCATTAATATCATCATGATTTACTACTGGCGACTTATCTGCTTTGGTATTGTAAATAAAGTTATTGGCAATGGTGGTGCGAATTGGAGGGGCCGAACGAATTTCACTTGCGGGAAGCACATCGGCACTCGCTTTGTTTTGCCCAACCCCAATTTGCCAAGGTGATAAACAGTCGACCCAAGTATTATACGCAACTACCGCATCTGTAACTTGCTTATAACGATTTAATGATGATTTCGGGATACCGTTCATAACAGCCAGTGAACTTCTGAACTCCTCGCCCCTGATTTTATAGAAATAGTTATTGGTGATCCAATGCCCGGTATTGACCAACCTAATGCCGCCATAGAAGTTAGAATCATCGCCACCGATGAAAATATTACCATCTACAGTGGCATAATCGGCATGTCTTAGTACCAGTGAGCCTTCACATTTATAAAATATGTTGTTGGTAAACGAGTTAAAATTCGTCTTATCTGAAATAATCTCTACCTCCCCATTACAGGCCTCAAAAAAATTATTGGAAACGTTCACGTAACCTGGCGTCATTGAGGTTTCACTACCGCCTGTTCTTAAAGTCTCCGCTCTTGGACCGCCCTTTCTTGGTCTTGGGCCAAAATAATTATTTACAATTTGATGATGATTGTTCGTGTTTTCATTACCGGTGTGATAGACCATTAATGTAACCCCATCATTTGATTTACCTGCAATATAACTATGGTCGAGCTGATTGTGTTTTCCGTAAAACTCGACCCACCTATCATTTTCCCATCTATTTGGTCGAGTAAAGCCATCAATAACACAACTGGTCACCCTAGAGTTATTCGCTATACTGTCTTTGCCAATCTTAAATCGGATAATACCTTTTTCCGGTGAATATCCATTTCGAAAATAAAGTCCGTTGACAACTATATATTCACCCCCTAAGTGAAGATTTGACTGCCCTTCAAAAAAGACTTTTCCCGGTGTTTCGGCCCGTAAGGTTATAGGCTTGTTCTCTGTACCCAAACCGTATAGCTTCATTTGAACATCTTTATAAACTCCATTAGCTATAACGATTTCGCTACCAGGCTCAACTTCACTTAATGCCTGCGTTAGCTCATCGCTATTTTTGACTAAAACCCCTGTAGATGCCGATTTTTCACCACATGAAAACAATAGCAGAAAAATTGCTAGAGCCATTAATTTATCTTGAATTCTCATTTCTTAAGAGTTTTAATCTAGTTCTACTTTATTTTTTGAATGGTATTCAAAGTACTTTCAACAAGCACTTTTAAACCATTAAAGTCTTGTGCTTTCAGAATTTCTTTGGAGATGAGTTTAGACCCCATTCCAACACAGGTAACGCCTGCATCGAACCAACCTTTTAAATTTTCTTCATCTGTGCTCACCCCACCGGTCGGCATGATACTTGTCCACGGTTGTGGCCCTTTTATTGCTTTTACAAATCCGGGACCGTAGGTAGAACCAGGAAAAAGTTTCACCACTTCACAACCGAGCTCTTCAGCAGCATTAATTTCAGTGAGAGAACCGCAGCCAGGTGACCATAATACTTTTCTACGATTGCAGACCTTGGCGATATCTTCCCTTAAAGATGGGGTTACAATGAAGTTTGCGCCCATCTGCATGAACATTGAAGCTGCACCTGCATCGGTTATCGAACCTACACCCATAATCATACCCGGAAGTTCTTTTACTGCGTATTTGTTCAGTTCTAAAAATACCTCATAAGCAAAATCGCCTCTTGCCGTAAATTCCATTAATCGTGCACCGCCATCAAAACAGGCTTTAAGCACCTTCTTTCCCAAAGCTATATCAGGGTGGTAAAAGAGAGGTACCATTCCTGTATCTTTCATTGTATTTACTACTTCAATTCTTGAATATTGTGCCATGATCAGCTACGCTCTATTTAAAATCTTATTAAAATCATATTTCTCAGGATGGTCTAGATATGCTTTTGCACGGTCATAGTCCGATTCGGTCAAGTAATTCAAATTTTGAAAGCAGAGTCTAGCAAATTCCGAATTGATATCTACTAATCTAGGTTCAATTTTACCTTCTTCATTTTGAAGATCGGTCAAGAAAAGGGGGGTTACTTCTCCACGTGAATTCGCGGTTACTATACATCCACTTAACCCCTCATCAAACAATTTCTTAACCCCGATACCGAGTAGGGTACATAAAGTCAGATCGAAACCGATGGGCCTGCAACACCGCAATTCATAACCCAATTCGACCGGTCTACTTTTTATTGTTATACCTAGTTCTTTTAAACGTGCCTGAACCAGTACATTAAAAATATGGGATTTGCTCACATTACCCAATTCAGGGTGACCATGATCATCGTAGGTGAAATTGATACCACAATTATCAAGTTCTGATTTTGGCATGATATGAAAAACCCCTTCACTGACCAAGGCAACACCATAATTGACATTCTCAATTTTTCGTTTTACCATCGATGAGATAATCAAATGAACTACCTTGTCGAAAGTAATATTGGTCTTGTCAAACATTTCAGGTATTACCATCATAGGAAAATGGCAACTAGTGGCGATACCGAATGCCAAGTGCCCCGCTGATCTACCCATAGTAGACATAACGAACCAGTTATTACTAGTACGGGAATCTTCATAAGTAGTATTACCTATGCGCACCCCTTCATCTTTTGCCGAATGAAAACCGAACGTGGGGTTTCTATCTGGTAACGGAAGATCATTATCGATAGTTTTGGGTACATGAATATTTGCTATGGCAATATTCTCTTTAGCTAGATAGGCCGTAATTCTATTGGCTGAAGAGGCAGTATCATCGCCACCGATACTTACCATTAACTTGACATTATTATCTAAGAACAAACGAGTATTCAACTTTTCGTTCTTAGGCTTAAAACGGCTCATAATCAAAGTAGAGCCCCCGCGACTAAAAATACGATCCGCATGAGCGAAATCGAACTCTTTAATTTGTGGTTCTTCTGAAAAAATGCCCTTAAAACCTTCATGTAGACCCAATACACGATAACCGTCTTTTAAAAAAATTTTGGCTACGGTACTTATAACCGCGTTGATACCGGGGGCTGGGCCCCCACCACAGAAAATTAATATAGATTTTTTCGAACTCATGGCGTTTTATCTCGCTACCCTTCCAGAGGCATCTCCACTCATTAACTTTTCAACCTCAGCTACTGTAGCCAAGTTGGCGTCACCTTTAATGGTATGCTTAAGGCACGAGGCGGCCACTGCGAAGTTCAAAGCATTCTGATCGTCTTCAGGGTACTTCAATAACCCATAAATCAATCCGCCCATAAACGAGTCGCCTCCCCCTACACGGTCAACGATATCTGTTATCTGATATTGGGGAGATTCGTACATGTTCTCACCATCGTATAGCACACCGGCCCAGGTATTATGAGAGGCACTAATAGAACCTCTCAACGTTGTGATCACTTTTTTGGCCTTCGGGAATTTCTTCATCATCTGTTTACAAACCGAAAGAAAAGCCTCCGCTTTTACATCGTGACCATGTTTATGAACATCTAGACCTTCGGGATGAATGCCAAAATGCTTTTCAGCATCTTCTTCATTACCCAAAACAATATCGCAATATGCTGTAAGCTCGGTCATAATCGCTTCTCGGTCACCACCATAATTCCAAAGTTTAGCACGGTAGTTCAAGTCCGTAGAAATTGTGATTCCTCTCTCGCTGGCAGCTTTTACGGCTTCAAGACAAGCATCTGCCGCACCTTGTGAAATGGCAGGCGTAATACCTGTCCAGTGAAACCACTCAACTCCCTCAAAAACATTGTCCCAATCGACCATTCCCTTTTCAATTTCCGCCATGGCGGAATGGGCTCTGTCATAGACTACCTTACTTCCTCTCGATACGGCCCCGGTCTCCAAGAAATAAATTCCTAGACGGTCGCCTCCATAGATAATTTTATCGACACCTACGCCTCTTTTTCGCATTTCCATCATGGCACATTCGCCAATATCATTCTTTGGCAAACGCGTCACAAAATCTACGGGAACGCCATAATTGGCAAGCGATACGGCTACATTCGACTCTCCGCCTCCATATATAACATCAAAAGAATTGGATTGAGAAAATCTTAAAAATCCCTGAGGAGCCAACCTCAACATTATCTCACCGAAGGTTACTACTTTTTTCATTTCAAATGGTATTGCTCTATTATTGTTCGTTAGTTGCTCTTTATTTAGATACCTAAAGCTTGCCCTCCGCCAATCTGAATAGTTTCAGCTGTAATAAACTTTGCATCGCTACTCGCTAAGAAAGATACCACACCGGCTACATCTTCGGGCTGACCTAATCTGCCTAGCATGATACTATTTGCCCAAGAAGCGAAAACTTCTGGTTTGGTCGCTTTGATCTGAGCATGAAAAGGGGTGTCAATCGTACCGGGAGATACCGCATTTACCCTAATACCGTACTCCGCCAAATCTTTTGCCAAAGCTTTGGTGATGGTATGAACACCGGCTTTAGATGTTCCATAGATTCCTGCTCCAGGCCCACCGGCTGTCCAAGCTGCGTTAGAAGTATAATTGATGATAGAAGCATCTTCTCCTTTTTTTAGAAAAGGAATTGCCGCCCTCGACGCAAAAAATGCCGAGTCGAGGTTTAATGCCATTACGGATCTATAAAATTCGGTAGTCATTTCTTCGAATCTTGATCTACCCCCTAGACCACCTGCATTGTTAACAAGGGTATCTATTTTACCATATTTCTCGCCGATTGCCTTTATATTCTTGGTAACGGCTTCTTCATTGGTAACATCGAAACCATAATATTCGGCCGTTACGCCTGCTTCGGTAAGTTCTTTTACTCTCTCCGCACCTGCTTCATCATCTATGCCATTAAGAATAACGGTGTACCCATCTTTTCCTAATCTTTTCGCTACGGCAAATCCGATACCTCCGGTCGCTCCTGTTATCACTGCTACTTTTGCTTTCATCTTACTATTGTTAATGTTTATTATCTTATTTATACTGATTCAATTTCTACTGGTCTTATTCTTTTGATTAATGCATAAATCGACAATACCGCCAATGGGGCCAATACTGCAATCACGATAAATGCCGGAGTATACGATACGGATGCTATCATTGGAATCAATGAATTCATAATGATTACAGAGACCGCCGCGACCGTACCTGCCAAGCCCGCCAAAGTACCTACTGACGGCCCTCGGAAGAGATCACTTGAAATCGTCTGAATATTGCCGATGGCAAACTGGAAGCCAAACAGCACCACGGCGACGATATAGATAAAGGTCATCGGGTTGTTTTCGGTCACCAAAAAGATTATTCCCAATAAGCCTGAGAAAATTAATGCCCCGCCAATAGTTATCGTAATCTTTCTTGCAGCATCTACTGTTTTTGTCTCCATTAGTTTACCGCTGTACCAACCACCGATGATACTACCGGCCATACCGCCCAAGTACGATATCCAAATTGTAGATCCGATTTCTTCTATACTAAAACCGAATTTAGAGTTTAGGTAAAGTGGCATCCACCCCACAAAAAGCCACCATATCGGTTCAATAAAAAAGCGCGACATGAGTACGCCCCATGATTCTTTGTAACTCAAAATTTTTGCTACGGAAAGCCCTTTCTCTTTATCTTCGATCGTCGGGTCTAAAACAATTTTATCCGCAAGGATCAATTTCTGCTCTTCTTCCGTTATCCATGGATGCCTTTCTGGTTTTGCTTTATTAATGAACAACCACGGAATTACCCATAGCAAACCGATAGCACCAATAATTATGAAGGTGGAGCGCCACCCGAAGTGACTATATAAATAGGCAATCAAAACAGGTGCGATAACACTGCCCAATGATGCGCCCGCATTAAAAATACCTTGGGCGATAGCCCTTTGCTTGACCGGAAACCATTCCCCATTACTTTTTACCGCTCCCGGCCAGTTACCCGCTTCTCCCAGACCCAACATAGCCCTAAAAAGCGTTAACGAGACAAGACCTCTAGCAAAAGCATGTAGTACCGACGCCACCGACCATACCACTATCGAAACGACAAAACCCATACGCGTACCTATCATATCGTACAGTTTACCCGATAGAAACTTACCGGCCGCATAGGTAATCATGAAGACGTTTAGCATGATGGCGTAGTCTCCCTCATCCATACCCAAATCTTTGCCCATTTCGGGCCACATAACGCCGAATGCGGTACGATCTATATAATTAATGACCGTTGCCAAACATATTAGGGCAATAACGTACCATCTAAGTCCTTTAACCTTCATTTTGAACCTTTTATATTAATTCTTTGTACTTCAATCAAGACAATAGTCGCCTTGCCCCGTAAATGGAGTGTTCTACGGGCAAAGCCCGTTAAATCAATTACTCAAAAGCTTTTCGTATGGAACGGCAACACCTATGAGACAAGCATCACCATGGTCAGATAAGATTTAAGTATTATTTCCCTTCAGTTAAATATTCGTAAAAGACAGACCGTGCACTTCTATCCTTTATTTACAACATTTCTATTCTCACCATAGATGTAATCATACAACTTGGTGAAATGAGACTTCATTTTTTCTTTGGCCATTTGGGGGTTTTGGTCCCTTATAGCATTATAAATATCTTCGTGTTTTCTTATTTGAGCCAGGGCCACATCGCCTTGACAAACTTTATCCTCTTCATAAGCCACAATAATTTCTGGGGTAATGAGCAACATCAACGCATTCATGGTACTATTCTTACTTGCCGAGGCGATGGCTAAGTGAAACAATAAATCTTCCTCTACACAGGCTTCACCACTGACCATTTTGATCTTATAGGCATCAAGGGTTTCTTTGATTCTTTGCAAATCTTCTTCGGTACGACGCAAAGCCGCCATCTTCACAATTTTAAGCTCAAGTAAAATTCTGGTCTCTACCAACGATTTAAAATCTTGCTCTGCCAGACCCAAAATATCTTCGATCATACCGTTCATGGCAATTTGGCCAATCTCAGCGATAAAGGTGCCACTTTGGGGCTTACTATATAGAATACCGTAAAACTCCAATTTCTGTAGAGCTCCGCGAACATTACTTCTACTTACTTCGAATTTTTCGGCCAGAACCCGTTCTGCCGGAAGTTTGTCTCCCGGTTCTAGATTCTTATAATTGATCAAATCACGAATTTTGGAAATAATATCGTTTTGAATTTCCCTGTTCTCATTCTTTGTCAATAATTCTAATTTCATAAGTGCCAAATTAAATTCAGAAATTGGTTAACCAGTTTGGTTTGTTAAAATTATAAAAAAACACCTAGCTAAAAAAGTATTATTCAATTAATACATCGCAAATTTTCAGCCTATTTTTTAAGGATTTAGAAAATCTACCGATCTTTTGAAAATCGGTAGACCTCTTCCAAAAAAACTAACTCAAACAACTTCTCTTTGCATCACGTATTTTACTATTATTTCTGCTCAAATAATTATCAAAAACCATAAACTCTCTATAGAACCTAATAACCAGGATTCTGTGTTAAATTCGGGTTTATGATTATCTCAGATTGAGGAATCGGAAATAGGTAATCTTTCGCCGGGTCAAAAGACTTCGGACCTGGACCAACTCCAGATTCTGTAGACACTTCTGATTCTAAACCATTAGGGCCGAACACTTCATCACCTAATTTTCTTCTGGCAATATCATACCATCTCTTCATCTCATAAGCAAATTCTAACCTACGCTCATCTAAAATTCTAGTTCTAAATTCATCTTGAGACAAGCCTGAAAAATCTTCAGGAAATTCACTTGGTGTATTTCCATTAGAAATTCCACCAGCTCTGGCCCTAGCCATTACTCGATTGGCCCAAGCTTCGGCATCAGCCATATTGCCCAGTTCGTTTGCCGCTTCAGCCCCTATCATTAAAACCTCGGCATAGCGCATCATCATATAATTAGAATGTGATGATCTACCATTACCATCTTGCTGAGGTAATTTACTTGCCATTCGGGTGTATTTGGCAACATGAGGTCGGTTCACAGCAGTACCATCTCCATCGGTAAATATGGTATAAGGCACTACCACGCCGTTGTGTACGGCGGTAGAATCAAAAGTAACCGCTCTTCTATAATCTTTATGATCCCAAGTGGTATATACTTTAAGAGCAGGCACCTCTACAGACCAGCCACCGCCCATATCATACTGTTCATCAGATCTAATACCCGTGAACGCCGCTTGATAATCTCTACCTTGATCACCATCTGACGTACCGGTATAATCTAGAACAAAAATCGGTTCTAAAGATTCATCGATTTTGACAGCGTCATACAAATCTTGAAAATCTGGCTCTAAGCCTAAATTATAGGTACCCTCATTATTAATAATTTCTTTGGCTTCATCATAAGAATTCTGCCACTCTTCTAAAGTTAGGTATACTAAGGCCAAATAGGCGCTAGCAGCCGACTTCGCAGGTATGGCCCTAGAAGGCTGTGTATCGGGCAGATTTTCTTTTGCAAATTCTAAATCTGCTATGATATTTTCATAAACGGTAGCCGCAGGGGTTCTAGGTGCAACAACTGCTTCAGACAATACAGTGGTATCGTCTAAGTAAGGAATGTCGCCAAATTGTCTTACCAAATGAAAATAAGCGAATGCCCTGGCAAAACGTGCTCTAGCAATAACCTCATTCTTTTCCGTTTCGTCGCCTTCGGTCAATAATTTACCTGCGGCTACGGCCTCATTGGCAGCACCGATAATTTGATAAACCTTTGGCCAATAAACATTACTACCGCCTGCAATTAAGCCATTATCGGCTTGAACGGTGAAATTGTCATGATCAATTCGTTCTTGAGCCCCGGTTCTACCTATGGCCATCATGTCGCTACGGAACATAAGAGCCTGTGTCATTTCCCTAGACATAAAGTTTCTATGTACCATATGTGCATATGCACCGCTCGTAAAGCCTTCTACCTGTTCTAAGCTTAGAGAGTTGAAATAGCTAGAGGGACTTAATTCCGTAATCGGGTCTTCTTCTAAATCTGAGCATCCTATGATAGAGACACCCATCAACAATAGGGTTAAAATTTTGTATGTCTTCATGATGTTTTCTTTTTAATTGCAATTAAAATTTTAAGTTGAGTGCGAAGTTCACAGATTTAACTGTAGGGTAATTTCCGAAATCATGCCCCTGCACAACATTGGCCGATCCCGTATCTCCACCTCCACTTCCGAAATAGCTTACTTCGGGATCAAGACCGGTATACTTTGTAAACGTTAACAAATTCTGTGCACTGATAGATAGCCTAAGGTTATCTACTCCGATTTTCTCAATTATATCGGAAGGAAAAGTATAGCCTAAAGCTATGTTCTTAAGCCTTACATAACTACCGTCTTCAATGAATCGAGAAGATATTTCTCTATCCCTGATTTTATTGGAAGGTATATTTGAATCTGTATTAGTTGGAGACCAAGCATTGAAAACATCTGTAATCGAGTTTGAATCACCATTAAATAACTGCACATTGGTAAGGTTTATAATTTCACCACCCTGAGAGCCTTGAAAAAAGATATTTAAATCTAAATTTTTATATCTGAAATTATTTGTGAAACCAAAAGTGAAGTCAGGATTAGGATCTCCAATAATTTTTTGGTCACCCGTATCAATTTCACCACTACCGTCTACATCGGTAAACAACGGATCGCCAGCTTCAGCAAAACCACCTTTAAGCGCCGTACCCGCAGGCAAATCACCTCCCTGGTAAACCCCTTGATATTCAAGCCCCCAAAAAAGACCGATAGCCTCACCTTCTCTTAAAATATAAGTGTCTTTACCTGCAAAATAACCTGGAGCGGCACTATCGATTATATCACCGTTATTAAGCTTAACAACTTCATTTTTGTTAGTAGCAAGATTGAAATCGGTCGTCCAACTGAAATTTTCTTTACTTACGTTTCTGGTACTTAAAGTAATTTCAAAACCTTTATTATTAATCTCCCCTACGTTAGAGAAAACCTCTAAATCTACTGCCCCACTATAGGCGGGAGATGTTGCGGTTTCGAGCAATAAATCTTTAGTATCAATATTGTAATAATCTAGTGAAAGTGCAATTCTATTGTTGAACAGACCTAAATCAAGACCTAGATTAGTCTGATATGACGATTCCCATTTTAAATCTGGATTAGCTTCTTGAGAAACTGAAACAGTTGGATCCGATTCTATAGCCGTTGCCGGAGTAACCGCCAATTCGGCCAGTGATTGATAAGGAGATATCGCTTGATTACCCGTAACCCCGTAACTAGCTCTTAATTTTAAGTTGGAAACGGTCTCACTGTCCTTTAAAAAGTTTTCGTTCGATATCTTCCAACCAATAGCACCAGAGGGGAAAATGGCATATTTCTCATTTTCGGCGAAGTTTGATGCACCATCTCTTCTTACGGTAGCGGTCAACAAATATTTATCGCCGTAGTCATAATTCAACCTACCAAATTGAGATTGAATTTCAGATTCAGAAATTGACGAAGTAACTCTACGGGTTTGAACTTGACCAGCCGCTAAATTATAAAAAAGGAAGTCATCGGAAAGCAGCTCCTGAGTTAGTGCTGAAAATCGTATCGTATTTGTCTTTTGATAAGAGTAACCACCTAATAAAGTTAGATTACCCTTACCTAGCTCTGCGTTGTAGGTCAAATAATTTTCACTCAAAAGGTTTGTACTTCTTCTGTTCGCCAAACTTGCAAAACCAGTGGAAAGCTGAAAAGTTTGTGGCTTGAAAGCACCTACAGTCTCGTTAACCGTACTATAACCAAAGGTAGTTTTAAAGCTTAGGTTGTCTAATATATCGTAATTCGCATAAAGGTTGGTTCTGTAATTATCCGTCTTAGTTTCATTGACCAATTCGTTGGCCACCGCAAATGGATTTTCTACACCATCACCAACAGAATTTTGTGTGAAATTACCATCGTCATCATATATACCCCTATCTGGAGTGAATCTAAAGGCAAGTGAAATAACATCATCACCACCACCATTGGCAGTTTCGCCAGTAGACTGTGTAAGTACACCATTTTTTGTACCTCTACTACCAAAAAGGTTCATACCCAATTTTAGCTTATCGGTAACTTGGGCATCTATGTTAGACAAGAAAGTTAATTTGTCAAAATCAGAGTTCCTTACAATACCATCTTGTTTAAAGTAGTTTGCCGAAGCATAAAAATTTATGTTCTCACTACCACCTGAGAAAGAAAATTGGTGATTGGCCGTACTACCTGAGTTGTATATTACATCTTGCCAATCGGTATTTTCCGGCCCCTGAACATAGGCAGGGTTAATAATTTGTTGGTACCTAGCAAATTCATCTGCATTTAACAAATCTAGCCTGTTTGCTGTATTTTGAATAGAATATGCGGTATTGACCTCTACTGAAATTTTACCGGTTCTACCTTTTTTGGTAGTCACCAATACGACCCCACCAGAACCTCTAGAACCATAAATTGCGGTTGCCGAAGCATCCTTTAAAACTTCTATAGATTCAATATCATTTGGTTGCGGCATCGTTGCACCGACAAAACCATCAACTACAATGAGCGGCCCACTATTTGCCCCAATAGATGTGTTACCCCTCACCTTAATTGCTATCGGAGCACCGGGTTCACCACCGTTGTTGGACTGAACCACGACCCCAGCCGCACGGCCCTGGAGGGCTTGTTCGGCGCTTGCCAATGGAAATGCAGTCAATTCTTCAGATTTAACCGAAGAAACAGAGCCTGTAATATCGCTTTTTTTCTGAGATCCGTAACCCACTACGACTACCTCGTCTAGCTGGCTCGCATCTTCTGCAAGTATAACATCAAGAGTTTGCTGATTATCAATAGTAATACTCTTGCTCGAATAGCCCAATGAAGAAAATTCTAAAACATCTCCTGCATTTACATTGATGGAGAAATTGCCATCAAAATCTGTTGAAGTACCCGTAGTAGTATTCTGAATAACGACATTGACTCCCGGTATCGGTACATTAGTCTCGTCGTTTACCGTACCGGTCAATGTATAACCGTCTTGTGCAAATAATGATATGCTGAGCAACAGCATCATCGTTAGTGTTAATCTAGTTTTTAAATTCATTTGTGTTAAATTAAGTTTGTTGAATCGAAATCACCGAAGCCCGTTTCAAGCCCGATGAATAAATGTGATTTAAGAATCACATCAAAATCTTCAATTTACTAACCACACTTTTTCAGTTGAGTTAAATGAAAAACCCTATTTTTGCAGGAAATGTGTTTATAGTAATATGTACATGTTTAGAGTATTACTTCCCTTCAGAATGAAGTAATCGTTTTTAAAAAGGATGGGCGTGCACCCGTCCTTTTTTTATTTTTATCATTTAGCATTCCATCTTAATATTGTTTAGTTAGTAACTTTCTTGAGCCTCCTTATTGGTTTTCCATATTGGTTAACCAATTTGGTTTACCAAATATATATTAATTAAATCTTAATAGAAAATTAAATTCAAATAAATTTTAAGGTATTTTTAGCAAATTGAAAATTTTAACATTCTCAAACCTCGTAAATTCACAATCAGCTTGCTTAAATCTAAGAAAACAGCAGTTCGTTAATGATGTTAATATGGTTATCAGTAATATAATTAGATTCCTTAAGCACCCTGTAAACTTCAGCCTTCGTAGATTCTTCCGCAGTACACTTTATATACCACGCAGTTTTAATTTTATAAGGTTTACATGTTATATACACCGCCATTAATATCGAGTGTAGCTCCGGTAATAAAGCCATTATACTCAGAGGCCAGGTATAAAACAGCCCTTGCCACATCATCTGCATTGCCCGCCCGTTGAATTGGAATACTGGAAACAGTCGCAGTAGCAGACTCTTTTGTAGTGTGCGTGTCGTGAAATGAAGTACCTAAAATTAGACCTGGTGCAACAGCATTCACTCGTATTCCTTCTGAACCCAATTCAGAGGAAAGTGCTCTAGTAAATGTTAATATAGCGCCCTTACTAGTGGAATAAGCAAGTGAACCTGAATGACCACCTTTTCGCCCAGCGAGCGATGCTAAATTGACAATACTGCTGTACTCATTTTTTGATAGATGAGCAGAGGCGGCTCTGGTAACATACATCATAGAGGTTAAGTTAATATCCATAACTTTGTGCCAGAATTCCGATTCTATTTCATTAAGTTTTTTTCGGGCAATAAGTGACCCCGCATTATTGATCAAAATATCTAAACCTCCTAACGCATCCACAGCTTGTTGAACCATTGCATCTGCCTGTGCTTCTTTAGTCAAGTCACCACTTATAGCAATGGCTTTTTGCCCTTTGGCGGCAGCGTACTCCGTTAATTGGTTTGCAGTATTTTTACTGGAAAAATAGTGTATGGCTACATTAGCTCCGCTATCAATAAAGTGCTTAGTGATTGCTTCGCCAATTCCCTGGGCACCTGCAGTGACAATCACGTTCTTTCCTGATAGTTTGTTGTTCATCAAATACCCTTAACAGTTAATTCGACAGCTGAATACATAAACTAATATTCGCTACATTATATTCTAAGTGAAGTTCACCTATACTAAAGTTTCAAAACAAAAAATGTCTTTTCAGCAGTTTGCTAGCATTTTTATCTTACTTATCTCCAAAATAAGATACCTCTCCCCCACTTAAAAAGTCTTCTCTCACAGGGCTAAAAGTGTCTATTAATATTCCTTCTTCCAAACAGACTGCACTGTGCAATAAATTAGGTTCAATGTACACTCCATCTCCTGCTTCCACGATTTTCTTTACACCATCAATTTCAAATTCAAATTTACCCGCAACACAATAGGTTGCTTGCGTATGAAAATGCTGGTGTGGCGTGCCCAATGCGCCTTTTTCGAATTTCACTTTCACCATCATAATCTGGTTATCGTAACCTAAGAATTTTCTGGATACTCCTCCCCCAAGGGCCTCCCATTCCATCTCTTTAGTAATGATGTATTTTTCACTAAATCTATTCATGTTAATCTATTTTATTAGGATTAATTAATTGTAATAATAAAAGCCTACCCATGTATGGAGCTTGTTATTTATTTTCAACTGATGCTTTTCTTCTTTTGAACTATTATTTGCTACGATAAATAATTTCGATTTACCACTTATAAGAGTTATTTGAGTGGCAGTATAGGCATCAGTATCAACGAGCACCTCTACTTTTTTTATGCTACTATTAGAATTTACGGCCAATTCTGAAACGGGACTATAACTGCCGTGCGCTTCAATTATAGAAACGAAAAGGGTATTTTTTGTATTTTCTCTTCTTAACAATAAACCCGCATCGCGTCTCAAATTGAACTCAGGATCGTTCGCTCCAATTCTTGTCCAAATTAAATCATCATTAGCATGGGTTACTGAAGTTAGGGTATAAAACTTTCCCTCATTTAACCACGATAATTTACTGTTATCGTCAGAAGCTTTTGCGGTTCCTTCTACATATAAATGTTGATAGCCATGGTTATCTCCTAAAATCTTTAAAGATTTAGGGGTTTGATACACAAAATCTGTTTGTATAACCTGACCTTTAAAATAATAGGGAAAGTCATATTTATTAACCTTGTTAGAGGTTACCCTCATCAAATCAAACATGTACGGTTGTTCTAAATCTTCATCTGTTATTAGGGCCATAGTGCGATGCATTTGGGTACCTGGGTATGCATTCTTTTCCTTCGCACTTGCAATTTTTATGTTCGCTTTTGAATCATCAAAGAAATATAGTTCTGAATGATATTTACTTCCTATTTCAAATTTTCCATCAAAATGAGAAGTCTCGTTTTGCGTAACTGTATTGTGGGCTATGGTCTGTTTCGCCCATGTTTTATTTTCTTTTAAGTAATTGCCCCCTCCTTTTTGTTCAATATTCACGAATCTAGCAAGTCCATAATCTTGAATGACTTCATCTCCTTTTGCATAAAGAGAATATGAGAGCTTGTCATAATGCCCGTGGCTTGATCCTTGAGATGCATATTTAAACACAAGTTCAATATCCTTACTTCTCAAGATAGCAACCCCCCCTTGTTTGCCCTCGGGGCCATCTGATAAATTGATCGACTTTTTATCAAATGGTTTTGCCTTTCCATTTTTCACCCCCAGCGCAACCGCTAATCCAGAATCATCGAGCAATACGCTTTTTTGTTCTTGGGCTACAGACAATAAACTTGCATCTTGATTTCCGTAACGATAGGCAATATCTACGGCCGTAACCAATTCTCTTGCGTAATATGACATGCCTTTTTGACCATCATTTAGAGGAAAAAATTCACCATCGGCATCAGTAAGGTTTAGAAGTGCAGTAACCGATTTTAATAGAACACTATCCTTGAACTTAAATATTTCCAGTTCAGGTTTTACATTTTCAAGCCCCGTGGCAAAGATGAGAAATGGGTACATGGCATACCGCTGATAATACGGCCCTTCATTATAATATCCATCAGGAGAAAAGGGTTCTTCTATATTCGCCAAAAAACCGGCTTTTCCATCTTGATTTAAAAACCCGCCATCATCGTCTTTTGCATTGGCATCTAGTTTCAAATCTTTTATACCATACAAAGCTCGATCAATTAATTCTTGATCGTTCATTACTAAACCGATCATGCCCACCGCTGCATTGCCCCAAGTACTATGGTTATGGACTCTTTGGTAAAATTGCGGACTATCAACAGAAATGTGATCTGCGAAGGGTTTGAAAAGATTGTTTTCGAGCGTGTTGCGCTCTTTTTTAGACAGATAGTTATAAATGCAATCGTAAGCCTGACTCATATAAACCAACCAATTGGAATCGTTCAGGCATTGCCAGAACAACTTACCTCTGGCATAAGACCGTGTTTTAGGGTGCAATGGTAAATCTTTGTACATGGCCTCATACTGAAAAAGCATCTCTTTGATATACTTGGCGTACTTCTCATCTTGAAGCACTTGATAGAGCACTCCTGCTTTTTGGGCAAACAAAAAGTTTTTTTTATGCTTTTCATGCGTATAACCTCCGGAGTAATCTTTGGGTATTGGCGTATCTATGCCTTGACCAATCTCTGCATCTACTTCTTTTTTCTCACGCTCCAATGTAGCATCAAAGAGGGGTATGTTGCCTAATTCCGCCCTTATGTTTCGAACTCCTTCCTTGGTTAAAATCAAGCTAGGGTGTTCTTGAGAGAGACCATTTACAGATACAAACAGAGTAACAATCAAAAAAGCGAAGAAAGAAGTTCTAGAAAATTGTCTCATAGTATAGATTAAGTTGTTATGGTCTATAAATCAACCATATTTTCGCGCTAGATACTTTAAAATGGTATCTACCATTTCCTGTGGCGTTGAAGATATATCTATGGCAAGGGCTCTTTTAGGTATTTCTAAAACTTGAAAATCAGACTCCAATGATGATTCGGCCAGTGGTTGAGTCAGGCCTTTCTCTAAACGCTGATTCACCTCTTCATACGTGCCACGCATAAATACCCAATCAATTTCGTGACCGATATTCTTCGCCAGCAATAGCCGCTGTTCCTTTTTTAAAATGGAACAAGAAACCACACAGCCCTTTTTATAGAATTCTTTATCGATTAGTTCTGTAATTGCGGTCAACCATATATTAGAAATGGAATCGCTATCTTTCTTAGCTGCGAGCAATTCTTCTTTGAATAATATATCCGCATCGAAAAATGGGACTTCTAATCTATTGGCCACCTTTTCACCTATAACACTCTTTCCCGTGCCACAAACTCCGACCAAAACTACAATATGATTGTTCTTTTTCATCAAAACTAAATTGGTTAACCAATTTGGATAACCAAATATAATTATAATTAATCAATAACAAAAAGTTAACTTCAAAAAACTTTTATTCTATGAGCAAAGACCCTAAGTTATTCTCCCGCAGAGGTTTTATACAAAAATCAGGTTTGGTAGCGGCTGGTATTCCTTTAATGCCCATGGTAAATTCATTGCCACTGGCATTGTCAAATAATGGTAATTTGAAAGTTCATTTATTCTCAAAACATTTACAATTTCTAAATTACTTCGACATGTCGGAGGCAGCTGCCGATATGGGCTTCGACGGTCTAGATCTTACCGTGAGACCTTATGGACACGTACAACCCGATCAGGTTATCGAAAAACTGCCCAAAGCAGTTGAAGCCATGTTAAATATGGGACTGCAGCCTGACTTACTGACTACAAATATTTTAGACGCGGAAAGAGATACTGATGTAACTCTGTTGCAAACAGCTAGCCAGCTCGGGTTTAAACACTATCGTATGGGGTGGTTCAAATATGAGGAGGAAAAACCCATACCGCTACAACTCAAAGAATTTACGGATCAGTTCTCTAAACTAGAAAAATTTAATGCTCGGTTAGGGCTTAAAGGTTCGTATCAAAACCATGCAGGAAAATATGTTGGTGCCCCGATTTGGGACACCTACCAAATTATTAAAGATTTTACCTCGAGGCACATAGGTTCACAATATGATATTAGACATGCTGTAGTCGAAGGAGGTAGCAGTTGGGAACTCGGTCTAAAACTCATCAAGAATTATATCAATACCATAGCAATTAAAGACTTCAAATGGGGCCAAGTCAACGGTGTTTGGAAACCGATAAATACACCACTCGGAGAAGGAATGGTAGATTTCAAGCGGTACTTTACACTTCTAAAAAAATATGACATTCAAGTACCTGTCTCATTACATCTCGAATATGACCTAGGAGGGGCCGAACACGGTATGTCAAAAATTTCCATTGATAGAAAGGAAATCTTTAAACAAATGAAAAAAGATCTGACTTATTTAAAAATGACTTGGGAACAAGCTGGATGATTTACTACGCTCTATTCTATTTTTGATACCGATAAATCCATCTAAAAAAATAAAAACAATTTTGAGTAATTTGGCACAGCTAACCAATTATGCCACTTCAGTTTAATAATCTCCATCACTCTTGAAAAAGATAGCACTTGTAGTTTCATTCGTCCTATTTATTTTTTGTCAACCTCGAGATGAAGGTAACCTTATGAACACGGCTATTGAAAGCGATAGCATATCTTATTACTACCAACGCGCAAAAAACAAAGACCTTTCCCTTGAAGATAGAAGTAACGCTATACAACATGCGTATTCGAAACTAAACCCTAGAGTTTACGATTCAATCTTCGGTGAAGTGCTCTATTACAAAAACTATATACACTTAAATTTGGGGCAATACGATAGTCTTTTAAACTATAGTAATTTACTTCTACTGCACAAGACAGAGATCAATAGCTCTACGGTTTTGGCCAAACATTACTATTTACTTGCCTATTACTATCAGCAAATCACCCGTGATTACGGCAAAGCCATAGAAAACTACACTGCTTCAAAAAACTATGCCCTCAAATTGAACGACAGTAGCTTAGCTGGCAAAAACTTGATGAATATTGGAGTCATACAAAAAAATCAAAATGACTTTTTTGGCAGTAAAGAAACATTGGTAGAGGCTCTGACATTTCTAAAAGAACCCTCGTTAACCACCTATTGCTACAATGCCCTCGCCACTGATCATAGAAAACTCTTAAACTATGAAGAAGCTATCTACTACTACGGCAAGGCTATCACAGAAGCAAGCGGCACCGAAGAGAAGTTGCTCTATGAAAATAATCTTGCGGCCACCTATATCGATGATGCAGATTATAATAAGGCCATATCGCTTTTAAGTACTGTTTCAAAAAGATCTGAAAGGTTGAAAAATAAAAAACTTCATGCTCGTGTGTTAGACAATCTAGCTTACGCACGGTGGCTATCAGGGGCACTGGTCAATGAACAAGAATTTCTTGCATCGGTTCGAATTCGTAAAGAGGAGAATGACCGTCGAGGGCTCTTAGCTAGTTATACTCACCTAGGAGAGTTCTTTAGCAAAACACGACCGAAAGTGGCCAAGACCTATCTCGATTCGGTCATTCAATTGTCACAAAAGTTGAAAATTCCCCGAGCTGAGACAGATGCCTTGCAATTTCTGATGCCGCTCGAGCCTTCAAATGTTAATTTACGAGATCGCTATGTTTATTTGCAAGACAGCCTGTACGAACAAGAGCTAAAAGTTAAGACCCAATTTGCTAAATACATTTACGACGACCAACTCAAACAAGAATCGATTCAACGTTTGCAACGTGCTAATTTAGAACATGAACTAGAAGCTACAAAACAGCGAAGCCAGAGCATTCTTTTGACTTCCAGTTTGGTCGTCGTCGTTCTTGCCGCACTTTTCATCAGCCTCTTTATGGCGCAACGCAGCAAAAGGTTAAGGCAGAAGAACCGCACTGCTAAAATTGAAGCTGCCTATGAAACTGAAGCTGCCCTTTCAAGAAAGCTTCATGATGATTTCGGAGGGAAACTGAACCACGCCATGGTGTTATTGCAGAACGGAAGCGATAGAAAAGATGTACTCGATATGGTTGGAGACCTGTATGATCAAAGTAGAAGGTTCTCTAGGGAAATTAATGATGTAGATACGGGACCGAGCTTTAAAGACAACTTATTCGGAGTGCTTGAAGCCTACTCGAAAAACATTCAACTTTTTGTTACCGGAAGCAAAGAAGTAGATTGGACCCGCATATCGCCACTTTCAAAAAAAACGCTGTATAGAGTACTGCAAGAGTTAATGATCAATATGCAAAAACATAGCAAGGCCACTATGGTTTTTATCGATTTTCAACAAACAAGCAAAAACCTAAAAATCAGTTACTCCGACAATGGTGTCGGTACTGCGAAAACACCCCTAAAAAATAAAAATGGACTTCTGAATACAGAAAAGCGTATTCATGCCGTAAAAGGAACCCTTATTTTTGATTCAAACAAAGGTGAAGGCTTCAACGCCAATATTAAAATTCCGAATTAAAAAGATGCGTTATGTTCAAAAAAATTTTGGTTTGTGAAGATTTTCAAGATACGAACAAGGGTATCGTCAATGCACTTGAAAATAGGTTACAGGTAGACTGTATTATACAAGAAGAACTGTATTGCGATAATACATTTAACCGCTTTCAGACCGCAATCGCCGAAGGCACACCGTATGAATTACTTATTACCGACCTCTCATTTAAAGAGGGTCCCATTACCCGTAAACTTACCTCAGGCCAGGCACTGATTAAAGAGGTTAGACAAATTGATCCCTCCATTAATATAATTGTCAATTCCATGGTAGACGACCCAGTTGAAATAAATACCTTGTTCACAGAACAAAAAATAAATGGCTACGTATGCAAAGGCCGCAACGGACTGAATGAATTGATAACCGCTATACATGAGGTTGACCAAAACAGAACTTATGTATCTCCGCAAATTAATCTAAAAAAAGCCAATACTGTTTTTGAATTGGATGAATATGATTTAATAATTTTAAAAGACCTTGCCGAAGGCTTTACCAAAAAAGAGATTTCAGAAAATCTCAAAAAAAACAATATCTCTCCCAATAGTGAAAGTACCATTGATAAAAAGATAAGCCGTTTATTCGACCAGTTTGAGGCGAAAAACACCCATCACCTTATTGCCAAGCTGGTCAAGCAGGGTAAAATATGAACGTCTGTTTATTAATAACCATACATTCAAAAACTTCACCACCTTACGGAAAAGCGTAAAGGTTTTAAACTTAATGAGTTTAGGTTTGTGATATGGTAACAAACCGACCATTTGCATCGACTCTACATTGAGACATTAGACCGGCCTGCTAACCAATGATTGGGGGATCATTCAATTATGCGGGTTCGGTCTTTTTAACGAAAAAGTGTAAAGCATTAGGTCATTCACTAAAACTCAGCTCTATGAAAAACCCCACCTATTTGTTACTACTATCTACACAAGTAAGCGACTTTAAAGCTGAATTGGCCAACGTAGCCTCTGCAATCAATTGGTGGTATGTTGCGGTAATAATTGAGGGGTTAGTCATACTAGCTATAATTGCTATTCTCTTTAAAGCCCATAGAAATTATCAGTCAGATAAAAATAAATATGAGCACTTAAAAAACAACGACATACTTAATAAAGAGTCTGATGCCTTTGCACGAAGCACCCAAGAAGCCAAAAAATTACACAAAGCACTTTGCCACAAGTGTCACCCCGACCTTTTTGAAGATGAACATCAAAAAAAGATAGCGCATAGACTCTTTCAAGAAATGTCAATTTCAAGAAACAACCTGGCTAAACTTAAGAAGTTAAAAGCCAAAGCAGAAGAAGAACTTGGGGTGAAAATATAGTAAGATATTTTTTTAAGGTATATCGAATTAATTAACGCTCCTTCCTTTTACGCCAATAATTGGCTAACATTGACCCTGAAATATTCATCCAAGGGCTGAAAACAGCCGCCGCCAGACCAAGTGTTGCAAGTTTGCCCATAGATCCCGCCAAACCTGAAGCCATGCCCCCATTTTGCAATCCGACTTCAAAGGCTATGGTCTGACTCTGTTTTTTATTAAGTCCAGTTGCCCTGCTCAGCCAATAGCCGAAGAAATAACCTGCGCTGTTGTGCAATACCGCCGCTACAAAAAGTAAAGCACCTATTTCGAGTAAATGGTCACGCCCGGCTGCCGTGGTTACCAATGTAAAATAAACGATACCGAACATCGAGATATAAGGCATTATTACATCTAATTTTGTGTACTTTTTAGAGAGGAAATTATATAGGCACCCAACGAGGACCGCACCACATAAAAAATTGATAATTTCAAAAATAGTCGCCACTGTACTTATATCTGACGAGATGAGCAAGTTCATAAAAAGCAAGGCCATCAACAACCAAATTGCAGAAAATAATGCTACATAGTAAATTTTCTTTCTTAAACCTGAACCGTAATTTTTAAGCATATCGTGAATCATGGCCGCCAATAAGGGTACCAACACAATCTTGACGATTGACATCATCATATTAAAAAAATCAATTTCTATAAATGTACCAGCAAACAGTTTCATTAAGAAAGTAGTCATTAGGGGTGCTGTTAAGGTAGAAATAGCCGTTACCATAACCGATAGTACTAAATCGCCTTTGGCGATATAGGTCATCACGTTAGAGGCGAGACCGCTACTACAGGACCCTATCAATACAATGCCGGCTGCGATTTCAGCATCAAACCCAAAAGTTTTGGCTATACCAAAGCCAATTAATGGCATTATGGTAAATTGGCCCAATAGTGCAATTAGAACACCTTTTCCTGATTTTTTAATACCAGTAAAATCTTTGATGCTCATTTGAGTGCCCATACCGAACATCACCAATTGTATAATAATAAGAATAAGCCATTTATTGCGAAGATCTACGCCACCCATATTCAAAAAGAACTCTGGTGATACCATACCTGCAATTACGGCGGCAATTATCCAAAAGGTGTACTGATAGCCTTCAAGTGATTTTAGATATCCCACTCCAATTGCCAAACTTGCAGAACCCAAAATCAATGTCACTTTCCATAGTACCGCTATTTCTTGAAATCCGCCAATGGCAGATAAAATAAACAGTAAAAGTGCGATCCAAAGAAAGTATTTTCGCATGAAACTAGCTTATTTGAAATGAGTTTCGGCAAGTTTTTTCATGGCAATGCCAGGACTTGCCAAAATAGGAATCGATTTCTCTTCTGAACTTAAAGTATCAACCACACGGGCCATAGATGCCTGTGCCAAAACAATCACATCGACCTCTTTTATCAGAGATTTGAGACCTTCTCTGACCATCTCATCATGCTTTTCGGAGTTGCCATTCATTAAGAAATCAAAGGCACCTTCGCACAGTTTAGAAACAATTTTCACCTTTTTACCAACAGCTTCAGCTCTTCTCTTGACCAAATCGCTGGTCGGCCCTAAAGTAGTGGGCAAAGTAGCTATGACCCCAATTTTATCGCCTATTCGAACAGCTTCGTCGGCCATGGCCTGATCCACCCTGATGACCGGCACATTGCAGAGAGTAGCAGCTGTTTCAATGGCCGAACCGATTGAAGAGCACGTAGCCAATATCACATCGGCACCAGCGGCCTCGGCCCCTTGAATATGGCTCACCACCCTTGAAGCCGTCGTTGGTGTTAACCTACCTTTTTTGATAACATCTTTAATAACACTATCATCGGCGATATTGAAGGTTTCTACATTTATCAAATAATCTTTGGTCAATTGCTCAAAAACGGGCACCAATGTGGCCGATGTATGCACGAAACCTAACGTTTTTTTCTTCATAGTTTCTCTCCTTTTAAAACTTTTAAAAAATAATCGGGGGTACCCACCTGCCCTCCCTTAAAATTCAATTCCAATCCGTTCACTTGACTGTTATTCGAAATTGCTTTGCACAATGGTGCTCCTGGTGCCAAAGGCGCAATCATCTCGAGCGCTATGATATCAAGCTCCGAAGCCGCATGACTTGAAGTATCACCACCTGCAAACAAAATCCGTTTGATATTGACCTCTGCTATGACTTTCTTGGCAATTTGACCCAAAATATTACCATATACTTTACTACATTGTTTTTGAACATCATCTACAGCCAGACCTTGTTCTCTAAAGTACGATTCAGAAACTGCGATACGTGGATCCTGGGGCCCGATACTGGTATGTACAATAGTGCACTTTCCTAAATTAAAATTATCTATGATTTGATGTGCTGCTTCTTCTATAATATTAGGGCGACAAACTTCATTAACAGCATTGGCATCTAATGCAATTTGAATGAACCCCATATCTGTAGCATATTCAATTTGTTCTGCGGTAACAGGGGAACAACTACCTGACAATACCAATATCGGACCTACATCTGCCAATACATCAAATGAAACATTTCCTTCTAAAATCTTACTCTTTTTCCAAGCCAGACCCAAGGCCATCTCCACCCCCGATGAGCCTACGGAAAATAATGTCTTGGTTTGTGCTAGTTGATGAAAAACCGTGCCAATGGTGTCGAGGTGTACGTTATTCAATCCATCAAAAAATAAAATATCCGCTTTGTTCTCAGCAACCGACTCCAAAATGGTTTCCGTGCCCTTTTCTATAGTATTGACATTTACAAGTGCGATTGATTGATTGGTCTGTTTAGTCAAATGCAGAGTTAAATCAGACTCATGGGCGGGTGTTACCGGATGATTGCTCATCGATGGATGTCGATCAACACGATAAATCTGACCGTTACCAAAAGTTCCCATTTTTGCGAATAAGTTACCGAAAATGCAATACCTGCCCAAGTGGGGCGCAGCAGGCAATATCATTGCCGTTTGCTGTTCGAAGACCTCCCTACCTATCGCTATAGCCTTACCCATATTACCCACATGGGGTGCCGAATCAAAGGTGGAACATACCTTATAATGAAAATGTTGCGGATTCATCTTTTTTATAGCCTCGAAAACAGGAACCAGTTCTTCGTTCATTTCATCAGGTGACATCGAGCGGCTTTTACCGGCAACCCCAATGGCGCGAACATCAGAAAATCGTTCTAAATCTTTCTCTTCGGGCTTTCGCAGAAAAAGCACGGTTCGTACTCCGGCTAAGGTCAGGTACTCCAAAGCATCGGTAGAACCGGTAAAATCATCACCGTAAAATGTTAAAAGTAATTGCTCTGTTTGCTGCATTATTTAGCGAACTTTTTTACCGATGCGGCAAATTCGGGTGAGTTTTGAGCTGTTTCTTCAATTGATTGGCCATTTACAGCACCTTCCCATGCTCTTTTTATTGCGATAACACCCGCCGTAGGCCCCATAGGGTGGGCCAGTATGCCTCCACCCGCCATATAAAGCAAATCTGTAGTTTGGGTTCTTTTATAGGTTTCAAAAGCCTGTCCGCCCCATTGACCTGAAGATACTACGGGTAGAATATTGTTTCCTCCCAAAAAGGGCTTTAAACAACTTTTAATCGAGGTAACCACCGAGTCATCAGATTCCCAAAACTTGTTTTGAATACCATTTACATGTAGTTGGTCTACCCCGGCCAACCTCTGAATTTTTTGATACGCCGGAAATTCGATACCTAATAAGGGGTGTCTGTTCATCATGCCCCACCCGTTACGATGCCCGTGAATAACAAGCTGCCCCATATCACATATTTTCTTTGTAGCTGCAAGACCCACACTATTGATGCTTATCATGGCACAGCTTCCCTTTTCATTAAGAATCAAGTCATATTTATGCTGCATTTCATCAACCTCATCGCTAATATTAAAGGCATACATCACTTTTTTACCAGTTCGCTGTTCTCCATCGCGTACCTCTTTCATAATCGCCTTCACTCGATCATCAAAAAATGAATTAGCGGCAGAGCCCATTAACTCGTCGTCTTTAATAAAATCAATACCCGCCTCGATCAAGCTTTTCACCAAAGAAGCGGTTTCTTCTACCGACATGCCTATACTAGGCTTGATAATCGTACCAATCAAAGGTCTGCTCGATACGCTACACGATTCTTTTGAACCCTTGATACCGAATCTAGGGCCGTGATAATGCGTGCTAAAAGATTCAGGCACCTCAATATCCATCAATTTTAATCCGGTGAACTGGCTTATCTCATATAAATTGCCTTGTAAAGTGCTTACCAAAACAGGTAGGTTATACCCGAAATTTTCAATGGACCAACTTACCTTTACTTTGGCCCGTTGATATTTCTTATTTGGAACGTTATTGCCCGGAATTGAAGGCTCAGCAACCTCTTCTAACAGTTGAATATCTTCTACACGTGCGGCAAAGCGTTTTTTCAGGGCTTCTGTCTCTCCGGGAACGGACACAAAAGTACCTGATGATTGCTCCCCGGCCAATACCGCCGCAGCATCTTCAACTTTGTAGGGCGTCTCAATATAATACTCGGCTAAAATTCTTTCCATACCAATCGTATCAACATAATTCAATCAATACCCCATCCAAACGGTCATTTCATTTTTCGAACGATTGCCCCAGCTATAGTAGGGCACCAAAGTAACATCAATCGTTTCTTTTGAGCTGGAAATTGGTTGGTACAAGGTATTACTCCAGTCTTCTGTTTTAACGAACGCCTTGGCGTCGATACCCACAACTTCTCTATTATCAATTTTAATCGCTTTAGTCTTGAACTCTGAATCAATGTTCAAAAGAATTTTATTAATGTCTACGGATGTTGACATATCTTCTGATTCCAAACAATAAACTAGTGGCCCTCGCTTAACGGCCAATTGATTTTTTGTCTCTTCTACTAACGGATTGGCTTCCATCAATCGAACCGGCATAGGAATATCCAGTTCTATAACATCACCTTTTTTCCATTTTCTATTAATTTCCGAGTAGCTTCCAGCTACAATCGATTCTTCAGTATTTGCATTATTTATGGCTATGGTCGCACCCTCGCTCCAGCCAGGTATTCTCAAAAAGAAAGCAAACTCTTTTTTTGGCGCTTTTACTATTTTCAAGGTCACCTTACCATCCCATGGATAATTTGACTCTTGCTGCACTTCAACAACATTACCGCTCAAAGTAGAGGTTTTTATGTTATTGCTTCCATATAAATTAACGTAAAGACCATTTTCCGAAAGGTTATAAGCATAATTATTGACTTGGGCCAAGGTTCGGGTCACATTGGGTGCACAACAGTTCGATTTTGAAATATAACCCTCACGAAAATTTCCCCAACGTTGCTCAAAGGGAAGTTCATTCGAAACATTTAAAGGATTATTATAACAGAACTCTTTACCCTCAAGACTGATACCCGACAGTACACTATTGTACAGTGCCAACTCTACGATATCGGCATATTTGGCATCTGCAGTAAGTTGCAACATACGCCAGTTCCATAAAACATTACCAATATTGGCGCAGGTTTCAGTGTGGGCCGTAGCGTTCGGCAATTGAAAAGGTCGGCCATATGCCTGATGTACTTTCTGAACAATAGAAGGTTTATACACCGTTCCATCTGGTGAAACCCCATCGTAGAGTGAGCCACATGCCCCCGTAATATACATTTTACGATACGCGACATCTTCCCAGATCGACTGTAAATTTTCAAGTAGTTTTTTTTCTCCTGTCTCGGCATACAAATCGGCAATACCCGCATATAGGTAATTGGCGCGAACCGCATGGCCCATAGCCGTGGTCTGTTCCCTAAACGGAATTCTATCTTGGTTATCGTCGGTTCCGTCGTTTGTGGTACCCCTGATATCTATCAGATTGTTTGCCAACTCTAAATATCGGGCATCTTTTGTCGTGCGATACATTTCAACAATTCCCATATAATGTGACGGGCAAATAGCATTACGCGCCAATTCTGGAGAAGCCTTTTTATAAAAATCGTACAGAAAGTCAGCCACCCCTTTAGCTACATTCAAAAAACTATCTTTACCCGTAGCTCTATAATGCACACACGCAGCAGTCATCAGGTGACCCATATTGTATTTCTCGAAACCTAATTGTTTCTGCAATTGTTCTGGCCCCAAAGTACCCCAACGTTCTTCGATCAGTACAGGAGTGTTCAGATAACCATCTTTTCGTTGGGCTTTTTCAAAGAGGGCAATAGCCGTATCCATCTCCTTATCCAACTCAGGGTTTTTGGTTATCGCATACGCGGATGCCATACCTTCAATTATTTTATAGAAATCACCATCATGAAAAGAAGGCCCCCTATGTTTGCCCTCCATCAAACCTGCCGCAATCTCAAAATTGGCGTAGGCATGGTTGACCGAATCATTTTGATAGAGGTCCAACATGTAGGGCAATGTATTTTGGGTCTCAATATCAAACTGCTCTTTCCAAAAACCACTGGTCCATTTTACATCTTCAAGATTCACACTTTTTAGCTTTGTAAAGGGGCTGTTCGTGTTGGCAACCAAACCATTATCTTGCCCAAAGGCCAAGGCTCCGAAAAACATTAAAAGTAAGGTGAAAGTGATATTTTTTATCATTATCTATTTTTGTTCATTACTATTATAAGCTACTTTAAATCATTGAACTACCTCAATGGCACTCTTATTTTATTCAATTTGTATCCCGCACTATAATGTCTAAAACTTTGACGTTTATTTATATAAAATAATAATCATAAGTTTTGTTTCTAAAAGATACGTCCGGATTTTGCCCAATTGCATCTCCGGACGATCTTAACTAAACTAACTCCAACTCACTATCTTTATGACTAAAATCAATATCCATCATTTTGAACCAATTCTGGATTGGAATCAAGTTCTGCCTGAGGAAACGGCAGTTTGTAAAAATGGTCTTTGAACACCATAATATTTCCGTTCGTGGTGGGCATACCATCCAATTCAGACTGTGCAATCTTCCAACGTTTCAAATCAAAATATCTCAACCCTTCCAATGCTAATTCTACCCTTCTTTCATTTCGAATAAACTCACGCAAAGAGCCTTGGTCGGCGAATGCCCCTCGGTCAACCTCCGGCATATTCACTCCCGTTCTACCCCTTACTTCATCTATGGCCTCATAAACCGACGCATCTGGCCCATTGGCCTCATTTTTAGCTTCCGCGTACATCAGTAAAATATCTGCATAGCGTAAATGCACAAAATCATTATCGGACTCAAATGCATCTTCAGAGGTTAATGGCATAACATCTAGGTCTACGTATTTCTCCATCACGAAACCCGTTGACGAAGAGAAAATAGGAACATCGTTGGGCCAAGATTCGTTAGGCAACTTGATGGTCATATCTAACCGAGGGTCTCTGTTTTGATAGTTTTCAGAAGGTAAGGAAGTCGAACTTGGGTCATCGCCGTTAGACATCTGATATACATCTGCCAAATCTGCAAAGGGCTGCAAATAATACTGTTGCCCCAATTCAAGATAAATACCAGCTGGAACCGGGTCTACCCTATGCACATTGTTCATACTGTATTTTGTAGAAAATAAAATCTCGGTATTGACGCTCGGGTTCGCTTGACCACCTTTAAGAAAGATATCTTTATAGCTGTC
Source organism: Flavobacteriaceae bacterium MAR_2009_75 (assembly GCA_002813285.1). Taxonomy (NCBI): domain Bacteria; kingdom Pseudomonadati; phylum Bacteroidota; class Flavobacteriia; order Flavobacteriales; family Flavobacteriaceae; species Flavobacteriaceae bacterium MAR_2009_75. The sequence goes on from PHTZ01000001.1 coordinate 1,636,485, forward strand.
GGCCAATTGAAATTTGCCTCCATCGATCACCTCTTTTAGCACATTGGCGGCCTCGTCCCATTTCTCTTGTGTCAGCAAAACCCTGCCCAATAGGCCCTGCGCACTACCTTTAACGGCATGGCCCGAATAGGGTACATCTGGCAAGTTGGCAATGGCAAAATTCAGGTCATCTTCTATCAATTGATAAATGTCGGCAGAAGAACTTTTCGGCACCACCATTTCATCAAGGTTATCAGGAAAACCTTTATAGAGCGGAGCATCGCCCCATAACTGAACCACATCAAAATATGCCAAGGCCCTTACAAACCTAACTTCAGCCTTATAGACCTCGAGATCATTCTCGGTAAGTAGAGGGTCTTCAAGGGCATTGTCGGCATTGGCCAAAAAATAATTACAAGCCGTTACAGCCTTGTAAGGCTGTAAAAACATGTTGTTCAAAGCGCCACCTGAAACTGCGCTTAGCGCACCGATGGTCATTTCATAGAGAAATCGTTGCTCAAAATTCGGGAGAGCATTTGCGGCATTGTCTGAAAGACACTCAAAATACACTCTCTCATAACCTAAATAGTTATCGGTTAGTGTCGCATAAACCCCAGCTAGCCCGGTCACAACGTGGTCTTCAGTTTGCCAAAAAGTCTCACTTGATAAACTGTCCAAGGGATTTTTCTCTAGAAAATCGTCATCACAAGACCAGATTGCGCAAGCTACTACCGCTCCTATGAAAAAATTGTATATTTTTTTATATGTTTTCATAATCATCATATCAACTAAAATTTAACATTAAGACCAAGATTGAGTATTCTCGCCTGAGGCCAACTCAAAAACACAGTTGAAAAACTGGAAAGGTGTCGCTCAGGATCTTGATTTTTAAAATCAGTCCATGTAATGAGATTATCGGCAGAAACATATAATTTCAAATTCTGCACATGAAACTTCTGGGTAACTTCAGTAGGCAAATTATAGGAAAGCATCACGTTTTTTAATCTCAAATATGAAGTATCGTGCAGATTATAGGTAGAGGCACTATAAGCAGCCACACCCGTGTACCCATCCATATGCAACGCTGGCAGTTCGTTGGTGGGGTTATCGGGGGTCCAAGCGTTACGCCAATCTTTCGTTGGCGGAATGCCCGACCCAAATGGTGAATTGGGGGTCCAGAATTGCAATAGGGCCTTTCTACCCTGAACTCCTTGAAAGAAAAGATTGAGGCCGAAATTCTTGTACTCGAAATTCAAACCAAAAGAATAGGTGAAATCAGGGTACCTGCCGCCAATCGGTACGCGATCATCTGCATCGATATCGCCATCACCGTCAATATCTTTCATTTTTAAATCTCCAGCCCTTGGGTTTTGGTTCGCTTCATGAGTCGGGTAATTGCCACTGGCAATATCGTCTTCTTGAAAAATGCCATCCCATACATATAAATTGAACTCATCGTAGGGGTAACCTACATCTCTTATCGTACTGCCCGTACTCGGCGTATAAATAGATACGACCTCATTTTTATACTTGGTCAACAAGAAATTTGCATTGTAGAACAAATCACCAACATTGTTTCTATGGGTCAGTTCAAATTCAAAGCCCTGATTGCGCATCTCCCCATTGTTGACCGTTGGGTTGTTTAGCCCAGTACTTCTAGGTATTTGCACCGATGCGAGAATATCAAAAGTATTTTTATTGAAATAATCGAACGATACGCCTAGCAATGAATTTTTTATATTGATATCGACGCCTATATCGGTTACTTCCGTAGTCTCCCACTGCAGGCTTTGGTCTCTAAAGGTGGTAAGATTCGCGCCTTGCAGAACCTCATTTTCTTCGTCAAAAGGGTAAACCGAATTGATAGAAAGGTTATTCTGATACAGGTAAGATCCGATATTCTGGTTACCCAACCTACCATAGGAAGCTCTTATCTTAAACTGGTCTAACCACGTTAGATTATTTTTGATGAAATTCTCTTCAGATATTACCCAGCCTGCCGATGCAGATGGAAATAGGCCCCATCTATAATCTGGTGAAACTTTAGAGGTACCATCATACCTTAAATTAGCCTCGAATAGATATTTTTCTTTAAAATTATAGGCCAGCCTACCGAAATATGATCGTATGGCCCATTCTTCAGGCCGCTCTAAGGCCGCCAACCGAAAATGGGTATTGAACAATTTCTCACCATCGGAAGAATAGGCCTGAATATCGGTAAGATTCGGGGCAACGGTATTCGGTCTATTGGCCCTTAATATTCTTCGGTTAAAACTGACCTGCTCATAACCTGCCATTGCAGACAGGTTGTGGTCTTCGCCCAGTTTAGTGTCATAGGCCAAGGTCGAAAAAATAGTTGGTGTAGATTCGGTCATGTGCTCATCGGTCAAACCGGGCACCTCTGCGCTAATAGCATCAAAGTTCTGGTTGTTCGGAAGCACTTCAACCCCATCATCAGGAAAGATATCTACATTATGCCAGAAATAGGTTTTATACGATTTTTGGTGCATCTTGAAATACCGATATTGATAATTAACCGCAAATTTGGTATTCCAGGTCAAACCCTTAAAAGGCTTGATTTCAAAATTCAGATGCGCATTCAGGTTATTTGTATTGAAGTACTGGCTACCGATTAAATCAAATACCTCTTGAGGCGACTGACGATATTGTATGGCCTGCTCGCCAACGTATGCTTCACCTGCCACACGACCATCAGGTAGATAGGGTGGGCTAAGTGGAGATGTGGCATAGATATACATAGGTACAAACAAGTTCATCATCGGTGGTCGAGTATCTTCGGTACTGGTCAAGTTAAATGAGGTGCTCATGGTCAACCAGTCACTAACATCAATGGAGTAATTAAAAAGTCCGTTATAACGGTCGAAGTCGTAGCCGGGAGCCATGGCATCTTGGGTCAATGCAGAAACCGAAAAATTATAGACACTGCGTTCTCCGCCACCCGAAATCGACAAATTATGATTATGAACGGTGGCATCTTTGAACCAATAATCTACCGAGTTAAAATTCCATGGATAGGTACCATTCTGATACTTTTCTATTTCCGACTGTGGGTAATAAGTTTCCCCCGGAAAAGAGCGGTTATATGCCGTATTGAACATTTGCATATACTCGGCAGAATTATCCACAAAATCGGGTAACGCAGTAGGTGATTGAATGGAGATGTTACCCCTATAACTAACAACCGGCTTACCTTTCTCCCCCTTTTTGGTGGTAACTAGAATAACCCCGTTCGCAGCTCTGGCCCCGTAAATTGCTGATGAGGCAGCATCCTTTAAAACAGTTATATTTTCTATCATATCAGGAGCAAGGTTGGTCAATGATCCTGCAGCCCCGTCAATTAATATCAATGGATCGTTACTACCTCCATAAGATCCCACGCCCCTGATTTGTATGATGGGATTATTTTGACCTGGTTCGGCACTAGGTTGAATAATTTCGACCCCTGAAATGCGGCCCTGTAAGAGGTTTGCAGAATTCGTTGCCGGCCTTTGAATGAGAACATCGCCGGCCACGTCGTCTACCGCACCTGTTAGATTTACTTTTTTCTGTGCACCATAACCCACGATAACCACCTCATCTAAACTTGAAGCATCTTCTTGAAGGGTAATTGAAATGTTAGTCTGATCACCTACGGCTATCTCTTGAGTGGCAAAACCGATATAAGAAATGGATAGAACCGCATTTTGGTCAGTTACCGCTATGGTGAAATTGCCATCAAAATCGGTTTGAGTACCATTAGAAGTACCCTTTTCGACAACGTTTGCACCGGGCAAGGGTTGCCCTTCTTGATCTGTGACAGTACCGGATACCTCTTGTTGATCCTGCCTTTGCTCATACTGCGGCGCTACAACTTTCTTTTCCGATTTCTCTATCAAGATAGTATTGTCGTCGGTTACAACTACATCAAACTGACCACTTGATAAGCTTCTTTTTAAGAGTTTGTTCGCAAGAATACTTCCCTTTTTGACCTCAACCTTCGGGTAATTGTCAAATATACCTTCTTGATAGATAAACTTATAGTCGGTCTGATTCATAATGAGGTCAAAAACTTCGTCAACACTCAATATCTTATCTGTATCTATTCGAACTTTTAAATTTTGCGACAAAATTGAATTGGGTGCAAAACTGAATACCGTGGTAAGCGATAGAAATATAAAAGTTCTCATAATGTTGATTAACAGCCCCCGCCTGAAGTGGAAAAGGACATTTTGCAAATTAATTTTCATAAATTTGGTGGTTATTAGTTAGTTAAACATTTTAGTTAATTAGTAATCGATTTATCGGGGATTTGAGTCATATACTGTCCAGGTGTGCGCTCGGTCCCCTTTATCATTTGTATTACTAGGTCTTGAATCTCATTTTAGAATAATTTTCTTCTCATATATCTCATAATTTTCGATTATACTTAAGGTTCTTATTGCCGATAATATGTCTTGAAGGTTTTGCTTTTTGCCAAGCACACCTTTGAAAGTCACATTTTCCAATTCTTTATTTTCAAATACTACATCCACATCATACCAGCGAGATATAACTTTCATAATGTCTTTAAGAGGTTTGTCCCTAAAACTAAAGACCCCATTTTTCCAGGAAATTTCGTTATATACATTTACCTTGTAAACAGCGATGGAATTACTCTTCGTATTTAATTTTGATTGCTGACTCGGTATTAGCTTTTGTTTTGAATTGCCATTCTCAATGGCTACGGATCCCTCGACGAGCGTGGTGAAAATATTGACCTCATCACGATAGGCCTTTATATTGAATTCGGTTCCTAAAACTTCAATCTTCTGATTTTGGTTAATTACCCTGAATTTAGAACCTTCGTTTTCAGAACTTGGAGAAACATCAAAATAAGCCTCGCCATATACCAGTTCCACCTCCCTGGTTTCACCGCTTTTAAAGCTAACGGGATATTTTAATTTAGATTCAGAGTTGAGCCATACCTGTGTACCATCGGATAGTTTTATATAGAATTGCCCTCCTCTAGGTATGGTCAAATTATTATATTCAATTTTTGCTACGCCTGTTTCTGCTTTAGTATATACAATTTGCTCACCATCACTTTTTGCATTGTGTGCATCGTAATAACTAGCTTTGCCCAATTCAACAACCGAACCATCTTCTAGGGTCAAAATCGCCTTATCGGTACCGGGTTCGATCATTTGGTTCACGATTACTGTATTGGATTCGTTTTTTAACTGATCGCCTCCAGAATGAAAATTATAAACTAAAGTTGACAACAGAACCCCGACCATGACAGCTGCTGCGGCATAGTACACCAACTTTCGCTTTTTTTGGGTTTTAATGGATATTTTTTCATTCACCATTTCTTGTGCCAATTTGCTTTTTACTTTATCAGCATCGAATTCTCTCATGTTATAATCGATTGCATAATTTGTCTTGACATATATCTTGAAAAGATGTTCATGGCTTGGGTTCTTCATCCATTGCTCCAACTCATCAAGTTCAGATATTGATGCCTGCTTGTTAATGAATTTTAGAATAAGGTTCTCAGTTTTCGAGCTGATCATATAAGCGACCTATTTAAAACAATACGTGCGAATTTTTCAATACCCTACTTATTTATGGTTTTTTTTTATATTTTGTCAATATTTACGCTTCAACTTTATCAATCTACCATATGAGTAACAATTTTAGCGACAACAACGAATTGATAACAGCCCTCAAGAAAGGACAATCAAATGCATTCAATTATTTGGTCGACACCTATCACCACAGGCTTTGTGTTTATGCATATAGTCTTATTCACGATCAAGACAGTGCAGAAGATATCGTACAAAATGTCTTTGTGCGCACTTGGCATAAACGACAAAAATTAAAAACCGATTTTTCAATCAAAAGCTTTCTTTATAGATCGGTATACAATGAGTTCATTGATCACTATCGTAAGCGAAAGCCATTTTTTCCGTTGGAAAAAAAATATATCGATGCTATATCTGAAATTGTTGAAGAAGACAAACCTTCTCTTGAACGAATCTTAAGGCTCGTAAAACAAGAAATTCAAAAACTGCCTCCCAAATGCAAAGAAGTATTTTTGTTAAGTAAAGAAGAAGGCCTTAGTAATATTGAAATAGCAGAATACAAGAATGTTTCAATAAAAGCTGTTGAAGGCCACTTGCACAAAGCTTTCAACATTCTTCGCAAAAGCTTTGATGGTAAATTAGACGGTTATTTTTTCGTGATATTCGGTTTTGATAAGAGGTAATGCCCTTTATTCAAATAGTATACCATGAGTATTTCTAATACTAGAAATTAAAATCATTCATCAACACAATGTCCTTTGTTCTCTCAGTAGGCGTTACCGTTATATTCTCGACCTTTCCTTGTCTGTAAGATACTTCGACGACCGTATTCTTCGGAGCATGAAGCTTAAAATCGACATCCCATTTTTTCGGCCAAGCCGGAAAAAGGTAAATCTTATCATTCACGTTTTGCAGAAGCATTTCTTGTAATGCAATCATACCTGACCCACCCCAGTTGTGATCAGGTACCCAATCATGGCCGGGGCCCCAAAATGTTGGAAATCTTCTATCGGCATCTTGCAGTTTTTTTACAATTTCTCGAGCAGCTTCATTGATTAAACCTAATCGTGCACAAAAAATGGGGTCTTGGTGCCAGCTTGTATGATTTTTTTGACCTTTAATATCAGTACCATAAAACCACGTATTTCTCGCAATATCTAAATCTTCACGACCAACCCCGTGTACCCCCCAAGGGTATACAGAATACAACTGTGGCAGCTCAACATTATTGATCCGCTCCCATGATTTTGCAGGTGCAATAGTCTTTTTACCCTCTTGCGATCGATAATGAATAGCCTCGGGCAGTCGCCCATACAATTCTGCGATATATTTACGGCTCGATTCTCCAAGCAAAGTTTCGGGTAGGTTTAATAGGGCCTTGATTACACTTTTCATACCTAGAACCACCGTTATTGGATTTGTGGCCATTTTGTAGGTTTCACCTGCCGTAGAAGGGTAGAAAATTAATTTACCCTCTTGATCCAAACTTTGTGTAGTTCGCTGTTCGCTTAAGTATTGATAATGCTCATCATAAAAACGAAGACAACTTTCGATTAAGGGCAAGTATTTTCGAATATCCACCTTCTTGAAAGAATAGGCGTCCAATATCATTTGACAGAACTCAAAAGAAGTATCCCATTGATATTCGATCCAAGAATTATACTCTACCCCAGGGTCAAAATATTCAGGTCTCTTCCAACCGTATTCGAACCCGACCGGTAGTCCGAAACTTTCCATCTGCTCGGTAAAACTTGCCCCGTCATGCCCCCAATAATAATGTGTTCTAAGTTCAGCATTTTTTAAAGCCTTGGCATAAAATTCAAATTGCGGCATCATCATCTCGATGTCACCACTTTTGAGCATCGGCCAATATACAAGACGCTGGTTTTGGGCCGTCGCACTACCGCCGCCCCAACTTCTGTAATCGGGAGTATAGGTCATGGTCGAATCGACGAATTCGGGGTCTGTGGTAAACAATCCGCCATTGAATTTCGTAGGAAAGCTACCAAATGCATTACAGCCCAACTGGTATCTGAAGACTTGATAATTACGAGCTATTTGCCACTCCTTGGCTTTAGGGTCAGGGTTGTCTTTATCAATAACTATGTAACTTCTATCCCAGAAATTCTTCCACCAGTTTATACTCTCTGCCCTATTCGTATTTCTGGCCTTTGTCAGATGCTGTTCTACTTTATCTAAGCTGCTTGCCCATTGTTGTTCTGAACTTGTTTGCTCGGTATGCATGACCACCTTTACATGGTGATTACGTGACGGCCGAACAGATTTGAGACACCAGCCTTTAAAATCGGTAGAAGCATACCGCCCAGTTACGGTTTTATAAGGTTTCATATTTCTACTTGACATGCGACCGCCGAAAGTGAGGTTTTCCAACGGATTCCACAGTTTTTTCTTTACCGAATCAAGACTTTGCTGCTTTACCACTAAGTCAAAAGCAGTTTCCCCAGAATTGCGATGGTAAAATAGAACGCCCCCATCTGCAAAATCGACTTTATCTTTTTTTGCTATTGTGGCGAACGGAGCGCCTAAATAGGTTCTACACATATTTCTTTCAAGACCAGTAAGTTCACGACCTTCATTACGCCAACCTTCATAGCTCGCGATAGCTTCTACTTTTTGATTTGATTGAATGTTAATATTCGATACAGGATTAAAAACATCTGCCCATACATCGATAGAAACTTCCAGGTCTTCTTTAGAAGCTTTTATCTGAACATACCCCTCTTTTAATTTTAACTCTTGTTTAAAATCATCAGGGTTATCGAGAGGATTTGGCGATAATTCAATTCGTAATCTACCAAGTTTGGGAAAGGAATTTAATTCGTCAAATGTTCCACTACGGCTTAAGTAAATGAGCAAATCACCGTCTTCGACCCAAACATTCATACCTATGTCTCCCCCACCACATGGCATGGATTCCAATGCATTTTTACTCGGTGTATTCCAGATAACATTATATTGTTCTAACGGAATAGATTTCTTTTGCCCCTGTATGGTCAAACAAAAAAATATTAGCAGAATTAAGGGCAATTTGTGCATATGCATAGTTTGGATGGTGAATAAAGAAATCATCCTATAAATTTAGAATTTTATGCATAAGAGAAGATTGCGGGTCTACTTGTAATACGAATGACAAATGCGAAACCCTTCCTTTGGTCCGAAAATCTCTAAAAATTAATAGATTATCGAACTACCAATAGCTTCGAAGAATAGCTCTTGATTTAATGCAAGTTTATCATGTGAAATGATGAAAAGCATTAAATACCCTTTATTCACAGACGGGTCTTAAAATTAATGCTGTCCATCGGCCACGAGAATAGGCCGTCGTAACGCCTTCAGGAATTTTACCATTAGTATGTGAGCTAAATGCAACACCAATGGTATCACCATTGGTCAATGCTATCTTTTTAAAATCATGGGACTGTTTCACATAATTCTGTTCCATAGGGTCGTTTTGCACCTCCTTTATCAAACTATCGTTGATGTACAGTCGGTATTGTGATTCCCCGTCATCTTCCGAAAGGGTTTGAATGCTAGCAAGATATTCTCCATCAGACCCTGCAAACGTGTAATTGGCCAAGGCGAATTGATTCTTGAATTGAGCCGCATCCAAGGCCAAGGCAGACCTTTCATCATCTACATAAAACGGAACAAAATCAGGGGTTACCGCAACATCAAAATCTTCGATTGCCTTCAATTCAATAACATCGCAATTGCTTTGACACATTGTGAACAAGCCACTAATTAAAACTAATATTAGAACTTTAAGCTGTCTCATGATTACATATTCTACGATTCTTATTAAGTTGCAATAATTGTTTTCAACGTCAGTCTAATAAACTTCAATTTTACGGTTGCTAGCACTTAGCAAGAGGCTTTTTATCTCCGGCCAATATTTCAGCAATGTTAGCTACGGGTAGGTGCCTAAGGCCGACCTCCTGTTATTTCCTCTAACTTATTGAAAAATGCTTTTTTTCTTGGTGAGCTTATGCCCCAGTTCACTGGCACTGACTGGTACCCATCATCAAAATTCTCTCCTTCCATACGAAAGTCGAAATACCCCCATGATGCGTATGCCTTTACAGCCTCAACAAAATTATTCGATGGTTTTTCAAAATCAAAATGATCATCTTCATTGAACACGATCGGCATTGGCCGGTACGAAGGCATTGCCCTTACTTGTTCTACCATTTGGGTTATACGGGCAGGGTCACTTACCCCATTGCCATGTATCAGAACATAGTCAGACACTTCTACGACCTTGTCAGGTGGTAATGTATTTCCGTTAAAACTAGTGGAGACCAAAAGGTTGGGTGCACTTTTTTTCACTCTTGAAATCAGCTCATGAATTCTATCTTGGCCTATAATATCATGTTGATAGGCTTTGTTGTTACATTCATTCGCGACCTCTAAAATTATATTGGTGTAACCTTGTTTTTTTATCCAAGCCACGGCATTATCAACGGCGGCTATAACCGCTTGCTCATCTTTCAGGCGTTCATCTTGACCAAAATAGAAGAAGGCAAGATTTACGACCATACCTAATTCATCGGCCTTTTCAATAATTCGAGCCATTCTTTGGGCAAATGCCTTCCGTAGGTTACCTTCTGCGTCGAAAGCATTGTTCTCCCATGGTTGCACACGGGAATACCCTTCCGGACTGCCCCCTTGAAAATTGATATTGAAGGCCAACAGCCCTTTTTCATACCAATCATCCATCGCATCGATGAACTCTTGGGTGTTGCGATTGGCATCCCATTTGTTAGTATCCGGATATTTCCATCGGCTAGCGGTTTCAGGGTTAAGATCATCAAAAGTACCCTGCACCATGCGAGAATTCATCAATAGACCTTCGATACTATGGCCTTGCCAAGTTCGTCCCTTATAAGTGAGCTCGCCGTTTATTAAAAATTTATCTCCTTCTATGGTCACCGTAGTTTTTCTAGACTTTTTTTCAGGAACTGTAGTGCCCATTAAACTAACAGGTGTTACAAATAATAGAATCATCGTGAATGTCAAATAATTTTTCATAAGCCGTTTCAATCGTTATTTTTCAATACCTATTTTCAATATACCGGTAATCAATAAAAAATAATAAAACAAATATTTGCACTAAATGAAAATTTGATACTGTATATCAATATTTATTAAATATTTAAGCAATACTAGCTAATTAAACCTATAAAACAAACAAACTTGAAGATTATTTTGAGCAAATTTTTGCTCATCTAAAACATATAGCACCTTCATAGGTAGCTTCTAGATTACCATCAGTTTGAATTGCCCTATATCACATTTGACCATATTCAGCACGACAACCCCAAGTCGTTTTCGTTTACATCAAAATCAATTTAAAGCCATTACCCAATTGTTCATTGGCTTTTAACGAATGGATGACAGGCAAGCACAGATGAATTGCAGAAAAAGAGAGATCGATTCACTGCGACATACGAAGAATTTAAACTATACTTTATTTCTATTGGTAGAATTACGAATTACAATACTTGATTTAAGCACCTTTCGGGTAATCTTTTTATCAAAGTTTTCAATTCGATCAATAATTAATTTCGCGGATTCCACCCCCATTTCATATCCGGGCTGGTCAATACTTGTCATACTGGGCTCTAACAATTCACCAACAGGCTCATTATTAATTCCGATTATTGCAAGCTCTTCAGGCATTTTCAACCCGCGTTCTTTAGCCGCCAACATTACCCCTATAGCCACTTGATCACTAAAGGCCAAAATTCCATCAGGGTGTTCTGGGGAATAAAGTAATTTTCTTGCCGCATTCAAATTGCCCTCTCTTGAAAAATCAGAATTTTCAATAAATTTTTCATTTATAGAAACACCCTCATCGACCAGAGCTTTTTTATAGCCCAAAAGACGCGTATTACTAATCTGAAGGATGTTCGGACCCCCTATAAATCCGATTTTTTGGCAACCCACTTCGATCAGATGCCGAGTAGCATCGTAAGCCGCCTTGAAATTGTCAATGATAACTTTGTCGGAATCAACCTCATCGCAGAGCCTATTGAAAAAAACCAACGGTACTTTAGCTTTTCTCAATTCAAGAAAATGGTCAAATTCTTTGGTTTCACCAGCTAAAGAAACAATAAGGCCGGCCACCCCCATATCCTTTAACTCCTTAACCAAAATTCGCTCCCTTTCAAAAGATTCGTTGGACTGACAAATAATAATTTGCATATCATGTTTCTGAAGAACACTTTCTATGCCCGAAATGGCCATTGCGTAAAGATGGTATTTTATACTTGGCACAATCACACCGACCGCATTTATCTTCTTCGCAAGAAAAGGGTCTACATGCCTAGTCTGGAAGTAATTGTATTCACGCGCCAGCTCCAGAACCTTATCCCTTGTTTTTTTACTAATGCGAGAATTACCTTGAAGCGCCCTAGAAACGGTAGAAATCGAAACGTTAAGTTCGGCCGCAATATCTTTTAAAGTAGTCTGATTCTTCAATGTATCAAAAATCTATTGAACAAATATAGCCTAAAATTTAGGCAAAAATATTTCCAAGAAAATCAGCATAAAGATATAGTAGTTCGAATTAATCGCTTTTCAGATCATCACCCAATGCTAATATTTCAAACAATTCAACATTCCTAAAACTTTTAAGCAACGGTTAACTTCATTTAACAAACAAGTAATTTTTTACAAAAACACCAGTAATTACTTCACTTGAAAAGAATTCATTTGTAAAAACCACTCATTTTGAGCAAAATTTTGCTCAAAATTTAATCTTAATAATTGTTTTATTAAAAATAATTATATACTATTGATGTGATATTGATAATATTAATACATAATCAAGTAAATATAATAATTATGCAATTTTTTGCTCAATAGTAAATAGACACCTATACCTTTAATAATTGTAGTACTAATTGCCTTACATCACTGCTTCAACAGCACATACGTATGACTACTATTCAAACTAAAGCCATATAAAAATCAATCAAACTTTATTTTATGAAGAAGCAAAAACTTAAATACACCTCTAGATCAAAGGGGATTTTTTGGGGCATGATTTTGATATTAATGGTCTCATTTAACTCATTCGCCCAATCGACCGTGACCGGAAGCATCGTAGACGAAGCAGGAGTAGGCTTACCCGGAGCGACTATAATTGTCGAGGGAACCACCCAAGGTACTACTGCCGATTTTGATGGCAACTACTCGATTACCGTTCCCGAAGGAGCAACTCGCTTAAGGTTTAGTTACGTTGGCTATCTAGCGCAAACGATTGAAATTTCAGGTAGATCGACTATTGATGTCGCCATGGACCCCGATGCTTCAGAACTTGCCGAGGTGGTAATCGTAGGATATGGCACCCAATTAGAATCTGAAGTAACGGGAAGCATTGGCAAAGCAGATACTGAAGACATGGCAAGGGTCTCGACCCCAACGGTCAGTCAAGCACTACAAGGTCGGGTTGCGGGCGTCTTCATTAAAAACCAAAGTGGTCAGCCCGGCACTAATAAGACTTCTATTAATATTCGCGGTTTCGGCGAACCCCTATATATTGTTGATGGTTTACCAGTCGATGTTTCGGTCTTTTCCGCTTTAAACCCTGATGATATTGAAGAACTTAATATTTTAAAGGATGCAGCATCTGCTGCGGTCTATGGTGCAAGAGCCGGAAACGGTGTAGTACTTGTCACGACAAAGCGGGGTACAACATCTGGGCGCACTCAATTTTCCTATAGGGGAGACACAGGCTTTCAAGCCCTTACATATTTACCCGATGCGGTCGATACGTGGGAATACATGGCCCTTTGGAACATTCGGGCAATTGATAGAGGTGAAGACTTACGTTGGTCACCCGAAACAGTAGCCGACTACAGGGCCAATCAAGGTTTAGATGACGAAAATTTTCCGAATGTAGATATGTTCGAGTTAATCTCACTGAACGCTTCACCTATGTCAACTCATGATTTGTCCGTTAGGGGTGGCACAACAAACGTACGCTACTTTATTTCCGGAAACCTCTTCGACCAAAACGGTCTCGAGAAAAATGTTTTTGGAGGTACAGACACTAGATTTAAGCGCTATCAGGTTCGCGGAAATCTAGATGTGAGCGTTACCGAGAAATTCGATTTCAACCTAGATATGAGTTATAACCTTCAAGATTTTTTCGGGCCTAGAAACCAGTTTGAAGGTACAGATTGGTCGCAAGGGCAGGGTATTTTTGCCCGTAGTGGTCGTTGGAGGCCATTTTTTTCAATAGTTGAATTACCTGGAGGGCATCTTGATTTTCCTCGAGGCGCCCCTGAGGGTCAAACTGTAAACCCATTGAATTTGGCCAGCGCCGAAATAGGTGGCTCTCAAGAGTTTCAAAGACAATTTGTCGATGTGAAATTAGGAGCAAAATATCAACTTATTCCCGGTTTAAGTACTCGTGCCGTTTTAAACTATCAGAGCACCAATTTGCAACAAAAACTATTTCAAAAAAGAGCACCTGAATATCGCTATAATGCCGATACGCAAGAACATGAATTTGTTCGCGCACTTAATGCCGATACACGGGTTAGAAAACAAAATTCGCAAACTTCTAATTTGAATTTCCAGTATTTCTTAGAAGGCAATCACTCATTTGGTGAAAAACACACCTTAAAAACCATGTATGTGTTCGAATATATTCAGCAAGATTTCGAAAGTTTTGAGGCAAGTAGAATTCTATACGAGTTTCCGATTTCACAGTTAACCGCTGGGCCACCAGACCAGCAGTTTAACGATGATGCTATAGACAGAAATAAAAGAATGGGGCACGTCGGAAGAATCTCATACAATTATGATGACACCTATTCCCTAGAGGTAAGTGCGAGATATGACGGATCTATAAGGTTTCCAAAAGATTCACGCTGGGGTCTTTTTCCATCAATTTCCGGAGCATGGAATATATCTGAAGAATCGTGGTTCGAAAATATTGATTGGGTAAGAACCTTAAAACTGAGAGCATCGTATGGGCGACTAGGTTTCGACGGTGCAGGTAACTTTCAAGATCTAAACACATATTCTTTTAATGAGTTTTATATCTACGGAGGGAATAATATTAGAACCTCGATCATTAACGACGGACTACCCAACCCCCAAATTACCTGGGAAAAAATGGATATTGTTAATCTTGGGCTGGATGCAAACTTGTTCGATGGAAAATTAGAAGGGTCTGTAGACGTCTACAAGAGAAATCGATTTGATGTTCTAGGGCAACGAATACTAGAAGTGCCCCCCGTTGTAGGTGCCGAACTACCACTGCAGAATTTTCAAGAATTTGAAAACAAAGGAATTGAATTCAGCCTACGCCATAATAATAGAGTCAATGAAAATTGGAATTATTCAATTGGTGGAAATATCGGAATTAACGAAGAAACTATAGTTCATACAGACGAAGTCGATTTTATCAATAAAGAAGCCGAAAGACGTGAAAAGCAAATTGGTCAGCGAACCAGAACCGGTGATAGGGGCAATGGTGTGGACGAAACTCCTATTGAAGTATTTTACTATGAAACCGACGGACTGTTCACTTCACAAGAAGAAATTGATAATTGGGCAGATATCGATGGTAATGGCAACCGTTCTCTTCAAATAGGAGATGTCAAACCTATAGACCGAAATGGTGACGGTAGAATTACCGATGCCGATAAGTATGTAGCCACTTCAGGCACGAACCCGAGGTTGACTTTTGGTTTTCAGACCCGCGTCGCATGGAAAGGTTTTGAACTATCTTCCTTTTGGCAGGGCGCTTCTCTTTTCGGCTGGAATTTAGATTGGAGTGAATTCGAAGGCCCTTTTCCTTCAAATGGTGTTGCCTTGCAAAAAGATATAAAAGATGCCTACATACCAGAAAATCAATTTGGCCTACCAACAGTTAGCGCTAGCGAAGCAAGATGGCCGAGAGCGTCGGGCATAGTAAATAGCGAATACGACACCTATTTGATAGACGGAACGTATTTACGGCTAAAACAGTTGCAATTGAGTTATAATTTCTCCCCTGACCTGTTGCAACGCCTGGGGCTAACCAATCTAAAATTGTATGCAGGGGGCACCAATATTCTGACGTTTTCAGATCTAGATTTTCTAGACCCCGAAATCGATGAAGATCCTGCACAATTTTTCGGAAACTATCATCCGCAAACGCGTGTATATAATATTGGTGTTCAACTTGGTTTCTAAAACGAAATTATGGCAGCAAAGACAATAATTTTCTTGACTATGAAAAACATAAAGAAATTGAACAAACTTATCGCACGGTTCGTAATTATACTCTCAGTTATAATTGCCTCCTGTAGTTTAGACGAAACCCCTAGAGATAGGGTTAGTGGTGATGTAGTATTTACAGATGAGGCTTTTGCTTCTGCACTGGCCACTGATTTGTATCGACAATTTCCATTTAACGGATTTAACAACTTTGACATTTCTCTAGGGCACCATGATTTGGGCACAGAGCGTGGCGGCAATTTTACGGATTGTTATACCCACGGAGGTATGAATCAAAATAATGACTGCAATGGGCTATGGAACTATTCATATATCAGAGATATGAATGTCTATCTCGACAATTTGGCAACTTCTGACCTATCCGATGAGTTCAAACAGAGGCTTGAAGGTGAGATAAGGGTAATGAGAGCGGCAGTCTACTTCAAGATGCAAAAGAGGTACGGCGGGGTTCCATTGATAGATGTTGTTTTAGACCCTTTTGAAGATGTACCTGATCAGTACCGAGAAAGAAGCACGGAAGAAGCAATAGCTGATTTCGTCGATAGTGAATTATCGGCAGGGGCGGCTTTGCTGGCAGATGTTGATGACCCCGGTGAAACAGGTCGCTTCAATCAGTGGACCGCACTAGCCTATAAAGCTAGGGCCAATCTTCATGCAGCTTCAATTGCCGATTTCGGAACCTTGTCAAGCAACGGATTAACTGGTATACCAGCCTCCAGAGCCGATGAATATTACGCCAAAGCAAGAGATGCTGCTGTGGCCGTCATCAGTTCAGCTCAATATAGCTTGATTTCAGGAGGTGCACCAGAGCAAGCCTATCGGAGTATTTTCATCGATGATTCCAATCCAGAGATAATCTTCGAAAGAATATATAATGGAGTTCAGATCAATCATGCCTTCGCTCATCAAAATCAACCAACACCATTTTCTGAAGGACAGGGCTCTCAATTGAACCCCACTTTAGGCCTTATCAATCAATACGAAAATTTAGACGGTACCCTGAGCGTACCGGATTTTGGCGAGGCAAACCTGTATGATGATGGTCGGGCCCCTTGGGCAAATAAAGACCCGAGAGTATTTGCATCTTACTTATTTGAAGGTGATGATTACGCAGGCCTTACCGTAGAGTTGTACGAGGGAATCGACCCTACAGCAGGGGCTCCGAATCCTGACAACATAGTTTCAGAAGTTGGCGTTCAGGTCAACGGAAAGAACTCGGTAGGTGGGGCAAGTCGAAGACAGGCCAATCAATTCTTCCCGTCCACTGGGTTTCTCTTGCACAAATATGTGGCCCCCACCCCATTGATCCCTGACGACACAGAGTCATATAACTGGAAAGAATTGCGATTGGGTGAAATGTACTTGATAGCTGCGGAAAGTGAGTTTGAATTAGAAAATTTGACGGAAGCCGCGAAATGGCTGAACTTCACTCGTAATAGGGTCGGCCTGCTAAATATTGAAGATACGGCAGATGGCCTAACTCGCGAACGCTTGAGATTAGAAAGAACAAGTGAATTAGTTTATGAGGGGCATAGATGGTACGACATAAGAAGGTGGAGAACTGCCCTCGACTTATTGAACGGGCAAACTGTACAAGGCCTTAGGGTCATTTATTATGATGCGACCGATCAATTTTATTTCCTTCAAATCGATAGCGAAAGGGTTCAACGTGTATTTCGGCCAGAACATTATTACAATCCGATAACCAATAGCAGAATCGCGGCTCAGGGCGAATTAATAGAAAACCCGGGATACTAAAAGTAATGTGACCTCCAAGTTCATGTTCTATTTAAAACAATAAATATGAAAATAATACTAATGAAATCAACAGCTATAATTAAAAAGGCGAATCTGGTTTTGATATTAATGGCACTAGGTGTTACAGTATTATCAGGTTGTTCAGAAGAAATCAAAGATTTCGGTTTCGACGGCAAAATACAAGGATCGGTTCTTGATCAAAATGGAAATGTGGTCGCAGGTGATGCATCTAACGCCGAGTTGACTGTTTTTATCTTAGGAGCTGAAGATCGGGTTCCTTTAGAATTAAGAGTTAACAACGACGGCACATATGCAAACCTGCATTTATTCCCACAATCATACTCCCTATGGATCGAAGGACCTGTTGTCGGCCCTTCTGAAAGCAACCCCATAAATGTTGATTTGAATGGGGGTCTTGTTGAAAATGATATTACAGTTACGCCCTTTTTGGTAATAGACCAACCCACAGCAACAATTTCTGACAACACAATTTCAATCAACTACAATATCAGTCCTAGTTCAGGCCATATGGTCGATGAAATTAAAATTTTGGTCAGTACGGTCAAAAAAGTAGGTGTCGACACGGGCAACGGTCCGCGATGGCAAACTCGCGAAGAGAATCCCGTTGACAATTCTGGAACGCAAACGGTAGAATTAGATGAAGAGCTTTTGAACGCAGCCGCAGAAGGAGGCAATGGAGAGTTGACAATTCGCGTTGCAGCAAAGTCTGATCAGACAACGGCATGGAATCTGAGCCTGCCATTGGTCATTGCTCTTTAACCTTGAAATGACCAATGAATAAACTTAGTGAAGAAAGGCTTTCTCAGGTTCTTTGTTTTACATCAACAAATTAAACTTTATGCGAATTCAAAATTTCTTGCGGGCCGGATTATTGCTGATTTCATGTATTCTTATACTTGCCTATACCGTAAAAAATGATACTGGGTCTAACGACCCAAACTCGAAAAAGTCAACGATAGATAAAGATTTTATCACTTTACCGGCAGACACTACGGTGATAGAATTAAAAACCGAAGGAATAAAACTTAGCTATTCAGAATCAGAAATACATGCAAGGGCAGGTGATATTTTACTCATTCGTTACTCAAATGAAAGTGATATGAGCCATAACATTGTTTTTGTCAATAAAGAAGAAGACATACGGCCGGTTGGCATGGCGGCTCTTCAAGCAGCAACCACCGATTGGATTCCGGAAAACGAAATGAAACGTATCATCGCGTATAGCTCGCTTGTATACTCAGGTGAAACGGTAGAATTGTGTTTTAAAGTGCCCCCTCCGGGTACTTACCCTTATATCTGCACCTATTCGGCACATTGGACACAAATGCAAGGTAAGTTGATTTCAACCGAATAATACCTACAATTATTATAAACCACTTAATTAAAAATTATTATGAACATATTATTGAACTACTCAACGCCCATAATAAGATGCTTAGTTAAGGGCGCTTTTCTCTTTTTTATATTTGTTGGCATACCGGTCGAAAGTTCGGCACAAGGCAGTAAGAAAGATATTAAATTTAGAACCCACATAGTCGACAATTCACTTGTCGGTAGTGCATTTTCCAACACTGGTCTTGCAGATATGGATGGCGACGGGCAACTTGATTATATCATGAGCTCTCGTAACACTGATAAGATATATGTTTACAAATTTCATAAACCAGGCCATTGGTCTAAATATATTGTTGGGGAGGATCCCCCGACAGATGCCGGGGGAACGGTGATGGATGTAGACGGTGATGGTTTAATCGACTATGTTGTGGGTGCTGCTTGGTACAAGAATTCAGGAGACCTCAACACCCCTTTCGAACGAATTATTTTTGATGAATCAATCGTGAATGGGGCCATTCATGATCAAATTGTTTCAGATATAAATGGAGATGGAAAGTTAGATGTGATCACCATGTCAGACAAGAACAATCTACGTTGGTATAATATTCCAAAAAATCCTAGGGATACATGGGTCAAAACTGATATCGGCACCCCGGTTCATGGTGGGGTAGCACCTAAAGGATATGGTGATCTTGATGGTGATGGTGATCTTGATGTAGTTCGAACCGATGTTTGGTTCGAAAATACAGATGGAAAGGCCACAAAATGGAAACAACATCCATTGGGTCCGTTCATGCCACTTCCAGAGGGCGAACCAGGTTATGCCGCAAATGCTGCGAGATCTTGGGTTGAAGACATGAATCAAGATGGTAGAATGGATGTCGTACAAACAGTGGAAGAAATGCGAGGCGGAAGAGTTTGGTGGATGGAAAATCTTGGCGCCGATAAAAAAGGTGTTATTCAATGGCACCGCCATGAAATAGCTGGTTGGGATCGAATAATGGGCGGACTTCATTCACTGGGGGTAGCAGATTTTACCGGAGACGGAAAACCAGATGTGATATCTGCCGAACAAGACTGGCAACGAGCTAGACCAGGGGCAAACGGAGAAGAAAATCCACGTTACTTTCTATGGGAAAATCTAGGGGTTGGGCCTTCTTGGTCAAACAATCCAACGGTAGAATGGAAAGAACATGTAATTGCCGATGAGAATCTTGGTGGTCATGAAATTGTATTCGGAGATGTCACAGGTAACGGTCTGCTTGATATAGTGGGTAAACCATGGAGCCCATCTGACAATAACGCCTTCGGCGGCAAAGCTTTTGTCATTTTTCTAGAAAATAAATCTAATCTTGATTAATAGCTATAAACCTTATCGGTTAGACCGTTTAACTCAAGCAACAAACCCAATATTATAAATGAAGGTTATCTCGCAATACAGCAAACATTTTTTTAGTCTATTATTATTTCGCCCTGTATTGGCTATAATGGTTGGTCTAGGCCTAATTGTCTCGACACAAGCACAGGTTGAGCCCGCGGAAACGCCCGACAATATGAATGCCATGAACCATGGCCCATTTGTTTCTTCATCTATAGCCTACGACCCAGTTACCACCAATAGTATTTCCGTTAATAAGGGTATTGCCGTAAAATTGGGTGATAACAATCAAGCCGTAATGGTCTTTGATACAGATTTACTGCGTGTATCTAGCGCTTGGACGGGTGGTTTTCTTCATTGGAATATGGACGAAAGAAATGGACTTGAAGACTGGCCCACTCCTAACGGATTTAGCCACTTTAAGACTGGCAAGGCCATTGGGTGGTCTCTTGATGAGAATTTCGATGACCCTAGAACATGGCCATACGGCCCACTGCCTGAAAAGGAAGGTCGTTATAACGGTCTTTACCTACAGGGAGAAAAAGTTCTCTTTTCATACACAATCAACGAAAGTCAAATTCTAGAGACTTTTGGTTTTGAACAAGTTGAATCTAAAGATGTATTTACAAGAACATTTAATCTGAGTGCATCAGAACAGAAATTGTCATTACGGTTACTTCAGGCCCCTGATAATGCCAGTATTGAAATAAAGACTATCTCCGATTCAAAACAGTACGCCATAATCAACATGGGCAATAAAACTCGCGTTGTTAGTTTGCAAGGTGCTCTGGGTGAAGTAAAGTGGAGAGTAAAAAAGCGCCATCTAATTCTTGATCTTCCTGCTCAAACAAAACAAGTTAATTTTAAGCTCGCTATAGGTCCCCTTGCGGGCAATGAAGAGAAGTATATGGCCGATTATCTCGAGCAAGCTCCAGATCTATCGGATATTTCCAATTTAAAAAAACCGGGGAAAAATCAATGGGAAACCATTAAAACGGAAGCCATTATGGGCAAAGAAGAGGGGGCTTTCGCAATAGACGAGCTTACGCTTCCCGTACCAAACCCATGGAATTCATATATACGCCTAACAGATATTGACTTTTTTCAAGATGGGCGCGCCGTTGTTACCTCTATAAGTGGTGATGTATGGCTGGTCGATGGTATTAAAGACAACCTCAACACACTAAGCTGGCAGCGATATGCTACCGGGCTTTTTCAACCACTTGGGGTAAAGGTAGTCGACGGCCAGGTTTATGTAACAGGTCGCGACCAAATTACCCGTTTGCACGATTTTAATGAAGATGGTCATGCAGATTTTTATGAAAGCTTCAATAATGAGTTCATGGCATCCACTAATTTTCATGCCTTTACCATGAATCTAGAGACAGACTCAAAGGGAAATTTTTATTTTGCCAAATCCACTCCATGGCCACCATACGACCGAGGCAAAGGTTTACCCAGAAATGAAGAAATTACACCACACCAAGGGGTGCTTTTTAAACTATCATCGGACGGTAAAAAACTTGAAACCGTTGCCAGAGGGCTACGAAATCCAAATGGATTGTCTATAGGCCCTAACGACGAGATGGTATATGCCGACAACGAAGGCAATTGGGTACCTACCAGTAAAGTACATAGAATAAAGCTAGGTGAATTTCATGGCTTTATTCCATCGGCACATCAGCCAGAAAAACCAAAGTCATTTGTTCCCACGTTGGCTTGGGTGCCCCACCATATAGATAATTCACCCTCGCAACCTATATTCATTAACAGTAATCGATGGCCGAAAGAACTGCAGAATAATTTTATACTGCCTTCATATGGTCGCGCCAGTGTTTCTTTGATCTTAAAAGAAGAAATTGATAGCATATGGCAAGGTACCCATGTACCACTGCCCTATATGTTCAAGGCCGGGCTAGAACGCGGGCATTTTCATACAGATGGCCATCTATACCTCACAGGAATGACCAGCTGGCAATGTATAGGAGAAGATTGGGGTGCTCTTCAGCGTATGAGATATACCGGAAAAAACCTAAATGTATTGGTTGCCCTTAACACCAAGGCAGGGGGTCTAGAATTGCGATTCACTCAAAAGCTTGATTCCAAAACCGCTACAAATATCGACAACTATAAACTACAAAAATGGACTTACCCATGGACTAGGCAATATGGTACAAGAGGAAAACTATATTCGATAGATAAACCTGGAAAAACCAAGCCCGATCAAGTAAATATTCAATCTGTGCGGTTATCGTCCGATAAAAAATCGGTATTTCTTGAAATACCGTCTTTGAAACCCGGTATGGTAGACACATCTATCGGCCAACTCGATGAGTTACCTGAAATGATAGATGCCTCATTGGGTTTGGTAATGTCGATAGACTATAAGATTACTACTAGTAAAGGAGTAGAATTAAGTCAGGTAGTACATAAAACCATTCACAGGGTATCTGCTGAAAAATTTGAATAATATAATACTAACGTTAATTCTTAATAATCAACAAACAATCTATGTCAATGAGAAAATTAATATTACCGATGTCATTAGTAATGGCCTTTCTGTTCGGAATGGAAAATTTAATTGCTCAGTCTAACGGCTCAGTTGATGGTGAGTTAAAAAAATGGCATCCGATAACCATTACATTTGATGGTCCCGAAGTAAGTGAAACCGATGCCTATAATCCATTTTTGGGCTTTAGATTGAATGTTACGTTCAGGCATGAAAGTGGTAGATCGACCTATGTGGTACCCGGTTATTTTGCCGCCGATGGTAATGCCGCCGAGACGAGTGCCACTAAGGGGAACAAATGGCGCGTTCACTTTACGCCGAACAGAACTGGAATTTGGAACTATACCATCTCTTTTCGCAAAGGAGAGGATATTGCAGTCAATTTAAGTTCTACGGCCGGCGAGCCACTAGCCTTAGATGGAACCACAGGATCAATTAACATTTCTGATACTGATAAAAGTGGAAGAGATCACAGAGGCAAAGGAGTGCTTCGATATGTCGGTGAAAATTTTCTACGCTTTGACAATGGCGAATGGTTTATGAAAGGTGGAGCAGATGCACCTGAAACTCTTTTGGCCTATCACGATTTTGACGGAACCTATCTACAGACGGAACCCTCTAAACATTCTTACGATGATGAACTTTTGTGGGGCAGTTCTCAGCACAAAGATCACCGAGGTGCTTTTGCCATAAAGAAAATGGAAGCACATATCAAAGACTGGAAAAATGGAGATCCAATATGGCAAGGCAATAAGGGTAAAGGTTTGATCGGTGGCTTGAATTACCTTTCGAACAAAGGAATGAACGCCTTTTCATTTCTTACCATGACCGCAGGTGGCGATGGCAAAAATGTTTGGCCTTGGATCAATCATAAAGAGCATACGCGTTATGATGTATCGAAATTGGCCCAATGGGAAATAGTCTTTTCCCATGCCGATAAAAAAGGTTTGTTTATTCATTTCAAGACCCATGAAACCGAAAATGACCAATTATTAGATGGAGGTTCTCTGGGGCCGGCGCGTAAATTATACTATCGTGAACTCGTGGCACGTTTTGCACATCACCATGCACTGAACTGGAACCTCGCAGAAGAACACGACCTGTTTCAAGAATTACAAGATACAGAAATGAATCTGGCCAAGGCAGATGCAAAATATATTCATGCGGTCGACCCATACCACCACCCGGTAGTCATACACACCTATCCTAACCGATATAAAGAGACTTATAGCAAATTAGAAGGCTTCGAATATATGGAAGGTGCCTCTGTACAAACTTCAAACATGCGGCCTTGGGATAACTTCGACAGAATAAATACGCTAGTAGAAAATGCGAACGAATCTGGCAGAAAGTGGGTTATTTCTCTTGATGAACCGGGCAGTGCCGGCGTGGGGGTCAGTACCGATGACTGGGATGATAACTTTAATCAAGATGATGCACGAACAGTTTATTGGGCCACGATTGCGGCAGGTGGTGCAGGCATTGAATGGTATTTTGGTTATAGGGAAGAACAAAACGATATTGTTATGGAAGATTGGCGAAGTCGAGACGCCCTTTGGGATTATACGCATTATGCCATCGATTTTTATAAAAGCAATAAGATTCCATTTTGGCGAATGGAGAACGCGAACAACTTAACACGAAGCGAAAAGGATTTTGTTTTTGCCGATTCCGGAAATGTCTACGTGATTTACCTTCCCGACGGTGGCGCTTCTACATTGAACCTTGAAAATCATTCGGGATCATATTCGGTCGAATGGTACAATCCACGTAAAGGAGGAAAGCTTCAGCAAGGCCGAGTCTTGAATGTAGAACAAACCTATTCACGAGAACCAAAAAGTGCTCTTTCCGGAATGCCCAATGTAAAATATCCGAATAATAGTAAAGGAAATATTTCCAGGGTCTCCGGTCCTGGCTATGTTTCCCTGGGCATTCCGCCGGTAGAATCAGAGCAAAAAGAAGATTGGGTTATTCTTGTTCGAAAAAGATAGTAAACATACAGTTGTTAGTTTAGTTAGTTTGAGATTCCGTAATTCTAGACAAGATTAAGCGTAACCATGTTCTTGTTTTTAGAATTACGGATTACTAATTATTCAACACTGAGATTTACCCTTAGCAAAAGGGAACGCTATATTAAAAATTGATTATGGAGAAAATAACGGTAAAAATAATGGCACTTACTGTGCATATAGGTGTCAAAATAAAAATTAAAAGCTGTCTAGCGAACAATATCGCTGCCCGTTTAGTTTTACTATTTCTCTTCGGATTGACGGCCTGCAAAGAAACCAACAAGAATTCAAAAGAAGATACATCACAAAAAGCAGTTACCGAAATTACAGAAGAACCGGTCACGGGAATGCCGTTTGCTCCGTATCCGGATAACGTACTCGTCACAAAAGTCAAGCATTTTGATAATATGTGCTGGAAAATTGCCACTGCCGGTGGCACATGGTATTTCGAAAATGGGGAAACAGAGAGTAAATCTGGTTTCAGTAGCGCCTTTGATGAAGCTGGGAATGATTGGATAGGGAATGATGCCGATAGAGGATATAATAAATCATCTAGTGAGGGCGGTAAACATGAATATAGGGGTTGGCCTAATTTTGGAGAAGGAAACTTTAATCATCCTCAAAGAGAAAGTAATTCAACATCGTGGTGGATAGATGAAGAAGGTAACACCTTAGATTTTAAAGATAAATTAGAGGGTGACCATCTTGTCATGAGAACTTCTAACGATTCTTATGATTTGGAGTATCACTTTTTCCCCTCCCATGCAGCGATAAAAATAATTCGGGCCGATGACAAATATGCCTTCTTATTTGAGGGTCCAATCGGAGGAGAGCAAGATGAAGCTGTTGAAAAAGACTACTACGTGCTAAAAGACGGAAAACACAGAGCGACTGTTACAGGTGGTTTGGGTTATCTCGAACCGGAGTTTGGCAACAAATTTCCTTCTCCATTTTTTTATTTGGCAGATAGTGACCCAAAAGATACTCAAGCCTTTTATGTCGGGGTAAAGAATGTCGAGCCTGAGACGGCCGGTGATGAAGGTTGGAGGCAAGGAACCAATATGGTAATCTTTAGTTATGGGCGTGATGAAGATAAACGAGCTTACACCGGTACAGATGCGGTTTGTGTTTTCGGATTTTATTCTAAAAACTCTCATGAAGCTATTTCAAATTTTATAGAATCAAGGTTAGAGAATCCCTTCAGCCCAATCAACTAATAAGCACATAATGGCAATTAAAAACTTCGGATTGACAAAAAAATTGTTCTTGACACTATGTTACGGTGTTATTTCCACCAGCATTTTAGCTTCGTGCAATGAAAATGGTGGTGATGGTGACACAAACGTGGTCATCACCGGTGAATTAAAACAATGGCATAAAATCACTGTAGATTTGGACGGCCCTTTTTGCCACGAGACCGAAACGGTTCCCAATCCGTTTACAGACTTCCGCTATGAGGTAACTTTTACACATGAATCTGGGTCACCGGTTTATAAAGTGCCCGGGTATTTCGCTGCAGATGGCAACGCAGCGATAACCGGGGCTAAATCTGGCAATGTGTGGCGAGCTCACTTATCTCCAGATAAAATTGGAAAATGGACCTATGACATTTCATTTGTTACAGGAGAGGGTATCGCAATTTCTGATTCTCAAGGGGAGTCAATGGAAAAATTTGATGGAAAATCAGGGAGTTTTGAAATTCTCGAATCAGATAAGACCGGGCGTGATTTTCGTGCCAAAGGTCGCCTTCAAGTTGTAGGCGAACACTATTTACGCTTTGCCGGTAATGGCGAATACTTTCTCAAACTTGGTGCTGACGCACCTGAAAACCTACTTGCTTATGATGATTTTGATGCCACCCCGAATGTTAATGAACTGAGAAAAAGTTGGTCGGCACATCTTCCAGATTATTCAGATGACGCTAATGACCTATTGTGGGGAACCAATAAAGACAAAGGCAAAGCACTTTTAGGTGCTGTCAACTATTTACACAATAAGGGAATGAACGTTTTCTCGTTTCTTACTTACAATATTGATGGAGACGACCATAATGTTTACCCATACCTTCTGAAAGAAGATGAAGCTTCTTATGTTGCTTATTCAGCAGAAAATAAAGGCCATGATGCTACCGCATGGGAAGATTTCTTTCATAGAGATCGATTCGACTGCTCTAAAATGGACCAATGGGAACGTATTTTCACCTATGGAACCCGCAAAGGCATGTACCTTCACTTCAAAACTACCGAGGCCGAAAACTGTTTAAATATGGATGGAGGGTCACTAGGCCCTGAAAGAAAATTATATTACCGAGAATTAATAGCTCGCTACGGACATCATTTAGCGTTAAACTGGAATATTGGGGAAGAGACCGAACAAACAATCGAGCAGTTGAAACCAATAATTCAGTATATTTCTGAAATCGACCCCTATAATCATTTAATAGTTCTACACACCCACAGCGCGCTTGAAGAACATGATAAATATTACCCTCCAATGCTTGGTGAAGCCTCTGCTCTGACAGGACTTTCCGTTCAAACTAGACATTCAGATTTTAGAGATGTTCATAAAGATATTGTGAGATGGGTGAAAGCATCTGCCGAAAGTGGAAAAAAATGGGTCGTTGCTTGCGATGAACCCGGTGATGCTAGCCATTCCTTAATTACTGACACCGAAGACCCCACGCATGACGATCCGCGTAAAAATGCACTGTGGGGAACATTGTTGGCCGGCGGAGCGGGAGTTGAATGGTACTTCGGGTACAAACATCCTCATAGCGATTTGACATGCGAAGATTGGCGTAGTCGAGATGAAATGTGGAATCAGTGCAAAATTGCACTCGACTTTTTTAAAGATAACGAAATTCCCTTTTGGGAAATGACCAACGAAGACCATCTCAGCTCGCAAACAGATTCGTATTGCTTTACGAAGAAAGGTGAAGTTTACCTTGTTTATCTAAAAAATGGTGGTAAAACCCAATTGAACCTTGAAGATATCAACGGCCAATTCAAAGTCGAATGGTTCAACCCACGTTCAGGTGGTTCCCACACAACCGCTCCTGCTATAAACGGTGGAAATTCAGTTACTTTAATCGCGCCAGATGAAAAAGATTGGGTAGCCTATGTGCACAAATAGTAAAACCAATAGACCAAAAATTGTGACAAAAAAAAGATTTTATCAATTTAATACAAATATTTGCACAATTATAAATATATCATAAATCAGCCATAATTCAATAAAATTAATACATTTGCTAAATAAAGCGCAAAATATTGCTTTTTTTAATATTAACGAAGCCAGAGATTTAAAAATGGGAAAAAAATACAAGATAGCTGTTGTGAACGGTGATGGAATCGGATCAGAAATCGTTCCGGCAGGTGTATCAGTTCTAAAAACTGTCGCTGAAAAACATGAGTTTGAAATAGAAACAGAAGAATTTTCATGGGGTGCGGGACACTATTTAAAACACGGAGAGTTCATGCCCGCGAATGGAATAGAAAAACTAAAAGCCTTCGATGCTATTTATTTTGGTGCGGTAGGTCTTCCAACGGTTGACGACACACTGCCCGCAAAAGACTACACTTTTAAAGTGCGAACCGAATTGCAACAATACGTTAATTATCGGCCAGTAAAATTATTTTCTGGAGTTCAGAGTCCGCTACGCGAGAAGACCGAAGCAGATATCGATTTCGTGATTCTTCGTGAAAACAATGAGGGAGAATTTGTTCAAAATGGTAAGGTTTTGTACCCGGATACACCCAACGGAGTGGCTGTCGACACGAGCATGGTGACCAGGTTAGGTGTGGAACGTATAGCACATTATGCTTTCAAACTAGCCCGAAAACGAAGAAAGCATGTGACCAATGTCACCAAATCGAACACACTCATTTATACTTTGGGCTTTTGGGATAGGGTAATCGGCGAAGTTGCAGCACAATATCCCGATGTAGAATACGTCAAAATGTATGTCGACAATGCCTCCGCCAGCTTTGTTTTGAAACCTGAAGTTTTCGATGTGATCGTTACCACTAATATGATCGGTGATATACTCTCTGATTTAGGAGGCGCCATCATGGGCAGCCTTGGTCTCGGTGGCAGTGGTAACATCAATCCTGAAAATAACTTTCCTTCAATGTTCGAGCCAATTCATGGTTCGGCACCCGACATTGCCGGTCAAAATATAGCCAACCCTATCGGTCAAATATGGTCGGCGGCCCTTATGTTAGAGCATTTAGGGGAAACCGAAGCCGCGGCAGATATTATAGCCGGTATACAACATACCACTGCCAAGGGGAATCTTACCAAAGATTTAAAAGGTTCCGCTTCTACTACGGAGGTTGCCGAGAGCGTTATAGCCCATATCAAATCTAAAAAGCTGTCAAACGCATGAGTTTCTAATGATAGGCAATAAAATTATAGACCTCACGCTCACTATCGATGATAGAATGCCCGGAGTAACTATTCATCAGGCCAAGACCCTGGCCAATGACGGTTGGAACGCCACCACCCTGCATCTCTATTCGCACAGTGGCACTCATATGGATGCACCAATTCATTTTGAGGTGTCGAACCAAGTTATAAGCCAATTAGACCCGAATCGCTTTATTTCAGAAGCGTGGGTGGTCGATGTTACTTTTATTGGTCCAAAAGAGGAAATTCTAGTAGGGCACTTGGGCAAAGTAGTAGACCATTTTCAAGCAGGACAAAGCATTTTATTGCACACAGGGTGGAGTAAAAAATGGGGCACGGATGATTATCGGAATGCCCTCCCGAGAATAAGTGAAGAATTGGCACTTTGGATGGGTGCCCACGGGGTGAATATTATAGGGGTCGAACCTCCCTCAGTTGCCGATATTAACAACTTAAAAGAAGTAACTAGAATACATACGATACTGATGGAAAATAATATCATTATCGTTGAGGGTTTAACCAATCTAGAAGCACTTTCACAGGAGAGAATCACTTTGGTGGCGCTCCCCATAAAAGTGGGGCATGGCGATGGTGCGCCTACCCGGGTGATCGCTTTAGAAAAAAACTCCTTATGATAAATGAAGATATTTTAAGGTCTATTGAAGAGGGGTACACATTGCCAGGCCATCAAACGGCCATTCTTCGCGAGCTACGTCAAAAACCAAAATCGATTATCGTTTTAGATGATGATCCAACCGGCACCCAAACCGTTTATAATATTCCCGTAGTTACTGAATGGTCTGAGAAGACCCTGGAACGCGAGCTTAAGAACAGCCCCATTTTTTTCATTCTTACAAATTCACGTAGTCTTCAAACCGAAGCTGCCAATGAATTGGGCAAATTGATAGGAAAACGTTTAAAAACAATTTCCGAGAGACTACATAAAGAAATTGCAGTAATAAGCCGAAGTGATTCAACTTTGCGAGGCCATTATCCCGGCGAGGTCAACGCCCTAATCGAAGGCTTGGGCAAACCTCGGGCAAAACATATTTTAGCACCCGCATTTTTCGAAGGCGGACGATATACTTACAATGATATACATTATGTAAAAGAAGACGATGTATTTATTCCCGCCGGGGAAACCCCCTTCGCAGAAGACAATACTTTTGGTTATGAATCTTCGAATTTAAGAGATTGGATCGTAGAAAAATATCAGGGAGAAGTCTCCCCGAAACAAATTAAAGGCATATCGGTCAAAAATCTTAGAGAAGAATCAACCTATAGCTTGGCAAAGGTATTAGCCGAAGAGAAAACTACACATATCGTGGTCAATGCCACCTCGAAAAGCGATTTACAAATTATGGCCCTTACATGTCTGCAACATGAAGGCCCTCTCATTTATAGAACTGGTGCATCGTTCGTGAACGCCCTCTCGGGGATAGCAGAAAAACCGTGTCTGACAAAAGAAGAAGTTTTAGGCAAAAATGAAACAGGAGGCGCCTTAGTAATTGTAGGTTCATACGTGCCGAAAACCACACAGCAGCTAGAGTATCTGAAGGATAATGGAGATGTTACCCTACTTGAATTAGACGTCACCACCGTAAACGACCCCGTAACGTTTCTGCAACAATTAAATCGTTTGACCATTCAAATTGATAAGGCCATTCTTGCGAACAAGAACGTGGTGCTATACACGAGTAGAACCATTATAAAAGGCAACACAAAAGCCGAGAGTTTAGAAATCGTCAATAAAGTCTCCGAAGGTCTCATAACCATTGTTCAAAAACTGTCTCATCGACCCAAATATATACTGGCCAAGGGTGGTATTACCTCCAGTGATATCGCTACCAAGGGTCTTGCGGTACGACGGGCAAAAGTACTAGGTCAAGTTCTTAAAGGTGTACCGGTTTGGCTTCTAGACGAAGACGCTAAATTTCCTGATTTGCCATACATCGTGTTTCCTGGTAATGTCGGTGATAAAAAAGCAGTTTATGAACTAATAGAATTGCTTAAATAATGAACCTATGAAAAAACAGGACTATTTCCCCAAACGCTATTTTATGGTGGCAGGCACTTTTCTCTTGGCCCTGCTTCTATACATTGACCGTATTTGCATATCGGTAGCGAAAGAGCCCATAGCTGAAGCCCTTAATCTAAGTGATAAGCAAATGGGTTGGGTTCTAGCGGCATTTTCTTTAGGGTATGCGTTTTTTCAAACTCCTTCAGGCATTATGGTAGACCGTTTTGGAGCCAGAAAGACATTGGCCACAATTGTCACCCTTTGGTCAGGGTTTACCGCACTTACAGGTACCGCATGGAATTTCGCCTCACTTATGGTCGTTCGTTTTCTGTTCGGCGCGGGAGAAGCTGGCGCCTTCCCAGGTATGTCACGGGCCATTTATAGTTGGATTCCCCTAAAAGAAAGAGGTATAATTACCGGCATCAATTTCTCCGGTTCAAGATTGGGTGCCGCTTTCGCCCTACCAGTAGTCGCATGGATGATAAGTGATTTTGGATGGAGGTCATCCTTTTTTATCATGGGAGGCGTTGGTGTAGTTTGGGCAATTTGTTGGTATGTGCTTTTTAGGGATAATCCCGAAGAGCACAATGGCATATCAAAAGAAGAACAAGATTATATTATTGCTACAAGACAAGATAAGGAAATGTCAGGCCCCCTTGAGAAAATTGATTTCGGCAGCTTAATGAAATCTAAGAACATGTGGTTGGCCATGGGCCAATACTTTTGCAGTAACTTCACATTCTTTTTTGCACTCACATGGCTATTTCCGCATATTAAAAGTGAATATCAACTTGAAACCATCGAAGCGGGATATTATACCGCCGTACCATTGGTTCTAGGGGCGTTTGGCAATTGGTTCTCAGGCTGGTTAATAGACCGCATCTTTAAAAAAGGCAACTGGAACCAATCTAGAATATTTCCTGCTGCCCTTGGTTTTACGTTAGCAGCAATAGGTCTTTTAGGCAGCATTTATATGGATACTGCCCTGGGAGCCATAATTTTCTTAAGTATAGCTATTTTCGGTGCAGATATGACCTTACCACCCTCATGGGCGTTTTGCGTAGACATCGGCAAAAAGCACTCAGGCACGGTATCTGGCACGATGAATATGGCCGGAAATATTGGGGCCTTTATTACAGCCCTTATTTTTCCCTATCTTTTGGATTGGACAGGCTCTACAACCTTGTTTTTCGTAGTAGGGGCGATTCTTAATATTATTGCGGTCATCCTCTGGTATAATATGAAACCCCAAAAACACTTTTCGCTATATTAGAATGGTAACCCGGTTTAAATATAGTATTCAAACTAACCGTTGCAACCAGGCTACAAACCATAAATTGAAACAATATGAAAAAACTAAGGGGTGTTTGCATAGGCGCAGGATACTTTAGCCAGTTTCATTTCGAGGCTTGGCAGCGCATGAAAAATGTAGAAATTGTAGGGGTTTGTGACACAGAGGTAAATAGGGCCGAAAATATCTGTAAACAATACGGGTTTAAGAAGGCATATTCAGATGTTACCAAGATGTTCGCAAACGAGAAAGTCGATTTTGTAGACATTATTACACCGCCCAGCACTCATAAAGTTCTTTGTCAGCTGGCCATAGATCACGGCATTCATATCATCTGTCAAAAACCATTGGCACCTACCTACGAAGAATCACGACTAATAGCCGATACTATCGAAAATTCGAAAATTCGAATGATGGTACATGAAAATTTTCGGTTTCAACCTTGGCATCGAGAAATCAAAAAATTATTGAACAACCATACTGTGGGAGACGAGCTTCTAACCATTAATCTACGTATGCGTATGGGCGATGGGTGGCAAACCGATGCCTACATGAATCGCCAACCGTACTTTCGAGAAATGGAGCGTTTACTTATTTATGAAACGGGTATTCATTTTATTGATGTTTTTCGGTATTTGTTCGGGGAATTGAAGCAAGTATATAGCATACTTAAAACTTTGAACCATAATATTAAAGGAGAGGATTTTGCTTGGGTACAGTTTGAATTCAACAATGGTGCTCTAGGCTTTTTAGATGCCAATCGCTATAATGAAAGCACAGCTGAAAACCCTCGGCTCACCTTTGGCACCCTTCTAATTGAAGGAAACGAGGGAAGCATTCGCCTGTATGAAGATGGAAAAATAACGATACAAAATTTAGGTGAAAAGGAACGTCTTCACAATTATACTTTCGAAAAGAAAAACTTTTCTGGTGATTGCGTGTACGCTACTCAAATGCATTTCATTGAATGTCTAAGCACCGGAAACTCGTTCGAGACAGAAGTATCAGGATATTTGAAAAACATCGTCATTCAAGAAGCTATCTACAAATCCAATACTATGAACGCACCTATTCCAATTTAAAAGACTTGTTCTTTACCATTACTAGCCCTAAGGCTGAAAACCTCGATTATTCTCGTCATACAAAAAAACTGTTTCCGAATATAATAGTAAACCCAACAAGCTTCAGTATTGGTTAGCGGTATCTATGGCATAATATGTGAAAAAGCGGTGCATCAAGACAACAAATTGTTAAGCTTGACACTACCTTTTCTATTATTATTTTCTACACTAAAAAGAACTTTATTTCGAAGAACTAACAAATGATAATACAAGAGATACAAAGGGTTTATAGAACCGTTGAAGAGTAAAAATGTATAATTGAAGCTTGTAAGTTGAACTCTTCTTCAAAATGCCCTTAATTCAAGGCTTGTCATAGGATGGTTTTTTTCGGCGCACCGCGGGGCTCATGTTTAATATACCTTTGAATTCATAGAAATCGATTTTAAACAATCGAGGAAAGTCCATATTCAACCTCTGGAAAAACATTCATTTCATTTTTTAACCCCTCCATGTACTTCTTTTATTTATGAAGTATTCTCGGCTAAAATTCATCGACCCATTGCTCCTCTTCAAAGAGCTTATTAAGCTGTTTAAATCAAGTTTTTTGATAAGATTCAAATTTAATCAGTAAGATTTTGTTAAAAGTTGATCCCTTTTCAATGAAAGCAATTCTACGCATCTCAACTTCCCGCTAAGTTCACATGTGTCCAAACGATAGACTATATGGTGTAAAACTACCTCCTCTTTTAAGTCGCCGATTTCTCCAGTTATCACCTCGTTCAAATTGATTTTAACCCACATCATCCGTAATCGGAGCAGTATGTCGAAATAAAACGGGCTTGGGCTTCCCCTTGCATATCTTGTACTCAATTAAGCCATTGAATCAATAACCAAGCTACTTTTCCAGGCTTATATCAATGTTTTATAAAGAATTGCGACATGACGAATTCTCGAATTCTTACGTGGGCCTTGCTATGCCTAATATTTTCCCAATTTTCAGTGTCGGCCCAGGTCAATCCTTGGCTAAAAGTAGGGTCGAAATCTGCCAGCGATACACATAAATCTAGTAGGCAGACTTTCAGTCTGAACCAGGATCTGTTTGAAAGAACCTGTAGTAAAGCTCCGGGTAGAACTGACAACAACATATCGCAGAGAATCATGAGTTTCCCTGACAATAATGGGGGCTTTGAGGATTATGCAATTTACAAGAGTCAAATTTTACATCCTGAACTGGCCAAAAAATTTCCTGAAATCGAATCCTTTGTAGGGAAATCCGCAAAAGGCGATCTAATCCATTTTAGCTATTCCAAAAATCATGGTCTTCATGCCTATTTAGAACAACCTGACCAAAAATCAGTATCGATATCACCTTCAAGGCAAGGCTCAAAAAATCAGTATTTGCTTTCGAAAGACTCAGAAATACCGGACCCGTTCGAATGTCTTTTAGAAGATGTTGCCAATAAAACACGCCGAGGCACACCAAATACTTCGCGTAATGCCGATGACGGGTACCTAAGAAAATACCGATTGGCGCTTTCTACAACTGGAGAATACGCACGCTATTTTTTAGATGGCACCGAAGCCAACGATACCGCTAGGAAAGCAAAAGTATTGGCGGCCATGGTTTCGGCCATGACCCACGTTAATATGGTTTTTGAGCGTGATTTTGGAGTAACTATGGAAATCGTAGCCAACAATGATGAGATTATTTATCTCAATGCTAGTACTGACCCTTATTCAGGGTCGTACAACGGACAACTACAACAGACATTGGATACCACCATAGGTTCCGATGCCTATGATGTGGGTCACGTATTTGTTCTGGCTTCTAATATTCACGGTAATGCCGGATGTATCGCATGCGTATGTAGTGATGGGCAAAAAGGAAGTGCGTTTTCCGCGCATTATGCTCCAGAGACCGAGAATTTCAATCGTCTGGTCATGCATGAAATGGGACATCAGTTCGGGAGCTACCATACCATGGGAGGGGCCTGTAGAAGCGGCTTCAACAGTGAGGTTGAACCAGGTAGTGGTAGTACTATTATGAGTTATGCAGGTATTTGTCATCCAAATATACAGTCTGAATCCGATGACTATTTTAACTATGTCAACGTGAGGGACGTGGGTATCTGGACCATAGAGAACAGCGATTGTGCCGAATTAGTTTCAATTACCAATAACGCCCCGACGGCGGATGCCGGTAATGACTATACCATACCAAAATCTACCCCGTTTACCTTGGCAGGGGTTGCGACCGATGCCGACGGGTTGGAAGGTCTGACCTATTGCTGGGAGCAAAATGACCCGGAAAATCCATCGTCAGGCGGCACTCCATCTCCGAGTTGGACGCAAGGCGCCATATTTCGATCAAGACCCCCGGTCAATTCCCCGGTACGGCATTTACCCCGAATGTCCGATTTACTTCAAAACAACCTCACCCCGACTTGGGAAGTTTTGCCCGGCGTTGCGCGGTCCATGGAATTTGCGTTCACGGTTCGTGACAACGGTGAAACCGGTGGGCAGACCGCGTCGGATTTGATGCAAGTGACCGTAGATGGAAATTCTGGTCCTTTTGAGTTGACAAGTCCGAATACGAACGTTACTTGGGAATCTGGTGAAACCGTCACGGTAAACTGGAACGTTGCGCAAACCGATCAAGCGCCGATAAATGTCAGCTTGGTTTCTTTATTTCTTTCGATCGATGGATACGAGTATGATATCCCGATACTTGAGGAAACTGCAAATGACGGTGAAGAAACTTTTGTTTTGCCCGCGTTACCTTCCTCCACGACTGCAAGATTGATGTTGAGGGCAGTCGACAATATCTTTTTTGCCCTAAACCCTTCGAACTTTACGACGCAGGCTTCCGAATTTATTATGGCCCTTGATGAAACCTCAAGCGATATCTGCTCAGGCGAAGATGCGGCGTATTCCTTTATGTACACAACATTTTTAGACTTTGATGAAACCGTTAGCTTCTCGGTCGAAAACCTACATGAAGGCTTGACGGCAAGGTTTGCCCCTGAAACCGTATCCGGGCAACAAACTACGGGTCGGTCCGTAAGTTTGACCATAACGGGCAGTGCGGGCGTTTCCTCCGGTGCTTATGAGTTCGATGTCGTGGGCACCTCAGCGTCGATAGTAAAAAGGTCTCCAATAGCATTACATGTTTTTGGGGAGGATGTAGCTACCCCGGTGGTCACTACACCCGAAGATGGGGATATCGGACTTTCACCGAACCTGACCTTTCAGTGGGAAGCCAATGAAAACGTGAAAAATTATCAAATTGACATCGCTACGGATACCGATTTTACGGAACTTATCGAATCTCACCTTACCGAAGAACCGCTTTATACGGCATCTTCCCTGACCTACGACGCGCAATACTATTACAGGGTAAAAAGCATCAATAAGTGTTCGGAAAGCGGGTATACCCCGGCGGCCTCGTTCACCACCGCTTGTGCCGAGCCGTCAAATTTTAGAATAATGTCTACGGGTGCGACATATGTTGAGTTGCAGTGGGACAGTGATAGTGCCGGTCGCTGGGAGGTCGAATATGGTGCTGCCAGTTTTGAGGTGGGCTCGGGTACCGTGCAGTCGGTCACCGGTGATTCGGTTACCGTCGAAGGACTAACATCGTCTACCCCGTATGAATTTTACCTTCGCGCCGTATGTAATCTAGGCGGTACCGGTGAGGTTTCAGACCCGGTTTTAGGAACGACCTTGGAAGATTTCTGTTCAGGGGATCATTTTTATGACAGTGGCGGGCCGGACGGTAACTATGCCGATGGTGAGAACTATTCGAAGGTCATAGCCCCAGATAGCCCCAACGATAGGGTGAAAGTACAGTTTAACGCTTTTAGATTGGAAAGTTGCTGTGATCGTCTCCAGGTATACGATGGCGATACGGCTTCAGCTCCTTTGATAGGTACTTATAGCGGTAATGCGAATATTCCCTTGTTGAAATCCACCCACGCTTCGGGTGCCTTGACTTTTGTCTTCCGCTCCGATGGCAGTGTTACGCGTTCCGGATGGGATGCCACCGTCATCTGCGAACCCAAGCCCAATTGTGAAACCCCAATTGATGTAGTAATGCAAAACCGCACTTCGAATTCGGTGACGCTAAGCTGGATGGATTCCGGCGATGCAACCGAATGGCTTATCGAGTACGGTTTACCGGGATTTGTGGTAGGTACGGGTACCCAAGTTTCTGCAGGAGGTACTACAGGAATGGTTTCAGGTTTAGAACCCAATACCACTTATGAATTTTACGTACGCTCGGTTTGTTCCGATGGCGGAAACAGCGATGAGAGTGCCCCTATAACCCTCGAGACCTTGTGCACCACTTTCAACGCACCTTTTTTCGAGCCTTTTTCGACGTACTCGCAAGCCCCAGATTGCTGGGAAAGCGACGAAACCCAGTATACTTGGCAATTTAATTCACATACCAGAAATTTAGGTAGACATGGCCAGACAACAGGAGCAACGGAAAGTGGGTCGATCTTTGCCTATATCGATGATAGTAATTTTTATGGAACAGCTATTCTAGAAACCCCGTCAATAGATATTTCCTCATTGACCACCCCTGCTCTTTCCTTTTTTCTGAACAGTCATAACGAAGGAGGGGATAACCAAAGTTTCTCGGTCGATGTTCATGATGGATCATCTTGGGTTGAAGAAGTGTTTGTCAGTAACGAGAACACCATAGGCTGGGAAAGGATCCTTGTTGACTTATCTTTTCTACCCACAACCACTGAGGTTATTAGAATACGTTTTATTGCAGAAGAAAGTGATGAAGGAAGCACTTTTGATGATGTAGCTATCGATGATATCAAAATTGATGATTTTGGAGCATGTTATCCACCAAACATTTCAGAAAGTCAGATTTCCACAACCAAGAACAGTATTGTTATTAATTGGACCCCGGTGGGCACGGTAGTAGATGAATGGGAAATAGAATATGGTGAAATTGGCTTTACACCTGGTGCCGGTTTAACGACTAACGTAAATGGCACCAACACTACCTTGGTTGATTTGGCATCATATACCCAATATGATTTTTATATGAAAGCGTTCTGCGACACGAACAATGAGCTACGAAAAGGCCCCTTTACCGTCAGAACAGCGCCGGTGTATTGTGAGGGAGATCATTTTTACGATAGTGGAGGGCCAACTAATGGGTATCTGAACAATGAAGCCTACACCGAAACCATAATACCACAAAATGCAGAAGACCGGATTAGGGTGAATTTCTTGAGTTTTTCGGTAGAACGTAATGACTATTTGAGGGTCTATGACGGGCCGGATGAAAATTCACCTCTTTTAGGGGAATTTACAGGATACGGAATTCATGATCAGCTTTTTTCGACTCATGAAACCGGTTCACTCACGTTTTCTTTCACATCAAATACTTACAATACTTATCAAGGTTGGGAAGCCGAGATAATCTGCGAACCTAAACCGAACTGTACCGCACCTTCTAGTTTAGAAGCGCTCACTGTTTTACACAACTCGGTGGAATTGCTATGGCAAGAAAACGGTGATGCCGAAAATTGGGAAATTGAATATGGCGTTCCGGGGTTTACGCTGGGTACAGGAACAATAGTCGCAGCTGACGAATCAACGTTTCAACTCTCAAACATGAGGGCTGAAACAGGCTATGAAATTTATGTAAGGGCATCCTGCGCCCCGGATGAAGGCTTCAGTGATGTAGCTCCGTCTATACGAATCACTACGGGTTGCTCACCGTTACAGGCACCATTTCGCGAACCCTTTGGGTACTATATGCCCCAATGTTGGCAGGAGGGCGAAGAGAACCTCGAAAATTGGATTTTTAGCAGCTACGGCAATCATGTGGGGCAAAACGGAAGAATTCTTGGCGAGACTGAAAGTGGGAGGTACTTTGCCTACGTCGATGATTCCTATCAACACAGTTTGAGCACCGCATTAGAGACGCCTTTGATAGATGTTTCCGCGGTAAACCACCCAGGTTTAAGCTTTTACCTGCTCAGTGATAATGAAGGCGGCGACAACGTCAACTTTTCGGTGGATGTCTTTGACGGGTCGTTTTGGAACGAAACCGTTTATGAAAGTAGCGCGAATACGCTTGCGTGGCAAAAGTTTTATGTTGATTTCTCAGATTTGAACATCACAGGCCCTATCAAAGTGCGTTTTGTGGTCGATGAACTAGGGGAAGGAGAGACCGATGACATCGCAATTGATGATGTTTACGTTGGTGAAATTCCAAGGTGCCTGCCCCCTGTTTTTAACTTGGCAGAAACCGAAAAATCGTTCGCTTCGGTAAACCTCTCATGGCGGGAAACAGGCAATGCCACTAGTTGGAGGCTGGAATACGGCCAGAAAGGTTTTACTCCGGGTAATGGAATAACGACCGCAACCGATCAGCCCCAAATAGATATCGTGGGTTTAGATAGCAATACAGAATACGACTTTTACGTATACAGCATTTGTAATGTTGGTTCAATCAGCCCAATAGAACAACCATACACCATAAAAACGTACGCCAACTATTGTAATGGTGACCGTTTTTACGATTCGGGCGGGGCTGATCGAATGTACACAAATAATGAAAATTACACTGAAACCATCTCACCACAAATTTACGGTACACCGGTAAAAGTAGAATTTTTACAGTTTGAACTTGAGAGTTGCTGCGATTACCTGACTGTATTTGATGGGCCCGATATCAATGCACCTCTTATTGGCCGATTTAATGGAAGTCGATTGCCACCTATCTTGACTTCCACACATCCTTCGGGCACTTTGACCTTTCGTTTTACCTCCGATGGTTCTGCGGTAGGTTTAGGATGGGAAGCCGAGATAACCTGTATGCCTTTACCAATAGATAATTTTCAGGTCACTTCACGCAACGAATCCTGTAGAAACTCCAATAATGGCAGCATCTATATTTCAACTTCAGCAAGTGGAATTGGGTATACCGCCCTTTTGGAAAGGCAAGCGAACGGGCAGGAAGAACAATTTGTCTCCTCTACCTCATTTGACGGGGCCACCTCCTTTAGTGCTTTAGAAGCGGGGAGGTATAGACTGTGCATCGGTGTTGAGAATTCACTGGACTTTTCACAATGTTACACGGTCAATATTGCCGAACCCGATGATTTGGGCGTCTTTACATCCAAAATGGCTAGCAATGGTAAACTTAAAGTGCAGTTATCGGGAGGTGAAAAATACTGGGTCAATTTGAATGGCGAGGAAATTATTACACATAACAGTCAACTTGAGCTTGACTTAAGACCAGGTAAAAACAACTTGTCAATACGATCAGCTAAAGATTGTCAAGGTATGTACAAAGAAAGTTTTTACCTCACCCATAACGTGAAGGTTTATCCCAACCCGACCACAGATGGAAACTTGAAGGTTCTGTTGCCTTCTGAAATGCCCAATGCTTCAGAGCTACAACTGTATACTACAAACGGTAAAATGGTGCTATCAAAACAAATCGAGCAAAGCGGTGTCGAGATGCCGCTGCCTCTAGAACATTTGCCCGACGCCATATATATATTAAAAGTCATAGCTTCCGATGGGGAGCTGTATGAAACCGTAAAAATTATTAAGGAATGATTCGATGGGCAAATGTCGTAATTAACAGAATGAGTTCAATCTAAAAACATCATCAAATGAAGCAAATAGTGTCTATATACTTAGTGCTATCCCTATTAATCGTGGGATGTAGCAGCGGAGATGACAACCCGCCCATGCCAAGTCAAGAACCTGTTGGAGAGGTAGATGAAGAGGGAACGACCATTAATAATCCCGAATCTGTTACATTGGTATTTCCTTTTCAAGCTTCTGAATGTGAAGAGGGCACCGATATCACCGAAAATGAAAGCACCGTCACGTTCGAATGGCAAAAAGCCGATTATACCGATTCATACGAGCTGGTCATAAAAAACCTGAACACCTATGTTCAGGAAAGGTTTACTGCTACTCAAGAGAACATGGCAGTACGTTTAAAGCGTGGAGTACCCTACGAATGGTATATTATTTCAAAATCAAATTCCGTAAACTTTACCGAGAACAGTGAAGTTTGGCGTTTCTACAACCAAGGCTCTGGAACGCAAAACCATGTACCTTTTCCGGCGGAAGTAGTATCACCCGAGAATAATGGTGAACACAATTTTCACATAGTGGATTTGGTGTGGTCGGGATCAGACGTCGACAACGACATCATGGGATATGATATATACTTTGGAATACAAAATCCACCCGTGCACAAATTGGCCG
Source organism: Flavobacteriaceae bacterium MAR_2009_75 (assembly GCA_002813285.1). NCBI lineage: Bacteria > Pseudomonadati > Bacteroidota > Flavobacteriia > Flavobacteriales > Flavobacteriaceae > Flavobacteriaceae bacterium MAR_2009_75. The sequence continues at coordinate 1,678,339 of PHTZ01000001.1, forward strand.
ATAACACCCCAAATAGAAGTGTCACAAATATTCAGGTCTCCGTTGCTACATACTACTGGTATATTGTCACCCGAGATAGTGCCGGCAATGAGTCAGAATCTCAAATATATAGTTTTATAGTTCGATAAAACTTGATATTTTACTCATTTCCCCGGCAATAAACCTACTAACTTCTTGCACCCTACATACATATGATTTATTCCTTAGAACGTGTTAGGAGAATCCCCAAAGTGTTATTGGATGATACTATGGAGAGTAATAGTGTTGAGTATATATTTTTGAACTTTAATGAACAATATAAAGATTCAGCAGTAATTATTCAATCTATACTCTTATATTCTCAGCGAATAAAAAAGTTTGTAGATTATTGATTTACAGTATTTTAAAACTATTTTGGATTTCTCCTAGCGGTCTGGACGGGACTCGAACCCGCGACCCCCTGCGTTACAGTCGACTAAAACTGTACTTTATCCAGCGTAATTTGCTGACATATAGCTGATTTTTCAGTTATTTATAATTTGTTGTTTTATATCGGCTGTCATCTAATATCGTTCTAAAATCCAATTTGTTGTACCTATTAAAATATAAATTATATCGAGTATAAAACGTTTTGCGAAAAAAAGAGCTTTCTGATGGAAATTATGACCTTCCGTTTTTAGGTGCCGGTCTAAACTAGAGGAAGTCACGTTTTAGTTGTTATTGACTTTAGGCATGATCTCTATTCCATACACGAATGGATTGGCTTCTATGCTAGATTTATTGGTTATAATCTCATCACCTATTTTACAATTCTTTAAGTTGTTTATTTGTAACAAAATGGAACGTGAGCTTTTTGACCTACCTTCTTTTTGGCTTTGCTATTGCAGTTTCGAATAGTCTAGTACCTAGTTTCTAAATATGACCGTCGTTAAATTTAGATAAAGGTGTGGTAGTCGATCCGCATTGTTTTTAAACTGGCTTCGCAACGGTTTTATTCTTTCTGGCCAATATAGTTGCATACCTATCAAATATTTTGATTAAAAATTCAGAATACATTACTCTCATCTAGTAAATAGGAACAGGTATTCTTATCGTTTTATCAGTGAACTTTCAGGTTATATTTTAACTCAAATAAGAGGGTTTTAAAGGAGAAAATCGATAAATCAAAAGCTTGTTAAATTTCATAGGCATGTCTATACTGAACACATTCGCCATTTCCTTTTTCCACTTTAACCTCACTTTTGAGAGCAGACCGTTATTTTATAAGCCCTATTCTCTCAACGAACCAATTTCTTTTAATTCAAGTTCAATCATAGTTGTACTCTATCAACTGTACCTGTGCATCATTCTTTCCGAACACAAGAATTTTCTTATTTTCTTTCGTGGCATTTAAAATGCATGCATTTTTTACTTCTCCCTTCACAAAGAGCCCACTTACACTAGTAGGCACTGTTGCAAATCCACCTTTAGCGTTGCCCATTAACAGAACACCATAACCTGCATCATTTCTTGGTGTTTCAACTTCCGATTGATATAAATTACCGGACAGAAGAGCGTCTTTTTGACCATCAGCATTAAAATCATCTATCAAAATATTATTGACCGATGAAAATTGCGCCATTCCTTTTATCGGGTGGGTTTTAAATTTGAAATTCCCCAAATTTTCAACATAGGTAGTGGCAAATGTAGATACACCATAGTGCAAAGCTTTTTCTAAATTTTCCTTTCCGTAAACGGTTTGAATATCGGCACTGGCAAATTCATGATAACTAGCAAACTTTTGTTTTACCATAGGCATTTGATTAGACGAGCATTCTCTGCCACGAAGCGGATACGGAACCCCATCTTCATAAAAACCAAGAACAATATCGAGACTGCCATTCTTATCAAAATCATTGGTGAACACCTCAAAAGGCTCTTCGGGTGAAGCTTTGTATTTATAGTTTAACCCTAAATTACCGACAATAAAATCTTGGTCTCCATCTTGGTCAAAATCTGCAGCAGCCACACTGTACCACCAACCCGAACTGCCCGTAAGATTTGATGAATCGCCCATATCTACAAATCCGTTTTGGGTATTCTTCAAGACTTTTATTTCCATCCATTCACCCACAACAATCAAATCTATATTACCATCATCATCAAGATCTACGGATTTTGCGTCTGAGACCATGCCAAACTCCTTCAAAAACGGGGCTACATTATCGGTATCATCTACGAATGATATAACTCCATCCTTACTATCATTCTTTAAAATATAGCTGTTTGCCGGAAACGGATATTTGCCAGGCACTAACTTTCCTCCAATAAATAAATCTAAATCACCATCACCGTCTATATCAATAGGCTCAACACATGAACCACTAACACGAATATCAGGTATGGCATTTACGCTTTTTGAAAAACTGCCATCTCCGTTGTTTACATAAAATCGATCTTGATAGTACACATGCTTTTCTTCTTCTTCATTTCCGCCCGATACTACATACAGGTCTAAATCGCCATCATTATCGGCATCAAAAAAGTTGGAAGCAATATCCTCATGCCTTCGGTCTTTCTCCCACAATGAACTTAAAACAGGCCTAAAACTACCATCTTGCTGCTGAATAAAAAGAGAAGCTGCTTGGTTTTTGGCACCTCCCACGTAAAAATCGTCGAGCCCATCATTGTTAACATCTCCATGATTTAAGGCAGGGCCGTTCTGTGAGAACTTATGTGGCAATAAACTTTCCCTTTCAAAATCATCAAATTGATTTTCAGTGTGCTTAAAGTTTAGGTCTACTGCATCTGTTATGTCTAAAAACATTGACTTTTCTGTCGTTGTCTCTAACGGTAATTTTTCGAGAGCTTCGTTATATGAAAGGGTTATTTGCTTATTGGCCGCTATGTCTTCGATAATTTGAGTTTTGCCATCTGGCCAAACAACCGTCAATTTTTCTACTTCTTCTGCTGTATTAAGACCAAAGTGCAAAATATTATCCACAGATGATTGAAATCCGCGAGACACATAGAGTTGTTTTGTTTGCTTTATTTCATTGGCTTCAACAGTTACCTTGGTACCAAGGCCGTTGGTGTTACCTGAAGGCCCTTTTAGCTTTATTTTTAAGTATTGGTTAGCGACAGCTACCTCTCTGGAGTTATTTCTATATACGGAAGCCATATCATTGATATTATTGGTCACAATATCTAAATCACCATCATTGTCCAAATCTGAATAAACAGCTCCGGTAGCACATGTGAGCGTTGTTAAGCCCCAATTAATATTCATTGATGAAAAGGTAAAATCTTTATTATTTAAAAAGAGCTGGTTCACTTCCGCTTTTTTTGGCATCCGGTTCAATAAATCATCATAATATATTTTAATCAGTGAATCTTTATTTTGAACCAATTCGAGGTTTTTATGCAACTCTGACAATTTCTTTTCTTTATAGATAAGGAAGTCGTTATTTCCGAAAGACCTCACGATTCCGTTTGAAACAAACAGATCTTGCCATCCATCATTGTTCATATCAAATAAAAGCGGTGCCCAGCTCCAATTGGTATTGGACACGCCAGCGAATTTTCCAATTTCTGAAAATGTAGGTGTATCGTTATTAATTATTTTTCCTGTATTCAGCTGTAAGGTATTGAACATATACTGATGATGTAACCCCATATCTACCAATTCTTGAAAACGTTTCGGGTTCATTCCGCTCATACTGGTTTTCAAGTCATAGTTATTATCGGATACCATGTCTAATGAGATAAAATCGAGCCACCCATCATTATTGATATCACCCAGGTCATTACCCATCGAAAAGTTTGAAATATGATTGGTAGCTTCCTTTACGACTTCTTTAAAAGAGCCATTTTGTAGATTAATATACATATGGTCTCTCTCTGAGTAGTCATGACCTACTATTATATCTGGCCAATTATCATTGTTTATATCACCAATAGCGATGCCAAGGCCAAAACCTATTGAGTTATTGATAATGCCGCTTTCTTCGGAAACATCTATAAATTTTCCGTTGTTGTTTTGAAACAAGCGTTCGCTGCTGTATTGAGATTTTTTGTTTATCAACCGTTTCAAATTGGCTTGAACTTCTGATGGCCCAATACCATGATTGATTAAGAACATATCTAAATCACCGTCTTTATCGTAATCGAAAAAGGCACTTTGGGTCGAATAATGCGGTAGGTCTAGCCCATAGTGAGAGGCTTCTTCTTTAAATATAGGTATACCTTCCTCATTATTACCCTGATTAATATATAGCTCGTTTTTTCGTTGTTCGGGATTTGGGTAATCCCCAGATTTACAAACATAAATATCAAGCAAGCCATCAGCATTAATATCTACCATTGTAACACCCGTAGGAAAACCATTGCCGCCCTTTACTTTAGACACTACAGTTGTCTCCTCAAACACCAAGTCCCCTTTATTTATAAAAAGTTTATTGGAATACATATTGGAAATAAAGTAAATATCGGGGAGGTCATCATTATTGAGGTCCCCTACGGCAACCCCACCCCCGTTGTAGAGATACTCGTAAATAAAACCGTTTACAGTAGGGGTTTCATTGATTAAATTGATAAAATTTAATTTTGTCGCCTGAGGACTTAATAGTGTGAAAAGTGTATCTTTTTTTTGGTCTTGCTCATTTGAAGTCGAGTTCGAATGCTTCTTATCACCACAACGAATAAAAATAAAAACTAATATTAAACCATATAAATATTTGCTCATTGTATGTGAGTGTTGATTTGATAAAACATCCACCAAATTAAAATCTGTTGTATCAGCAGGTTCTCCCTTAAAACAATAATATGAATTAATTTAAAGAAAATGGACCAATGGGAACAGAGTTCATTTCACGACTTGACTTGAGACCGTCAACGGCCACCTTATAACCCCTACTTTATAAATTTAAAAAAGGAGTATGAGTGATTTGACTCATACTCCCATAATGAATAGTTTCACTATTACATTTAACTAACTCAAAAATTAATAACCAGGATTTTGTTGGAGGGTTCCGCCACTAATGTCGATTTCTGATTGAGGGATTGGAAATATTTCATTGACACCATCAGTGAAACCAGCCCCTTTAGAAGTTTGGTATTTTTCGGCATATGCCCTTAGCACTTCCCCTGCCCGTTTCTGCCGCACCAATTCAAAGAACCTTTCGTACTCCTGTCCGAATTCTACCCTCTGTTCGTGCCAAATAAGCTCTCTAAGTGCCTCTTTATTCGTTTCAGTGATTTCTGGCAATATATCAGGGTCACCAGCCCTAGCTCGCGCCCTAACTTCTTCAAGTGCCTCTAATGCCATCACCGTATTGCCATTCTCATTGGCCGCTTCTGCATACCATAACAAAACTTTGCCCAATCTCATGTAAATATCGTCTCTACCAGGGTTATGGGCACCATTGACATATTCGTCTCGTAAAACATAATATTTTTTGGTTAAGTACCCGGTTGTACTATTTCCTACATCTGCAGTTTCACCATCAGGCATAATATCACCGCTCTCATATACAGTATGGCCCAGTCTAGGGTCTTCAGGTTCAAACGTTTCTACAAAATCTTGAGTGGGTAGATCAAAACCCCATCCATTTCTTGCCCTGCTTCCATGAACTGTGTAGAGTAAATTTTGTGCGGTAACAGACCCTCCGTCATTAAAAAACTGAACTTGAAAGATATGTTCAGGACTATTTTCACCTGCTCTTGTAAACATGCCATAATAATCAGGGTCTAGTTCATATTCCCCTGAATTGATTACTGTTGCAAAATTGGTTTCTGCTTGGGCAAAATTGTCCATATACAAATATGCCTTTGCCAAATAAGCCAAAGCCGCACCTTTGGTTGCCCTACCCCTATCGGCATCATCATATTCGCTGGCTTCTGGCAAAACCGCAATCGCAGCTTCTAAATCAGCGATTATCTGTTCATAAACCTGCTGTCTTGGGGTACGGGTCAAATCATACGCCTCGAGATCTGCATCTAGCACCAGAGGTACATCTCCGAACGTTTTGACCAAGTTCATATAGTACCATGCCCTTAAAAATCTAGCTTCTGCCAAATATCTACCTTTAAGGCTTTCATCCATCTCAATTTCAGAAACTTTGTCCAAAATCAAATTTGCCCTGTGAATACCCACATACTGACTGTTCCACGCAGCAGATAGTGCACTGTTATTCGTGGGTATATTAAACAATGCTATTTGTTGGGCATATAATTGGTCCGATCCAGACTCCCCGCCCTTTTCAGCGTCATCAGAAGCTACATTGGCCATGACCCAATGTGCATATCCAGCACCATAGTTACCACAACACCACATATTTCCATTTAATGGCTCATAGGCAGCAGTCACCGCTTTTTTCGCATCTTCAGCAGTAACATAGGCACTGAATTCAGAAAGTTGTGCCTGAGGTTCTTTCTCTAATACATCGGAACAACTGAACAATAGTAATCCGAGTATTAAAGTCGTTATAAGTACCTTGATTTTCATATCCGTATTATTTTATACTACTTTATCAAAAATTTAGAAACCTACTTTTAACCCCAATGTAAATACTCTTGGTACAGGGTAATTGGCCTCGTCAAACCCCACATATAAAGGGTTGCTGCCATTTGTACCTATCTCTGGATCAAACCCTGGATATTTGGTAAAAGTAAAGGCATTTTGCACAGAGCCATAAATGCTCATGTTGATGGCATCGTTGAATACATAAGTAGGAATTTTATAGGTAAGCTGAATATTTCTGACCCTTAGATAGCTGCCACTTTCTAAGTAATAATCCGATGACCTCATATTATTGTTGGGGTCGTTGGTGTTCGGTGCAGGAATAGTGTTACTGGTACCTGGCCCTGTCCAGCGTCCATCATAGACCCTCTGGGTATAGTTGAAAAAGTTAGACCCCTCAGTTCTGAACCTTAGGCCCATGAAAATATCATTACCATAAACCCCCTGAAATTGAACCCTAGCATCGAAATTCTTATATGAAAATGCCGTATTCAGACCATAGGTTAATTTTGGCCAAGGATTGCCAATAATAGTCTGGTCGTTAGAATCTACAACCCCGTCTTCATTGACATCTACAAATCTTATATCACCGGGTGATGTACCTGACGTTTGAAATGCATGGTTATCGACTTCTTGCTGAGTTTGAAATATACCATCCGTTTGCCAACCCCATTGAGAAGCTATCGGATCGCCTACCCTAGTAACATTGGCATTACCTACGAAAGAGATTTCTTGAAAAATAGAAGTGCCATCATTTATTAGGTCAAGCACCTCATTTCTATTTCGAGACGCATTTCCGACAATACTATATGTAAAGCCTCCTGGCGTAGTATTCTCATAACCGAGCATAACTTCGATTCCTGTATTCAGAACGGAGCCACCGTTTACGAATGGAAAATTCTGTATACCTGAATATGCCACAAGTGGAATTCTCAAAATTAAGTCTGAGGTTTCTTTTCTATACCAGTCTATATAAGCACTCACTTTATTGTTGAAACCTTTAAAATCCAATCCTAAATTGGTTTCTCTTGTAGTTTCCCATTTTAAATCGGGATTGCCTTGACCTGTAGGTGCCTGACCTATCAGAACTTCTTGTGGCTCTCCAAAGGTATAATTGGTGTTTGGTGTTATAAGACTGGCAAAACCATAATTATTTAAGGCATTTTGGTTTCCTAGTGAGCCCCATCCCGCTCTAAGCATTAAATTATCTGCCCAGTCACTATTTTCTAGAAAACGTTCTTCAGATAATTTCCATCCTAAGGAAAAAGATGGAAAATATCCCCATTTATTATTTGCCCCAAACCTAGAAGATCCATCGGCCCTAAAATTTCCCGTAGCGAAGTACCTACCGTCATAATCATAGTTGACCCTGCCTAGATACGAGAATAATCCATTAGAACCCCCATCACCAAAAATTTGCCCGGGTATAGTAGCTAAATTCAAAAACCTTAAATTTTCGTCATCGGCTGAATTCTCAGGTATACCACCCCCAGATGCCTGCACAAATTTTCTGGTGGATTCTTGAACTGTGACACCAGCTAAAACATCAAGATTATGATTGCCAAAATCTTTATTATATGTCAATGTATTGGCCCAACTATATTCGTTGGTTCGGGTATTGCCCTCTTGTAAGGTTGCGTTCTGATTCTCTTGGCCTACAGCGAGAAAAAATGTCGGAACAAATACGGTATTTTCTACGAAGGTCAAGTTAAAGTTATACTGCGACCTAAAAACTATATCCTTTAAAAAGGTCAATTCTGCGAAAACATTTCCATTGGCCACATATCTTCTAGAATCATTTATGGTTTGAGAAACATATGCCAAAGGGTTTACCGAATTTAATGAGGTTGTGGAGACACCGAAGCTTCCGTCTGGATTTCTCGGCGCTATTTCCGGATTGGCCGTCAATGTTCTTGCAAGAACGCCAGCAAAATAAAATTCTTCAAGGTTTTCTTTGTTAGAAAAATTAACCGCTAAATTTTGACCAAGAGTTATGGCAGGGGAAATTTCATGTGATGAATTCACTCTTAAACTGACTCTTTCGAAATCAGATCGCGGCAAAATACCGTCTTGCGTGGTATAATTGCCCGAAAAAAAGAAATTACTTTTTTCACTGCCTCCACTGGCTGAAACCGTTAAGGTGGTCATAGGCGCCACAGAAAACATCTCTCTCTGCCAATCTGTTCCCTCACCTAATGCAGATGGATCGGGATAAAGCGGTGCGTCGCCCGCATTGACCAGACCTTCATTATATAAGGTAGCAAATTCTGCCGCATTTGTTACGGGAAGGTGTTTTTGAATAGTTTGCAACCCTTGACTCAAATTAATATTCAATCTAGACTTTCCAGACTTTCCTTTTTTAGTAGTAATCAATACAACGCCATTTGCCCCTTGCGCCCCGTAAATTGCTGATGCACTTGCGCTTTTAAGCACTTGAATACTCTCTATTTGGTCAGGGATCAAATCAACGGGATCAACATTCGGGTTGCCATCTACCACATATAATGGATCTGAATTATTTACCGTTCCCGCTCCTCTCACCCTTATCAACATACCGCCACCGGGTGAACCCGAATTTTGAGATACCTGCACACCAGCTACTAAACCTTGTAGTGCCTGCCCCACCTGTATTATGGGTTGGTCTTCATATTGCTCGGTATCTATAACACCAATGGCCCCAGTGATATCACTTCTTTTTTGAGTACCATACCCTACAACCACTACCTCTTCGAGAGAAGATACATCTTCTATCATAACCACATCGATAATTTGCCTACCATCTACTTCGACAAGCTTGGTAACCATACCTACGAAAGAAAAGACCAACGTTGAGTTTTCTGGTACAGTTAGGGTATAGTTACCATCAAAATCGGTCACAGTGCCTATATTTGATTCTTCAACTACGACTGACACACCTAATAATGGCACTCCGTCGCCATCGGTAACCTTGCCCGAAATAACAACGTCGTCAGCTTGCGCATCACTATTTTTGTTAAATAAAAGAGGCGAAAAAGAGATGAATTGCCCTTTAGTATAATCCTCCACTTCTAACACATCCAAATTAGCTAGAGAGACGGGCTGTTCTTTACCATAAACCCCTGACGTAAAAATAAAGAAGAAAATCAGTAGATATTCCCCAAGATATTTTAGTTGAGATAATTCTGACCTGTAGTTCATATTCCCATAATTTTCAAAGGTTGTCTGGTGATTTTAACTATTGCTTATACCGGGGGAGAATTTATGTCAAAGCCGTTAGTGCTACTTTTTAATTTTTGCCTAGTGTGAGATAATCGACTTCCTCTTTTGTACTACTGATAATGTCAGGTCAATATTATTTATGTCTTAACCATGTTCACATCAAGCACTTTGTAAGCTCTAAACTGACATATTTCGCAAATAAAGGTATACTAATATTCGAAATAAACAAAAATATTCGAAATAAATAAAAAATTTATATTTTCATAATTGACATAAAACATAGTAAAAGCAAATATTCGAATAGTATTTTTATATGCAGCACCTCTTAATTTACCTATTGCACCTACAAAGCATATCGTCGAAATGCAAGTAAATAAGATTGCTTTTACAAGCATTTTTACCTTAATTGCGACCTGAAATTTTTATCATTACAAGCCCATTTGATATTTCATCTTATAGAACCATTCAGTGAAGAGAATTTTTTTAAAAGTTTTTCAGTTATTTACGTTTTTACAAAAAATTCAAAGTTTCAATTCATTTTAATATTGCTTATTTAAAACCTGACTCCACTTAATCTCGAATGGTCAGTGGCAATAGAGTAAATGAAGAAAAGCCAAATTGAAGTAATACTATATTTCCCTCAGGACTCAATTTTGCCAGGTATTTCCATAAAATGACCAGAAGTGATGTCTAGGAACACTACACGTAGTGTAATTCTAATCAGGAATTTGAGGTAGAGGAATTTTAAAACAAATGTATAATCAAAAATCAGTTACATGACCCTTTTCTAATTGTCCACTTTTTCATTGCAGATCTAGTATTCCTGATAACATTAGCTCTATCACTTTGATACTTTAGAGGAGAGCAACAATCAAACAAAATACAAACTTGTGTATACTTAAATTCAGATGGAGAAAGTAAATTTCAATCAATTATATAAATGTTTGCTCTTCTTAGGAAAAGGCATTTTCATTGGTCTTAATCAATACGTTTAAAAATTACGAAACCCTGCTTTTTCAATTTAGATTTTCTAAGGAAAAATAAAAAGCCTTTGAATGTTCAAACTAATTTCAGACAACTCAAAAGTAAAATCATGTACATCTTGCTTTGAATTACGACACCGAATTTTATTTCTTAAAGTCTTAATTCTATTACTATTGCCAGAATATCACATTTTAGCATTCTTATACAAAATTGTTTTGCATAAGAACTATGGTTATTTACCTAGCCATTATGCACTAACTAAGTAATATTTATTTTATCGTTCGTATAACATTACCACATGTTAACATCTTACTACCAAAGTAAGGGTTACGAATCTTGTTTTCAAAACTTAACCAATTTGCACCCTGATTATTATCTGCCATTGGACAAAATTGAACGTAGATTGGTTTTTCTAGCTGGTCTAGTTGAGAGGTAATGGCTATCATACTATTGGACAATGCCTTAAAATGCCTTCGCTTTGTTTCAACGTCATCTGAATTTGCAATTAACAGGGCAGTGTGCTTGACATCGTTCATATTATCTCGATCTTCTTCGTTTAAGGTTGATATTTGAAAGTCACTAAACTGACTATACAATACCTTAGCGCTTTCTGTTGACTTATTTACATCTGTATCAACCAACGCATTTTTAAGATTGATATAGGCACTAATTATATTATCAAATTTCTTATTGAAATCTTTATTTAACTTTAGCTGAATTCCATCATTGATTGCCCCCTTCTCTTGATTATGATAATCAATTCGTGACATCATTGACTTCTTTCCATTTAACTGCGCAGCGGCATCTACCGTGAAGGTGCCATTCACAACCACTTCTTCCCCTGAAGATAATCCATCTAAAATAACATATGAATTACCTACCTCATCACCAAGAGTTACCTCGACCATCTCAAAAACAGGTCTATTTTCATCAGGCTTAATGTAAACAAGTGAACGCTTTCCCGTCCACAAAACAGCTGATTTAGGCACGGTCAGAACCTGGTTAACTCCATCAATCGATACCGTACCCTCAACGAACATTCCAGGTTTAAGGATCTTGTCGGTATTTTTCAGGGTCACCCTTACTGAAACGGTTCGCTTTTCAAGATTTAAAATGGGTTCAATAAATGAAATCTTTGCTTCTATCTTTTCACCTTCGAATGATTTAGATGTAATTACAATATCTTGACCTTTGCTCAAAAGTGGCAGTTGGTTTTCATAGGCATCGAAAACAGCCCAAACCGTATATAGGTTTGAAACGTTAAATAAAGGATCACCTTCTTTATAAAACTTACCTTCAGTTGCCACAATTTCAGTGACCGTACCTGAAACCTCGGCGATTAATGGAAAACTCTCTACTGGCACACCAGTTTTAATTACTTGATCTATTTGGTCATCCGTCATTTTCCATAGACCATGGTTTTTGCGTGCGGCCTCCCATAATTTTGGGTGCGTTTGTCGATAGCTTGCGGAAGAAAGCACTCGATCTTGGGCTTCATACATACCTGGAGCATAAATAATTCCTATTTGCTGCCCTTTTTTAACGTACTCACCAACGTAATTTATGGTAAGGCTTTCTATTCGACCGTCGAAAATTGTAGTCTGGGTGGCGTTCGTAATTTGATTAGTTGCAATTTTTCCGGTCAACGTGAGAGAATTATCAGCTAAACTTCCGACACCTACCTTCATAGTTTCAATATTGGCCAACGCAAGCGCGTTCTCCGTCATCTGGAATTGTTCAGGTTTGAGAGAGTTGCTTGGTTTATCTATTGCGACCAAGGCCATACCACATACTGGGCATGCTTCCTTCTCCGCTTTATTTACTTGAGGATGCATTGAACACGTCCATTTCACAACCTTTTCATCACCTAAATCAGTAGGGCGCTCTGTAACTTTTTCCTTTCCGAAGATAAAATACCCCAAAATCAAGCCAGAAATCAAAACGCCCAAATAGGCAGCATACTTTTTGATCATACTGTTACAACTTTATTTTGTTCAGAATTTAACACCTTCTCCATTCTCCAACTATATAAAACTGGTACAATGAATAATGTGATTAAGGCCACCAACATTCCTCCAAAACATGGAATCGCCATCGGTATCATAACATCACTACCGCGCCCAGTTGATGTTAAAATTGGCAACAATGCCAATAAGGTAGTCGCCGTTGTCATTAAACAAGGTCGTATTCGCATTTGCCCTGCTTCCAATACTGTGGCGCGTATAGATTTAATATCAGAAGGTCTATTTTTTTTGAATGTCTGTTTCAAATAGGTCGCCATAACAACACCATCATCCGTAGCGATACCGAATAAAGCAATAAAGCCCACCCAGACTGCAACGCTCAAATTAACAGGGTGTACATTAAATAAATCTCGAAAGTTTGTACCTGACAATTCGAAGTTTAAGAACCACGATTGACCATAGAGCCACAACATGATAAACCCCCCAGCAAAGGCTACGCCAACACCTGTAAATACCATTAATGAAGTTAAGGCAGAACGAAATTGCAAATACAAAATCAAGAATATGGCCAGTAACACCAAAGGTACTACAAACCTCAACGTTTTTTCAGCATGTAGCTGATTTTCATAGGTTCCGGTAAATTGATAGCTAGTGTTTTCGGGAATCAACAATGTCCCATTTTTAATTTTTTCTTCAATACTAATTTTTGCATTTTCAATAACTTTATTTTCTGAAAAATCATTAAGCTTGTCAAAGAGCACATAGCCTACCAAAAAACCATCTTCACTTTTAATATTCTGCGGACCCTGCTCATAAGCTATTGTTACAAAATCAGATATCGGCACCGAAGTATTATTCTGTACATCAACATAAATATTTTCTAAATCTTCGGGAGACCCCCTCATCTCTCTAGGGTACCGAACCCGAATACCATAGCGTTCGCGGCCTTCTATAGTTTGCGCCAATACTTTGCCACCGATGGCTATTTCAATCGTTTCTTGAACATCTAAGACCGATATACCGTAGCGAGCTATTTTACTACGGTCGATGTCTAATAAAATATAAGGCTTACCTACAATTCTATCGGCATAAACCGCTTCTGCTTTTACTCCTTCAGTTTCCTTTAGAATAAGTTCTAACTCTAACGCGAATGTTTCTATATTTTTTAGGTTTTTACCCTTCACTTTTATACCTATAGGTGCGCGCATACCCGTTTGAAGCATTACCTGTCTTGTTTCTATAGGCTGCAATCTAGGTGCAGAAGTGACTCCGGGTAAACTTGTGGCTGAAATAACCGCATTCCATATATCTTCCTTATTTCGTATTTCAGGCCTCCAGTTTCTATAATATTCGCCCGCAGAGTGTTTGATAAGCATCTCTTTTGAGGCGCCACTACCAGCATCTACAAACGTACCTGATGCTGTTTCAAAGAAACCTTTGTCATTAGTTTTGAAACTCATCGGACTCCCCTCATCATCAAGTATAAATTCAGGTTTGTAAAAAATCATGTTCTCATACATTGATAAAGGTGCCGGGTCTAATGCCGATTCGGACCTACCCGCTTTCCCTATTACGGTCTCGATTTCAGGCAAATTGGCAACCGCCATATCTAGCTGTTTCAAAACACGTTGATTCTCGGCTATACCAGCATGTGGCATCGAAGTAGGCATTAGAAGAAAAGAACCCTCATCTAACGACGGCATAAATTCTTTTCCCGATGAAATTAAAATTAATATACCCAGAACCAGTAGTGCCAAGGGCATACATAAAAACTTTAATTTGTTAGCTAATGCCCAAGCCAAAATTCTCTCATATTTTTTTCTATAAATATGTACTATTGCGAATATCGTGGCACAGGAAAAGACAACGAACAGTAAATTAAAAAACAAATTATTAATAAAACCCAAAGGCCGCCAATAATAAGTTAACAAGAACACTAAAGAAGCTACGCTCCAGAGACGTAAATACTCATCTTTTTTTACAGTAGATAACCTACTAAGCTTCTCGAATAGATTAATGACTCCAAAGCCTAAAATAACCCACCCCACTATACACCCCAAGCTAATCACAATTATTCCTGACAATAATAGAATTAAACCCATCACAAGAGTAAGATTCTTTTTAAATGTTACTTTTTTTAACCCATAAGCTGCTAGTGGCGGAATCAGAAACAAGGCAATAATCATCGAGGCTGTTAGTGCGGCCGTTTTGGTAAAAGCTAACGGAGAAAACAATTTACCCTCGGCTCCACTTAAAGTAAATACAGGAATAAAGCTGATAATGGTGGTAAGGCCTGCTGTTAAGATTGCACCGGAAACTTCTTTGGTCGCCTCGAAAACTATAGCGTCAATATTACCCTGACTATTTCTTAATTCTAAATGGCGGGCAATATTTTCAGATAAAATAATACCCATATCGACCATTGTTCCTATCGCTATGGCAATACCTGATAAGGCAACAATATTGGCATCGACATTGAACAACTTCATTGCGATAAAAACTATAAGTACCGCAACAGGCATTAAACCCGCAATCAGGGCAGAAATACGTAAATTAAATAATAATACGATTACGACCAGAACAGTAATCAACAGTTCATAGGTTAGAGCATTACCAAGCGTACCCAAAGTTTCTTTTACAAGTTCTGTTCGGTCGTAAAAAGGAATAATCGTCAGTTGAGACTTTTTACCATTTTTAAGAGTTTTATTTGGGAGGGTATTCGCTATCTCAGCTATTTTCCGCTTTACGTTCGTTATGGTTTTCATGGGGTTTGCACCATAACGTGATACTACCACACCACCGACCACCTCAGCACCTTCTTTATCAAGTATTCCTCTGCGTTCGGCGGGGCCCATAGTAACATTTGCCACATCTTTAATACGGATCGGTGTGAACTTCTCCGTTCTCACCTCGGCATTTTCTATATCTGAAATGTTTTTTACATACCCTAAACCACGCACAAAATACTCTACCTGATTAATCTCTAGCGTTTTGGCACCCACATCGCTATTGCATTCCTTAACGGCCTGAACAACTTCAGATAGCGACACGTTATATTGCCGCATTAATTCTGGATTCACATCTACTTGGTACTCTCTAACATACCCGCCAATTGAAGCTACCTCGGCAACTCCGGAAGCAGCGGACAAAGCATTTTTTACATAAAAATCTTGAGTACTACGAATTTCATGAAGATCCCAGCCACCTGTTACTTTGCCGTTTTCATCCCTTCCTTCTAAAGTGTACCAAAAAATCTGACCTAAAGCCGTCGCATCAGGACCAAGCTTGGGCTTGACATCGTTAGGCAATAGACTATTGGGCAGTGTATTTAGCTTTTCTAACAATCGACTTCTCGCCCAGTAGAATTCGACATCCTCTTCAAAAATTACATAAACACTGGAAAAGCCAAACATAGAGCTTGCCCTTACGGTTTTAACACCCGCGACCCCCAACAAATGCGATGTAAGAGGGTACGTTATTTGATCTTCGATATCTTGCGGAGATCGCCCCTCCCATTTGGTATAAATAATCTGTTGGTTTTCTCCTATATCTGGTATGGCATCCACAGTTACAGGGTCTTTGGGCAAAAGAGAAAGTTTATTGTCGAATGGAGAATGTATTAGACCCCATACCAAGAATAGTAGCAATAGAAAAAAGGCTACTATTTTATTTTCGATTAAAAATTTAATGCTCTTATCAAGCATGTTCTCTTCTTTGCCTATTAGTGTTCTGCTTTTACAAATGACCTAACACGTAACGTTTAAAAGTAATAAATGATTGTTTGGAAAGAGCAGCTATTTTTACGAAAAAGAAAAATACTAAAGTTTTTGGCCAATCTGAATTTAAAATGTTTTCTTCAAGATTTTATTGAAAAGTCTTTAGGCAATCAAAAAAAGATTAGTTCGATTATAAAGCCCAAAGATTAAACTTCTATAGACACTTATCTACTCTAAAACAACAAAGCCTCAACGAACGTTGAGGCTTTGTTTGCGGTCTGGACGGGACTCGAACCCGCGACCCCCTGCGTGACAGGCAGGGGAATTTATTTATCATTTGATTTCATTTGGATTCTTTTATTTTGATAGTCAACATTTTATGAGTTTTCCCTTTTCATCTATCTTCTTTTGTTTTATCTTTAAAAGTGTATTTGTTGTACGGATGTTGTACGGATTTAAATTCAAAATAACTATTAAAAATGGCAGCCATAAAAATAGTTTTACAAAAAGTTCAAAGGGCAAACGGAACCTATCCAATAAGACTTCGAGTTACTAAAAATAGGAAATCTAAATTCTTTAAAACTATTTTTTATGCATTACCAGAAGAGTTTGACGAAAGCGCAGAACAATTTACCAAGAAATATGCAAACCATGTTCAGTGCAATAGAGTACTTCTAAAGTTTAAGGATCGCGCTTTAAAAGTTTTTGCTGAACTTGAATATAAAGATGAGAATTTTTCATTGTTAGCTTTTGAGAAAGCATTTTTATCTACGGCCAAACCAAAAGTGATCACAAGAAATTTCTTCTTTTTCTGGGATCAAATAATTGAAGAATTAAATGAAGCCGGTAGAACTGGAGATGCAACCATTCACGATGAAAGTTTTAAAGCTCTCAAAAAATTCAATGGAAGTACCAATTTAGAATTTGAGCAAATTACGCTAACGTATTTATCCAAGTATGAGGTTCATCTGCGCTCAAGGGGTGGCACCAATGGCGGAATTAGTATTCGTATGCGCAGTATAAGAATCATTTTCAACATTGCCATAGACCGTGGTATTACCAGTAAAGAATTATATCCCTTCAAAAAATATAAGATTTCTAAGCTAAAAAGTGATTCAAATAAGATTGCCTTGGATTATTTCGACGTGATGAAAATTATTCAATGGAAGCCCACAGAATACCCGCACCTTATCGATAGTCATAATTACTTCGTTTTTAGCTTTTATACACGCGGAATGAATTGGACAGATGAAATGCTATTAGAATGGTCTCAAATAGGACGCAAAAAGATTTTTTACACGCGTTCAAAGTCCAAGGGTAACTTCAGCATAGCCATTCTTCCGCCAGTTCAGGCTATTCTTGACTATTATGAAGAAAACTCCCTTGATACTAAATATGTGTTCCCGATTCTATTAAGGGACGGCATGACACCAAAACAAATTGAGCATCGCAAGAAAAAGACCCGCAAAAAATACAATAAAGATTTAAAGGAAATCGCATTACACTGCGAAATCGATGCCAAGGTTACGAGCTATGTAGCTAGGCATAGTTTTGCAAATTCTTTAAAGCAAATGGGAGTTGCCACTGATGTCATTAGTGAAGCACTTGGGCATAGCGATATTAAAGTTACACAAGGTTATTTAAAAAGTCTTGAGAACTCGGTTTTGGACAATGCAGCAGCATCCTTGGTCCTATAATAAAAACTGAAGCTTCGGAATTTAGAAGCTAAATTATTGCTGAGTATCTTGAAATATCATCTAGACATGCAGGCAAAAGCGGGGCTAGAAATAACTCAAAAAATTCGCCCCGCTCATTCCTCAACTCTTATTCAAGATACGCCCATGCCTTTGGAAACCTTCGCAAAAGAGGGTGTAAAACTACCTTTTTCTTCCTTCCCCCTATCCACAAAAAAGCGCCCGATAGGGCGCTAGATTCCATTACTAAAAATTGTTTTTGCTTATGTGTTTTTAAACTAAGTTCTGATTAGGTTGGATTGTACATTTTACTAGTTTAAAAGGAATTATTACTTAAAAATTATTTTAGAAAACAGTTCCGTAAAAGGTGAATTAACCAAACTATCAAAAAGAACGACAAATGGAACTGAAAACGAATATTTTAATTAAGCGTTCGGGTAGTTCCGTTATTTGGCCGTTATAACGAACTCAATATATGACTCGTTGGCCATTTTAAATATCGGGCTCTAGAGACGATTTGGATAAGAAGATTTGGTCTTTGTTTTTAATAACTATTTTATCGATACTACCAGAACCCTCAAACTTATATCGTATTCCAGAAATGCTTTTAGGTTCAAAAGCACTAAGGTTTTTTGTATATGTAGTTATGACCATTACAATGGAATCCGGAGTATAGAAAGAACTGAGCGATCTGCTTTTAAGACTGGCAATGATGGTTTGGGCATACTCCTTGCCATAATACTCTTCGAGTTTGCGATTTAAAACGTGTCTGTATTTTTCATTTTTTAAGATGTCGAAAATATTTCCGAACCCCGGATTATTAATAAAAAAATGAGGTTCCGACTCGGAGCTATGCAGTGCGTCTATAGTCCGGACTATAAAGTCCAGATACTTTCTTTTCGAGTATTTCATGAGTGAGTGAGTTAAGGAATATTGGTTTGTTCTATAGTCGCATCTGGTTTGTATTTCTTCTAGTATTGCTTTCTATTACTTGTCTTTCCGTAGGCCCGAAATTTTTACTTTCGGAATACTGTTGGCGGATATACTTAGAAACTTCTTGCGTAATCGGCCTAAAATGCAGTTCGTCCGAATCTTTTTTTGTTTCGGCAAAATGCCATTTTCCCGATTTGTAATGCTTTTTAAGAAATCCCCTTTTACTTTGTGATTGAAGATGGATAGCATCTTTCTCTACGAAAAAGTTCTTTTTCATAATGACCTCTTTACAGAGGTAATATTTGACTTTCATTGGCAATTCTGATGTTTTTATGATGCTATCGTATCTTACCCATTGCGTTGCCGATAGTGTTGGGTCTTCAAGATTTCGGCCAATATGGAGTACGCCGTCCTTGACACCAAGTTTCAAATCGAACTTCAGATGAGCAATGAGTTCGATTTGACTATCTAAAAAGAGTTGTTTGAATTCCCCTATGGTAAAATATCGGGTTTCGGGTTTCGGCGCTATTTTCAAAAAAGACTGAAAGGATAAATAATGACTGTTCGCTTCCGATAGGGTTGCAATGGATACAGGTTTATCCTGAAAATGCAGCCTGAATTGTTTGCCGATATAGATTTTTGGATGCTCAAGCACTGATTCGGTCGGTTCGAGTACACTTTTAATTAAATATTTATTGCCTTGAAAGACGTGAGAAACACATTGGTTATACGTTAGGTACACTTGTTTCGAATCTGCTGTTTTTTGCAGACCGGTTATTTCATTCCCAGAGTACGAGTGTTCCAATCTTAGGTTATCTGTTTCGTTAGGATGGATGCGGGACGTAAATTGAACTAGTTCGATCAAGTCAAGAACCTTCCATTTTGGTATGTTTTCATGATTGTTATAGGCCACGTTGAAGGTCTGTTGTTCGCGATTATATCCTATCTGTAATTGGGCACGAAGGACTTCCCCATCCATGATTTTGAGAGTTCCAATGGGCATTATTTTGGCATTAAGGTCTAGCAGCCGCTGCTTTTCCCTTTGTTGGGCAAGCTTTTTTTTGAGGTCTACCTCGATGTAGCCGTTTTGGGCCAGTTGCAATTTTTTAAGATAGTTCAGTCTTTTCAGATCGGTAACACTTTCGCTATCGCCATATTCCATAATCTCAAATTCCCTGAAATCGGTATCAGCAGCTTTATCATATAGATTCATTAATGTATGAACTATGCTATTGGCTTTTCTGAACGAACTTCGAATGTTTTTTTTCTTCTGTACCATATCGTGTTATCTTTTGAAAAGGTTTTTATAAATTTTTCTTTTGAGGTTCAAGGAGTAGAGAGGATCTATCTTGGCTCCATTTTTAACTACTTCATAGTGCAGATGAAACCCTTTGGAACTACCGGTATTACCAACAGTTCCAATAAGCTCGTGTTGGGCCAATGTCTGTCCTTCGCTGACAAGCACTCTGTTCAAATGGCCATATAGTGTCTCGAATCCAAAACGGTGTTTAATAATAATATGGGTACCATATCCTTTTTGGGAATAGGTAATGGAGAGAACTGTCCCCGACGCCGAGGCATAGACATATTTATCCGTAGCAGCTGCTAGGTCGATCCCGAAATGTTTTTTCTTTTTTTGTGAAATGGGATGTTGTCGCACGCCGTATTTACTAGAAAGCCGATAGTCCCATTTTTCCAAAGGAACGGTAGAAGGTATTTGCTCCAATATCTTAGGCGCATATTGTAGATAAGGTTCCAATGAGGGGATATAGGAGTAATCTGGGATTTGATATAAATAGGCGACCAGCTTTTCCTCGATATTTCGCAATAGCTGTTCGCGTTCCTTGTCCATAACAATGGTGTCATTCATTGCGGAATTAAGGTTTGATTCCAACTGTCTTCCATAGCCATCCATGGCAACTGAAGTTTCTTCCAAACTGTCATTCCATACCTTAGAAATAGGACTATATAGGTAATAAAAGGTCAATAGCAGTAGGAATCCAATAGTGCCAAGCTGTTTCTTAGATATTGATTTTAAGCGTTTTAAGAACCACAGAGGTGTATTTTTTCTAAAAAATGTTGCTATTTCAAAACTTTTCATATATTTGCTATGTTATATGCAAATATATATTTTATTTACAAATATGAAAGAAAACAACAGTTTATGATCAATACATGGCTGACAGAAGATTACCGAATTCATCTTCCAAAACTCTTTGAGCAGTTGGGTTATATCTGTTCCGCTTCAGAAAAAACACATTGCATCTATACCCGTAAAAAGGAACGCTGTGTAGTTGTTCAGACCGATGAGGGATATCGGTTCTACAAAGTACAGCAGCCTGAGATAAAATTGTCGGCTTCCCATTTGATTATTGAGCATGTCTCAAAAATCGAAGGATCGAACAAAGAAACTGTTTGGGACAAAGTAGATGCCTATTATCAAAAGGTCTTGGAAACCAAAAAATTGTTGATCGGTACGGAAAATTCGAAAATGGAAATAGTAGATGAGAACTTTAATCATTTTCATAACTATTCATTTCCGCTAAGTATCCACCAAGAGGGCTTATATGCCAATATGGAGAAGATGATACCTTTTCAAGACAGAATCTTTGAAGATGAGGATGGCAAGGTACTCTTTCCGTTATATAACCTTCAAAATGAGAACTGTGGATTTTTTGTGGATAATACCCCTGAAACAACGGCTTATAAAGAGTCTTCAGCGAAAAATGCAATTTGGTATTCCAAAATTCCGGATTCTATTGATTGGTTGGTAGTTTTTAAGGATCCAAAGGAAGCATTGGCATTCCATAAAAAGTTCCGATTGGAAAATGTGGTGTATTTGGCCCTCAGCGCTATCAATTATGAGACTACGAAAATCCTATACCAAATACAGCAATCCGTTAAGGTCAAAAAAATCATTTTGACGTTTACAGGCAGAAAAAAAAATAGAGGGTTATTTACGAGATCTGAATTTCTTATCCTTTATGGATGAATCCAATTTTAATCTATCGGTCAAGGAACAAGATATTTTGGTGCGATTCCGTATAGGGGAAGAAAAATCGTTTTTGAATTTTTTCAATAGCACGAAGACCTTCAATCAGGGATTGGCGAAGAGCTTTTTAAAGTACAACAAGGTTATCGATCAGAACAGGATCAATGAGCAAAGCGTCATGGTCGCCAAGGTGGATGAAGATATCAAAGTCCGGATTCCCTTAGAGGTCAACGCCATCAGGTTTTTCGTTTGGTCGTATTATAAGAATTATTTAAACAAAACCATAGATATACTGAAACCCGTTCAGCCCAATTGGTATCTGGAATGGGAATCGACTCAAAGTATTTCTTTAAAGGGAAAGGAGGTGCAGTTGAAGGATTACAGAATAGCGTTATAAAAGGAAAAAGAGGGCTCCCCCTCTCTTTCCGTAATATTCCTTAACTCACAAATCACTCCTGATTTGTAAAGTTATTCAAAGTTAAACAAATAAATATTCCTTAACAATTTTAAATCACTCACAATGGAAAATCAAGTAGAAAAGGTCTTTGTAAAGATCAACCAAGTATGGCAAAAAGGAACGGCCCTCTCTGAAGACGGCAAGACTTTTAAGGTCAAAACGAACGACAATCTTTCTTTCGAAATCGAAAAGGGGAGTCAATACCTAGAATTCCAAAAATTTCCTGCCCAACAATTTGCCGTTGGCGACGCCAAGGAACGATTGGAAGGAGCGTATGTTAGTTTTGACAAACTTCCCGAGAACATTCAAGATGCCATTATTCAAGGTCGGGAATACCTACATGCCTCATCGTACATTAACGAAGGCAAAATGAAGGAAAGTGTAAAGATGTTACAGATGCTTTACAGCCCTACCTCCGGTTCAAAACTGGATGTGCAAATCCGGCGCAACGAACCGGTAAAACCGGAGCAAGCCAAAGCATACAACCATAAGTTTACAGCAGCGGAGTTCGATAGCATGGTAAAAGACGGCCAAACAATCGCCTTTACAGGTTCTAGTACGAACGGCGAAACATTTACCAAACTAGCCTATTACGAGCCGAAGTTGAACGACATCCGCACAAAATCGGCATTGACGGACAACACCTATTTTTATGGACAGAAATTGACCAAGCAACAAGCTGATGCAATCAATAAAGGTTTAGAACCTGAAATCACGATAGATACCAAAAAAGGCAAAAAGACCTATATGGTAAGCTATAGTCCACGGGCCGAAAAGTTCATCACAAAATCCGTAGAGCAGTCTAAGATGAACAAAATAGAAGTGAAAAATGCTGTTACGGTACGTGGCGAAAAAAAAGGAAAAAAGTTAATCAATCAATGAGCCTTTAACTTTTCAACTTTACTTTTTATAAAATGGCCGATGTACATTTTATGTCGGCCTTTTTTTTGATTAGAATATGCAAAAGAGTTATTCCGAAAATATAGGCTATTACAAACGATTGATCGCCCAGATCAATACAGAGGTCAACTTCCCTGGCTTTCTCTATCATTCGGGGTACAAATTGTTAAAAAAAAGTGCCGGTTCACTTGAATTCAGCAATGGGGAAGACCGTCTTGTTCTGAATATAGGCAGAAATCCCGTGACCTATTTCAATCGGAACGATTCAACTGACAAGGGACTGTTTTTTAAATTCATCCGAAAACAGCACGATAATTTTTATCAGACCGTAAAATCCGGTTTGGAAATTATAGACCGTACCTATGAATTGGAGGCATCGTCGTTGTCACTTCCCAAAAAGCAAGAAAACCCTAAAACCTTAGAAGAAAACTATAATATCGTCCCTCTAAAAAAAGTGGATTATTTGGTAAAACATAGAGGGTTGTCCAAAGCGATACTCAACGATCAAATTTTCAAAGGAAGGATATTCAATGCCTTTCATATAAAAGATAACGGAAGCAAAATAGCTAACATCGCTTTTCCGAAATATGACCTACAGGGAAATCCAAAAAACTATATCCTTTACAATCAACCCTATTTTGACAGAAGGGAACAAAAACGTATAAAGTTTCGCCTGACATTGAACAAGAACAATCAATATCTGTTCTACTCAAGGCCAATAGCGCATCCCAAACATATTGTATTTGGAGAAAGTGCCATTGATTTACTATCGTATCATGAACTCCACGGTACGCCCGAAAACTTTTATATCTCTTTCGGAGGTAGTATCTATCCCGAAAAATTGGCCTTCTTCGCCCAACTTACTGAGCCGTACCTTGAGAATAAAAAAGTAGCGCTGTTATCGGCGATGGATAATGATAGCGCAGGTCAGCAATTCGACATTAAGGTCTTTGCCGCACTTGTCAACCAAAGTCATCCGAATGTATATATCGAACACACTTTTAAACAGGGAAATATACGTCTAACGGTTCACTATGTTGAAGCTCACAGAAATCGGATATCCCAAGATAAAGACACCATTGAATCCGTCTTGAAATCCAATTTTAAACACAATAACCTTCCTTTTGATTTGATCCGACCTGTTGGTTTTTCCGATAAACTTGTTTTAGAATGCTCCCTGGATGAAATAACCAATACAGTACAATTACCCGATAAACAGAAAAACCCAATAGGGTTAGTACTTGAAACTATGGGCAAACTCTATTTACCCGTCAAGTTCGGAATACACAAATCCCGTGGAAAGGATTGGAACGATGATCTCAGGGAATCCAAAAAGAATAACTATATCGCATTATCCATGGTAGCGCCTAGGTGGATGAAAATTGGAGACAAGATTGAGCTCAAAGACAAGAAAGGCCCCGAAGGAGCCAAAAATCAAGGAACCATCGTTGGAATTGAAACCAGCAGCGTGGATTGCGACTTCGGATTGAAACACACCTATCGAATTCCTTTTACGGCAATAAAAAAACATTATCGGAAAACGCAGGAAAATGTCAAAATCAAAGGCAATCGAAAGAAATTCAATAAAAACAACACACTGTCAATAACATAAAAATGGAAGCATTATCAGAAGAATTACAGGACAACCAATACTATGTAGCATTATTGGATACGTTGATCGAGGAGAACGATATGGAACTAAAGCATCGGTTGCAAAAAACGGATACCTATGCGCAATTTGTAAATGAACAGGCCGGTATTTTAATGGATAAAACCATCGACCATATCAGGAAGCACGAAACCTCATTTGCAATTTCATCGACTCAAATCGTTGATGAATGGAAACAATGGATGTTTTCCTAACCAGTAATTCAATATTCCTTAACTCACTCAAAAAATCATGGACGATCGAAAGATGGCTTTTTCCGCTATGCTCATTTCCACGGCATTATTCTTGGCCATTGGTTTTTTGGACTATTATGCTTTAATGCGTTATCATGGCTGGGGTGGCAACATCGCACAAATAACCTATGAGTCCCTTGGGCGATTTGAGTTATTGACACGGCCTTTCTATAGTAGGCTACTTCTTTTAATGCTAGTGACTGGTTCGGTAATGCTCTATAATCCCAAAAAGAAAGAGGGGAAGTCCTTCGGAAAAGGTCTAGCAATCTACACCTTGGGCTGTGCCTTTCTAGTATTTTCCGATGCATTTGCTTTTGAGACCTTACAGCGAATTTGGGGTTCCCTAAGCATGTATTTTCTCGGGTTTCTTTTTTCGCTTTCCGGTGCCATCCATTTATTTCAGGTTATGAATTTTACCAATCCCTCAAAGAAAGATCCGTTCAATGAAGAGAACGAAACGTTCTTGCAGATGGAAGAGCGTATCGAAACCCCGTATTCGGTCAATATTCCTTATGAGTATCGATACAAAAAGAAAATTAGAAAGGGCTGGATAAATTTTGTTAACCTATTTAGGGCCTTGTTGATTATCGGCACTCCCGGCAGCGGGAAATCATTTGCGCTGATCGAAGAAATCATAGAACAATTGATCAATAAACTGTTCACGTTGCTAATCTATGATTTCAAGTTCGACACATTGAGCAAGATTACCTACAATTATTGGTTGCGTAAAAAAGAGCAGCTTAAAAACAATCCTGAAAAACTGTCACTATTACCTGAATTCTACGTCATTTGCTTTGACAATGTAGAAAAATCACACCGCTGCAATCCGATCAATCCCTATTTATTGAAAAGCCAGACCGACGCATCGGATGCCGCGACCATTATTATGAAAAACCTCAACAGGGAATGGATCAAACGCAACGATTTTTTCTCAAAAAGTGCCATTAGCTTTGTCTCGGGACTCATTTGGTACTTGAAGAAAAAATCGGAAGAAAGGGGTGTCAATATTTGCACCTTGCCCCATGTCATTATATTGTCCACGGTAAACATAGAATACTTGTTGCACATTATGTTGGTGGACATCGAGGTTCGGAGTTTGATGATTCCATTTAAGGATGCTTTGGATCGGGAAGCTGTACAACAATTGGCCGGACAAACGGCGAGTGCACAAATTTCGCTTTCCATGTTGGCCAATAAGGAAATCTTTTACATTATGACGGGTAACGATTTCCAGTTGGATCTCAACAATCCTAAAAAACCAAAGATTCTATGCATCCAGAATAATCCCGACCGCTCGGAAATCTATTCTGCACCCATCGGCCTTTACATCAATAAAATTCTTCAAGTTGTAAACAAACCGGGTGGGCGACCTTTGGGCCTGGTTTTGGACGAACTGCCAACCTTATTCATTATGGGACTTCGAAAAATCATCGATACGGGTCGTTCACACTATGTGGCAACGATATTAGGCATACAGAGCATTACCCAATTGATTGCAGACTATGGTAAAGAGCTAGCGGAGGTCATTTTCGACAATTGCTCCAATGTTTTTAGTGGTGCCGCCAAAGGAGAAACCGCCCGACGAATGAGCGAGATTTTCGGGAAAATCCATCAGGAAAAACAGTCCAAGACCATTTCGCGGAACGATACTACAACGAACATCAGCACCGCAATGTTGGAAATTTTGCCCAAGAGCAAGATTACGGGCATGTCAACAGGACATTTCGGAGGAATCGTTGCAGATACCTTTGAAAGCCCAATAAAGAACAAACTTTCCTATGGACTTGTCAGACCGAATATGGAATCCAAGAAGATTCAGGCCAAGTATGATATTCCGATTATCCAAAATTTCAAATTAGAGAACCATGACGCACTCGTAAGTGAAAAAATGAAATCGTTTCGGAAATTAAAATTCCATAACAGCCTTGCCGAAATAGATGTCAATCAAGTGGACTATATTGATTTTTATAACAGCTACCTTGAGGGTTTTGCCGAAAAGCACTACCGAGAACAGGATGATAGGGAAACTTTCATCGCTTTGGTTAAGGAATTAAGTTTATTCGACCATTTACAAACTATCGATGAGCTTATAAATGAAGGGAATTTAAAACCTAATTTGGAGGACTTTGTATTTGATTTGGTAGATCGGATGTTCATCCAAAAGGAAATCGATAGGGTTTTGAACGATAATTTTACCAAAGTGTTACACGATATCGATGAATTGGTAAGAGACGAATATTATGAAATAACCGGCGAAAATCTTGAATCGGCTATTTTCGACAAGAATAAAATAGGCGATGAAGTCGACGAAGCTATAAATCAAGAACGAGAGGTTTCCTATCACTATACCCAACAGTTACAAACTGTCGATTCTACAGAAAAACCTACTTTTGATGGAAACGATACTGTTGAGGATGCGCGACTGTTCGTAAATCATAATGAGGATGACAATATTTATTATTCCTCCTATCCAGTAGAAGAAATACAGAGCCAATGAAAAATATAGAAGAATTACAGAACGCTACTATTAAGGATTTTAAGTTTATCGGAAAACGATTGAAAAAAA
Organism: Flavobacteriaceae bacterium MAR_2009_75; assembly: GCA_002813285.1. Taxonomy (NCBI): domain Bacteria; kingdom Pseudomonadati; phylum Bacteroidota; class Flavobacteriia; order Flavobacteriales; family Flavobacteriaceae; species Flavobacteriaceae bacterium MAR_2009_75. The sequence goes on from PHTZ01000001.1 coordinate 1,706,123, forward strand.
TTCGCGAAGAGCTCAAGAAAAACGACCCTATCAAAGATAAACGACATAGCCAATTTTCAGCTAAAAATGTAGCTGAAAGTCTTGGTGTCGAATATAATGCGCTGATCAATATAGAGCGGGGAACGATATCGGTGTTGACTATGAAAGCAATTTTGTTTTATCACAGTCTAGGATACAATCCCATGTGGATATTGTTACCCGACAATGAATTTACCCCAAAGCAGAATATAGGGGATAATTTGGTCTACCAATCCGATGTTCAGGATTCGTATAAAGAAATGGAACATGTAATCGTCACGGCTTTGACGGAATTTAAAGCGAAGATTTAAACTTTCCAGAATGGAGATTCAATCGCAATTCGCACATATAACCCAATTAATCGAAAAAGCAAGGCAACGTGCTTTTCAAAAAGTGAATACGGAGATTATAGATCTGTATTGGCAAATAGGAAAGTATGTTCATGAACAGGTCAATGAGGCTAATTGGGGAAAATCGATTGTTAACCAACTGGCTGCTTATATAAAAACCACACAACCCAATACCAAAGGGTTTTCGTCCCAGAATTTATGGCGAATGAAGCAGTTTTATGAAACCTACAAGGGCAGCAAAAAACTCTCAACGCTGTTGAGAGAAATACCATGGTCGCAAAATATGGCAATCGTTTCGGCGGCCAAAAGTGATGAAGAGAAGGAGTTTTATATTCGTCTAACAATAAAGGAACGCTTGTCCTATAGGGACCTGGAACGTCAGATAAACAGTTCTTACTACGAACGGGTCATGCTCGGCAATACAAAACTCTCAACGCTGTCGAGAGAATTTCCACAAGATATTACCAGCATTTTTAAGGATACCTACGTTTTAGAAATGTTACAACTGCCCCACACACATTCCGAGAATGACCTCAAGATCAAAATAACTCAAAATATTAGCAAGTTTTTATTGGAATTCGGTAGGGATTTTGCCTTTATGGGCGAAGAATACCCCTTGCAAGTAGGCAATCAAGATTTTGCCATCGATTTGTTGTTTTACCACAGAACCCTTCAATGCATGGTTGCCATTGAATTATAAATTGAAAAGTTCAAGCCTGAGTTTTTAGGGCAACTCAATTTCTATTTGGAAGCATTGGATAGGGATATAAAAACCCCAAACGAAAACCCCAGTTTGGGTATTCTACTCTGTAAAGGAAAGGATGATACCGTAGTGGAATATGCCCTAAGCCGCAGTTTATCGCCTACCTTAGTAGCAGACTATAAAACCCAATTGCCCAACAAAAAGCTATTAAAGGAAAAATGGCAGGAGATATTGGATCAGTTGTATGAAACTGATTGAAAATACCTGTTCGGTAAGATTTATGCCGTTTATTTCGACTTTATATTTTTTGAAAATTCATCTTCGGGCATTCCAACGGGGAACAGTACATGATACCACATACAATTGAAATTATATCGGAGAATTCTAATCCATCTAGGGAGTTTATTTTTAGACATGTACGACTATATTTTGTCTGGAACATTACTATAGCGATCCAGTTTTTCGCCGGACACAAAGCTTGAAATTCCAATAATTTTATTGCTTGGAACAAAATATTTAATTTCAACCCAAAAGGAAGATAAGGAATAAAGTGCATACTTAATATCGCCTTGTGAAACTGTATCGATAAATTGCCCCTTAGTAAAGACTCTGTCGAACCTATTATTTTCTGTCAGTGTATTAAAGTCGTAGATGCTCATATCGTTGTTAATTTCAACCTTTTAGGAAGATACTAAAAATAATTCTGCGGGATAAACTCTTTACAAAGGGTTCTATTTAGAAAGAGTTTTGGATTTTTTGATATAACCTTAGAAAGACAATGAAGAAAAAAGATGATGATTCAATATTGATAATTATGAAATGAAGAATTTAAGATGCAAACCTTTTTTCGTAATTGCAGCAATGAAAGGGATATAGCGTGGGATTACGTAGTTAATAATTTGACCCTTTCCCTAATGGTAAATGCGATAGTTTTTTTTACAAGTTCATTAGCATTAATAAAGGTAGATTTCTTTTTTAAATCGTCCAATTCTACAATTTCAATAAGTTTTGCAAAACATTCATCTGCAAATGAATGAGAAATCAATGATACCCCCTCAAAATTAAATGTAACAAAGTCACCGTTTTCAAGAGAATTTTCAATCTCTAAACGAATTTTCTTTCCTAGGGTTCTTGTTCCTAGACTACGGCCACTATCTCCAAAATTTACTTCCACTATAGATTAGTTGTAAAAACTACGTCAAACTTACCAAAGTTCATTGAGATTACCTAATAACTCTTCATATCGCTCTTCAAAAGCATTTCTTTGATTGTCACTTTCAAAGATTTTATCGTAAGTAACAGCTATATCGGTGTTAACTCGAATATAGGTATATGCTCCATGCCATTTTGATCCAGCTACAATAGTTTTATTGTTGTCTACTTCTAACGTATGATTACCTGAATGTATTATAAGCTTACCCCCATTTTCTCTTATTAATGTAGAAGTAGCCCATAGCCCAAAACCCATTCCAGTACTATTAGTAACACCTTTATCGATACAGTGCTCAACAGATTGGAACTCATTGAAATGTTTATATTTACTATTTGGGTGTGTCGTTAATGCCTTATAAATGCCTTGACCATTATCTGCTATAATAATTCTAATTTGCTTTTTGTTTTCAAAATATTGACAACTTATATATCCATTGCCATTACTTAAAGAACCATCAGAGAAAGAATGTCTAATTGTATTGTCAATAACTTCCCATAAGCAATAGTCTAAGACAATAAGCATCTCAGTATTAATAGCATCTTTTATTAGAATTTTCATGATTTCTTGATGCACATCTAATGAGTTTTTATCATCAAATCGTTTTATTTCGGTAAATCGGCCAGAAGGATTACGTCTAATGTAACCTTCGTTATAAATAAAACCTATTTGTTCAAAAAAATTAACACGACTAGCATATTGAACTTGCCCAGAAACACTTCTGAAATCTTCAAAAATGCCTGATACCACGACACCTTCATTTCGTAGATGATTTACTGTAGAACTTATCAATACCAAATGGTCTGAATATAACATAGAATATGTATTCAGATTGATGGTAAAATGTACAGTATCATTAGCTTTCGCATTAAAGGAACTTGATAGTGCATCAACGATTTGGCCATGCCCTGATATTTTCCTGAAATCAATTATTATTGGAAAATGCGCCAAAATATATATTCTTTTTTAATTCCAGAAATTTGCTAATAGTTCAGCTTGCTTTAGAACGGTATCTGTTGCCAACTTTTGTTGGTCTGGTGGATAACCGAATTTTCTAAGCGCACGTTTTACCATTACCTTTAATTTTGCCTTCACACTTTCTTTTATTGTCCAATCTATAGTTGCATTGTTTTTAACTGTTTCTACCAAGTACACCGCTAATTCTTTCAAAATTTCATCCCCTAATACTTCTTTTGCACTTTGGTTTTGTGAAATGGCATCATAGAATGCCAATTCATATTCGGTCAATCCTAAACTATCTCCACGCGTATCAGCTTCTTTTATTTGCTTTGCTAATTCTATCAATTCTTGAATGACCTCAGCAGCAGTAAGTATTTTATTTTGATATTTCTTTATCGAGTTTTCAAGCATTTCCATTAAGGATTTACTTTGAATCAAGTTAGTTTTACTTCTTAGTTTTATTTCCTCACTTAAAAGTTTTTTTAATGTCTCTAATGCAATATTTTGATGTTGCATCCCTTTTATTTCCATCAAAAACTCCTCTGAAAGTATAGAAATATCTGGTTTTCTAATACCTGCTGCATCAAACACGTCTATTACCTTGTCCGACACTAAAGCTTCATCGATCACCTGACGTATGGCCGTTTCTAAATCTTCATCCGTCCTACCTATGCCTATTATGTCAAATTTGGATAATCTTGCTTTAACCGCTTGAAAAAATGAAACTTCTTCCTTGACGTCCATAGCTTCATCGTGAGGTATTGCTATTGCAAATGCTTTAGACAAAGCTGTTACTTCATTTACAAATCGTTTTTTACCATCTTCTAAACTCAAAATATGTTCTTCTGCGATAAGGATTATTTTCAATTTTGTCCTAGTATCAGCCGTAAAATAATCTTCATAAAGCAAACCTCTATCTTTACCAATGTATGGTGCTGACGATTTATTTACTAAATTTTGTAATGCTTTGGAATATCTTCTTGCTGGCTTTTCTAAAAACATTTGAGATACGACTTCTATTTTTTCCAACATTAAGTTAACCGCTTGCTCTTGTGCAATAGTTGGGTCTCCTTTACCTCCGCTATCGCTGTAAAATGCTAAGGCTTTTTTAAGGTCTGATGCTATACCTAAATAATCTACCACTAATCCACCTGGTTTATCTTTATAAACTCTATTCACTCGTGCTATAGCCTGCATTAGATTATGACCTTTCATAGGTTTATCAATATACAAAGTGTGCATTGAAGGTGCGTCAAAACCTGTTAACCACATATCTCTAACAATAACTAATTTAAGTTCATCATTAGGGTCTTTCATACGTTCAGCTAGGGCTCTTCTTTGTTCCTTAGTAGTATGATGCCTCGCCATTTTTGGCCCATCAGATGATGCCGCTGTCATAATAACCTTTATTACTCCTTTATCTAAATCATTATTATGCCAGTCTGGTCGTATGTTGGTAATTTGATGATAGAGATCCGCAGCAATTCTACGAGACATCCCTACTATCATTCCTTTTCCCTCAAATACATTTTGACGTTCCGTAAAATGATTAACTATATCTTGAGCAATATTTTCAACTCTATTTTCACTGCCAATTAAGGCTTCTAATTGTGTCCACTTTGCCTTTGCCTTTTGGGTTTCACTAAGTTCTTCGTTTGCTAAATCTTCATCAAATTGCTCTACTAATCTTTTACCTTCCTCACTTAGATTGACCTTAGCTAATCTACTTTCGTAAAATATTCTTACGGTCGCACCATCATCTACCGCTTGTGCTATGTCATAAATATCTACATAGCTCCCAAAAACCGCAGGCGTGTTTACATCTGTTCCTTCAATAGGTGTCCCAGTAAATCCTAAATAGGTTGCATTAGGTAAAGCATCACGCATATATTTTGCAAAACCATATACGATACGTTTCCCAATTACATTGCCATTTTCATCTGTATCATCTACTGTTTTTGCTTTAAAACCATATTGCGTTCTATGTGCTTCATCTGCAACTACAATAACATTTTTGCGGTCTGTTAGCTTTTCGTAAAGATTACCTTCTTCTGGTTGAAATTTTTGTATGGTAGTAAAAACAACCCCACCAGATGCCACTTTTAGTAATTCTTTTATGTGCTGTCTATCATTTGCTTGTACTGGCCTTTGTCTTAATAATTGTGTGGCTGAAGCAAATGTGTCAAACAACTGGTCATCTAAATCATTTCTGTCTGTAATTACCAATATGGTCGGATTATTAAGGGCTTGGACAATTTTACCAGTGTAGAAAACCATTGATAACGATTTTCCAGAGCCTTGCGTATGCCATACAACACCACCCTTTCTATCTCCATCTTCTGCAGCAGCTATTTTACTACTTTCTACTGCTTTGTTAACTGCATAATACTGATGATAAGCTGCCACTTTTTTGACCGTATCAATAGTGGTGATGCCTGTCTTCAAATCTTCTTTTTTAGATTTTTCAAATACTATGAAATACCTAATAATATCAATAAGTGTCTTTTTATTTAACTGTCCTTGCACTAAAACTTCTATTTCAGAATCTAAATGTGATGCTACTGTTTCTCCATCTTTAGTTTTCCAACTCATAAAACGAGAAAAACCCGCTGATAACGAACCTGATCTGGCCTCTAAACCATCTGAGATTACACAAAGACTATTATAACTAAACAAACTTGGGATAGTTGCCTTATAAGTTTGCAATTGTTTGAAGGCTGATTTTACGGTTGCATTTTCATCTACTGCATTTTTTAACTCAATCACTACTAATGGCAGTCCATTAATAAACAGAATTACATCTGGTCTTTTTGTATGATTATCTTCTATTACGGTAAACTGATTTGCGACTACAAACTCATTTTTTTCTACATCATCAAAATCTACTAACCAAACTATATCGCCACGAGATGCACCATCTTTTCTGTACAATACTTTGATGCCTTCTGTAAGCATTTTATGGAATATTTCATTGTTTACTAAAAGGTCAGGTGAGCTAATACGTATTACCTGATTAAATGCATCTAGTCTTGCTTCTTCAGGAATTAATGGATTGAGTTGTAGAATTGCTTCCTTTAATCGATTGTGTAACACTACATCTGCATAGCTTTCTCTTTCGGGAAATTCTCCATCGTGTGCTATTTCTGGACCATAGACATAGTTGTAACCTAAACCTTCTAATTCCTCAATTAGTAGTTGCTCAATGTCGTCTTCGAATAGTTTTGTCATTATATACCGTAATGTGCTTTGATAATACTTACAAGCTGGTTATGATTATTCTTTAACTCCGTAATTGTCCATTGTGGTTTTTGCATAATCCTAATTGAATTAGGAAATGTTTCAATACTGTTTTTAAAATACTTTGCCTTTTTATCACTAAAATCTAAATCTTCCCTGACCAGAATTTTTACGCCTACTTATCAAAACTAAATTTCCTAATTTATGCGTCCATTCTTCTTTTTCTTCTTTTGTAAAATCCATATTCCATTGACTATCACCATTAGGTGTTTGAGGTAATACGTGTTCTACCGTCATTTGACCATAAGAATTTCTTCTTTCAGAATATAATGGTCCATCTAATAGAAAATCTACTTTACGAAGTAGGTAACGTGCAAATCTTCTTCCATAAATCGTACTATGCTCTAATTGATTTAAAAACTCAGAACTATTAAATTGAAACACGCTTGAATTGAAAAGCATATCAATTTTAGCATCAACATTTTCTTCAGGAGCAGCAACTTCCTCAATTTTTTTGAGAATTGAATTCATTGCTTCAATTCTTGTAGTGGGTGTTTCTCTTGCAATCCAATCTCCAGAAAATTTATTATCCAAATGCTTCAGAAATTCATAGATTTTAGTATCCCCGAAATGCTTACGATATACCAAGAGTGAAGGAATCCAAATATCGGATAATGCGGTGTCTTGCAATACACTAACAAGGTTATCAAATGCCCAATTATTCTTATTTAAATAATTACTACCATCAAAAATTTTATCAAAATGACCTTTGTAGCTTTCTATTAAATCAAAAGTAGCATCTCCCTTTGTTAGTAGTGGCGTAGCTTGCTCAAACTTTTTAGTACTTTGATTATAGAATTTAGGTGCATAAATATTGTCTTCAAATTCTTTTAGTAAATTATAGCGAGCTTTTCCTTTTACTAAAATGGTACGTATGTAGGATAGAAACTGGTCAAAATCTTCTCCTAACTCTCCTTCTAACTCCTCCCAAAACTTAGCATAACCAGCTTGTTTTGCAGGTGTACTTACTTCTTTAAGATTGTGCGCTTTAAGAATGTCACTATTTCTTAGTTTGATACCTCTGTCATTCAAAACAGTAAATAGTCTAAACGCATCTTCTAATTCACCACTTGCCACATAAACAAGTACAACGTTTTTACGTAAGTATGGAAACAATGTATCTACTTCTGTATTATTCTCGTCTATAATCCATTTTTGCATTATTATTATAGCGTGAGACATATTGCGTATGGAAACATCTTTTGAAGTTGCAGCGAGGTGTTTAAGCTCATTGATGGCTAAAGTTCCATCTTTAGGTTTTATATATTTATCTACAAATTTTGCTACCTCAGAACGGATTGCAAACTCTACTCGCATACGCTCCGGAATACCATCATCTGGATTGCCTTCTTGAAAAATCACTTTTTCACAAGAGCCTTTGCGTGAGCTATTTTTAGTTTTATCTCTTATTACTGCGTGAAGTAGGTACAAGGTTGTTAATCGTTGTTGTCCATCTAAAACCGCATTTTCAATATATGCCGTATCATCGTGTACTTTGTCTTGGCAATGCAGTACTAACGAGCCTAAAAAATATTGACTTTTTGGTGTATTAACTGCTGCGTGTGCAATATCATCTAAAAGTGTAGATATTTGGTCTTCACCCCAAACATATGGTCTTTGATAATCTGGTATGCTAAACCACATATCTTCTGCAAAGACGTCTTTAATTGCTATTTTACTTGTGGTAATTTGTTTACCTGCTACTTCTATTGACATTATTAAGTTTATATGAATTTTAAATAAATTATTCTCGAATTAAATAGCACCCCAAAGTTTATCCAAAACTCTCTCAGAGGGAACTAAAAATAATTTTGATGAAAGCTTTTCCTTATCTAAACCTCTTCCTTCCCTTGCACCACCTTTTAAAATGTCAGTTTGCTCCATCAATTTCAACCTCATAATACCTCCCACGATTAGCCCAATTCTAATATCTAAAGGTGCAAAAACATGATATGCACCGCTAAAAGCACCTTGTTTGTGTTTGAACACATCTAAATTGGGTATTTGTCTACTTAAGCCAAAAACCATATCTCCCTCTAATGCTACTTTGTAATTTAAATTACTTTTAGCCAGTTCTTTTGAAAAATTACCTTCTCGTGTTTGAATTCCACTATTTGTAACACTGTATATCTTCGGGCAAAAACCAAAATCTTTGACTCTCAGTTTTCTCTCTACAAATAAATCGCCAAATCGTTTATCTTCCCAATCGTTATTATTCAATAAACCACTAGAATTTTCAAACTGTCTTTCGAGAAAGTAATTATTAATTAACGCATTATAGAGGTCAACTGACAGTTCTGACAAAGTTGAGGATGCTTTAGTTATTGAATTAACAAAACCTATCTTTAAATTGTTACTTTTTTTTAATGAATCAAATAGATTGTCAGAGCTATCATTTATTTTATCAACACAATCAGAGATTATATTTTGAAATTCATTGTTACCCAAAGAAATTTTCAAATCAACTTTTTGTTCAGCGGGTTCTATATATCTATTTGGTGATAAATTATAATTATTAGCCTCGACAAGTTCATATTTTGCGGACTTGCAAAAACCAAATTCATCCTTATATAATTTATCTCTTTTTTTCCACTTATGGTATGTGGCTGTAACCTTAGAGATATCTGCTCGAGTTAATACTCTGCTGTTACGTTTAATTAATTTGCCTAAGTGAGAAGTATCCATGAAAAGTATTTCCTCAGTTCTATTTCTATTATTGCCATTTGTTTTATTTTTGGTTAAAAACCAAATGCAAGCCTTTATTTGAGTATTTGAAAACAAGTGTGATGGTAATTGAACTATACATTCAACTAAATCATTCTCTATAAAAGATTTTCTGATAGAGTATTCCTCTGAATAAAGTGTTGACAATGATGTGTCTGCTAATAAAACACCAGCAGTACCTTTAGGTGCTAAATGATAAACAATGTGTTGTAGCCATGCGTAATTTGCGTTTGTACTTGGTGGTACACCAAAATTCCATCTACTATCTTTTCTAAGTAATTCACCACTCCAATCATCATCATTGAATGGTGGATTTGCTAGTATAAAATCTACCTTTACATCTTTAAGCTCATTTCTTAAAAAAGAACCTTCATTATTCCATTTTACTTGTGAACTATCTATACCACGTATAGCTAAATTCATTTTAGCTAACCTCCAGGTAGTTTGATTGCTTTCTTGCCCATATATTGAAATATCATTCACACTACCTTGATGCTCTTTTACAAAATTTTCACTTTGAACAAACATACCACCACTACCACAACAGGGGTCCATTACCCTTCCTTTGTATGGCTCTAACATTTCAACAAGTAGTTCTACGATACTTCGAGGTGTATAAAACTGCCCTCCTTTTTTACCTTCTGCAAGTGCAAACTCACCCAAAAAATATTCAAAAACTTCTCCTAAAATATCTATACTCTCTTTTTCTGTCTTATCAAATGCTATATTACTGATTAAGTCTACCAATGACCCTAAACTTGTTACATCTAAATTATCTTTAGCGTAAACTTTAGGCAAAACCCCTTTAAGCCTTGAATTTTCTTTCTCAATAGCATCCATAGCAGTATCAATGAACTTACCAATCTGATGCTTTTTCGCATTATTTTTAAGAAAACTCCATCGTGATTCAGTCGGTACAAAAAAAACATTTTCTCCTTTATACTCATCCTTATCTTCAGGGTCTGCACCTTCATATTCGCCTTTACCTTCCGCTAACTTCGTATATAAATCTTCAAAAGCCTCTGAAATGTAACGTAAGAATATTAATCCCAATACAACGTGTTTATATTCTGCTGCATCAATATTTTTTCTAAGTTTGTTCGCTGATGCCCATAAAACTTTTTTTAGAGGCTCATCCTTTGCGGTTTTGGTCTTTGCCATTCATTTAATTGTTGGTAGTTGTAACTAATAATTCTTTTGCATCTATCTGTAAGATTTTAGCAATCTCAAAAAGTGTTTCTAAGCTGGGTTGTGTACGGTTTTGCACATACCCATTAACTGTGTTAAAACTCTTGCCTAATCGCTCTGCAAGCCATACTTGTTTAATACCTTTCTCTTCCAGAACTTCTTTAATTCTGTTCATAATCTTAAACTAAAACATTCTAAATATACATCATTATAGTAACAAAAAATACATCGCATTACGTTATGTTTAGTCAAAAAGGTTTAATTGCGATGCTAATTTTTATCAATTAACTAAATTGCTAAAGAAAATATTAAGACGTTATATGCGATTAATTATTCTATGAAGATTATACTACTTATGGAAGACTTCATGTATGTATATAATATTGATAATCGCAGTTGTAGGTAATAAATTAATAAACATCATTTTTTCCCACTCTTAACGCTATGCCAATAAAAAAATCTAGATTAGAATTGAACTCCCTGAAATCAGTTTCAAAAAGTAGAGCTTTTTGTAAAGAGTTCTAGTAAGTGATTTATTCTGAATTCTAACCGGAGTGTTTCAAATAAAATTACTCTTGTACCTCCCATAATCCGTAAGCTCATCCCGGAAACCATTAAAAATCTCCTCCTCACGGTAGCTAGATTTCCCCAGCAATGCGCTAAATGCATAGACGCTTCTTCTCAAAAGACGGGCATGTTTTACGTTTATTCTTTGATTGGCGGCAACAGCTATTTTTCCTCGAAGCCCATTGCCCATATGGAACTCCAAAATATCTTGTGGCAGATTAGGTCGAATACTGTCATTGACTATCATAAATGCGGCCTTGTCATACAATTGCTTTTCGATTAGGTAAGAGACCCATAGGTTTTTAAGATTACCTTGTCCTTGGCTTGTAATCTTATCAAGTATCGCTCTCTGACCGTTGAGTATAGTATCCAGACCTTTCAAGGCAAAAAGATACTTTTCGGTTTTGGGTACGAGCGGTACGCCAACGGGGAATTTTGAGTAAATGGAGTGCAAGAAAAGACTGTTATCCTTTCGTAGAAAATAAAAACCCTTGGCATTGAACAACCGGATATAATCTTTGGCCGACTTCTCAAAGGGTATATGTAGTTTTTCTGCGGTTTCCCGAAATGCTCCCAGACTCAATTCCTCAAATGCTTGGCGGTTTTTATCGGACATGGTTCCATACAACTTCGGAAAGATTATTGGAAGGAAAAAAGAGCTGCCATTTATATCCACCTGTTTTAAGGGCACGTCATTGATCAGTGCATGGAGTACCTTTTCATTCTGACTAATAAATCCAGTGGAAACATAGGAATTGGTAGTATCGGGCAGAACGAAGTTGGAAAGGACCAAAGGACTTTGGTGCCTGTTGGAATTGAGATATGCTATCTGTCCACGAACATATTTTACCCCTAGACTTTGTAAAAGTTCGAAAAGAATACCCTTGTCCGATTTAACATCAAAAATACCCTTGTTGAGCACTTTTTTGATCAAAACGGCTTTTTGATTCAGCACTTCCTGTTCCTTCCTACTTTCGATGGCATAAATCGTCTGCTTCGTTTGTTGTAATTCCGAATGAATATGGGACACCAATTGTCTTGGATTTTGTTGGAGGTACGTATTCAAGAACGCAAAACGCTCCGAAGATTGGATAATAGGTAACAGCGCATTGGGCTTTATTCTCCGGACAAATTCCGACAATAAGTCTTCTTTGTAGCCGTTCAAATAGGCGGTATAAAAAGCATTTTTAATCAGCTTCCTGACTTCCAAAACCATTTGGTTGCTCCTTGTATCCAATTCGGTTTTGACACCGTTACCGTCATTAGTGAACACAGGATTAGCCTCAAAACCTATCTGCGAACTAATTTCGGAGTCGTTGAATACATAGCCGGATTTGTCGAAAATCGTAAAACCCAAGGGCCTGCCTTCGTCATTAAATCGAACCTTGGCATCTATTTTTTGGTATGATTTTAAAATATGGGGGAGGTCTTCCGGTTTTATACTTTTAAAAAATTGAAAGGTAGTTAACAGTTGTTTTTCTAAACGTTTTTTGTACCTGGGCAACAATTTCGATTGCGACTGCCGATTGAAAATAGCCTGAAGTTTCGGGCCGCTTAATCTTGGGTGGACTGTATACCCATCGATAAATCGCGATTTATAACCATTATCAATGGCAATTCCATACGAAACACCGGTACGGCCCGAGCGATTTGTTGTTTGTTTTACGGAGATATGATAGGGTGCCACCAATTGTGCAAGCTCCTTAAAGCTGCGGACTTTGTGCTTTTGAAGGGTACTGTTCAAAATATCCTGAATGTAGAACTTTACTCCATTGGAATCATCCTGTTTAATTTCTGGCAAACGATATAGAGGTAATTCTTTGATTGATTTTGTTTCTGGGGAGGGCGATAATCCATATTGTTCTTCCAGGTATTTTTGGGTAGCAACATTACGCCTAAAATCATGCGAAAGGTCAATTAAATTTCCATTTTCTTTTACCGTGGTGGATATGATATGAACGTGTTGATGTTTGGTATCGAAGTGACGGACAACCACAAATGGCTGTTCTCCGTAACCCATATTTTCCATGTAGTGCTTGGAGAGTTCATAGAAGTCCGAATCTCTCAATTTTTCGCCATGAGGTAAATTTATTGAAATGTGAACATATCGTTTTTGTGACCCGTGACGACCTCCTAAATGATGTAAGATTCTTGCAAATTGTTCTTTGGAAGTATTCGTTTTAGAATAGGTATTTCGAAATCCGAGTACGCGAATTTTGTTCTTGCCGAACACATAATTAACAACGCCGTGTACCTTATCCCTATATAAAATTCGTGCAATCATCTACGTATATTTTCATCCATAAGCGAAAAAATCTTGCCCATTAATTCATTTGATTTTTTCATTTCCATTTCCAGATTTGAGTTCGGACTTCTCAAATTTTTGTAATTGGCGACTTTTATAAGTTGATTGATGTTAGTCCCGATTTTATTTATTTGATAGGTAAGGTTTGAAATAGAATCCGATATTTGAGTTTCAACGACCGCTTTGTCCTGCAAAATCAACCGCCTTAAAAACGGCCCCAACACACCTCTTTTTTTCAAATCCAGATTGTAGGATTCCAATAACATCTCGATGGACTTCATTTCAGTATCATTAAAACGCAGATTTACGGTATGCTCTCTTTTATGTTTACCTAATGGTTTTCTTCCTACTTTCTTTCGCATCGATCAATACCGATTTTTTCAGATTATTTACATTTTTCACTTCGCCAGAAGTAGTCATTTTAAGTGCCTTAAAATATAACTTGCTATCCGCTTTGCAGATAAATATATAAAACGAATAGTGAATATAAGTAGTTAATAATCAAATATTTAAAACAATTTACTACATGAAAATAGATGCAAACAAATGCTAAATGTTTCATTTATTAATGCAACAAAAATTCATAAAAAGAGTACTTAAAAATATCGAATTTGATCTACTGACTTAAAGTGTTATGGAAACGATTTCTTCTTAAACTCCTTGAGGGCTGGAAAGGAAAAACTTGTCTGACCGAGAGTTTCTTATTCAAAAGAAAATATTTGGAGAAGTGATATTTATCCTATCTACAGCTATAGAGAATCCCACCGTCTGTTAAGATATATTTTGAGGAACTTTAAATAAAGTAGGTACCAATCTATTTTGTTCTAACATTAAACAGATGGCAGATAGGAACATGGAATTTGAAGTTGAACGAATAATTTAAAGTATTCATATATACCAACAATTAATTTTAAATGTATTTGTTTGTGGGAACTTTGTTGCTTTTCTAAAGCTGTCAAAGAAAATGATGCTAGTCGGCTTCATTTTGGTTTATTCACAATGGCCTTCCCGGTGGCAGTGAATAAATCTTAAATTTGGTCTATCAGGATTTCGCCTAACCTGTCTTCGGCATTTCTAACAAAATTTTCGTTTAGTTCTGCCTCATGCTTCATCAACCTTTTTTTATCTCGAAAGACCTCGACACGGCACATAAAATTATCGCCGTCGAAACGATTATAGCACTCAACTTTTATGCAATCGAAATTGTGTTTCTTCCATCGGAACTTTAGAAGTTTGTCAATTAATTTTTCTTGTCTATAAAGCTTCATCTTTCGACCTTGATTCTTTCCCAACCCTGGGTGGGAATATTATTATATCTGTCAACATCCATTAACATTAGTACGTACCTACTTGGATAGCGATAGCATAATTTTAAGTAGTATTCATTGGCCTCAATATACCACCCTTCCATACCAATAGGCTTTTGGGTTACTTTCATGTTTTCTAAGGCAAGTTCGTATCTATGCTGGCCTATTTCTATCAATAGATTTCGGATAGTTTTTCTATCATAATTCCGGAATAGAATTTTGGAAGACATTAATTTAAAATTGGATTTATTCCAAAATTATGGAATATATCCTAAAGACAAAGCAATTTCTTATAAATAAAATTTGTTAATTTAGGTTGTATTAAAACAAATTTGGAATGTGCTACGATATTAAGGCCCAATTGGAATCTCAGTTGAAAAGGGCTATGAGAGATTTCGATGAACATGCAATTGAAGAAATCAAAGAGAAATTGCTTAGACATACGGATCTTCCGATTTACCATTCATCGGGTTTCAAACATCCTAAATTATTGATCTATACCAATGAAAGTCCACAAACGCCAATAGTTTCGCAATGGGGGCTTGTGCCTCATTGGGTAAAGGACAAAAAACAATTATATGGCCTTTGGAATAAGACTTTAAATGCCCGTGGAGAAACCATTTTTGAAAAGCCATCTTTCAGGGCATCGGCCAAGAATAAAAGATGTTTAATCTTTGTTGATGGTTTCTACGAGCATCATCACTTCAAGGGCGAAACTTACCCTCATTACATTTACCGTAAGGATGGCGAACCCTTTGCGATGGCCGGTCTTTGGGGAGAATGGACGGATAAGGAAACAGGCGAAGTACTAAATACTTTTTCAATCGTTACGACCGAGGCCAATCCTATGATGGCAAAGATTCACAACAACCCAAAATTGCCCGAACCGAGAATGCCCGTGATATTGCCCGAAGAACTTGAAGATAAATGGCTTGAGGAATATGATGATGAGCTTATAAAAGAAGCTATACAAGTTCTATTAGAGCCATACCCAGAGGAGGGTATGACTTCGCATACAGTTGACAAGCTCAGGGGCAAGGCCTACAAGGGGAACATTGAGGAAATCGACGATAAGGTTATCTATCCCGAATTGCAGCAACAAGAATTGTTTTGACCCATAGCATCTGTTGTGATAATTTGCCTTGGCAGAACAAGGGAATGAAGGCGTCTTTTTCGCCTTCATTCTTTTGTGCGTGTTTCCGAGGGGGTTTGAAAATCTGGAACGGAAAGCATCCCGAAAGTGGGCGGGCGAAGGTCGGCCGCTCGGGTTGGCTTGGAGTGTAGGATTTTCAAACTTCCGCAGGAAAAGGGGAGGTATGTAAATGACCAGTATAAAAGTATAAATCAATTTTATTTCTTAACAGAAGATTGGTTTTGTATAAGGAAACTGTTTTTGAAGTCCTATTTTATTTAATTCCTGAATCTTATGAATTTAATTCTTGAACGACCAAATACAAAGAGGATTAATTTCTGATATATTGTCCCAAAAAAGGACAGTTAAAAGAGACAGCAAACGGCACTCAACTACCTAACCCACTCTTAAACTTAAACTGTTTTGAAGAACCGCCGTTTTACGGCACTATATTTCTTCCCTATATTCCGATGGGGTTTTTTTCATCATTCTTTTGAAGAATTTATAGAATAGAGGTATCGAAGTGAACCCACTTTCCAATGCCACCCCTTCAATCGGCATCTTGGTATCCTTTAACAAAAAACATGAATTTTGAATTCGAACCTCGTTTAAAGCTTGTTTAAAGGTCTTTCCAGTTGACCTTTTATAAAAACGGCAAAACGAAGAATTAGTCATTCCTATTTCTGAGGCCATTCCAGAGGAGGAAAGCTTTTCACGAAAATTTAGGTTTATGAAATCGTTAATGAACAGAATCTTGTTTTCATGCAAAGCTGGAAAGTCCATTGAGCTTGTCGGCACTAAAAGCTCGTATTCTTTTGATTGTCCCATTAAATTTATGATTTCAAAAAAAAGCATGACCCTATGGAAGCCTTTGGCCTCTTTCATCTTCTTGATCTGTTCGCCTACCTTTTTTTTAGTATTTCCTTCGAACGCAATACCTCCCCCCATATTTTGGAATAGCCTGCTGATGTGATTAAACTCCTTACAGGCCACAAAAAATCTTTTGAAGATTGAGAGGTCAAATAGAATGACATAATGTTCAAATGTTTGACCAATATGTTCTTTGAACAGTGTGTTGTGCGGAATATTTGGCGAAAGAAGGACCAAATCTCCGTGTCGATAATCACTTACTTTTTGGCCTACAAATCTTTTGCCCTTACCGGAAGTTAGAAAGACAAGTTCATAAGCATTATGGAAGTGCCAATAATCCTTTCTCAATAAATCCTTTTCGAATTGATGGGAAATATAGATAGAAGACTCGAGGTCCGGGGAAAGAGCTTCAAAAAAAGGTTTCTTATGTTTCGTCATTATCAATTCTTTTGATACCCAAGGCAATTTACATAATAAAGAGGATAATTTAGATGATTGGACACGCTTAGAAATAAGTCAACTTTGTGCAACATTATCCAATAAGCGCAAATATGTTTGAATACGTAGAAAAGATAAATTCGTTGGTAAACAGGCTAGTTTCGACGCAGGGAGAAGCGCTCATCCAAGCTTCAAAATTAGTAGCCGATACCATCAAGAACGATAAGATCGTTCACACCATCGGAACAGGTCATTCGCAGATGGTCGCAATGGAAATGTTCGGTAGGGCTTCAAACATTGCAAATGTGAACACGATAATGGACGATTTAGTGCTTCTTGCCGGTGGCGCGAGAAAATCGGCGGAAATCGAACAGATTAGTGGCTTGGCAGAAATCATTTGGAAAAATTACTTATTTGACCAATCGGATGTAATTATCGTCATTTCGAATTCGGGAAGAAATGCGATACCGATAGAGACAGCCCTAAAAGCAAAAAAAGAAGGACTGAAAGTAATTGCGATTACCTCGCTCGAGCAATCCAAAAAATACGTTTCCAAACATGAAAGCGGGAAAAAGCTGTACCAGATTGCTGATTTGGTTATCGATAATCAGGTTCCTTCTGGAGACGGCATCTTGAATAATCACAATAAACTTTTCGGTCCTGCTTCATCTGTGTTAGGTATAATCATAGTGAATATTATTTCAACGGAGGCAATCAAGTTGAACATGGCTAGAGGGGTAGATGTCCCAATTTTCCAAAGTCAGAATATTGACGAGACTGGGGAAAAGAACAATAGTTTATACGAACGGCTGGAATCAAGAATAAAACACTTTTGATAAGAAAATTCGGATGTATAACCTACTTATGGATTCTTTTCGCTTCCGTAGGTAGTGCTGTAAAAAGAACTTTTTATAGTACAATTCCCAACTGTACATTTTTAAATACCAATAACAACCTAAGGAATCGGCAATACTCTAGTCGATACAAGAAAAACAGGTAATTTTCGTTGTAGTAAGGTTAGGATAGTGGTCTAGCTACCATCCATCCTTAAAACAACGACATACTTTGAACCTCTACTGGAAATTATTAATCGGTGCCGTAGTGCTCTACTATGGATATATCTTCTGGGTCTTGAAAATTAAAAAGAACCCAAAAGTGAAAAAAGATTTAGAAAATGATTCATATTTGCAAAAAAAAGATATATTTGTAAATAATACGTCATTTGAACAAACCGATTTAGGAGATATACTCGACCAGGTAGTAGAGGAAACAGAAAACAATTCCAAGCTACTGGATGCTTTTAAAAAGGGTTCATCTGATGAAGATGATATAAATTCCTTAACTCGCAAAAAGCATGAAAAACTCAAAGTTATCCGTAGCAAGGATTCCGTGGACGATGATTCCACCGACTCCGAATCCTAGAGAATTCCTATTCCTTTTATTATTAATCCTTTTTGTTCCGACAGACCTTTTCTCGCAACTCAACGAACTGGTCAGCGAATTCCAAAAGACCGAGAGTGAGGCCGAGAGCATTGCCGACAGTATTGTTGGGGTCGTAAAGACCATCGCCGGTGTTTCCGTAATCATCGGTTCTTTGGTCTATCTCTATTTGAGGGAACAACAAAGCGATCTTACGAAAAAGGTCGGCAATACGATTATTGGTATTGCCCTCTTCTTCATCCTTTTGGCCGTAGGCGATAGTATCCGTTCCTAACACTTAATACTTTTTGTTATGGAACAAGAGTACCTACATATCAAAAAGGGGCTTCAGAAAGAAGTGCTCTTTATGGGGCTAAAGGCAGTGTATATAAACTACTGCATTTATTTGGGGCTTGCCAGCATCATTATCGGGCTTGGTCTATCGACCATTATCCCCACTGCACTGGCCTTGCTGATTACGACCCTTTTAATCTTGGTGGTATTCGCAATCCTAATGTTCTATTCAAAAACGTATGGGGCAAAGGGTTTTGTGAAAAAAATGGCCGATGCCGAAAGGCCGAACTCCATTAAAGTATCCAATTCATTTCAAACACTTCTAGTATGGAAAGACAATTAACCCTTTACGATGCCTTCCCCATTTATGGGTATGAACACCGTTCCTTGATAGCTAAGGAGAAGGGTTTTGTAACCATACCCCTAAAATTGGAACTACCCGAAGTATTTACTTTGGATGTTTCCGAATATGTCCAATTGAACGAACTTTTCTTTAATGTCATTGACATTTTAGGGCCGAACACCTTGATACATAAACAGGATTTTTTCTTTGAGGAAACCTACCTGCAGATCAGCGGCAGATTGAAAGGCGATTTTTTGGAACGTGCCAACGAATTTCACTTCAACGAACGCTCTTTTTTACGCACCCGACATTATCTGTATGTAAGTATCGTTCCCAAGAATTATATACGGCACTCTGCAAAACGAACAAATTCCTTCCTCAACAAAAAAAGGGATTTCTATATGGAAAATGTGGTTCCGAAAGAATTTATGAACTCAGCTGTTCTATCGGATTTTGAGAGTAAGGTCGAAAGCGTGGCAGCCCTTATAAACGCTTCCGGTTTGATAACCGCAGCAGTAATGGACTATCAAAGTTTATTCTCAGAAAATGGTCTATACCCTAAATATTTCGGACTGTCTTCAGGGAATATCGGATTGCCGGATATTGATTTTTCAGATAACTCGATACAGATCGGCGACAAAAAGGCCCAATTCTTTACTGTTGAAAATCTAGATCAGTTTACTAAAGAACATTTGTCTACCAATGAGGTTTATGGGAAGTTTTCTTCCAAATACAACCAATTTCCAGTTGGAAACTTATTCTCCATAGGGTTTAATATTCCCCATGAGCATATCATCAACCAATACATATATATCCCCGAACAGGAAAAAGTAATGAAACAATTACGCAAAAAAGCGAAACGATTCAATCAATTTTCCAACGGGAAAAAAGATGATAGCAATGCGATATTCGCAGATCAGATATATGCCTTTATTACAGATATACTTGAAAACCACAAGGAAATAGTTTTCTACCATTTGAACGTTTTGGCTTTCGGGGATAATCATAGTCAGCATCGAAAGTTGTGCAACTCGGTTTCCAGTGCTTTTAAAAAACTCAAGATCAATGTCAAGGAAAATAGTATTGACCGAAAAAATCTCTTTTTCGGGGGAGTACCGGGTAACGCGATTGGAATCCCATCCGATATGTACATGCCCATGTCAAGCGATATGGCCGCCTCCCTTTTCTATTTTGAAGGAGAATATAAAGATGGTGGTACGTGCATCGATGGCATGCGTTTGGTAGATCGCAACACGGGAAGACCTTTATCCGTAAGCGTTTATAGATTGCCAGAAGAAAAGGATTGGATTTTCAATAGGGGAATGTTAGTGGCCTCTGGTTCGGGTGGCGGTAAGTCGTTTTTCGCCAATCACTACATCGCTTCGGAATTGCGGCAAGGTGCCGAAGTGGTCATTATGGAGGATGGTAATTCATACGACAAGATAACAGCAGTTTTTAGGGGAGTCATTATCGAACATGACGACGAAAAACCCTTCACATTCAATCCGTTCCAACTTGATAGTTACGATTTTGTTGAAAAATCGGATGGGAGAAAAATACTGACGGAGAATAAAACCATCAATTTGGTTACGCTCTTAAAGCTTATTACGGGGGATGAAAAAAATTCTGGCGCAGGCAAATTGTCCTTAGAAGTAAAAAATACAGTCTTTGAAATCTTAGTAGCAGGTTACTATGAAAGGATGTGGGAAGAAGAAAAGAAAAGTTTCAGCTTCAATGGCTTTTTCGAATACTGCAAAAAACATATCGAAACACTTATCAAAGCCAAGGGCATATCAAAAGAAATATTCGATTCAAAGGTATTTCTCTTCCTTTTGGAAAAATACTATAAAGATGGCCCAAGGGGAAAACTACTCAACCACGAAGATGAGCGGATTAGTCGATTGAGTACTGAAAAAATCGTGTATTTCAAATTGGGGAAACTCATTGACAATGAATTACTGTTTCCCATTACCGCTCTAATGATCATGGAAATTTTCAGTAAAAAGCTCAGTGACCGTTCAAAATTGTCCATTAATAAAATGATGGTGGTAGATGAGGCTTGGAAGGCGTTGGATAGAAAAGAGCTGGTGGACTACTTCAATAGCCAATCCAGAATGGCTCGGAAGTATGGTGGACAACCCATTTTTATTTCCCAAAAGGTCAGCGATTTTATTGCTTCCGAGGTTATTAAAAATGCAATTGTGGTCAATTCACATATCAAAGTATTTCTGGATATGCGCGACTTTGCGAAATCCTTCGACAAAATCCAATCCGTGATGGGTCTTGGGGAAAAACAGAAACAATTGATTCTTTCTATCAACAAAGACCTACCGGAAAACAGAAAATTAAGGGAGGTCGCATTCTGTTGGATGGATCGAGTAAAAGTATATGGCATTGAAACCTCGTTGGAAGAGAAATGCATCTACGAGACCAATGCTGCCGAAAGCGGCAAGATCATACAACTTTTTAAAAATAATCATAAGAATTGGGAACTCACGGCCAAGGCGTATGCCCACCAGAGTTCGAAAAAACCAGAAACATCATGAAAAAAATTATCCTTATCAAAATAATACTGTTCCCGATTTTGGTCTGGGGGCAGATTCCCGTAACCGACGCGGCAACGAATGCAAGCGTAGGTATGGTCAATAGTCAATTGATGAATATCAACATTCAATTGAAGGCGATGAACAAGAACCTGGCGCGTTTAATCAACTTGCTGGAAAAGAACAACAATTTGACTTCCAAATCCAAGGATATACTCAAGGAAGAATTGGATGCCAAGAAATCCGCTCCGACCTATGTGACCAAATCAACAGATGTTGAGATGACAATCAGCCTAAAAGACAAGATTCTAGAAGCCTATCGGACTTCGAGAAACACCGTGCAAAACTTTGAGCATTTAGAACGAAAGGAATTGCAGGATTTCCTGCTGTACTCCACGGATGCGATCATAGATACTAAAAACCTTTTTAAGCAATGTACCCAGATCGTAAAGACCAAATCCATTATTCAACCTGAAGAGCGTCTGAAAGAAGTGAACTCCATCAACACCAAGTTGGAGACCATTTTGGATGAACTTATTGACTACAACAACAGATTAGAGCAAGTGAATTCATATCGAGCGGCAAGAAAGACGATGATAAACTTGAATAAAGAATAGTATTATGGTCATCAACACAACAGAGAAAGGAATTCGCGAATCGGTTAATGAGCTTTTCGACCAGTACATTATAGATGCGTTCGAAACCGTCGATCCCATTATCAACATCGGGCAACAGTTCGCTTATATCGGCATTGCAATAATCGCCTTACGTGTTTACTTAAATGAGCAAACACGCGCAGATGTATTGGCCTATCTCAAATGGGTGCCATTGGCCTTCATTTTACTAAAATATAAGGTCTTTACCATGGCCATATTCGATTTTTACCAACGCATAGGTCTATCGCTCAAGGCCAATGATATTTCTTGGGACATTCTTCAAATGAAGATTTTTATGTCCCAATCCGAGTCGATGGCGAAACTAGGCGATTCTTGGAACCTGTTTACTTTGGACGCCGCTGCTTTGGAATCGCTCTGTTTAGCATTTATGACATCAGGAGTAACATCAATTGCCTCGATCATTTCAACAGTTGTGTTCGTAGGCATTAAAGCAATGTCGGTAATATACCTTTTCGTGCTCATTGTATTCGGGCCACTCAATATAGGTCTCTCTTTTATTCCCGCACTATCTGGAATGTGGAAAGCTTGGCTACAGAAATTCATGAACGTGTGTTTATGGATTCCTATGTTGTATTTGATTGACAATTTTCTGCTACGTGTGATGGAAAAGTTAATTGCCACTTTACTTACGAGTGGTGATACCAATTTGGGATTGGTTCTTACAAGTGCGCTGCTGGTTTTGATGAACATCTTTGTCTATTTCAAGGCACCTTCGTTGTCAAATTTCATTGTTCAAGGTATGAACGTAGGTGCTACCCAAATGAAAGACAAGGCAAAGCATTATGCAAAGAAAACCGCACAGGCCGCAATGGATGTAAAAAGTGGCGGGATTACAAAGGGTGTAAGAACCTTGGTGCAATAGAACGATAAAAACGGATTTTTAACGAATGTGAAAAAGTAAATGGACGGCAATTATAAGGTTTTCAACGATTTAAGTAAAATTCATAAGCGAAGTACGAATCTTCTTATGCTATCTTTAGCGTCCATGTTTTGTTGCGCCCTGTTCAGCATCTACATTATTTATAAGACAAACGAAAGCGCAAAAAACAGTTATTATCTGCTGGACAATGGCCAAAAATTGGCCGCAGTGCGCATCAAAGACCCCAAACGAGCGCTAAATATTTTGTGCGAGGGACATGTTCGTAATTTCCACGAACTTTTCTTCTCTCTTGAACCTGACCTGCGATTTATAAAAAAGAACATAGAGGGCAAGGCACTCTATATGGTCGATCATTCCGGTAAAAGGCTATATAACCGACTGGTCGATCAAAATTATTATGAGGATGTGGCAAAAAGTGACTACTCAATTGAGGTGGAACAAGATTCCATCTTAATCGAATATTCCAGATATCCCTTTTCATTCCGTTTTGTGGGTAAACAGAAAATCACAAAAAATGGGGACACGGAATTCCGAAATCTGATAACCACCGGCTACATCACGGAAACGAAATCCACTTCAAATAATTTGAACGGTCTTAAGATCATTCATTTTAATGTCGTTGACAATAAGGATTTATAAGATCAGGGATATGACTAGTATAACCCAAAAATTCGAGCGATGGATAAAGCAGCACAAGTTGTTTGCCGCGACAATTCCCATAGTTGTCGTATTGTTGGTTTTCTTCGTGACCACTAGTTTGGAGTCCATGGAAGCAAAGGAAGCCACATCTACCGAAAGCGGCTATAATAATACCTTGCCCAATCAAACCAATGAATTAGAGGTCAAACGACCCAATACTCTATATAAGCAGTCGGTAAAAGATTCATTGGAACGCCTTCGTGAAAGAGGCAACATTCGAAACATCGTTGATACCAAAAAGGAAAAAGATTCCCTCGAAAAGATTCTTCTTGAACTAGAGAACTTTTCAATGGATGATTCATTGAGCGAATCAAATTCAACGAAAGAAGTGGTATTGCCGCCAAAAGAAATAGACCGACAAACAGAGGCTCAGAAGCAATTGGAATATCGGAACATGTTGTTAACGGCTAGGGATGAACGTTTGGCAGGAAGCCAAGACTACTCCGCACCATATAGTCCGGTTGTATCCGATGAGGCGTCACAGCCGATAAATTTTCCTGCATCCATTTATCGCAATCAATTTGTATTGCCCGGGGATAGGGTAACGTTGATTTTAAAAGAATCCGTGTCCTTTAAAGGCCACAGCTTTCCAAAGAACACCTTTGTCTATGCCACAGCGAACATCAAAGGTGCCAGAATTTTATTGGAAGTTTCCAATATAGATGGAATTCAATTGGCATTGATCGCAAAAGACCAACAAGATGGTAACATAGGTCTCTATAGCCAGAGGGCGGGCGATTTATGGTCCGAATTTAATCTGGATATTCAAGATGATGCGCTTAACGCAGCCTCGGACGAATTGGCGGAAGCAAGTCAAACCCCGATGGTCAATGATATTGTCCGTTCTTTTGGGAGTTTTTTCAAGAAGAAAAAATATCGGGAAAATGACAAAGTACTATTAATGAACGGTCATAATCTGTATCTGGTTACCAAATAATAAGTATGAAAAAAATAGTTTTAATATTATTTATCAGCTGTATAGCTTTTTATGCCCATGGTCATGGTACTGCTGACACTTTGGAAGTATCGAAACGGTATAAGACCATATTGATTTTTCCCGAGAATATCGCGGAAAGTATAATTGGAAATGATTTCGGATTTGTAGTTGATCTTCCTAAACCAAATGGCAGCAAATTCAATGGACGGATACTTAAACTGTATTACGATGAGTTTGGAAAGGAAACCTCCAATTTCACAAACCATACCGTTATTACCGAGTCAGGCAACGTCTATGATTTTATCTTGAAGTTGTCCGATATTCCTAAAAAACTTACTTGGTACATTAAACCCGAAATGGCCTTGAACAATATAAATCAAAGCCCCATTAAAGCGATATCGGTAAGCGACCAAAATCAAACCCTGCAAATAGAAAATAGTGTACAGGACAACGATTCAACTTACAATTCAAAGGAAACTATCAAACTGGATAAGGCATCTGCAACCGAATTGGCCACCGAAGAACTTTACAAGGCTAACCCAATGGAATACTATCGGTTGCGATGTTATTATATGCAGTTCGATAAAGCAAAAGTCAGTCGTTATTTTTCAAGAGTAGACAACCTTTTCCTTTGGCTCAAAGGTGTTTATTACAATGAGTATGAACTATACTTTCAATTTAAGATCGAGAATAAAGAAGGGCTGGATATGGATGTTAACTTTTTTAAATACAGTCTGGCATCAAACTATAAGAATAGCAGCAGCAATCAAAAACTGGAGGTAAAACCTATTTTTCTTTATAAGCAGCCCAAAACCGTTGAGGGGAAAAGTGAGAACCACTTCGTTGTGGTGTTCAAGAAATTGGCCTTGGACGAAAAAACGGAGTTGGTGGTAGAGTTGGACGAAGAATCCGGTAACAGGAATTTATCCCTTGCCATTGGGCATCATATTATCAATAACCCGATACACTTTTAGCTATGAAAAAAGGAACGTTTCTATTTTTGGCGGTTCTGTTTTGTTCCATGACGGCTTTTTCCCAAAGTGGAAATTACGCCTCTTCCGTTGGTCTAAGCGGCGGTTACGCCGAGGATGGTTTTGGTATTATGGCTACCTACAATTATCATCTGAACCGAAATCGGTTTGCGCAATTAAGTGTATTTGTTGCCATCGCAGAGGACAAAGGATCTTTCAATATACCCTATAACATTTTTACGGTACAGCCAGGTTACTTCTTCAAAATATGGGAACAAAAGAACTTCAAAAAATATGCTCTGAATCTTGGAGGCGGAGGTATTTTCGGTTACGAAGTCATTAATAATGGTAACAGCATTTTATCCAACGGTGCCATCTTGGACGCAAAAAGTCAGTTTATTTATGGCGTTTTCATCGGGATTGAAGGAGAAATAGCCATAAGCAATGATTTTTCACTCTTTATAAAAGCGAACGAATATTACCATATCAACAGCGATGTGGGCAATTTCTATCCCTATGCAGGATTAGGCCTAAGATACTTCCTTTTCTAAACCAATTGAAGATGAAAAAATTAAATAAACCAACGCTATTTCCAATTGTTACGGTATGTTCCATATTAATCTTGATATTGGCATGTAGCAAAGAATTCGATAATGTAATCCTTGATAGTTTTGATTTTAGTTTTACGGGCGAGCATAGTGAAGAAAGCTTTCTCTTCGAAAATTCACGGACCTCTTTCTCATTAACCCCTGAAAAGGAAATCACTACGGTGGATTATTTCATGAAATATGCCACCACCGATAATAAGGGGTTCTTTTTGACTATGGAAGGAGATACGCTTCGTGCAAACGATACTTTGAAAATTTCCAAACGCAATTGGAACTACAACTACGTGGCAATAGACACAGGTTTGCATAAAGTGAAATTCTTGGCTTGGGATTCGAATGCGAATCAAAAAGAACTTGAACTATCGTACAACGCCAAATATGCCAGTTTTAGTTTTTTACTGAACAAAGGCGTTAACGAATTTATCATCAATTCTAAAAATCCGGTAAATGTTACGTTATTGAGGGACAAGGATACGGAAAGTCCTGATAACAAAACGGATTTTGAGGTTACTTATCAAATAGAAAACGGAACAGGGAAATTATCTCTCGACGGACAGGTTTTTGACGCAGGAAAACCGTTTAGCCTTCCTAAAGGGATTTCCGAAATGGAATATCTTCCTGAAACTCTTGGAGAGCATAAACTTATCATTACCGCAAAAGCTCCCGACGGAGCAACTTTGACTGAAGAACTCTTATTGAGTGTTCTAAATCTAGATTTTACGATTAATGCTACCGCTTCATCAACACAAGTTGAACTCGACACTAACTTGGCAATAGCAATTGATCTCAAGACACAAGATGAAGACTCGGAAGTAGCGTATGAAATTAGCTATGCCTTTTCATCGACAAGTGAGGGTGCGGGTACAGTCAGAGATCACAACGGCGGTGTCATGGAGCCAGGGCAATTCCGGAGCATTGTTCCGAATTCTTATAATTATACGTTTACAAGTACAGAACTTGGTAAGCGAAAAATTTATTTTGACTTAAGGGATTCCAACGGACAGACAAAAAGGGATAGTGTTGAAATAGAGGTTGCGAATATTCCGTTTACCTTCTCCGGAAATTCAGAAAGTAATTCGGTCTTTCTAAACGAAAGAACTCAGTTCAATTTCAACATCAAATCTAACGGCAACACGGAAAATATCGACTATAACATTTCATATGAAATTTTGGAGGGTAATGGAAGAATAACCGGAATAAGTGGAAATACATTGCAAAACTCAACGGACTACCCTGTGAATTTGGGGAATTTTTCACTTTTTTATTTTCCGGAAAGTATAGGCTCACACCAAATATCATTTATAGTAACGGACAATTATGGTCAAGAAGTAGGCCCCGTAAATATCGATTTGGAAACGAAACAAAATGATTTCACTGTCAATATTACACCATCAAAAACATCAGAATTTGCAAACATTCCGGTAAATGTCATTATTGATATTGATGAGGTTCCCGAAGGCACAAATGATACATACGAGGCTTTCTATTCCTCGGGAGGCAATAGCAAAATTCGTGTGAATGGGATAGAATACGGTCCTGGGGAGAAATTTCAATTGGCACCTAACAACAACAATGTTGTTTACACCGGTTCAGAAGCAGGTCAGCATGACATCGTATTGAGCGTTGAATCAAGTGCCAATGTGACCCATACCGCTAGCACATCCATAAATTATAATCAGGTGGATTTCTTGTTTACGGGAGGAAGCCAGAAATCCGATATTTCTGTGGGGGAAGTCACTTCTTTAAACTTTAATATTTCAGAAAGTATTGGTTCATCAGATTACACAATGCGGTATAGTATGAACGGAAATGCCCTAATCAAGAATGAAACTGGAAACGTAGTAAGTGCGGGCAATATCTATGATGTACCCAAGGGAAATTTCAATTGGAGCTTAGAAGGTACTGACGAAAGTAATATCACGCTAACATTCTATGTTCAAAACGATACAGGCCTTGAAAAAACAGTGATAATAACAATTGATGTAACACCAAAAAATTACAATTTTACAGCCAATGCCACTCAATCAGGGGCATTTACTGGCGAAGTGGTGGATATCAATTTCAATATTTCGGAATTGGGCCTTGGAGGGGATACCTACATCATGTATTTCTCAACAGGAAGTAGCAATGGTTCATTTGAATACCAAGGAACAACCTATGCTGCCGGAGAGAGCTTTCCGGTACCAATTGGTTCGTTCCAAGGAAAATATACCGGTATATCGGAATCTAATCACAATATTGAATTTACGGTAAGGTCTTCTTCGGATGTGGAGAAAACGGCGGATGTCAATATTGATTACGAGAAATACGAAGAATTCTTCGACTTCAACGCTAGCCAATCTTCAATCGACAAATACGAGGACCAACCATTTCCTTTTAATTTTGTTACAAACGCAAGTACAGGTCATGACCCTTCTGTTACCTATGAGCTGACCTATTCATTTAATGATGCAAGTGCAGGGTACATCGTTTATAAAGGTACTGTTTATCGAGAAGGGGAGGTTATTCCACTGGACTACGGATCAACCTCCATGCAGTTCTACCCTCTTACGGATGAAAATTTTAGTATTGATTTCAGGGTCGAAAATACAACAGGTGTTTCCCAGACAGCCAATGAATCGGTTACCATGTTCAAAAAACCAAAAGTAGCCGCAAAAGGGGAAAAGCATAATGTAAGTTGCGGAGGTTTTAACGGATGTGATTATCAAGTCAGAATATACACTTGTTTTGACACCAACTGTTCGGAGGCTTATAATGGAGCGACATTGCAACAAGTAGAAATTCGAATATACAATCGATTTGATAGAAGATGGGAAACCCGATTGTTTAACTATGATGACGCAGCAGGTTCCGGGGTTGAACGGTTTTTTCTTTTGGAAGAAGAACCCAGTGAGGGCAAGTTAAAATACCTGGATCAGCGATATGAAGTAAGAGTGTTGGACACCAACGGGCAATGGAGCGAAAAGGTTACCGGGAATATTATCAGGGTTTGATATAGAGCGATAAAGCAATTTAGTTCTTGGAGTAGGTAATTGTAACGATGACATCCTCATCGCCTAGATTATCGTCGGTTTCAACAACAAGCTCTGTTTGGCTCATTTCGATGATGCGCATTTCATTTCGCACATCAAAGCGGATAGTGCTGTTATTTATCAATTCGTAACGGTCCTCTTCTATATTTGTAAATTGGCCGTCTTCTTCGCAAGCCAAACCATTATCATTGATACTATAGTCGCCTTTTTCATTTTCTCCCCTTTCCGTAAAAAAAGTGAGATTGTCTTTAATGCATTGGCGAATTTCCTGAGTATTGAAAAGATCTATATTGACGGTTCCATCTCCATTAATATCAACAGCTTTGTCGGTCATAATCGATACATATTTCCATTGTCCCAATATAGCTTGATCCCTATCGGATGCCGAAACACTATCATCATCCTTGTTACAAGATGATAGTAAGGAAATAAACAAAACAAGAATAGTCAGGTAAGTACCTTTCATGAAAACAGTATATATGGCTACATAAAGATAACGTTTTGAAAAGACCAATCGTATATCTCAGTAGGTGTGCGGCTGCAAGATAAAGGCAAACAGGCGATTTTTCCTCGCCTGTTTGTGTTTATGCGCGGTTCGGAGGATGTTAGAAAACATGAAGCGGAAAGACCCCGAGTTCGGACCAGCGAAGCGTGTCCGCTCGGGAAGTTTTGTAGTGGAAGGTTTTTTAACTTCCGCAGGAATGAAAATGACATACCTTTTAAATCTAAAAATTAAGACTTTAAAATTGGATATCAAACTCGGATAATGTAACAATTACAAGCTTTGAAATTACGCAAAATAATGGTTCGAATCGTGGCAGAGTTGGAACCCAAAACCATATTAGTTTAAAAATCAGATTATTACAATATGTTTTCTAAATTAGGACACGTCTAAGGACATGTCTGTCAGCGTTTTGACGCCTTCGTTAAATAAAGATAGTAAAACGATTCATATTTATTTTTTACCGTTAAGAATCTATTAGTTCAGAACTAATCAAAAGTTGATTTTATTTAAATCACTCTTTATAACACTTCAGTCTAATGCCGCAAAATATTTTCCATTAGGCACATACTTATAATCCTCTACTAAAACTGCCTTTTTCAAAGGTGGGAAAATTCTTTTTGCCCTTTGTATAATTTTTTCATCTAGAAACATGATGTCTTTTTCAGCAGCGAAAATTGTGATGGGTGTTCTTATACTTTTCCAGAATTTTGAAACATAATTGGTAGCGGCGAAAATCCATGGTGAAGTATTAGATTGTGGTTGAGATAAAGGCTAATGCAAAATCATCGTATTTGGAAAAAAGGACATCCATTACCTTTTTAATATATGCCTGATTATCTGATTTGATAAATTTTTTCAATGGAATTAATATTTTACATAAGTTAAGAATGGGCTTACCATTAACTAAATAAACCGATGCAATTAAGAATACATGTTTTTTAGGTGTATCATTTAATTCCAAGGCTCATACTAATTGATATACCAAAAAAAAACTAAGGTCACGTCATTTTAGCTTCAGTTTGATGATGATTTCTACTAGCCATTTTCCAAAATCTAGAGATTTCTTAACTTTACTATTCTCAGTACTTTTGTTTGGTTGTGCCAAAATATCCACTACAAAATATTTTGACGCTTAATTGGAAAAGAACTGTAAAATTTGAGCTCACCAACATCATTTTCCGTGTCAGAACTGACAGAGGGGGCTACTTATTCCGCTGGGAATTGACAATCACATGTGCAAAGATTTTCTCCTTGTTTTCGTTCATACATCTGGTAGTATCTTTACACTACTTTAAAGTTCTTGAAACGCAGTATGATTCTCCATTATAC
Source organism: Flavobacteriaceae bacterium MAR_2009_75 (assembly GCA_002813285.1). NCBI lineage: Bacteria > Pseudomonadati > Bacteroidota > Flavobacteriia > Flavobacteriales > Flavobacteriaceae > Flavobacteriaceae bacterium MAR_2009_75. Next base: position 1,737,429 of record PHTZ01000001.1, read on the forward strand.
CTTTACCATTTACAATAAATATGATATTTTATTTCGGGTAATGCTTTTGCTCAAATCTTAAGAATACACATCATTTTTAAATGACCTCGAAACAGGTGGCCCCACATCTATCATAACTATTCAGATAAAGACTAAAAATTCCAAAAACGGATGCCAACCCACCCATCCATAGAAACAATATGGTTTACTTCTGAAGATTAAAGTCAGGTATGTGCAGGATACTATTATGAGACTTAATGATTAATATTGAGCTAAATAACACTATTTAATTACTTGGGGTATAAGAAATCCGGATTATGGATATAGGAGTCAACTTTCAATTGCCTATGTTTTTTTAAGCATTCAAGTGCAATTGAAAATTCTTAGACCAAAAGATTACTCTGAAAGCCAGTTTCGTGGTTTTTTTAAAGTAAGGATTTCCTATTAAGTTTGAATTACCAAACCACTCCCGGTTTTTGCTTTCATCGACCAGACTAAAAGAATATTACATGTTGAACTACCTTAACGAAATAAGATTCTGATAAGGCAATTAAAAACCAAATAACTATGTCGTTCTCTATTGGTGTCATACTTGTTACATTAGGAGGAATACTTGAAGGATTGTTTTCTATTCCAGTGACTAAGGTGAAATCTTGGCAGTTTGAGAATATATGGGGGATTGGTTCTCTTTTTGCGCTCCTTTTGCTGCCTTGGCCTTTAGCCTATTTATATGTTGAAGACCTATCCAAATTATATTCCTCAATCCCCAGCACAGTTTTAATAGGGGTTATTTTAAGTGGTGTTGCATGGGGAATCGGCGGAATATACTGGGGAAGGGCTATAGCTGCAATGGGCATGGCTCTGGGAGTTTCTATTCTAATGGGGCTCATCAATTTTTTTGGATCAATTGTACCATTGTCCGTCTTTGAGCCTTCGCAACTCGCAACCAAGGGAGGTTATGTTCTAATTAGCGCAGTCACAATTATGATTCTCGGGGTAGTCATCATGTCGATGTCGGCTAAGCAAAAAGAGACTGCCCTAATATCCAAAGACAAAAGCACAAATACATCTCATGTTAAAGGGACCTTTAAGTCAGGGATCCTTTTTTGTATTATATCCGGTACCCTTTCTGCCGGTGTCAACTTTGCCTTTATTTTTGGTGCACCCATCACCGATGAGGCCATAATGATGCAAGTACCCGGATATGCAACGAGTTTTGCACTATGGAGTTTGGTTTTTACAGCCAACTTTTTCATTAATACCATCTATGGTTTTTATATGATGGTTAAAAAAGGAACACTCAAGAATTTGAAAAAAGGAAGCCTTACCATAGAATGGCTTGGAGCCCTTTTTATGGGATTGGCTTGGCCAGGTGGAATAATCATTTATGGAATAGGCGCAAACGCAATGGGGGATTATGGTGCTTATGCAGGCTTTCCCATGATGATACTTGCTTCAATTTTAACGGGGAATTTAGCAGGAGCTTTAGGAGGTGAATGGAAAAACTCAGGGTTAAAACCTCGCCGCATAATGCTTTATGGTGTTTTGACCCTATGCGTCGCTTTCATCCTATTAGGCTATTCCACTTATGTTATGAACGACTAGTTGTTTTGTATGGAAAATTTATCAGTTGTTGATGCACATATTCACCTTTGGGATTTACAAAAGCTGAACTATCCATGGTTAGTGAATTTCCCTAAGATAAATCGAAACTTTTCCTTGTCTGATTATTATAAGGCATCAAGTGGAGTTCATGTTGAAAAAATGGTTTTTGTACAAGCTGAGTGCAAGCCCTCACAATTTATGGATGAGATAAAATGGGTGCAGGCACTTGCCAATGAAGACAAAAAACTATCCGGAATTGTTCCCTGGGCCCCACTCCACAACGGAAGTGTTGTGGCAAAGACGTTGGAAGCATTTAAAAAAGATAAACGAATAAAAGGGGTTAGACAGTTAATCGAACCAAAAAAAGACATCAATTTTTGTATTCATCCCAAATTTGTGGAAGCTGTACAACTTTTGGCGAATTACGGTCTTCATTTTGAACTTACCATTGGCCCAGAACATTTCCCTGCTGTGCTAAAGCTTGTTGAAAAGTGTCCGGATACACGATTTATTCTAGACCATATTGGCAATCCCAACATCTTGGAAAAACAGATGGAACCCTGGAAAAGCCATCTTATGAACTTTGCCAATTCCGGACCTCATTATTGTAAATTTTCAAATCTAGTATGCAATGCCGATTTGGAAAATTGGGACATCGAAGACCTAAGGCCCTATGCAGAAGTCGTAATGGATGCTTTTGGTCCCGAACGGCTTATTTGGGGAAGCGATTGGCCGCATGCCCTTCGTGCTTCGTCTTGGTCAAAATGGTTCAAAACGGCAACTGCCCTAACCAAAGGGCTCTCCCAAGAAGATTGTTTAGCCATTTTTAAAAATAATGCTATTCATTTTTATAATTTATAATCCTCTGAGAAATGGAGAACACAGCCAATACAGATAAACATAGTTTTTATTCAAATCGGTTTAAAGATAAGGTAGCTATCATCACAGGCGGAGCATCTGGACTTGGACGTGCAATTACAGAAGAGTTTTGTAAGGAAGGTGGCAAAGCCTTATTTACAGACATAGATGCTGCCGGCAAGAACGTACAGGAAGAAAATCAAAAAAGGGGATATCAGACAACTTTCCTGAAAGGTGATATGGGAGATGAAAAATTCTGCAAGGAAGCTGTACTTGAAACCTTTAAAAGATACGGAAACATAAGTTATTTGGTCAATAACGCCTTTTCGTTTACCGCCACAGGAATAAATGCAAAAACCGAAGATTGGATGCGCAGTTTTACAGTTGGTCCCTTGGCCTATGCCCGCATGGCCAAAGCGGTACATCCATTTATGCAAAAGTCCGGTGGTGGGGCAATTGTAAACATCTCCAGTATTTCTGCCCATATCGCACAAAAGAATAGATGGACCTATAATACATCAAAGGGAGCGGTGAACCAACTTACGAAATGCCAAGCATTGGATTTGGCAAATGATAATATTCGAGTGAACAGTGTAGACCCTGGTTGGATATGGACTCAAGAAACCGATAAAGCAGCCGACTTAGATGGGGGTGGGCGTAAAAAATGGGACCCCATCTGGGGACGATTTCATATGCTAAAACGAATGGGATTGGCCATTGAAGTGGCAAGACCCGTTCTCTTCTTATTAAGCAAAGATGCCTCTTTTATAACTGGTACCAATATAATCGTAGATGGAGGATACCTTTCTATGGGGCCAGAAGGTCTTGGCGAACATACGATTAATGCCGGCTCTCAGTGAATACATATTTGAACAAATAGCATGAAAGATAGATTTATAGAAGAAATCACAAATAAAATTGGTACTGAAAAAATACTTGTTGGGTCAGAATTAAAGGATAGATTCTGTCACATTTGGGAAATGGAAAAACCTTTAATAGCCAAAGCGGTCTTCTTTCCAACCACTACAAAAGATGTATCCGATATCCTATCTATTTGCCACAAATACCATCAGCCCGCGGTAGTTCATGGTGGTCTAACCAATCTGGTAGGTAGTACGGAGGTATCAAAAGACGAGGTAGTGATTGCCATGGAGCGAATGAACCAAATTGAAGAATTAGATCCGTCAAGTAGAACCATTAGCGTTCAAGCTGGAGTAATCTTGGAAAATATCCACTTTGCAGTTGAAAAGGAAAACTTACTCTTTCCAATGACTTTTGGAGCAAAAGGGTCTGCGCAAATTGGAGGTGTAATCTCAACGAATGCGGGTGGACTTCGGGTTTTTAAGTACGGAATGACGAGAAATTTGATTTTGGGCCTTGAAGCAGTCCTGGCAGATGGCACTATCATTTCTTCCATGAAAAAAATCATCAAGGACAACTCAGGATATGATCTTAAACATTTGTTCATCGGCTCGGAAGGTACTTTAGGTATCGTAACTAAGGCAGTTTTAAGGTTGCAAGAAAAACCCAGATGCAGAAATAGTGCCTTTGTGGGCATTAACGACTATGGGAATGTAGTTGCTTTTTTAAAATTTATGGATATGGAGCTTGGTGGAATTCTAAGTGGTTATGAGCTTTTATGGGAAGTTAATTTTAAGGAAATGACCTCATCCAGCACAAACATTCCCAAGCCCTTGCCCTATGGCTATACATATTATGTTCTTTTGGAAACTTTAGGGAGCGACCATTCCAAAGATTATCAGCTATTGGAAGAACTCTTGGAAGAAGCACTATCCCGAGAATTGATTGATGATGCCACATTAGCCCAATCAGCACAACATCTTGACTTTTTTTGGAGAATACGCGAAGATGTAGATGTTCTCGTTGACAAATGCAACCATTTACAGAATTTTGATGTAAGCCTTCCCCTTAAGGAAATCGGAAATTACGTGGACGAGGTATTTTGTGCATTTGAAAATCTGCCCGAAGTAGAAACTTACTTTGCACATGGGCATGTCGCCGATGGCAATATTCATTTTCTTATTGGAAAATCTAATGGAACTACTGATTTAACCCAAAAGGCTAATCAAATTGTATATGGTCCTTTAAAACATCTTGGTGGTTCCGTTTCAGCTGAACATGGCATAGGAGTACACAAAAAAGAGTATTTGCAACTGAGTAGGTCTAATGAAGAAATTGAATTGATGCGCTTATTGAAAGTTTCTCTAGATCCAAGAGGAATATTGAACTGCGGGAAAATTATTGATACTTAAAGCCCAATTAAAGTAGATTATAGGTCTACTTACTCACTTTTTACGGATAAAACCGTTTTAAAGAATAAACAGATAGTCGGTATCCCGTACTATACAATCAGACTATATTTTTTAGTATGTCTCTTCATTGAATACTATAACTTCAAAAAATTAAAATTCATGCTCAACCATATAAAGATAAATCATACATCTCGTAAGCCAAAATACCAGCAGATAGTTGACAGTATAGTTGAAAACATAGCTTCAGATAATTTTAAAATTGATGAAAGGCTTCCTTCAATAAATAAATTGAGTGAGGAATTTAACTTATCTAGGGATACTGTGGAAAAAGCTTATAATCTTTTGAAGGAACAAAAAGTTATTGTATCCTTCAAAGGAAAGGGAAATTTTGTTAACCGGACTTCTCTAATTGCAAAGACCAATATCCTTTTTTTAATAAATAAGCTGAGTAACTATAAAATGACGGTTTACAATTCATTTGTAGCACATGCTGGCGTCAAGGCTTATGTTGACCTACAGATTTACCATTGTGACGAAGGTCTTTTCCTAAATCTATTAAATAAAAACATTGGGTCCTACGACTATTATATAGTTATGCCCCATTTTAAAACTGACAGCCTGAACCATATAAGTACAACCCCAGATGTTGAAAAAGCGTTATCCCAAATATCCAAAGACAGATTAGTACTCCTTGATAATAAAGGGCCTTCTGAAGATCTTTTTTTGCAAATTTACCAAGACTTTGAAGAAGATATCTATACCGCTCTGAATGAGGGCATTGATAAAATATTAGCATACAACAAATTGGTATTGGTCTATCCGGAAAAATCAGTATATCCGTATCCAAAACGAATTTTACACGGCTTTAGAAAGTTTTGTGTCCAACATCATCTCGATTATGAAATTTACGATGAGATATACGATGAAATGATATTGAAAAAGGGTGACGCCTTTATTGTTATTGAAGAAAACGATTTGGTCAACCTTCTGAAAATAATGCGTGAAAAGGACTTTGTTTTAGGTAAAGAAATTGGTATAATATCCTATAACGAAACACCGCTAAAGGAATTATTGGGAATCACCGTAATATCGACCAATTTTATTAAAATGGGGCAACATGCGGCAGAAAGGATTCTAAATAAAAAAGGAGGGAATTTTAAAAATGAATTCAACTTCATAGATAGAAATTCCATATAACTCCTAATCTTTCAAAAATTTCGCCCTTAAGTGTTTAATCTCATTTTCTTTAATTGGATTGACAACGCCAAGTGCTTTACTGTCAATGTTAGACTTTGCACTGAATTCTTCCATTCCAAGCGGAAAAACCTTCCAAGAGACTTGATCTGTAACAAGAAGGGAATTGTTTTGAAAAACCCCTATTGGTGTATGCTTGCCCAGAACCTTAACGGCATCACCCCCTCTTTTCAATGGGTCGCCATAAGGAAGCAAGGATATGTCTTTCAAGAGAACATAGGATTCTGGAATGTTCGTAGTATCCATTGTTGAATATATAATGGCAAACGCCATTGAGTTGGGTGATTGTGTATAAATTATACAGTTATTTTTGTAGATTTCCTAGTGCAGCGGTGTTGCCCTGCTGGGTTCTTTTTGTTCTTCTTTTGTTTCCACATATATGAACACCAAATCTTCAGGAGCTATTCCCCTTCTGTTGGAAATTGCAGGATTAATTAAAAATTCAGTTCCGTTCAACCTACATGAAACAGTACTGAATGAACTGACCATAAATCATTGCCTGCATCCCGCGGTATAATTTTTGCCCTTTCATGGCGAAGAAGTAGCTCCTCTTCTGAGGTATTGTGTTCAGATATGTTATCCAAGTTATTCTGTAAAGATTCAAAGGCATTAAGTTGCCTAGCGCTAAGCGCTTTAATAACATCCAACATTCAGGAACGAATCAATGTTTCGGCACAAAATTCTAAAATCTCAAACTGCATAAATGCTTCCGAAAGAGTTTTACCCCCAATAACTGCGCTATGGTTTTCCATGATGACCGAATTGAAACCTTTTGAAATTCATCCGCCTTACTCTGGCCCATGGCTTCACTACCTGGCAACCGGTAAGGTGCAAAACCTACTGAACCACAAAGTTGTTTTGCTTGCGGATTGATTATAGTATCTGGAATTTGACCTACTATGCTAGAAGCAACACCTGCAGGAGGATGCGCATGCATAATTGCCTTAATGGCAGGTCTTCTATAGTAAATCACCGCGTGAAATGGAAACTTACATGAAGGTTTGTGTCTACCTTCATAATTGCCATTAGTATTTACATTAACGATGTCCTTTCTGGATAGTGAACCTATCCAAATAACATTATCTTCTCCTGTGATGGGAATATTGCCACCTAATGCGGTGGTCAGTCTTGATTAATAGATTTACTCCAATGCATTTGTAATCAAAATGCCTGGCTGTGCTCAGGAAACTCGCATATGAATCGTCTGCTAAAGTTTAAAAGGACTCTAAGTCAACTTTGATAAATCTATTTTTACTCATTTCGGGAATAAGTAAAATGCCTCTTTCTGGATCAATGCCCAAATCGGCCATTTGTACAAACCCGGTCAAAACTTCGCTAACAATTCCAGTATTGGATATTCTTAAAAGCCTTCCGCCAACCCAATCTGTTGCATAATAATAACCTTTGTATTTGACCACGCCGTCAAAATTGGCAATGGGCAAACCTTTTCCAATAGCCAAAATCTCTTTTGTTTTTAAATTTACCGTCTTCAGAGTACCCTTTCGACTCGTTTCAAAAGTAGCCTCATTGGTCATTGGACCCCACGTAGCTACAATGAGGTCATCACCATCTACCCACAAGCCATTGGGACATTCCAATTCCTCATTTTGTAGAAAAATTTCCACAATCCCTTTATTGTCTATTCTATAGATACTGTTTTCATAGGTATCAGATACATAAATATTTCCTTCAGGGGTGGTCGCGACATCATTGGCAAAACGTGATCCAGGAAGCGGTATTTTTTTTACAATTTTACCGTCTTTTATGCGTATTTTTACCAATACCCCTCTGTCGGCAACATACAAATGTCCATCATGTGAAGACATGCCAGTGGGCGCATCCAAACCTTCTACCCATCTATTTTTTAAAACATTTTCATTTTCATCGAGACGGGTGATCCAACCATAGCCATCATTTTCTAAGGTAACCTTCTCACCACCCAAGTTTGATATAAACCAAGATTTTGATCCCGCATCCCAGTAGGCATTTTCTGGAGTATCCAAAATCTGATCAAGGTTGTTGTTAAAATTAGTATATGTTGCTTCTACCATATCTTTCCACTTGAGTATGGAACGTGACAAATGGTCTTTTGGTTCTTCCTCGATCCCAAAAGTGTGTAGTATAGTCTTACCCTTAAATCCAATTTTCTGAAGTACGGAAACAAATTTCTCCACCTCAAAATCCCCTTTATACAGTGGTTGTATGGCATCGGACCAATCCGCCTTTTCGTTTTCCCTCATGGTCACATCTGTCCCTGAGATTGAGGCAAACTTTACGTACGGAGCCGTTTTAATGGCCACATCCAACAACCTATTTCCATTTCCCGCACGCATTTCATGGCACAAGTGAAGCGTTGTGTATAGGTTATTAGAATTCAAGGCTTCAATGTACTTTAAAGATTCTTCGGCAGATTCAATAAAGGTGTTATCATGGGGATAGAGCACAATATCCTTTCCAAGGTTTTTAGCCTCAGCGGTCATCTCCTTTAATAGTGATATCACTTTTTGATCGGTGGCATTTGCCTCAAGGATAATGACCCACAATGAAGCGTTTTTAGGCAAGGCAATCAATGTCTTTTTCCATAGCTCCCCTTCAATTTCATAATCTTGGCTAAAGTCAAAAGGAAAATAGACTATTGGGATTGATAATTTACCCGAAGAAAATTCAGGTGAAACAAGATATTCCTGCAGCTTTTGTCTTTGCCCATCATTTTTAACCGCGAATGTAACACCCTTATAGCCCAAATCAGCGAACAATTTTGACCGTTCAGGAACCGACATCTCATCCATTTTAAAATCAAATGCATACAACGATTCATCTATTCCTTGAGCTTGTCCCAAAAGAGAAAATGTCAAGAATATAATACACCAGATATTTTTCATTTTTTTGGTTTTATTTGAGATGCTAAAATAACCTGACCTGTACAATAGTCCATCCTGCACTGTCTGTGTATAGTGTGAATGAGTACATCATTCTTTTTCGAATGACACGAATGAGTACAACCTATCTTCTAAAGGCTACTTCTTTTAAAAAAAAATGATCATCAGAAAACTTTTAAACCAAAAATAGAACCGGAGGGAATTCCTAGATTCTTAAAATTTCTTAAAAACAGGGAACGATTTCTTTTATATAAAAATGTTGTTGACATCAAAGAGACAATAATCCGCACATGAAGGAATATAGTGTATGTACATCTAGACCAGAAGAAGACATTTGTACCCTATTTTTAGCCAGTAAATCGATAATGGGCATCTTAAGGTTAGCGACCTTCCCATTTCACCAATATTGGGATAGCCTAAAACCTTTTTTAAGATGACAATAATATTAAGGCGTTCCTGAATAAATGATAACAAAAGAGTTATTATAACAATGGTTGGCGCAATCTTTATCTCAAAAATTTAGTGAATGTATTCGGTTTTCTTAACAGAGCATCATTAACTATGTTGCGACATTAGTGTGTAATCACATTTGTTTTTTTATAATTTTTACTACCGACGATGTGCTGACATCCGATAACTCTACAAATACCAAAAAATGTTGCCACAACGACTCCTACCCAATATAGTTAGTCTCCCTTTCCCTACTAGTGTCAACTAATAAGTACGAAACTATTGAAAGCTCTATTTAAAGCTAGATTCTATAAATAAATCATACAATATTAAAATTGTCTTTATCATTTTTTACTGATTTTCATGTTTTTTAAATTTCATAAAATGATAATTATTTGAGCAGGGCAGCACATTAAAGTAGAGTATCCTGCAGTATCCTGCAGGATACTTAATACAACAAGAAGCAATAGTTTAACAAAAAATTATCAAAATATTAATACTCAACCAAATTTTCAATACAGGCAATATCTCCTTCATTGCCTTTTAAATCCAAGTTAAAATGATAAAAAAACTAACCACCTTTTACTTAGTGTTGATACTGGGGGTCATAAATAGCTACTCTGTTTATGCACAAGATGATATAGTGATTACAGGGGTTGTTCTTGATGGCGAATCCGATATTCCCTTGTTAGGGGCAACTATTATTGTAAAAGGTTCAACCATCAATGGAACTACAACAGATTTTGATGGTAATTACACGATTTCCGCAGCCCCCAATGCCATTATCCAAGCTTCATATGTGGGTTATGAACCGGTGGAAGAAGCAGTTAATGGCCGAAGGCAAATAAATTTAACCCTTATACCTGATAGCGAGCAACTGGACGAAGTTGTGGTAGTTGCCTATGGAAAACAGAAAAAAGAAACTGTTACTGGATCGGTAGCATCAATTGAAACCAAAACCATCAAGCAGAGCCCGGCGGCTAACCTGGCCGTGACTTTGGCTGGTAGATTACCCGGTCTTACAGCATTGCAACGTAGTGGTGAACCAGGACGGGACCTTACCCAATTGTTCATAAGAGGTCAAGGTACCGTAAACGCCCAATCACCAATTGTATTGGTGGATGGAGTAGAAAGAGAACTCACCTATATTGACCCCAACGAAGTTGAGTCTGTGACCATTCTAAAAGATGCCTCATCAACTGCGATTTTTGGGGTAAGAGGTGCAAACGGGGTGATTCTTGTAACCACAAAACGTGGAACTTCCGAAAAACCAGAAGTAACTCTCACTTACGAAAGTGGTGCACAAGCCTTTACAAGGATTGCCCAACCTATTAACTCTTACGAGTATGCCAAATTACAAAATTTGGCGCAGACCAACGATGGACTTAATCCTGCTTTTGGGCCAGGCGCCTTAGGGGCTTTTCGTACGGGATCCAACCCTGAAACTTATCCCGATGTTGATTATATTAATGAATATATTAGCGATTTTGCACTACAACAGAGGTTAAACCTTAATTTATCTGGAGCAGGTAAAAATGTTCAGTACTTTGTAAATGCAGGTTACTTAAATCAAGGCGGGCAGTTTAAAGTTGAAGATAATCTGGATTATGACCCCCGTTTTAAATTAGACCGTTACAATTTCCGATCTAATATTGACTTAAAGATAAATAATAATCTGAGCGCATTTTTAAACCTTGCGGGCTATGTTGAAAACCAGAATTCTCCCTTTGGTGTTCAGGTCGCAAGCACCGGGCAAGGTGGACAGTCATCCTCGCTTTTTATTTTGGCAAGTATCTATGACACACCCTCGTCTACAGTGGGTCCTATATCCCCAGATGGATTTGTGGTTACGCCCCCCACACAGTCTAATCCGGCTTTTGGGCTATTAAACAGAACTGGTTACAGACAACAGACCAGATCAAATATTACAGCCACATATGGAATGCAACAAAAATTGGATTTTATTACAGAGGGGCTATCTGCAAAGGCGGTAATGTCTTTTGATTCTAGAGCCAACAATAATTTGGAGGCCTCCAAAACTTACCGCAAACAGGTACAGGTAATTGAACAGACTGAAACGGGTAGAGACACCATATACTTTAGAGATTTCAATGCCGATGTTGACGGACCTTTAAATATTATAGGATCCCGGGGCTTTAGGAGTCTTTCCAATTTTCAGGCGTACCTTAACTATGCCCGCAGTTTTAAAGATCATGATGTCACAGGCCTTTTACTTTGGCAACAACAAAAAGAAATCATTGATGAACAATTGCCTTTCAACCTTAGGGGGCTATCATCTCGTATCACCTATGGTTATAAAGACAAATATTTTGCCGAATTCAACGCTGGTTATAATGGTTCGGAACAATTTGCCAAAGGCAATCGCTTTGGATTTTTCCCTGCTTATTCTGCTGGCTGGATAGTTTCCAGTGAGAAATTTTGGGAGGGAATAAAATCTACTGTCGATTATTTTAAGATAAGAGGGTCGTATGGTGAAGTTGGCAACGACAGAATTGGTTCTGCCAGATTCCTTTACTTAGATGACATTGATGTTCCCGGTGGAGGTTATAGTCCTAGTTTGGGCCTTGGTGGAACAGTATCCATTGGCCAATTGCGAAACGAAAACCTTCAATGGGAGGTTGCTAAAAAAACCAACATTGGTATTGAAATGGGACTTTTCAATGATTTTGATTTGAGACTTGATATTTTTAAAGAACGCCGTGACAATATTCTAAGAAATAGGGGAACAATCCCTCTATTAAATGGATTGCCCATAGGAGCTTTACCACCAGTAAATATTGGAATAATAGAGAACCAAGGTTATGAAGTTGAGTTGAATTATAATAAGGTCTTCAGTCAAAGTTTATCCTTCCTGTCCCGCATAAATGTTAATTACGCAAATAATGAGCAGATTTTTGCCGATGAACCTTTGAGACCAGAGGATTTTGCCTTCAGGTATCGCCAAACCGGTTTTAGAATTGGCCAAAATTTTGGTTATCTTGTAGAAAAGTACTTTGAATCACAAGAAGAAATAGATGCTTCTCCTGTTCAAAATGTAGGTGGACGCGCTTCACTCCCAGGTGATTTTAAATACAAGGATTTAAATGATGATGGTGTAGTCGATGAAAAGGACATTTCGCCTATTGGCTATTCCCAAGTACCTGAATATACCTTTGGCGCCGCATTTAACCTCACATATAAAAACTTTGATTTAAGCGTACTATTCCAAGGCGTATCCAATGTGACCTACTTTTATAATAATAGAGGTACATTTGCTGGCCCCAACTACTTTAATAGACATATGACCAGTTGGACACAAGAACGTTACGATGCTGGTTTGCCTATTAATTACCCTAGGTTGAGCAACCAAGCATCTCCTAACGAGATTGCGAACTCGTTCTTTATTAGAGATGCCAGTTACATCAGGCTCAAAAACATAGAGATCGGGTATGCCTTTCCAGAAAGCGTTACCAAAAGCATAGGGGCCAAGCGCCTTCGTATTTATGCCAATGGACTTAATGTTGCCACATGGGACAGATTGCCCACAAAAGATTTTGACCCAGAACTTACTGGAGCATTGTCTTACCCTGTGACAAAACTGTACAATATTGGTCTGAACTTATCATTTTAATCCAGCAAAAAAAAAATTAAAGATGAAAAACATAAGAAATATATATATAGCACTGCTCACTTTATTTATTCTAGGCTGTGATGCTGATGCCTTAGACATTACGCCAGATGGAAGAACCAATTTAGACGATGTCTTTCAGAATGAGCAACAAACCGAAGCATTTTTAAATAGGGTCTATGGTAATATTCCAAAGTATTTTTACAAATATCAATTCTGGGCCTATTTGGCAGGTTGCTCGGATGAGGCAGAAGATTCGGATGTAGGGAACGAACCCAGTAACATTAGCTTCAATTGGAACACGGGATCGTTAACACCAAGTTATGATCCTTTGGAACAAAATGGCCATGATGTTGCAGTTAAACGATACCAAACTTTTTGGGGAGGTATCCGGGATGCAAATGTTTTTTTAGCAAATGTTGAAATGGCAAATATTCCTAATACAAGAAATCGCGGCAGATTTACGGCAGAGGCCAAATTACTTAGGGCATTTTATTACTTAGAAATGATTAAAAAGTACGGACCAATGCCTATTGTAACGGAGGCTTTTAATACCACTACAGACTACACCGCTTTGGTAAGACCATCTTTCCAAGAATGTGTCGATTTTATTGTGAATGAATGCCGAGAAGCAATAGCAATCCCTGAATTGCCTATCCGTATTACGGAAGAACAAGAACGAGGTAGGTTTACAAAAGCAGTAGGCCATGCTATTATTTCACACGCATTAATTTACAACGCCAGCCCTTTATGGAACGATAGCAATGATAACGGTAAGTGGCAGGCTGCCGCAACGGGCTCTAAAGAAGCAATAGCGGCTTTGACTGCAGGCAATGAATATGAATTGTTTCCTGATTATGAAGAGTATTTTTATTCGCAATCAGACATGAATCCTAGCCCAAGGGATCGCGAAACTATTTTTGAGATAAAGGATGGGTCACCAGGAACATTTACGATTATCAATGCCCTGCCCAGTCAACCAGGTCAATTTAAGACTGGATCCGCCCCTTCTCAAGAATTGGTAGATAGCTATGAAATGGTAGCCACCGGAGAACCTGCTATCTTAGGATACAGCGACGAAGATCACCTAAACCCTATAATAAATTTAGCATCTGGCTACGACCCAAACAACCCGTATGAAGGGCGTGACCCCCGTTTTTATGCTACTGTTTGGTACAATGGTGCTCAATGGGACAATATACAGGGCAACATTCACACGGTAGAAACCTATATTGGTGGATCAGACCAGTTGATCAAAACGCCACCCAATCGTAAAAACACGCACACGGGCTACTATTTGAGAAAGTTCTACAATCCAAAAATACAGGCTGGACAAGGATCACCGGCTAGATTCAAAAAATTTCGTTTAGCGGAACTTTACCTAAATCTTGCAGAGGCTGAAAACGAAGCTAACGGACCAACTACAGAGGCCTATAACGCAATAAACATAGTTAGGACCCGTGCTGGGATACCCAATCTACCCTTGGGCCTTTCGCAAGATGAGTTTAGAGATCGGGTGAGGAATGAGAGAAGGGTTGAACTGGTTTGGGAAGAACACCGCTTTTTTGACGTAAGAAGATGGAAAATTCTAGACCAGACCGATAAGTTGGTTACCGGAATGGAAATCATCAGGAATGCACCTGGCGATTTTACCTATCAAAGGTTTGTAGTTAGTAGACGAAATGCTTGGGATGACAAATACCGTATTTTTCCAATTCCACTAGGAGAAACTTCTATTATTCCAGACTTCGATTTAAACCAAAACCCTGGATGGTAGGGAAAAGGTATTTAATAAAACCAAAAATCCACCAATAACAAAAAACCTTGTTTAGGTACCAAAAATTCCTTTACAAGGTTTTTAATCTTATTGCAAATTTTTATGAAGTATACATTTTTAATTGCCTTCTTTGTGACCTTGAGTGGTTTCTCCCAAAGTCAAGAACTTGACCTGAGCGTCAATATTCAAAATACCCATGATCTAAAACTTAAGATAGAAGACGGTGTAATGGAGATAGAGACAACGGGATTGGACCCCTATCTCTTTCTAAAACCACTGAAAGGAAAACTTAACATAACAAATGATCAATTGGCCTTTGAATACTTTTGCCCAACGGGAGTGGATTTTATCGAATTGCACTTTTATCCGGAACACGAGGGACTAAAGCCCAAAATTGTGAGGGACGTAGGTTCAACAGAAGGCTGGGTGGAATTTAAAATCGATTTAAGCGCAGAATTAAAGGAATGGGGCAAAAAAGGGGATTACCTCCGTATGGATTTTGGCGCTGCCCCAGCATTGAACATTCAGATCAGAGATTTGGTGATTAGGCCACAGACTGCTCGCGAAAAGGAGTTGGAAGCCAAAAAAGAAATTCGTAAGAAACAGGAAGCCCTTCTCGAAAAAAATTTGATATCCTATTTGGACAAGGAGTATCAAAACTCCATTTTAAATGTTTTGGTAACCAATGATAAAGTACAAATAAAGGGAAAGAGTGCCAATGCTGGAAATTTATTCTTGGCCGAGATCGGCCCCTACGAACATGCCACTGAATTGGACAATTTTGAATTCATGATGCCCGTTGAATCCGAAAAAGAAGAATTTAAAGTTTCCGTTGACCGTACAATTCAGCGCCATGGGTTTGATCAAGACCGAGTACTTTCAAAATGGATGATCGTACAGAAAAAAGGAGAAGATTACCTACCGGTTTCGCATGCTCATTATGCGGATTCCATCGTTCCAAAATATACCTATTCCTTTGTAAAACCTTCCACCAAGAAAGGGCTTGGTGGGTATAGTGCCAACAGAGAAGCACCCATCTCCGACCTCGACGATTTGGGAATCACCAGTGCTACGGTAAATATATGGGTCACCCATTTTTTCCGCTCTGGACCATCTCCTGAAAACATGCCCTTTAAATATATGGGCAAGACATACTATGTTGATAAAAAACAGGTGGAGACTTACGACAAGACCCTTCTTACCACTGCGGAGAGGGGTATAGAGGTCTCTGCCATACTTTTGGTGGATAAGGCTTCAAAAGCAAAAGATCCAGAGATAGGCCGTATTCTGCAGCATCCAGACTGTGATCCTGCCGGAATCTATAGCATGCCTAACCTAACCACCCCTGAAGGGGTACAGTATTATGCAGCCGTTCTGGATTTCTTAGCGGACAGATATAGTAGACCTGATAAAAAATATGGGAGAATACACCATTATATCATCCACAATGAAGTAGATGCAGGGTGGGTGTGGACAAACGCCGGAGAGAAGACCCCTTTAGTGTTCTTGGACCTCTACCATAAATCCATGCGCATATCCCACAATATAGCTCGCAAATACAATCCAAATTCAAAAGTATTTATTTCCTTGACCCATTATTGGAACTGGACTTCCAATCCAAAATTCTACCATTCCAAAGAACTTTTGGAACAACTTCTCCAGTTTTCAAAAAAGGAAGGTGACTTTGAGTGGGCCATTGCCCATCACCCCTATCCCGAATCACTGCGCGAGCCAAAGACTTGGTTGGACAAAAAAGTCAGTTTTGATTTTGACACCCAACTTATCACCTTTAAAAATACGGAGGTTTTGGATGCCTGGGTAAAACAGCCAGAAGTACTTTTCAAAGGAAAGACGAAACGCCTCGTTTACCTTTCGGAAAATGGTACCAACTCACCTACCTATAGTGATCAAGACTTAAAAGAGCAGGCTGCTGGTATGGCCTATGCCATGAAAAAAATAAAATATCTGGACGGTATCGATGGTTTCCAATATCACAATTGGCAAGATAACCGAAAAGAAGGCGGGCTGCGCATTGGATTAAGGCGTTTTCCAGATGACAAAGAAGACCCCAGCGGTATAAAACCCGTGTGGAAGGTCTATCAGGCCTTCGGAACGGAACAGGAAGATGAAGTGTACGACCAATACAAACCAATAATCGGGATAGACAGTTGGGATGAAATCCGCTACATGGGTAAAATCGAAAAAAAAAAGCTAAAATCCTCATCGAACGTTAGCAATCCAAACTGGACTGCCACCGATGCCCTGGGTCGAAAATTGCCCGATTACAAAGAAGTTGGTGCCCCTAAAGAAAATCGGTATGTGGGCATGTTTTATTTTATGACGCACAACAATACCGATGCCCGAGGTCCCTTCAACGTAACCGAAATTTTAAAAAAGAACCCAAAAAACCCACAATGGGGCAATGGCAGCCACTATTGGGGAGAGCCAGAGATTGGATATTACCTAAACCACGAAGCGTGGGCCATTCGCAAGCATGCGTATCAATTGATGGATGCAGGTATAGATGTCATCATTATGGATGTGACAAATAACAAAACCTATCCGGAGACATATCTTAAAATATGCGAGGTTTTTGCCTCAATGAGAAAAGAAGGGGAGCAAACGCCTTACATTGCTTTTTTGGGCAGCGAAATTTCGGTTAATATGCTGTGGAATGAATTCTATTCCAAAGAGTTGTACCAAGACCTTTGGTTTTTTTGGAAGGGAAAACCGCTCCTATTGTATGGACAGCATGAAATACCCGGCAGGAATAAAGTTAACGATATAGCTTTTTCGGAAGAAATACGGTCCTTTTTCAATCTAAAACAAAGTTGGGCCTGGACCTCTTTGCCCTGGTATGATCAAAAAGGAAAGGATGAATGGCCATGGGTCGATCATTTTCCGCAAGCCATAGCCTGGCACAATGACCCGCAAGAAAAAGAAATGGTATCCGTTGCCGTCGCACAACATCCTTTGTCCAATATAGGTCGCAGCTTTCATCATTTCCATCAGCCAGAAATCAATATGTTTGATGTTACCCCGGATACTGACAAAGGATTCTTCTTTCAAGAACAATGGGATAGAGCCTTACAAGTTGATCCTGAATTTGTTTTTGTCACAGGATGGAACGAGTGGTCGGCGGGTAGACAACAAATGGGAAAGAATATAAGCAAGGATCTACAGAAGTGGAGTTTTTATCCGGGTGCGCATTTAGGTAAAGTGGGGGAAAAGCTGAAGGAAGGCGATGTATACTTTATCGATCAATACAATCAGGAATATAGCAGGGATATAGAACCCATGAAAGGTGGACATACCGATAATTACTACTATCAATTGATGGCAAATGTCAGGAGGTATAAAGGGATGCCCAAACCTATAACACCAAAAGAAAAAAGAAGCATTTATATAGCTGAAGATTTTAATCAATGGAATGAAGTGGAAATAACTTTTTACGATTACATAGGTGATACCGCACACAGGAATAGTCAAAAACAGGGTGCTGCCGGACCCTATATCAATACTAAAGGAAGGAACGATATTGTCGAAACAAAAGTGGCAAGGGACGAAAGCCAAGTTTATTTCTATGCAAAGACCCTAAATCCCATTACCAAACCAGAAAATCAAAACTGGATGTTGTTATTCATTGATGCTGACCGTAACAAGGCCACCGGTTGGGAAGGGTATGATCTTTTGATAAATCAAGAGTTGATGACAGATGGAAAAACCACCATCAAAAAGTTCCATCCAAGAAAGGGATGGAAAAATAGTGGCGAAACGCCATATTCAATTCAAGAAAACCAACTGATGTTTTCAATACCAAGAGCCCATTTCCCCAAGGATAACCATTTAAATTTTGAATTCCACTGGATAGACAATCCACCAAAACTGGAAATCATTTACGATTTTTTTACTGCTGGCGACAATGCACCAAACAGAAGGGCGAACTATATCTATTCAGAATGAGACAAGGTTTTTAAGTAAAAAAACAGTTTCTGGCATTAGTGTAGGTGTTGTAATTCTAATGGGATGCAATTCGAAATTTGAGCAAGAAATAGCGATGTCCAATAAACGCCCAAATATCGTATTTATCCTTGCCGATGACTACGGCATTATGGACTCCCAAGCCTATGGCCAAAAATTTACCGGCGTTAAACCATCTAAAATGTTTTATGAGACAACCCATATTGATTTCTTGATTTATGAAGGCACCGCCTTCTCCCAAGCTTACGCTAATCAATTGTGCTCCCCTACCCGGTCAATTATCATGACAGGTAAATATGCCGGAAGGCTGGGTTTTACTACCGCAATGCCATCGCGGGAAACATATTACACACAAAATCCAACCACTCCAGAAGGCTATTTTGCCCATGATATATTATTGCATAGAGACAATATTTTAATTGAACAGGCTTTGACCAATGGGACTTCAAATTCTGCTGTACCTACAGACCTTAAGCATCATGCCGGCAGGGATGAACTTTCTTTGGCGGAGGTGCTCCGGGATTACCTTTCTGTGTTTATTGGAAAATGTCATATTGGTGGTTTTAGAGCCAAAAGGCTACCAACCTAAAGACCAAGGTTTCGAGCCTCTGGCCTGGTTTGATGCCGGTGGTTCGGTATATTACAATTGGAAGGAGCAGTGGAACAATAAAGTCAAGAAGTGGTTTCCAAAAATGCCGCAGGCTAAATCGGAAAACGATAATTCTGGAGTGGAGACAAATGAGGAATATCTTACAGATGACTTAACTGCACAAGCCCTTAATTTTATAGAGAAAAGAGCCACCATAAAATACGAACCCTTTTAATTATATTTTTCCCACTTCGCAGTTCATTCCCCCTTCCAAGGAAAAGAAAATGAAGTGGAATATTTTGATGGCAAGGCTTCGAAAGGATGGAACGGCCACAAAGGCACAGTTTACGCATCAATAATTAAAAGCATAAACCGCTCAGTTGGGCAGATTATGGAAAACTCAATCAAACAGGATTGGAAGAAAATACTTTGATTGTTATTATGTGAACAATGGAGGCATAGACGCTAAAGTGACCCCAAGGGAGATGGCACGGACAATACCCATTTCTAGGAGGAAAAGCCTGTTTAACAGGAGGTGAAATCAGGGTGCCCTTGCTATTTTTGCTGGAAAGGAAAATCCAAGGCCGGGCAATAGGTTGATGTTCCTGTAGATTGTGCGGACATCTAACCTACCCTCTTGGATGCTGCAAATTATGACACCAATACCCTTATCGAAAAAAAATTGCTTAGACGGTCAAAGTGTTTTGCCGCTTTTATCCGATGTGAGGAATATTGACAAAAGCCACTCCAAAACAACCCATTGCTGGCATTATCCATTCAATGTCATTTGCAACAATCCTCTTGAGCCATATTCCCTTACCCCCCATCCTGCCGTTGAAAGGGAAGTTATAAATTAATCTTTGATTCGAACGGAAGACTTTGTCTCTATAGCATACAGAAAGATTCCTATGAAAAAAAACTTAGCTTCCCAAATGCCTGAATTGAAGGATAAATTATTTAAAAACTAAATGGGTTGGCTTAAAAAAAAATGTTGAAAAAAATATTGGCCTACTTTCAATGAGAATTATAAGGCTGATAAAGAAGTTAGAAATAAACCATTTAATGATATGTTGTCCGAATAATAGTAGGAAAAAAATTAAATATAAGAATTGGTAATCTTAAAACCACATCGATTGTAGTTCTTATTTTTCTACTGATTGGATTGATTGCATGTAAAAATAATAATCCAACAAATACCAAATCTGTAGAGTCATCATCTAAAAATGATGGGTTCATTTCCATTTTTGATGGTGAAACCTTAAATGATTGGAAAGGTAACCCCAATTACTGGAGTTTGGAAAATGGCAACCTCACTGGCATACTAACACCAGAAACACTGCTAAGTAAAAATACGTTCATTATTTGGCAGGGTGGCGAACCCTGTAAATTTGAACTAAAATTGGAATACCGCATCAGTGAGGACGGTAATAGTGGAATAAATTATCGGAGTGAGTCCATATATACAATTAGATACATTAAAAGGATACCAAGTCGATATCGATGGAAAAAACAACTATACCCGGGAAAATTTTTAAGAGAGAAAACAAGAACACTTTAGCGTATAAAAGTGAAAAGTTAATATGAATCGACCAAGCAATTCCGAAAAAAAAGTTCTTTTGCAGCCAATATTCAAAAAAACTCTTGGAAAAATAGGGAAGTTTCCAAATCGTTGGGCAGTAAGTCATTACAGACGTACGTAAAAAAAGATAGTTGCAATCTAGTTCTTTTAATAGTCAATTGCGATTTAATGAGCAATGTAACTGAACATAATACGACAAACAGCAACATGTCCGGTAAGAAAGAAGTTAAGATATATGTTGGGCCACCTATGAAGGTTGAGCTTAGGGACATCCGATTAAAGTCTACTTGGATTAAATTTATAGCTAGCTACAAAATAGAGGGTAATTTTAAAATTACCCTCTGACTCATCACTAACTATATCAATAAAGCTAACTAAACTCTATCCTATCCAAGATTACCATAATTTCAGATCTTATCTATCCTGCGGTTACCTGCTCTCGAAAACATTTTTTTTGAGCAGTATGGAACAGGACAGTATATTCAAACATAATTTGTTTCTTTAGATAATTAAAATAATGAAGATGGCCATGAAGTTTATTCCAGAAACCTTACTGTTGATTTCCTCCTTATTTTTAGGAATTTCCCATGCCCAACCATATAATAAAACCACAGTTCACATAAAAGGTAATCAATTTTATATCAATGGAGAATTAACATACAAAGACCGGTATTGGGAAGGCAATAAAATTGAGGGGCTTCTGATGAACTCTAGAATGGTTCAAGGGATATTTGATGACCTAAATCCTGAAACAGTCAAAAACTTTGGATATCCCGATACACAAAAATGGGATGCAGACCGCAACACCGATGAGTTTGTTTCCGCAATGGAGGATTGGAAAAAGCATGGCCTTTTGGCCTTTTCTTTAAATCTCCAAGGTGGCAGTCCTTTGGGGTATGGGAACCACGGATGGATTAATTCAAGTTTTGACGAAAAAGGAAATCTTCGTCCTGCTTACATCAAAAGGTTAACACAAATTTTAGACCGGGCCAATGAGTTGGGCATGGTTGTAATACTGGGGTACTTTTATTTTGGGCAAGATCAATATTTGGAAGATGAAAAAGCAATATTGAATGCCACGGATAACATCACCCGCTGGATTCTCGAAAAGGGCTATCAGAATATTCTCATTGAAATAAACAATGAATGCAATGGCCCCTATGACCATGAGGTCCTTACCTGTTCAAGAGTTCACGAACTAGTTCAAAGAGCAAAGAAATTAGGAGGTGAAAATCTGTTGGTCGGAACAAGTTACGGAGGTGGTGTAATTCCCCGACAAAATGTATTGCAACTTTCAGATTTTGTTCTCATTCATGGAAATGGTGTTGATGAACCTTCGGGGATTACCAAAATGGTGAGAAAAACTAAAAACGTAACCGGGTATAGTGGTCAGCCTATCTTGTTTAATGAAGATGACCATTTCAATTTTGATGCGGATGATTACAACTTTAAATCAGCCATTGAATCCTATACATCATGGGGTTATTTTGACTATAGAATGAGCGGTGAAGGGTTTGAGGACGGTTTTCAGAGTATTCCCGTTGACTGGGGCATCAATTCTTTTAGAAAGAGAGCTTTTTTTAAAAAACTAAAAGAGATTACAGGTTTTTAGGACCTACTTTACAACAGTCTCCCAAAACATCGAACCGTTAGTCCTCGGTCGGTATAAAAATCATCTTGATATTCTTCGAATTTTTATGTGCTACAAGATAGTGTAATAATTGCATCAGTAGTACTTAGAAAGAAAGTCAACTCCTGCTGCTGAAATTTCAGCATCGATTTCTGCTGGGGCACCAGAGAAACTTGCAATCAAATAACCACATTTTACTTTCTTAATTACTCCACCTTTGTAGCCTAACTCGCCAATTAAAGGTTGCCTGATACCAGTGCCGGAATTCTCAAGGGTTAATGCCATTTCTGCAGACTTTGCACATGCTACCGCCAAAAAATTGTGTGTTTCCGTACTTAATGTCCCCACCACCCGCATTCTTGAATTCCAAGATTCGGTTTTTTCTCCGGGAACAAAAGATACTACAGCAACTCCTTCCTCCGAATATCTTTGTGCTATTGCTTCCATTGTTGCCAAACATTCCCCGACATAGGTGTTAAAAATCTCTTCTCCTTTGTTTTTGCCTTCTTGTTCAAAGGTCGAATCTGTGTACAACGCTTTTTTATGTTTGCTAAAAGAATAAAAACCTGCAGTAGCTATAGTTACAATAAAGACGATCAAAAAGTTTCTTTTATTCATTTCAAAAGTTGTTTTTATGTATTTTAAATCCAATTAATAATGGTAACAATATCTACTCGAAAAAGCGTCCTGTACCATGCTGCTGAATACCATTTGTGCTTCCTATTTGGAATAGTAGTTTATTGCAGTATGGTACAGGATGCAAGACTCGGAATGTTTTCTTTATTTTAAGATTATTAAGAATAGCCAAAATAAGTGATCGAAGTATGAGTCCATAAAAATCTGAAATGAGAAAGAAAATATTTATCACACCAGTTATCGCCATTTTGTTTTTGCTAGGGGCATGCAATTCACATAAGAAGACTGAAAAGTCAAATGAGCCTAAAAAACCAAATGTCTTGCTTATTGCCGTGGATGATCTCAACGATTGGATTGGAGTTTTGGGAGGGCATCCTCAAGCTATAACACCTAATATGGATCGACTGGCAAGTCGTGGCGTTCTTTTTACTAATGCCCAGTGTCAGGCACCTGTTTGCAATCCATCACGTGCAAGTATTATGACCTCTTTATACCCAAGTACTTCAGGTATATATTTTTTAAATCCTGATATTGCCGATTCTCCAGTGGCTAAAGAGAATATCGTGATGCCAAAACGATTTCAAATGGAAGGCTACAATGTCTTTGGGGCGGGAAAACTACTTCATAATGGAGAAGGAATCAATGAAACCCACATTCCAAATTATGCAGGGCAATTTGGAGGATTTGGCCCAATGCCCAAAGAAAAAATAAGGACATTTCCCGGACATCCGCTCTGGGATTGGGGCGTTTATCCGGAAAGCGATGACCAAATGCCTGATTATAAAATTGCGGGTTGGGCCGAGGAACAACTGACTGCGAAACGCAATCAACCGTTCTGGATGGGCGTTGGTTATTACCGCCCACACGTGCCGCAATTTGTCCCACAAAAATGGTTTGATATGTACCCCTTGGAATCACTTGAGCTTCCAAAAACCATATCGGGAGATTTGAAGGATATATCATCCTATGGTTCAGATATTACTCGGTTAGAGCATGTATCCCCCACCCACGAATGGGTTTTGAACAATGATGAATGGAAGCCTCTAGTGCAATCTTATCTGGCTTGCGTAAGCTTTGTGGATGAACAGGTAGGGCGCGTTCTCACTGCGTTGGATGAAGGGGCTTATGGAGAAAATACGTATGTAGTTCTGTTCAGCGACCATGGGTTCCATGTCGGTGAAAAAGAACGTCACGCCAAACGTAGCCTTTGGGAAGACGGCACACGGGTTCCCTTGATCATCATGGGGCCAGGCATTCCCGAAGGGAAAGTATGCAAGAAACCCGTTCAGTTATTGGATATTTATCCCACATTACTGGAGTTGTGCAGCCTTGAACCAGATTCAAGCCATGAAGGAAATTCACTGATTCCCTTACTACAAAATACTGAAATTGATTGGCCGCATTACTCAAGAACCAGTTTTGGTCCCGGCAATTACGCCATGGTATCGGAAAACTATCGCTTTATTCAATATAATGATGGTTCCGAAGAATTTTATGACCACACCAAAGATGCCGAAGAGTGGCATAATGAAATCAACAATCAAGTCTACAGCGAAATAATTGAAATGCATAGGGCAGAAATCCCCAAAGTGCGCCATAAAATCCTTGGAAAGGAGTCAACTGGCCACCTATCCTATATGGCTTCCGAAAAGAACAAAAAGACTAGAAAATAGTACAACACCCATTAGAATTTGATTTATGAAAAAAGGAATGATCAAACTGAGTGCCCTATACCCAAAAAAAGTAGGCAGCTATTTTAATATGGAATACTATTGCAATACCCATACGCCCATGGTGGTAAGGTTATTGGGAGACGCTATGAAACACTCTGCCGTGGAAAAAGGGGTAAGTGCTTTTGAAAGAGACTCAGAGAGTCCTTTTATGGCCATGGGACACCTATATTTTGACTCCGTGGATGAGATGCACAAGGCATTTGAACCCTATTTAGACGAAATTATGGGCGATATACAGAATTACACCAACGTACAACCTTATTTTCAAATAAGTGAAGTTATGATCTAAGGAAGGTCACCTCCTTTGCGATTTTCCCGAAACAATTCAAACGGGCTTTTAACCCGATTTTGAGCCCAGCCTTCCTTGGGTTCTACCCTTTTGAAATCACTCGCTGTGTAAAAGGTGTCTTCATACTCCTTCATCCATTTCTGGGTCAGCAGTATTAGGCTGTCCTTGACCTGAGCGTAATTTGTATCCCAGAAAAGATTGTTGCTTTGGTACGGATCATTCTTTCTATCAAAAAGCACGTTGGATAACGAAGACATATCCGGCTCATCCGCACCACCATATGCAAAAGAGAAATCTTTGGTGACCACGCCTCGCCAATCCTCATTTGTGTTATCCCCCGTCCTATATACCCACGTGGGTATAAACTGCTGTGCATGCTCGTCCCCATTTAGAATAGCGGTTGCAAGGTTTACACCGTCATAGTCTTGTTGGGTCTCAATGTCCATTAAACCTAGAATGGTAGGCATAAAATCCAAGGTGCCTATCAGCAAACTGGTTGTAGCCCCTTTTTTAAGTTTTTGGGGATATCGCATCATCAATGGTATACGGGCAGAATAATCATGAGGGTATTGTTTGGGAAGGCGCGCTCCGAAAGATTCCAACATATCACCATGGTCTGCGGAAAATATGGTCAACGTATTCTCTGTCGCCCCAATTTTATCGAGCTTGTCCATAAGTTGGCCAAACGCCCTATCAACACCTGAAATCATTGCCATATGACCATGGTACATGCGCCTTCTATCTGGTGAGGACTTCAAATCTGGCCTAACTTGAATCGAATCCCTTTCATAGAGCTCCATGAGTTCTTCTAAAGTATCATACCGGTAATGCATTTTCCCGTCATCCCCTTCGAACTTTCCCCAATCATGGGGTGGATGCCAGGAGACAATTAGGGCAAAGGGTTTATCCTTATTAAAATTATCCAACAATTGCATTGCCTGATCCGTTTGTCCATAAACCTCCCACTTGTCAAAATATTCCTTGTTTCCCTCAGCATTCCAAAAAAATGCTTTTCCGGGCCTAAAATCCACATGGCAATTATTGGTAAGTACAGTATCAAAACCATAGCGCATTTCGCTGGGTATGGGCCTTTCGCGATTTCCACCTAGCAGGTGCCACTTTCCAACATAGGCAGTCTGGTATCCATTGGCTTTCAATACTTCGGCAAGTAATTCAGTCTTATTGGGCAGCAAAGGTTTGTCGTTAACAAAAGCACCATTCTTCAAAGGGTGCATGCCACTGAGCAACATCCCTCTAAAGGGCGTACAAACAGGCTGGTTGGAAAAGGCCATGTCAAAGCGGATACCTTCCGAGGCAAAATGGTCCAGATTTGGCGTAATCACCTGGTTGTTCCCATAAGCACCAAGCATATCATAACTATGTTGATCGGAAAGTACAATCAAGAGATTGGGTTTATTCTTATGTTGGGGGATTTTACTTGATTGGTTTTTACATGAAACTTGAGCAATAATAGCTGCCAAAACAAACAAAAACAATCCTTTTTTCATGTCTATATTTTTAATTGCAATAAACGAGATGAGTTATCCTGAAACCCTATTCTTTACGACAATGTTATAAGTGCCAGAACCAAAATCTCCTATATATGAAAATCCATTTTCATTTGTTATGTCATCAACTGGCTTTCCATTGTTGGTTATATAAACGGCTTTACCATAATTTGGCACATAAATGCTCCCATTACAATTATTTGGGATTGTAACGTTCCATATGAAGGCATCTTTTTGATGAGTCCACCTACTTTTTATGGTTCCAAACGCAGATTTATAAGAAATATCAGAATTTTCAATGTATTGGGTCAAATATGGTTTGAATACAATGCTTTTGAAACCTGGATCTTCAATTGTTGGATTGATACCTGCGATTCCTGAGAAAAACCAAGCATCAAAACCTCCTTGCATGGGGTGACTATGACTTTTTTTAGCAAGCGTTTCAAAAATATCTGAACCTGTTTCATCAATAGTTGTTGGAAGCACCTCCCAAAGGGTTGTTGCGTTGTAGTGATCCCACATGGGTTCAAAGCTGTTATTTCCCTTTTTCACCAGTAGGTCATATGCCTCCTTCTCAAGTCCATTTTCAGAAAGTACTTTAAAAATTCTTGCAATCCCAAAAATGCCCGTATTAATAAAGCCATTATAATTTTCATGACTATCCAAAACAATACTGGCGGCAACATCTTTTCGATATGATTTTGGCACTATACCAATGTCCAGCGCTAAACAATTAGCCGTCTGGCTACCATAGGAAAGCGTGCCTTTGTCGAGAAAAGCATTATTAAAAGCTTCGGAAAGTTCATTTTTCATTTGGGTGTACTTTATTTCATCCGAAGAGAATCCCAGAATTTTTGCCGTTTTACTTAAAATATCAACATCCAAAATGTGAAACGCCGTGGAGCTTATAGGAACAGGGCAATCAATATTTACATTGCCTCCTGGCGGACACCAATCTCCAAGTCCGTGAACAATAATACCGTCCTCCTTTTTGGAATGGACAAAATCCACCCAAATTTTCATATCATTGTAAAACTCTTTTAAAACACTATCATCGCCATAGTGCACATACAAATACCATGGAATTTGAACTACGGCGGTGCCCCAGTCCGGGCTTGCTGTTCCACTAGTCCTTCTTCCTGGGGCTATCATGGTTGTAATACCTTTTGGTTTTGTAACCATGCTCCTGTCGTGAAAGTCAGTTCCAAAGTAAAGTTCCTTTTTTTCTTCACGGCCAGAAGAACGCATATCAAATAAATATTTGGTCAAGAACTTCTTGGCGTTGTAATTATACATCAAGGTTTTTGCCATGGCATGTGAGTCTCCTGTCCAACCACATTTTTCGCGATGGGGACAGTCCGTAGGGATACCCTGTAGATTGCCCCTTAGCGTGTGTACAGTTAATTCATGTAATTTATTGACATTTGATTCTGAGGTATTCAGTTTACCGGTATTTTCCATGGCTGAATAAATTACCATTCCAGTCAACAAGTCTTTTGTTGGAGTTTTATCCAATCCTCCAACTTCAGCATATCTGAAACCATGATATGTAAAACGGGGTTCCCAAATTTCCAAGGAATCGCCACCCTTACATATGTATTTTTCCGTCTGAATTACCTTGGTAGCACTTACCCCAGTAGATCTAAAATCCATTCGTCCATCTTCACTCAATTCTTCTGCCATCCGAATGGTTATCTCCTGTCCCGGCTCCCCGTCGATTTTTAATCGGTTCCATCCGGTAAAATTTTGACCAAAATCAAAAATATAGGTACCATCAGGCTGCGAGATTATTGCTTTTGGATAGATGGAATCCATAACTTTTATGGGTTCCGCAAATTGTTCAACTAACTTGGTAGGATGCTCTATACCAATAAGGGCATTTTCCCATGATGTGTTGGGAGTGTATGCAAACCAATCGTCAGCTTCTTTACGGGAATCGTAAAATTCTCCAGCGTATATATTTGAAAAAGTAATAGGTCCTGGTTTCCATTTCCATGAATTATCCGAAATGATAATTTTTTTTGAACCATCTTTAAAATAAACTTCAAGCTCTGCTGAAAACACAGGTTGCCCATAAATCATGGAGTCGTTCCAAACTACATTCTGATTGTACCAACCATTGCCCAACATAATCCCCAAAACGTTTAGTTCTTCAAGTTGTTCCTTGGCAATATTCAGACCCGTATAAAAGGTGTAATCTTCATAGTTTGTCTGTGCTGGGTCCAATACATGATCCCCAATTTTTTCTCCATTCAAATACGCCTCAAAAAAACCGGGGGCAGCCACATAAAGTCTTGCATAATCTATTTCTTTTTCAATATCCAATTGAAACTCCTTTCGAAAAAGAGGCAAAGCCGAATCTTTTGCATAATTATAGGTAATCCATTTCGCCTTCCAATCCTTGGAGTGGTTGAGCCGTGCTATTATCACACTTTCCTTGCTCCAATCTGAAATTTTATTGTTTTTGTCCCATATCCGGACCTTGGAGTAATACCTTATACCCCCTTTCAAAGAATTTCCAGAATAGGGTATATGAAGTTGCTGCTCACTTTCTATCTTCCCAGAATCAAAAATCGCATTTGACATATTTTCCGGTTCAGAATACACAACAATTTGATATGCCTTTTGTTCATTTTTAGTAGGCGATTGTACATCCCAACTAAATGAAAGTGGTACATCACAAAGGCTGCACAAATCAACAACGTGCAAAATCGATACATCAGTTTGTTTTTCGCAACTTGAAGCGCATAGTTGTATTAAAAGTGCAACCAACAAATGCCTACCGAACATAGATATGAGATTAGGGTGCATATTTAAAGCTAAAGGAATACGTTCCTGATCCAATTTCCAAAATAGCTTCTTTTTCATTTGTTGTTACAACTTTAATTGAAGGTACTTTGGCTATTTTTTTATTTCCCTCCCTTAAATCAGAAATATTCTCAATAGGGATATGGACTTTTGCTTTCGTATTCACTGGAATGTTTACGGTCATTATAACCTTGTTCCCTTGCCATTTCCAAGATGAAGTTATGGTGCCATTGATGCTCTTGTAACTTCCATTTATAAAATCGACTTCCTTGCTTATGTCAGGTTTTATCCGAATGTTTCGATAGCCGCCATCCTCCGTACCGATACCTGCGGCATGCAGGAACATCCACTCGGCTACGGAGCCAAAAGCGTAATGGCTGAAAGAATTCATCTTTGCATTTAGATCGGAATTTTCTCCATCATTTTTGGTGTAGCTATTCCAGCGTTCCCAAATGGAAGTACTGCCATTTTCCACTGAATACCCCCAACTGGGATACTCCGTTTGTTTGAATAGCTTGTAGGCCAAATCGTGATACCCATATTTGGATAGGGCCAACATCACATGTTTTGTCCCTAGGAACCCACTCGAGAATTTGAAACTATTTTTCTCGATTTTTTCTGCCAATCTTGCTGCTCCTTTCTCCGCCAAATTTTCCGGGAATAGGTCAAAATACAGGGCAAGGGCATAGGTGGTCTGTGTATCTTCGGTAGTTCTGCCATCTGGCAAAATGTATTTTTCAGAAAATGCCTTTTTAATATTTTCAAACAGATCGCGGTATTTTTGGGCATCTTGCTTACGACCCAATACTTCTGCAATTTCTGCCATTAACTTGGCATCATACCCATAGAAGGATGCACCAATGTACCCTTTACTGGTCTCTTCATCCACCGCAAGCCAATCGCCCCAATTATTTCCTCCACCAGGTCGTATAAAGTTCGTACTTGCATCAGCTTGAAACTCCATGAACTTTTCCATGCCGTTGTACATAAATTCCAATATACGCTTGTCATTATAGACCTTGTACATGTTGTAGGGTATGATGATGCCTGCATCCATCCATGCAGGGGAATACTGATCGGGCCTAGAGTAGGGAAAAGGCGCAAAATTTGGATAGGCTCCATACCAGCGCTGGGCATCGTCAAGATCAACCAAGAATTTGGTCATAAAACTTGCCACATCAGCATTGTAGGTCGCGGAACGCATATAGGTCTGTGCGTCGCCCGTCCAACCCAAACGTTCATCACGTTGGGGACAATCCGTAGGAATGTCAAAAAAATTAGCCTCCTGTGTTGTCTTTATGTTCTCATATAGCGTATTGTTCATTTCATTGGAGGTCTTGAACGTACTGGCATCCGTTTTAATAGAACTCAAAACTATACCTGTGATAGCGTCCAAGCTGGGCTTTCCAGGATATCCTGTAACCTCAACATATTGAAAACCATGGTAGGTGAACTTTGGCTGCCAAACCTCGACCCCTTCCCCTTTTAGAATATAGGTGTCGGTAGCTCTGGCCAGGCGAAGGTTCTCGGTCTGTATATTCCCGTCTTGTTTTAAAATTTCTCCAAAACGCAAACGAACTTCGGTCCCAGCTGGGCCTTCCACTTTTAATTCTGCAATACCGGCAAAATTCTTTCCTAAATCAAAAATATAAGTTCCAGGTTCTGGTTCGCTCATTTTAACCGGTCTCAATCGCTCAATATTCTTTATTAAACTACTTGGGTGTGCCTCAAGTTTTCCATCTGGATAGGTGTATACCTTTGGGGTTTTCCAACCTTGGTCATCATAACCGGGAGTATCCCAACCCGAATGCTCCAATCTGGCATCGTACTTTTCCCCCATCAAAATATCCGCCTCGCGAACGGGCCCTTCATTGGATTTCCATGTTGAATCTGTTGCCAACACTTCTTCAGTACCGTCTTCGTATTGAATATGCAATTGCCCCATAAAAGAGGGGTTCACCCCGTAAAATTCCCGCACCTTATCCAACCGTACCAATAAGGCATAGCCTATATAACCGGCATACCATCCATCAGCGATTACGGCACCAATGGCATTATCCCCTTGCTTTATGGAATGTGTTATATCATAAGTTTGGTAGTACAGGCGTTCGTCATAATCCGTCCAGCCGGGTGCAAAGTAATCATCGCCTACTTTCTCGCCATTGAGCCTTAGCTCATAAAGTCCAAGTGCAGTGGAATATACCGTCGCCCTTTTTATTTTCTTTGTTATCTGAAAGGACTTTCTGAGATATCTGGCCGGGGGAAGATAAAGGCTATCGTATTTATCCGTAGTGTCATAACCCACATCATGACTGATGAACTGTCCATGCCAATCGGAAAAATTAAGAAGGCCCATAGACCAGTGACCAGGTTCGCTCCATTCGGATTCTTGATTGGATTCGTCCCAAATTTTCACTTTCCAAAAGTAGTCGGTATTTGAAATAAGTTCATCTCCCGCAAAGACTACTTGGTTCGTTTCATATGAACTTACTTTTCCACTATCCCAAATATTGCCTTGGTCCTCTTCCAACATTTTCTTTGAAGATGAAACAAGAATTTGATAGGCCAATTGGGATCTATTTCTCCCATTTCCTTCAAGAAGCCAACTGAACCTGGGGCTTAGTACTGTAATACCCATTGGGTTTTCCAAATATTCTACGCGAAGTTCTTTTGGATTAAGCAAGTCTTCTTGTGGCAAAGTGTTCGCAGTTATGTGGTTGAACCCAAAGCAAAGTATTGCTATCTTAATGATTAAACATGAAAATGTATTCTGTGTCAATTTCATACCAACTGATTTAAGGTATATTGACCACCGTAATTTTATATAGATTACCGCGACAATATGAATTAGTGTAATTTGATTGCAAAAAATGGGCGAAGTGCTTTTGACTTCGCCCACTACATACTAAACAAACAATATTAATATCCTGGATTTTGCACTAAATTCTCATTTGCGTCCAACTGTGATTGTGGAATGGGCAACAATTCTAATTTTGGGTCGTAGACCGTTCCAAAAAACTGGCCATCCTCGTTATTCTGAAGCGATTGTTCAATATCACCCCATCTCTGTAAATCTGGATACTCAGTAAACTCACCTGCCAATTCCCATTTTCTTTCTTGTTTTATGATTTCCCTCAACTCTAATTGACTTGTTGTAATAACATCATCCAAACCTGCTCGGTTCCTTATTTGGTTTATAAAGGGCAAAGCCTCAGATGAACTTCCACTTTCGTTCAGAGCTTCTGCAAGCATTAATAAAATATCACCATAGCGCATGAATATAAAATCATTACCATGCTGAAACGGATTAGTATATGCACCACTTGTATCCAATAATTTACCAAATCCAATGCCTTTTGGATCATTATAACCCCCAAAACGAGCATTATCCGGATTATTTGGGTCGTTATATACAATCGTGTTACCATTAGTGTTAACGTATGAATACAATAGCGTAACGTCTCTCCTCAAATCGTTATCCGGAAAAGAATTATAAAAAGATTCTGTAAAACCAAATTGATATTGTCCACCATTGAATGCAAAAGGGGACAAAGGAACTCCTGCGAAAAAGTTTAATACGCTACCGGCACCACTTTGCGCAATATTTGGCCGTGCGAAAATGATTTCAGAATTAAATTCGTTATCTACTGAAAAAATATCTGCAAAATTCATCTGCAATGAATACGGTCCATCATTTACAATTTCTTGAAATTTTGAGACCGCCATTGCATGCATTGCATTTTGCTCTAAGGGTTTGCCTGCCATATTAAGGTAGACTTTACCTAAATAGGCCTTAGCTGCCCATGAAGTAGCTCGACCAAGGTTCGGATTGTCCCAACTTTCAGGAAGTCTGCTTTCTGCATATTCTAAATCATCTATAATGACATTATATACTTCTTCGATTGAGCTTCTAGACTTTTTTACAGTTTCATCTGAAAAATCTTTAGTCGCTTCAAGTTGTAGTGGTACACCGCCAAACCATTTGACCAGATTGAAATAGTACCAAGCCCTTAAAAATCTAGCTTCTGCTATTTTTTCCTCTTCAACACTTGGTTCCAATCCTACGCTAGACACCTCCGAAATCACGGTGTTGGCCCTATTGATGCCCCTGTAAAAATGGCTCCACCAAACACCATGTGCTGTTGTCGGTTGAAAATCCAATGCGGAAAGTTGACCTTGGTTTCCATCGCCCTTGAGACGGACCACAACACTCTCACCCGCACCCGAAGTAGCCAAAAAATACCAAAGTTCGTCTATGCCTTCGTTCATTGTACTATATACACCAAAAAGTGCTGCATCTACATCATTTTCGTTTTGGTAAAGGTTTTCTACCGATAAAAACGAAAAAGGCACTTCTTCAAGCGGTTCACATCCAAAAAGGAATAAGGTCGTCGCTATGGATATTATAATTTTTTTCATAATTATATCTTTATTAAATTTTAAAATGATAGATTAATACCAAAAGTGAATGTTTTAGGTCTTGGATAGGCCGCCAGATCCACTCCCGGTGCTAAACCACCATTGCTGGCTCTTAAGGTATCAGCATCCAAAGAATTCACCTCTGGATCAAATCCGCTATAGTCTGTTATGGTGACCAGATTTGTACCTGTCGCAAAGACTTGAAGACCGTTTATTCCTATATTATCAGGCAAGGGAACATTATATCTCAATGATATGTTCCTCAACCTAATGTAGCTTCCATCTTCAACCATATAGTTTGCGACTGCTGGAATAGTTGAATTTATTGATGGGAACCTAATGTCATTGGTTGGGTTTTCTGGTGTCCACCGGTTTTCGTACCACTCAACAGATTGATTTCTGTAAGATTCGTTGCCGAATAAACCAGAACTTAATGTCGTTCGTATCGGATTGTATAAATCATTGCCGATAGATCCTTGAACAAAAACGTTCAAGGTCAAATTTTTATAAGTAAAATCGTTGTTCCATCCAAATAAGAAATCTGGATTTGGATTCCCAATAACTTTTCTGTCTTCATTGGTAATAACCCCATCACCATCAACATCTTCAAATTTCCAATGCCCCAGTTGGGTGTCGTTTCTAAAAACAGCAAAGGTAGGATTCCCATCACCGTCAAAGTCACTTTCCTGAATCAGGCCAATGGCATTCAAACCAAAGAACCGGCCGAATTGTTCTCCCGGTCTGTAAATGTGTCCGCTGCCATAGACATTTACACCCATACCAGGACCAAAAATTTCTTCGGCGCCGCCCAACTCCAATATTTCAGTATTATACGAAGTGTAATTAAGAGAGCTGTTCCATTGAAAATTATTAGAGTTCACCAACAATGCATCGAGATTTAGTTCAATACCCTTGTTCTCTATACTCCCAAAATTGACCAATGCACCTCCAAAACCTGACTGTGAGGGAATTTGAATGCTCTGTAGCAGGTCTTTGGTAGTTTTTACGAAATAATCAGCGGTGAAATTGATTCGGTTTCTAAATAGACCCAAATCAAGTCCAACGTTAGTTTGTTCCGTGGTTTCCCATTTTAGGTTCGGGTTGGCAACGCTTTGTGGTATGTACGCTAAACCGGCGGAGTTTCCAATAGAATAAACCGATGTGCCATATCTCGAAAGTGACTGATAGGGGGCTATGGCCTGACTACCGGTTTCCCCCCAAGAAGCACGTAATTTTAAATTGGAAAGGGTTGCATTATCCTTCAAAAATTCTTCTTCTGATATCCTCCATCCCACAGCTGCCGAGGGAAAATAGCCCCACTTTTCATTTTCTGCAAAACGCGAGGAACCATCAGCGCGCATAGTTGCCGTAAGCAGATATTTATTTTTAAAGGAATAATTAAACCTTGCAAAACCGGATTGCAGAGTACTTTGAGAACGATTGGAGCCTACAACTGGTATTCCGGTGGCAACTCCAAAGTTATCAAACCCCAATAATTGTATATCAAAATCATTTACATTTAAAGAGGTGCCATAGTTGTTGAACTCACTGTACTCCGCCCCTAAGGTTGCAGAGAATTCATGGTCTTCCCCAAATTGGTCGGTGTAGGTCAAATAGTTGCTTACAATATAGTCGTATGCCCTACTATTTCCTGAGGAACCGACGGCATTTGACAATAAACCACCTGCTACAGTTGATGGCGTAAAAATATCTCTAGTTCTTAGCCTAAAGTTTAGGCCTCCATTAAATGTATAGGACAAGTTGTCTGTTATTTT
Organism: Flavobacteriaceae bacterium MAR_2009_75; assembly: GCA_002813285.1. Taxonomy (NCBI): domain Bacteria; kingdom Pseudomonadati; phylum Bacteroidota; class Flavobacteriia; order Flavobacteriales; family Flavobacteriaceae; species Flavobacteriaceae bacterium MAR_2009_75. The sequence goes on from PHTZ01000001.1 coordinate 1,773,079, forward strand.
CAGGGTACCCTCAACATTCCCCAGTATGTTTGTCAAAAAATCCCTATCATCCTGTTCGGTAACTTCTAAATAGGGGTTAACAAATTGTATGCCTTCACCAGTAAAACCAGAAAAATCTAAAGTGGGCACTATCGGTTCAGCAAAAAGCGCATTAAAAATAGGTCCTGCCCCATAAGGAAATGCTCTGCTATCAGTAACTGACCTAAAGTTCTGGGTTTGGGTACCGTTCAAACTGAATTTTAAGTTTAGCTTATCGTCCCAAGCATCTAAATCTAGATTTGCCCTTACGCTTCCCCTCTTGAATTGTGAATTTATAATAACACCTTCATCATTTAACATATTTCCCGAAATAAAAAAACGTGCATTTTCTCCGCCCCCTGAAATATTTAACCCATATTCTTGGCGTATTCCAGTTCTTACTATTTCTTCAACCCAATCGAATCCTTGTCCCTCATATTGCTCAGGATTGGAAAAAGGCAATGGGTTTCCAAGAGCAGCGTTTGCCTCATTTCTATACTCTGCATAATCCCGTCCTTTCAAAACTTCATAGGGAGTTTCTACAGTTGAAAAACTTACGTTCGAATACAAATCAAAAGAAGTTTCCCCAGTTTTACCTCTCTTTGTTGTAATCAATATAACTCCGTTTGCTCCCCTGGATCCATAAATGGCTGTTGCAGAAGCATCTTTCAATACTTCTAGGTTTTCTATCTCCTGTGGATTGAAATTTGGTGACCCACTGATCGGAATACCGTCAATGACGTATAAGGGGGAATTGTCTCCAGATATGGAGTTGTTTCCCCTAATTCTAATACTGGCTGGTGCTCCCGGTTCTCCAGAGGCAGATGTCACCAATACTCCGCTACTTCTTCCCTGAAGTACTTGGTCGACACTGTTAAAAACGGCTTTTTCCAATTCTTCACTACCAACCGAAGCAACTGCTCCGGTTATATCGGATTTCTTTTGGCTACCGTAACCTATTACCACGACTTCATCAAGGTTTTGAGCATCTTCTTGCAGTATTACATCGATTAATTTTTTTGCGCCAACTACTTCCTCTTTGGCGCTAAAACCAACATAGGAAAAAACTAAAACATTAGCCCCACTAATCAATTGAATTTGATAATTTCCGTCAAAATCAGATTGTACACCGTTGGTTGTCCCTTTTTGAACTACAGTTGCCCCAGGCAATGGTTCTCCGTCAGCACCGGTGATTGTTCCAGTCACTGTTTTTCCAGTTTGTGAGAAAGTTAAAAAACAGGTCAGCATAAAAATGGGGACAAGCCATTTTTTAAATTTTTGTTTGAAAATGGTTCTCATAAATTTCTTTTGTTAGTTATTACTTCTTTAAATTCTGTTTCAATATTAAAAGATTCATTAACAAAGAGTATCCTGTACTATGCTGTTATTATTAATATTTTTTACAAATCTTTGCGGATTTAAAAATTTAACGTATGTTAGTTTATTAAAAATGCTATTTTGCCAGTGCTTTAGAATTTTTTCAAGCTTTTTAACAACATTCTCGAAGTGTATTTTAATTTCAATTTTATAAATAAAAAGGACGGTATAGTATACCGCCCTCATTAACTTACCAAACTCAAATAAAATATTTAATATCCTGGATTTTGGGTCAAATTAGCATTTGCGCTCAATGTATTGGCATGAAGCGGCATTCGTATTAAGCCATCGTGCCAAACAGTACCCGCAGCATTTACTGCTGGGCTTGCATCAAATGCCTCCTTCACATCACCCCAACGCTGGAGGTCATAATATCCTTGGTATTCCATTGCAAGTTCCCATCGTCTTTCCTGTTTGATATCGTCTAAAGTAACACAACCAAGATTAGCTATCTATGCACGACTTCGTATTTCGTTAACATTTTGTAGGGCAGCACCATCTTTTCCCAACTTTACCTGTGCTTCTGCCAACATGAGTAAAACATCCGCATAACGAATAAAAACATAATCATTTTCGTGGATAAGCGGTCCATTTCCCCCATCAGAATCAATGTATTTTTATCAAGGACATACCCGTTTCATTATCGGTGTAAGAACTCACAAACTCTAAATCAATACCCTCGTTTAGAGTATTATAGGTAATCAAATCACCGTTTCTGTCAATGTATTCAAAAGCTAACCAATCCCACCTAGTATCATTGACATCGAATGAATTGTAGTAGGCTTGTAAATACCCAAATTGAACAAAGGAGTTTAATCCACCGTTAAATGGGCTGTTAGGAGGTCCATATCTCCATTGGACTAATGTAGCAGTAACAACATTATCGCGAATTACTGAATTATTTTAGATTCCTTTTGTGACCCATAACCGACCACCACGACCTCATCAAAGCTTTGGGCATCTTCTTCCAGTACTACATCAATTGAGGACCTATTGCCAACGATTTCTTCCTGGCTGCAAATCCTGCATACGAGAGCACCAAAACATTGTACCCGGACACCAATTGGATTTGATAATTTCCATCAAAATCTGCTTGAACTCCATAATTTGTGCCCTTTTGAATTACCTTTGCCCCGGGCAAAGGTTGTCCGTCGGCACTTAAATTGTTCCTGTTACTATTTTTTCACTTTGTGAAAAACTTAAAAAACAAATCAACATGAAGATGGGAAAAACAAATCTCTTCAGTTTTTCTTTAAAAAAGTTTCTCATAATTTTGTTAGTTAGTTAATATTTCTATGATATTTTTCTTCAATGATAAGACACTAACATATAATTATCATCCTGTGCTTTCCAGTTTTATGATTCCAAGTTTATCCCCTATTTTGGACTTGATATTTATGATGGTATGTTAGAAAAAAGTTGATTATCAGAATTGACTTTTTAAAGATGTCTATCCCAGAAAAAGAGCTTACAAAGAAGTTCTTACAGAGAGGCCGACGAGCCTAGCTATGCCAAGAGTGACGCCACTGAGGTGTATAGAGGATTAGAACTGAAAATTCAGCAATAGGTGATCAGTGCAAAGAGGTGAAAAATTGTGCAAGAAAAGCTTCACCTAAAAAGGTTGGGGTTAGTTTCCAATTTCTTAAGACATAAGGGCCTATTGGAACAATCAATGAATAAAAAGTAAGGTGCTAGGAAATTGTAGTGGCAGAACCTTTCAGCGAGAGCTTGAAGGTCCAGTGGGAGTATTATCAATACGTAGCTTTAGAACCAAAGGGTAATTAGGCATATTTTATTGTTTGGAGGCCAGGTACATTAGAAATAGGAAAAATTCTACATTGCATTGCAAACCATAAAGGAATTTGAAAACAAAATGTTTAATAAAAAAGGGCTTAATAACCTTTCCATAATTGTCTATTTATTTGTTGCAAATCCATACTGATTTATATAAAAAAAGCAACCTGCATAGATTTGAAATTATGCAGGTTACATTTATTGTATCTTTTATTTACAGCAAGATACCAGACTACTACAAACACAATGATATTCCTAGTTTTTAAGTAATTTATAAACCTTTACCTCATTGCGGTTATTTGGATTTATTATACGAAGTAGATAAATTCCCGGCACTAATGAACTAACATCGATTTTACTTTCATTTATTTTTAATTGCTTTCTCATTTGAAATACACCTGAAAGATCAAGAACTTCAACAACCATATCTGAAGAGGTACCAGAAATAGACAGAATATTGCTAACAGGGTTAGGGTAAATAGCCATTTGATTATCACCCTGGATATCTTCACTATCTTCACTGAAAACGCTAGTATTAATTTTAAGGCTATTAGAACATGCATTTTCAATAAAATTTGCACCTCGAACAAAATCAATCCAAGTATGAAAAGAACCCGATGGGTCTGTCGGAAGGTCGATTCTTAATTTGGTTATGGTCTGATTCTGCCATTCTGGATTACTAGCAAGATTAAACGTAAAATCCTGATAGTTTCCCGTTACAATACTTGAAGTAACAGATTTGTTTGCTGAAAAATTAGGACTGCTTGACGTTGCCCAGAATAATTGAAATGTTCCATTCGTCACCTGAGACTTTCCCCTTATCACAATAGAAGATAGTTCATTAGCATTAAAGTTTAATCCATCTTTTATGATGTTGGGGTCGTTAAAGTTATCTACTCTTAAAAGATATTCTTCTTGTTGAGTGATTACTTGGGCACTAATATGATTAGCAGGCAAGAAACCCTGATTTGAACTGATAAAGTCATAGCTGAAGTCCCCAGCATCATTATCTGACATACAAACATTGGACTCTTCTGTTTGTGTAAGCCCATCTCCATCGTTATCGGCTGTAGGATTCGTAACCACAGTGGTTACCAACCTATCTATGTTAAAGAGATAACCACTTCCTCCAACAAACACCAACTTTAGAGTTTGGGAGCCAGCATCTAAACTAATTTGGGTACTGTATGCCTGATAATTGTGCCAAGCACCATTGACTGGAACAGTTACAGATCCTTTTAAGACGTTATCGGAATAGATTTCAACTGTCCCACCCGACCCGGCACTTGAGGCCAACATATCTAAATCATAGGTTCCAGCAGCTGCATTCACAAGGTATTCTGTATAATCCCCGTTCAGGATGAAGCCTAGATTTTGATTACCTCCGCCTCCAGGTGTATTTTCGGTGTTTACACTACCAGATTTAGTGGCAAAAGCTTCAGCTTCAATATTTCCCGGCAAATTTATAGCCGTTGTTGAAGTTCCCGGAGTAAAATCGTTGACTGTACAGGGCAGAACAGGGGGTTGATAGCTTCCATTATTATCCCATTTTAAGAAAAACTCTCTTCTACCAGCATCACCAATATCTCTAAGTTTCATGTATACATCACCATTTGGCTCTATATAATACGCAAGGTCCGTTGCAGATTCTACAGCTGCTTGTGAAGTTACCTTAGGAAAAGTAAAACCTGCACCATCTATTCTGAAATTTGTAAACTTTCCAAAATTTTTAAGCTTTACAAGTGCTAAATCCCCATCATCACCATAATCCCAAATCATATGAATGTTGCTACTTGGGGTATTACTGAAATGAAATGTATAGGTAAAACCTTCATTAACAATAAGTGGAAACTTATATGTTCCAGCATCTTGTTCTTTTCCCTTATCAATAAAACATGCATCTGCTGTTCCCGGCTTCGTACGAGATACCGAAATATCGGTATCATCGTTTATTTGCCGAATCCATAGCCCAGAAAAAGAATAGTCAGAACGAGCAGCTTTGTACCATGAGGGGTGTCTATATTCATGACCATCGGTCAAGAAAGGGATATCTCTGACGATAGTGCTAGGTTTTCCAGTAAGAGATCCATCTAAGTCCTTAAAAAAATGGCCTATTTTTCTAGCACGGTCTTTTGCAGGGTTTTCATCATTATATCTAAATGAAAAAGGTTCGGTAAAACCTTTGGTAATGCCTTGGTAAGTAGGGTTAAAGTTCTCTGTAGCCCCTCCATTTCCTTCTGGTGAAATCATTAAGGCATTAGCCTGGTTCCAGGTTTCAAAATGACAATTGATGTGCCTACCTGGGCCATCATAAAACCTGTAAAATGAACGGGTACCCGTAAATACCCCGAAGCCAGAATCAGCATTAAACAAACAGTTTTCCAATGTGATGTCCGAGGCTAACATGGTTACAATGATATTGTCCGTAAAAATACAATCTTGAAATACAACATATTTTTCAGCTGATATGGCTCCACCCCCAATACCTGTATAAATGGCTTGATGATTACCATAAAATATCCCATTCCTGAAATATTGATTGGTATTGACGTTCCATCCTTTATTTCTAATAATAGAGTGGTCCGTAGTTAATCCATCAAATATATCCCAACCATTCTTACAATTATGAGCCACAAATCCATCAAAACTACCTAATGGCTCTGTCCAAGGGCTTTGCCCATTATATTGTGGCAAGATAGCACTTAATCCTATCGGGCCTTCTGGGAGAGCAAACCAAAACCCCGTTCCATCTGTACCAGCAGCTACATTATTCTCAAAATAGTTATTAGGGTTAGTGATCCAATAGGAGGCCGGTGTTTGGTTTTGAGCTTGCCTCAATTCATTGTCTGAAGGTGTAACCTCCTCTCCTGGGAGTGGTCTTCTAGTAGATAATACCACATTGTTTTTGATGGTGTTATAGCGCTCTGTACCATCTTCAAAGAAAATTCCATGTCCTATATGATCATAAGCGAATACGCCATCCACTGTGACGTATTCAGTTCCATGAATAGTTACGGCCCTGTTGAACGACTTATGCACACTGCTGTTTTTCAGATAACTACCCTGCGCATCATCCTCATTGAGGTGCCAGTGAAAAGGATATCTAGCCACTTCTCCCTTTTGACCCATTTTATACAATTCAACATTTTCCACATGTGCCGTCGACCCTTTCATCATCATGATATGACCACCAAATCCATCGGCTTCATTTGTGCCACTCATATCTCCTTGGATTTTTATATAATGTGACAACAGTCCTACTTCACCCTGTATTTTAACATTCCAAGTTTTTCCGTCTTCGACTCTTGTGTAGGCTATAGAGTCACCAATATGTTTGTAATTAAGATTTTGCTCCAGTGTTAGTGTTCTATTATCTACACTGATTTGTGTGATTTTTGCTTCATCCACACGCTCCCAACCACTATTATTTACATTAACCAATTCTGTAGCAGTCAATGTTATTTCATCACCAATTTCCCAATCTACCGGCTCAACCAATGTAATTTGATTTGTACCGGCATTTGCAGTAGCTCCCAAATTAGTCCAGCTCATTTTTTCCTTTCCATGCAGTTCCAAGGCACCACCATTTTTTACCATAATTCCTTTATAGCTTGGAGCTGGGCTCTGCACTTTACTTCCAAGTAATGTAATTTGGCATCTTACCAATTCAGGGCCACCCTCGTTTGCATAATAGGGTTGGGCTTCCGTACCAATTTCCATCAATCCACCATTTTCAACGGTTATACCCTGAGTTTTCAAGTCAATCCAGGCTCCTCCAGATTGCCAATTAACGGCATTTAATGTCCCATCAATCCTTATTGTTTTTGCACGACATATTCCTACAAGCGTTACTGTTCTGCCAGCGGGAATAATCACATCATCATTTTGAGAAGGCAATTGGTTTCCGGGCCAAATGCCAGGGTCCGACCATAACCCATCGGCCACAGGTTGTATAACAGCTAGATTGGCTGGTTGTATATTGTCAATTTTCGATTTAATCCCTGAATGAGAGATTTCTGTGTCATTGGCAATAATCTTGTTAACAAACAATGAAGTAAAAACCAATATGTTCACTACCACAAAATTGTAATTCCTAACAAGATTTCTCGGCAAAAAATTCGAAGTAAATTTTTTTTTCATGTTCGTAAGAATAAAAAGTTTGTATTATTTTTTTTGTCAACTTTAAAGCTAGGAACTTGTAAGAAAAAGATTATCCTGTACCGTGCTGGTCAACTCTATATAAAAAAGTTAAAAATTAACGGTCTAACGGCTTAAAAAAGCTAATTTTCACCCATAAGGTCTTTGACCAAATCTACCCTTACCTTTGGAAATGTTCTTGGAAGCTTTCCTTTTGAAACAGCACTTTTAAGCCCTATTCCCTTTGGGATAAATTCTTTGTCCGTTGTTAGTATAAACTTATCCATTTCAAAACCATCCTCGCGCATGCTGAACGTCAGCTCATGGACCCCTGGGTTTTTAACATCTAAGTATATCGCCATGGGGATTCCACAATGAACCTCTTTGGTACGTTGCTTACTACTCCATTTCCATGAATTTTTGCCCTCGCACCATTGCATTCTCTGACCAGTTTCTGGCCATTCGCCATCCAAACCAACATGAATACCATTGTCTTCAGAACCTGTACTGTAGGCCCTTACCCAAACGTAGTACCGACCAATATTTTCGAAATTCACCTTGTAATGGAGTATCGCCATCTTGCCCGCAACATTAGAAAAATTTTCTTGGTCTATCAACTTATCTCCATGTGTGGCCCTAGTGTCAGGGAGCAATTCCAGGTATGCACTACCACTGGCTCCCATGCAATGTGGAGCATCATCATCCCTTCCAAAGTTGGGCCATACTCCCTTACTGAAAATTACCCATTGCCGTTTCTCATGGAAAGTCTGTTTGTAGAAATGCTCTGCTTCAATAGCTACTATTCCATTTTTTTCTGCAAAGATGACCTTGTCACTAGTAATCGCGTTGGTTTGTGATGATACATAATTGCTACCTATAGTTAAAGTAAACATGAAGTGCACTAATTTTACGTATTTCATAGTGTTAATGTTGTATTTCATTTTCAATTTTGATACTGATTATGACCTATTTCTTTTGATACTGAAATTCCTTTTCTAATGACACATTCAAAAAATCTTCGGAGTCAGGCAGGGTAAAATGATACTCCAAAAGTGGGTCGTACTCGACATCGAGTTCGTTTGTATTGAACTCCATGACATGGCCTCCAAAAGTTTTGTCATCAGAAATAAAATGAAAATGATAGCCCGCTACATTAATATTGCCGATAAACTCAGGACAATAAAAACCCACCATAGTTCCTTTAACATTCACTCTTTCGAAAACAGGACGTTGGGGAATAAGCTCATCCAAACCTTTTTCAAAAGGTTTTTCTTGCCTGTGAAGTCCTCCACACTTCATATAACTAAAGTTCCCTTTCACTTTAAAAGAATAAAATTGGTTAAGACTGGGAAGTTGAGAGTTTATTTTAGCAATAAGCGAATCGAAATTGGTCGATTGTACCTTAAAAGAATCTTCAGGTTCAAAAAAAGCGGCATCAACATAGACAATCGATTCATCATCCAAAGGTACATCCACAACTCCATCTTCCCTGATACGATAAGGTACCCCATCCAACATGACAAGCTCACCGTCAAGTTTGGAATAAGATCCCAGTCCTATATCCCCTTTGGTCTTAAGTTCTTTGACAGTGAGGTCCCCTTCGAACACCTTATTCACAAAACCCCACCAGATATTGTATTGATAGAATGTATTCTCTTTCTTGGGGTCTGAATTACCAACCACTTTGTTTGGTCTAACACAACAAATGAGAAGTGTTACCACTCCTAAACATACCATGAAATTCCTAAAGCAATTTTTATTTTTTTTATCGCCCATAATTAATCGTATTTTTTTTGTTTCTTCCTTAAGAAACCGCTCCATCGGAACCGGTTCTTCATATTCCTTGATTTATATATTTCTCCATAAAATTTCTCCGGCTAAAGCGCGGAACAAATCATTCATACCCTCATTTACTTGTTTGTTTTTTTGAGAGTATCCCGCATCGATGTTTCTTAGTTGTACCAACTAAAAAATAAGAGCAATCATAATCACATTATGGAGTACTATTTTTCTCATTCCATATTATATTTTTAAGCTAAGTAATTTGAGTTCGAGAACAAGCCTTTATAAATCATCGGCTGGGTATTGTACTGAGCCATTGATTGGCAATAGAAGATTGAACTATTGAAGTAAGAAAAATGAAAGACTCTATTTGCTAAAAAAAGACAATCAAATAGAGTGTATATACAATTCGAATTAATTACGACATAATAAAAAGCATTATTCCTTTATGATCGGGTCACTTGTTTTTTTCTGCCATTTCAGTAGTTCTGATTGCATTTCTTTTAGTACTTCCTTGTATTCGTCGTTTTCAGCCAGATTATTTACGGCCCAAGGATCATTTTTCAAATTATAGAGCTCTTCCTCTGGAAGCTTTCCCTCAACAATTTGTGCAAGTAGTTCAAAAGCCAAAGGCTGGTTATTTTTTGTGCGAATGGTCTCTGAAAAAACTTGGTTATCATATACTTTGTGGTCCGGCATCCAGAGATCAATGTTCATCGGCGGATTGGTCCACGGGTCTCCTTCGAAACCCTTTGTTTTGGGCTGCGAAAAATTACGGATATAATACCATGCTCCATCCGATACGGCCCTGCCTTTATAATAACTATTTGTTTCGGTCATTACCGTTTTACGATCTGCAAATTCAGTATTTTCACCTCTAAGTAAGGGCCAAAGGGAACGGCCATGCTGTATCACTGGAGAGTCCACTTCCAAAAATTCAAGAATGGTTGACATTAAATCTATGTGACTTACTGGAGAGCTTATTTTTACTCCTTTTTTTACTCTCGGACCTTTCATAATTAATGGCACTTGTGTACCAGCAGGATAACAAGCCACCTTCCCTCGCTGATAGGCCATTCCATGGTCTGGTGTAAAAATGACCAACGTATTTTCCATAAGACCGGACTCTTCCAAATCTTTCAATAAAACGCCGGCCCAACTATCCACCAATTGCACCGTAGCAAAATAACGGGCAAGGTCTTTCCGAGCTACTTCCGTATCTGGCAAGAAAGGGTGTATGGGTATTTCCTTCCAATCTACTGAAGTAGGTGGCGCAAGCCGACTTTCTGGGTCGGAACTAATATTATTGTCTACCAACTTCTTTTGCCAAGGGGCATGGGTAAGATCGGTATTGGCCATGAGAAAAAATGGTTTTCCATCTGCTTTTGTTTTGATGGTATCGATGAGTCCATTCCATGTTTCTGCTCTATGGGTCTTATTTTCACTGATTTCGCCCCAACCGAAATCATAGCGGAATTTATCCATGGGTTGTACATGCGTTTTGGAGGTAACAGCCGTAAAATAACCTTCCCTTCTTAGAATTTCAACCAGTGTTGGAATGTCATCCTTGATTGCAGTCAGCCCGTAATCATTTGGGTCTTCCCCGGTTGCTATTGGAAGCTTATTGACCGAATAGTTATGTACATTACTTGTCATTCCATTATCATGGGGCATTCTACCGGTAAGAAGAGCTCCTTTTGAAGGTGAACAAACGGGTTGGGCGCAAAAATTAGAAGTGAACTGAACCCCAGTTTCAGCCAAAGCATCCAAAACAGGGGTTTTAATTCCTGGAGTACCGAGCGACTCCAGGTGGTTCCCCATATCTTCAGGAAATAGAATAATAACATTTTTTTGGGAAAAAGTTGGAAAAGGAAAAAACAGTAACAGTAAAAAAAGAGATTTACATTTGTATGATATATTTTTCATTTCCGTTAATTTTAAATATGATTTTTTATTCTTCGTTAGATAATTAAACTAATAAGTTGAATAGAAGCAGTACTGTTCCAATAGCATTGCAATGTGAGTCAAGTATTGGCTTACCACAAACGCATACATTCTATAATACGGACAATGGACCGACCTTATCCATTCCCATCATCAACTAAAAATTCACCCAAGATGAGAGTTATACCAAAACTCCCATTAGTTCCTCCCTCCATTCCAGCAAAGGCCGCTTTAGCCATTCGAGTTGTTAGGCATGTATCTTCACCATAGGTTTCTTCAATTCGTCCCCAACAAAGATCACGTCCAATATCCAGTACAGGACTGCGAGTTTCATTATCACCTCGTACTCTAGCCTCTTTACCAATAATGTTGGATGCCTGCTCCACTAACTCCCTGTTCCATGAGCAGGCCATCGCCAATGGTGTTGGGAAGACCGTGGAGTTTTTACCCGCATGTCCGTGAAGGGCTTCGCTTCCAACAATAGCAGGAATTCCAAGTCGGTTTTTTCTTTTAAATACATTTGAATCCTATTGACAGCAGCTACGCTCTCTGTAGGCAAATTGTGATCTAACGTATTTTCAACCATTCCAATACCATTAGCTAACTGTTCGTGTATAGTTTGAGATTCTGTAGAAAACCCTTCTTCAAGTTGAGCCGATATGCGTAAGGATACAGAATTTAGCTGTGCTACTTTCTCCTTAACAGTCATTCTTGACAGTAAATCCTCAACCCTGTCGTCAACAGGTAAATTGGAATTCATGTAATCTTGAGCAGCAACATGCGTAGGTATAAAAGCGAGGAAAATAAATGTAATAATTGGGTAAAACAATAACTCTACTTCCTTCATTTTAATTTTCAATTTAATTTCGTTGATTCTGAACATCATTCAATAATTATCAATCCTTCGTGGCTATATCTATATCTTTTTTTACCTGCTCTGTGGTTTTTTCCCAATCGACATAGCCCACTCGGGTAGTCCATATCGGATTAATGTTTTGGCTCATTGCGGTATTTACATATGATTTCCAAGCACTTAAAGCCTTTTCTAGCTGTACCTCAGCTTCCTCTTGATAAGTTTTGTTCTTTGTCTCTCTATAGAGGGCAACATTGGTAGCACCAGCTATTTTATAACCATAATACTTGCCCAGCAGAGCCATTGTTTTTATATCGACAAGCGTATGGCAAAGCTCTAAGTCATTATCTTGACAACTAAGTTGCCCAATCAATCCAAGGGCTTTATCAGCATGGCCATGCAGTTTTTGAGAAACCTGAAATGGGGTCGTTAAATCAGTAGGTTCATCCTTAATAATGGTTTGCACAAAATCTGGTATGCTGATATTTCCAGAGTATTTATGTACAGGATATGCAATAAAAGTGTTTACATCATGAAACCCGGTTTCATTTAGAGATGTTTTTTGTGCCCGACTTCTGCAACCTTCTATATACCATTTAAAATCCACATCGCCCCAATGAAACCCCGTTGTAACAGGGTAAACCAGGGAAGCCTCTTGCCATGCACTAAAAAGCGTATCGGCATTCACTTTAGGAAATTCATCCTGAATCAAAGCCGTAAAGTATTGATTTTTAATATCAGGATTGTATGACAAGCGGCCCCAAAGTAACCAATGATACCAATGTTTTTCAACCTCGAGCTGTCGAGGTTCTTTGGCATCCCTAGTTGTGAACTCCTTGCCCCAAATCCATCCATCGGATCCATAGTACATCCCTTGACTTACATGTTCAGGAATGTTCATTATAAAACTTCTCACAAAATCAGGTGATCCCCATCGGAAGTAGTAATTACTATCATTCCTTAGAGTCCAAATGGTTTTCAAATCTCCGATGTTCTCAACAAACCCTTCATGATAAGGTTGCCTAACCGCACTCATTACGTGTGCCTTGGCGTACTTGAAACTGTATATGAAGTCAATGTTTTGTTTCTCTATCAACGCTTCAAATTTCTTTTCAATCATCCTTGTATCCGCTTGATGCTGTCGATGGATAAACTTGAACGAACGTTCTGGCATTTCATCAGCCACCTCCAATAGACCTTCACCATATGTTTCATAAATCCAAGTTTCCCGATCATTTAAGGGAATGTTTGGCATATTTTCACCTGCAGTAATTCCTATGCCACCAAGGTCAGGGTATGTTTGGAACATTGCCTTTATACTTTGCTTAAAGTAATCCTTGGTTATTTCGTTTCTATAATCGTTTGATATTCCATACTTCCCATCGGTACCATTGACGAAGATATTCCAAGTAACTACATAAAAGGTAATGTTACGGTTCTTTGCATAAGTCATCACATTCTGCCAGAATTCAATCTTTTTCTCAATGGAAATTTTCTTGACTATTTCATAATTTTCGACAATTTCCGGGTCATCGAAATCTACTCCAACAAGGTGGTAGTTTTCTTTCCAGTCAGTTGTTGATCGGTGTATATCATCCAAGGCAACTTCTTCATACTTTGGCACCTTAACCATAGAAGGAAATGGGTGTAAGCTCCATAAAGAAATGAAATTGTACCGATTTCTTGCCATGTGGTCGATGTATTTCTTCCAGAAATTAAAATCCCACATCACATCAATATTATTTTGTGCGGCATCACCGGCGTCAGAATAACTAGGAGTTCGAACATCCAAGGGAATATTAAATTTTGTTCCCCTCATCTCCATGTATGGATTCTGATTTGTACCAACAATACCATCCAATCCGAATAATTTGATTTTTTCGGTCAGCTCAAGAGTCCCATACATTAGTCCAGGCTCATCGGCTCCTATCACCCAAACCCTTCCATCATTGTCCAAAGTAATAACGAATCCTTCTGAAACTAACTTGAAGTCGAACTCAGGATATTCAATGTCTCGGAAGTTATCCCCAGCCAAGTCTGGTTCTGTTATAAATATGAAATCTGCTTTTGAATGTTCGGCTTGTCTAATATTGTAATTTCTTAGATGAAGTACTTCTTTCAAATCGTTCATGGCAAACTTGATCATCGGTGAATTCCTTGTACTGAATATGGATACCGTTTGATTGGCTAAAAGGCCGATCGATACCATGAAGAAAAATGCAGTTGAAACTGACTTTAAGACTTTACTATTGACCATAATTTTATTGAACGTTTAAAATGACCCTCCTATATTCTACCAAAGGCACAATTTCACTCTTATCCCAGACCTCTAGAATCAAATGAATTTCCTTATTCGAAGCATCTCGAGGAACTTTTAGTTTTATCGTATCCGAATTGTTTTTCTCAATTGGTATATCTTGTCCATAAGGGTTCTTTCCTGCCTCTCCATAAATCCACCAATAATAGCGAAGCTCATCCTGATCCGGGTCAGATGATAATGAAGCATCAAACTTTAAAGTCTCACCTGGTTTTACAGTTCGGTAAATTATGGCATTGGACTCATCATTGTTTAACACCGCATGCGGATGATGGTTTGCATTTTCATAATTTTTTACACACCAATCCATACGGGCATGAAAATCGTTCCACATGGCCTGCCTCCATGGCCAAACGGGCGTATGTATGTCGTTATATTCTATTCCGCTTACCGGATCGGTCCATTTTCCCTTGGCATCTGTATATACTGCCCATGGAAGAAATTGTTCTTCTAATTTCTGAATGGCACCCCACCGTGCACGCACATTTTTGATTTTGTCAATCGAATACCTTCCACTCCAACTCCCCCAAGATGTTTCAGAAGGATCTGTATGTCCCGCCCGTGTTAGCATAAGCCAAGGAATGGTACCACCCCCTTCAATAAAGCTAGGTGATTCTGCAGTATGTTCATTAAATGCACGAATGGGATATAATTTACCGAGAGGTCCATGTCCTTCTCTAATATGTTCTTTAGCCCAATCATCCTGCCCCTTTGGTGTATATGGATATGGTTTCCAATTATGTGGCCCCAATTCGTTTACTAACGGCCCACCATAACACTTAGTTTGATGGATGCCTCTAATCCAATGAATTTCAGGGAATTCGTGATTAATCCAACCACCGGCGTTGTCTTGCGCTGCATTTTCATACACACGTAGTTTTTTCACAAATTCCATCGTATCTTCAGGTGTGTGGTTTCTTCTATAGTCAAACAAAGCCTGAGCCAATGTATTGGAGCCGGCATTGACCACCACAAAGACTGGGCGAGGGTCATTTTTAGTGACTTCACTAATAATAAACTTTGATCCTTCCGAGGCTTTACCTATCCCCACTCCATCCATTCCATATGCAGGTTGCCCCCTAAAAACAATCGACCTTAGATATTCTGGGGAAAGCCATCCCTCTGCATGAATTTGCAAATTCTCAAATACCTTCTCATAACCATCGATTAAATAATGAAACAATTCCGGTTGAGTAACTCGCTTCGACACATCTGGATGATACGGATTAAGGGCAGCACCCGTTACTGCGATTAATCCTTCAATTTCAATTTCATTTGCATACATCAGTAAATGTAGCATTTGCTGTTCTTCGTCTGGTTCGTTGCCCATATCGGCCAAGACAATCAAACGTTGTTTGTCTGTCTGGGAAATTAGACTCTGAGTTGTCAGTACCAAAAAAAGGATAGATAATATTGAGGTCAGTTTCATACCTGTCAACTTTCTGTTTTCTTATTAGGAGTTGAGATAATTTTTAAATTATTCTAATTTGCTTGACCTATGGTTAGGTCAAGTGAGGTATAAATCGGATTTTAAACTATTATTTATTAATCTCCACGTAATTTAAAAGTACCGATTTCACATCTGCCACGGTTCCGGTCTTAAGGCCGCCATTCACATTGGCACCAGTAATCCAATAAAGCACCATGCCTGCATCTGAACAATCCCATTTTCCATTTTGGAACTCTACCACATCGTCCACTTCTGCAATTTTACCAATTAACCAGAGCCATTGTATACGTGGATCTGTGTGATCCCTTGCCCAATTCCATTTATCAAGATCTACCTTTAAATCAACGTTTTGGTCGGGGATTCGAACTTCTTCAATTCCAAATGCAAGTATTTCTTCCCATTTGTAGAAATCACCAGCCTCGTCATTGGCCGGGTGATGGGTTACCAATTTCACATATTTATGCTTTTCTTTTTTTGAAGCTTCGAGAGCAAACCCAATAATATCAGGCTCCCCGGCCTCGATTATCCATAAGGGATTGTCTTCAGTTGAAGCGTTTATGGCATCTCGCAAATCATTGATAGTTTCTTCGAGTTCCCATTTCGCATCCAAAAACTTTAATTTCTCATACCCCCCCCATCTCCTGGCGGTAACGTCACAACTGGTTTGCATAAGAGCATGCCGTTCCCGTTCTGCAGCTTCTGAAATTCTATCAACCCGAATGAGGTCGCAACTATGGGAATAATGAACCAGACGATCCTCCAGTCCGGCGGCACGTAAAAGAGCAATTGAAATAGCCGTTCCCCCCAAATCGTCCGGATCTGGTGAATTGCCATCCGCAATTATTGCAACACGACCTTTAGGGGCATTAATCTTTACTTGTGCATTGGCGGAATGCAATAGTGCAATAGCAATCAATATCAATAAGATTCTTTTCATCAAAAAGTATTTTATATTATAATAAATAGCAGTCAATTGAGGTAAGCCCCAATGAGCCGATTCTATAAACCGATTCTCATTTTAAATATCTACAATTTCATTACCCTTAATATCTTTTGGATAATGTAGCTGGGGCATTTATTTTATATCGATGTCTTAAAACTATCATTTTGCTCATCTGTTTTCATCCTGCACCTTCATGGTTTTTATTTCTCTGCATGTTAACTTTCATCCTAAAAATTGTAAATTTTCAGATTATAGTTGCTTGACCCATATATTCCTAAATTGAAGTCTATTAATATGGTCCTGTAACTTGATTTTTATTCCCTCATCTGGATTGTCGTTTGGCAGTAGAAGTTTGTTGTGAATCAATTTTCCATTGAGTTTCACAGTTAGTGAAATAAAGTTTTTATCGTCTGAATTTTCGTCCGCAAGGATTTCTACGTCATATGTCTGCCATTGAAGTGGAGGGGCCGCGGCATTTACCTTTGGAGGATGTTTCTTGTATATTGCACCACATTCATTCCGATACCCATTACTTCCGAAACTATTTAAGATTTGCACCTCTCCTATAGGATGAAAAAAAAGCCCGCTGTTCCCTAATCCTTGTCCTGATTTACCTGGTTCAACCGGGTATCTGAACTCCAAATGGAACCGTATTGGCACTGAATAAGAATCGACTGTTTCAATGTCGCCTCCGTTTTCGTTTTTCTTTCCATCTTGTGATTGCCAAAATTTAGAACGTGTTTCAAGCTCCCCGTTCGCGGTAATTCTCCAAGTAATAGGTTTACCATCTGAGTGTTGCCACTTATGGGAGTTGTTACCATCAAATAGCTTAATGGCACCTGCAGGTGGTTTCAAATTAAGTGTGGGAGAGGTTAGGTGCGTTTTAAACAGTTTAAAAGTTGTTTTTTTATTGTACAAGAGCGCAGTCCCCGAACATATCCCTTCTGAAAAACTTATCTCCCATCCATTTTCATCAATAATGATTTTATCCTTGTTAAGGGTAATTATTTCGAATTCAGCATAAGGCTCAGCACGGGTCATCAAATCGGGTAAAATTCTAATTTTATACTTAGTAGAGTCCAGTAAAATTACCTCGGCAGTCAATTTTGGTATTATTTTCTCATATCCCATAGAAGGGTTTTCCCATTGGCCAATCCAATGTCCCATCAAAGGATACTTTTGAGAAGTATCGAACAAATCCTGACTACAAACCGTAAACTGGAGTGTATTTAAAAGAGAAAGCAAGAGTATAACTTGGACATTTTTCATATTTCCTTTTTATTAAATTTTAAAAGTTTGCCTTGACGTTCCTGAAATACAATAAGATTGAAGGGTGCCAAATCTATTGTTTTCTGAATTTGCTCTGTGTTCATGAGCGAACAGGCCGTTGAAAAAGCATCGGAAAATGCAGCCGACTCACATTGCACCCAAGTTGGCACGATTGATTCATTTGCCCTCTTGGCGTTGTTCGGCCTCTTAATGTGCTGTGTATTATTGCGATCTCCCGAGCCACTTATAGCAGCATTGGTCAGTTCAAGTTGATGCTGATAAGAATGGGAAATTTTCAGGTTCCAACTCGGTAAGGATTTATTTCTTACTAGTATCGTGCTATTTCCGGCACTTACATAATAGTCCGCTAGCTCCCAATACTCAAAAATATCAGTCAAACAATCCAAAGCATACCCTTTGCCAATCCCCCCTAAATCGAAAGAACGTCCTTTTTCAAGACAACTGATGGCCTCATCCTTTTCGTGCATTAAATAAGATCCCAGCCCCAATTGTAGCTCTTCATCGAATCTTCCCGCCTGAACACTGAAATAACCATCGGTTAACTGATATGCTTGTATAGCCTTATTCAAGCAATCAAAAGTACAGGGGTCTAAAATATGATGGTCTCCAGGCTCTAAATGATTGATGTTCGAAATATCACTTGATGGGGTAAATCGACTAAGCCTATCCTCTATGTACTCCACTCTTTCGATTACTTCTACTGAGAGGGTTTTAGCCTGATCAAACGGAAGGCAATCCTTAGGTACACGAATCTCGAATTCAGTGTTCATGGCTTCAAAAAGAAAAGAATGTACTTCTATCATAAATTAACTAACCACATATTCGCTGTCGTTAATATTTACTATGGCTTCATTTTTTCTAAGGGCTTCAGCAATTTTGAAAACAGGTAATTCACATCGATATGCTTCGGCCGCATCACAATTAAGAGATTCATTGCCCATGATTGCCTCAGTAAAGTTTAACATATGAGCCGTAAATGCGTTATACTTTTCTTTCACATTAATTTTATAAGTTATCTGGGGTGCTGTCTCATCAACATAGGTGCGGTTCAATTTTTCTTGGTCCGCCATATTTTTTAATATGTTATTGGATACCAGATTATCCCATAATTGTTGGTCAGCAGAATCTTCTTTGTAAAGGGCTACTTTGTTACTATTTAAACTTAATACAACTGCTCCTTTATCACCTATAATTCTTTCCGTTACACCTAAAGCACTAGAGTTTGCAATTACTTCGTAAAATGCTCGGGCTGGTCCTTGCGGTGTTTTATAGTCAAATATTACAAATATATTATCTTCATGATCTGTATATGAAAGCGGATAATAGTCGCGTGAACCGGCAATCATAATTCGATGTGGGTTTGCTTTAAAAAACCAACTGTAAATATCAATTTGATGGGCACCCAGGTCTGCAATGATACCGTTGCTTACACTTTTAAAACATCGCCAATTTGCATATTCGTCATAAGAGCCGTAACCATACTTAGCCAATTTGGTATCATCGATTTCTTGTTTCTTCCATGCCCTTCTACTATATCTTGAATTGTTCCATTGCCCAACGGCGTTGGTCAACCTTCCAAATAGTTTATTCTCATGGGCCATTTTAAAGGCTTCAAGATAATTTGTAGTGGACCTTCTTTGATGCCCAATTTGCAGCTTCATTCCCGTTTGGTTCATTACCCTGACCATTTCGGCAGCTTCCTCCTGATTAAAGGCCATGGTTTTTTCACAATAGACATGAACTCCTTTTTTCATACAATGTATAGATTGACGGGCATGCCACATATCTGGTGTATTTATGATTACGGCATCCAATTTTTCCTTATCAATCATTTCCTCATAGTCCTCATATACTTGGATATCGTGTTTCCCACCCATGACTTCCTTGGCTTTTGCCCTGTTGAATGGGTTTATATCACATACCGCCTTGAACTTAATATTTGTTAGAGGGGCACATATACTATAAGCATGACCTCCCTTACCGCCGAAACCAATGATTCCGAAATTCAAATTATTTAAAGATGAGTTTGTTAGTGGGTTATAAGCAAAAATACTTGGCGCTCCAAAAGCCAAACCTAAACCCGCAGTACTAGTTTTTTTAATGAAATTTCTTCTGGTATCTTTCTTGTTTGTACTCATATCTAAAATTTATTTATTTGCCATAACTCTAGTCAATTGGTATTAAACGTTATTCAAATTTCTGAATGCGATGATGGTCGGCCTTATTATTACTAAACTATTGGTAATTATTCAATCAACGCTTGTATATAATTTGGAATTTCTTTGATCTGTCTGATTTTTATTTTACTAATACTTTTTTATATTTGATTATTTCGGAATTCATTCTGAATCTACAAAAGGTCAATCACTACTATTTGCCGGAAACTCTTTGATGCGAATCTTACGATAAAGCAACTCTGCAAATTCAGCTTGAAGACCGATATGCCCCTTTTCTAAAGGACTGACCGCTCCATCTTTTGCTATTTGTACGAAATCAAAAATCTCGAGAACAACTTCGCCATTTAATATGAATGTGGCTTTTTCTGACCCATAGACACGTATTTCCATTTTATTCCATTTTCCTCTTGGTTTTTCGACACCTAACCTTGTTTTCCGATGTAGACCTTCAGTGGGAAGTTCATTAGGATCATACCAGCCATTAGTATGAGGTGTTTTAACTCGAAGATGATTACCAAGCACCCATAAATCTCCGGTATGGAAACGGAGGTCTTCCGCTTTGTTCCCAAGAGATTCGCCAATTTGCATTTCGAGAGACCAAGGCCATATCTTTTTGAGATCGCCTTGAACATGAAAAAGAAGTCCTGCATCACGATCCCAGTCGGTGCGCGGATCAAATCTTTTCTCGAGCCACTTGTATTCCAGCTTGAGAATATAATGGCTAAACTCAAATTCTGTAATAAGACAATCGGTTTGTTGTATCGAACCTTCTTTTTCTCCTGCATAAACATGGATTGCCTTTTCCTTTTTATTGACCGAAAAGTTTCCCCAATCGCCCTCACCTGTACTTTTTGCAGCAGTCCATCCTTCAAGGGTTCTCCCATCGAATAACGGCTTAAATTTTTGCGCATTTGTTTGTGTACATAGTAAAGAAAATACAACAAATACCACGCATGCATTTAAGGCTGGCTTTAACATTGTTGAGCTAAAAATGAATTTTGACATTTTGCTTTAATTGATATCATAGTTTTGTTTTAATAAGGTTTAGGTCTTGGAATCTTTAGCCATACCATAAAAATCAAAAGTTTCGAGTATCATGGTGAAAACAACTATATCGCTCCTATTCTTTTTAAATCTACTTACTATCAAACCAATAAAATTTCAACCCAATAGGTTTATACTATTTATTCAGGACCTTTTAAAAAGCCTCAGTTGCAGCCACAACTTTAAACAGATTCGATATAACAGTATACCAATCCTTTTCACATTTATGATAAATCCATTTTAAGAAGGCCAATAAACAACTATTTCTCTAACAAAAGATTTCTGATTATTTCAAAAACTATATTTTGGATTCAAAAGAGTAACTTCCAGACCCTATTTGGTATACCTCATACCCATCTTTCTCTTCAATAAATTTTATAGTCTCCAAATCAATGCCTTCTCCGCTTTCTGTGACCGAAGAATCTCCTATCGAGGGCACATATATGGTTGCATCTGTATTTACTGGCACTTCAACCTTAATTGAAAAAGATGACCCCTCGATTGACCATGAAGAAACGATTTTACCGTTTATAGACCCATACTCCCCTTTAACATGGGATAAGGAATTATTTCCCAAATCGGGCTTTATGATGATATTATTGAAACCCGCACCTTTGGTTTCAATACCGGCCATTTGAGCAAAAAGAAACTGGGAAAACGCTCCAAAGGCATAGTGGTTAAAAGAATTCATTTCTGCGTTCATTTCTCCATTAAAACCAGCTTCCGGCGTGTAGCTGTTCCAACGTTCCCAAATAGTCGTGGCCCCATTCTTAATCTGAAAACCCCAACTTGGATAGTCCTTTTTTAACAAAATCTGATACGCTAAATCTCCACGTCCCACAGCTGATAACGCGGGCAATAATTGCCTAATGCCCAAAATACCGGATGAGGGCAGGTTGTCGTTTTCTTCGAGAAGGTCCACTAAGTGTTTTTTAGCTTTTTCTTTTAGGGCATCGGGCAGTATATCAAAATAAATTGCAGTTGCATATGCCGATTGGGTATGGCCTGTAAAACCTTTTTCACCTTCAAAATAACCCTTTCCATCACCATAAGCATCATCATTTATGGTAAATTTTCCATCCTCGTCCATATAATGGTTAATAAAAGCCGATACGGATTTATCATACACTTCTTTGTAGTATGACGCCTTCTCATTATTACCAATCGCAGTACTCATCTCGGCCATTATTTTTAATGCATATTGATAATACATTGAGGCCATGATGTCATGCGCCAAATTTTTATCGGTCATGGATAACCAATCTCCAAATCCTCCTTTAGGATTTACTTCTTTCCAAGAATTTTCTGGATAAAAGTAACCTGTTTCACCACTTTTTTCGATATGGTAATCCATAAACTGGGTCATAGACGCATAGTGATCTTCAACTATTTTAGTGTCGTTATAAAATTTAAAGGTATTGTACGGTACCATAACACCTGCTTCCATCCACCCAGGGGAAAACCAGACCAATTCTGGATAAGGTCTGGGTGCAAATGTGGAATACGCTCCAAAATCGTACTGAGCATCGCGTACATCTGCAAACCACTTGGCATTGAATGCTCCAAGGGTTGCATTGTAAAGAGCCGATTTTGAAAATATCTGTACATCGCCCAACCAACCCAAACGTTCGTCGCGCTGAGGACTATCGGTAGGCACTTCCATAAAGTTGGAGCGCTGCGTCCATATCACATTTTCAAACATACGGTTCAATGTTTCGTCAGAAGAAGTGAATTCACTTACCATGGGAATGGATGAACCAAAAGCAATTCCAGTAATAGTATTTTTATCTGGTTTATTCTTTAATCCGGTGACCTCAACATACTGAAATCCATGATAGGTAAATTTAGGTTGCCATTCTTCCGTACCCTCTCCTTTGAGAATATATGCATCCGTTGCCCTTGCAAAACGAAGGTTTTCCGTCATCAAGGTTCCATCATCGTGAAGTCGTTCACCATAACGGATTACAATGGTATCGTTTTTATTTCCAGATACCTTTAATTTGGCATGTCCAGCAAAATTCTGCCCCAAATTAAAAACATAGACGTTCTTATTTGGTTCTGTAATCTCAACGGGCTCCAGTTCATCATATACTTGGATGCTATTTCCTGGATAGGCTTCCAATGCAGCTTCGGTACCTTCATGTAAATATACATTGGCCCAACCTTGGTCATCATAACCCACGGTATCCCATCCATCAAATTCGAAATTGGCATTGTACCCTGTCCCCATCAAAAGATCTGCATAACGCAAAGGGCCTTCACTTGCTTTCCAACTTTCGTCCGAAACGATTGTTTCTTTTTTCCCATCTTCATATTCTACTTCCAATTGACAGAATAATGCTGGATGCAGACCATACAGCTCACGGTTTCTAGGATTGGACAATACTTTGGGGCCAACATACCCTGCATACCAGCCATCACCTAAAATGGCGCCCATTGCATTGGTACCTTGGTCTAAATCTCCACTGATATCATAAGTCTTATAATAAATTCGTTTGTCATAATCTGACCATCCGGGGGCCAGTAGGTCATTGCCGATTTTTTCACCATTCAACGACATCTCAAAAACTCCTAAGGAGGTTACATAAAGCGTAGCCCTTTTGACCTCTCCTTCTACCGAAAATGATTTTCGCAAATAAGGTGGAGCAGGTAGATGAAGTGGGTCTTTTGGGTCGTTGTCTTTGGTTTTGAACCCAATCCATTTGGCTTTCCAATCTTCCTTATTCAGTAGCCCCATTGTCCAAAATCCTACTTCACTCCAATCCGATACCGAATCATTTTCATCCCAAACCCTAATTTTAAAATAACAACTTTGGCCCGATTGCAGTGGTCTTCCGGCATATGTAATATGAGTATTTTGGCTGGAAATTATTTTATCTGAATCCCACAAAAGACTACTTTCTTTCTCCAAGCCTTCTTTTGAATCAGCCACCTTTATTTGATATGCCGATTGCTTTTTGTTTCGACCCTCGGATGACATTGCCCAACTAATTCTCGGCGTCAAATCATCAATTCCTAAAGGATTTTTAAAGTAGTTAATGGATACCTTTTCTATCTGTATCCCTGTCTTGTCTGTATCTTTATTTTCACAAGAAACAAGAAGTATAAGAGTGAAAATAAAAAGTATTGTGTTCTTCATAAAACGGTGATTTCACATTTTTGACATCTTTGAAGCGGTTATTTTACTAAAAATATCCTACGTCAAATACATCAAATCCAATAGGAATTAATCGGACTTGGTTTATTTCAACGTATCTATGTTTTGCTTCAATTTCATTTCAAGAATAAGGCTTAAGTTATTTAAATGCATCCTGTACTTCCTTGTACGCTAATTTTGGTAAAAACTTTACAATACCAGTATTGTACAGGATGAAGAAAATTGGATTTATCCATTTATTGCCACAAAATAAGTCGCGACCGTGCTGCTGGCCACTATATCAGACATAAAAATGTACAGGAAAAGTAATCCCCTTCTTTTATTACTATTGATTCTATTTTGTTCTACCATCGTAGGTCAAGAATCCACAAGACCTAACATTATACTAATCGTAGCAGACGACCTTGGTTACAGTGACCTTGGCTGTTACGGCAGTGAAATAAAAACACCTCATCTCGATAATTTGGCGGCCAATGGAGTCAGGCTCGCCAACATGAACAATGCTGGTATGTGTGTTATTTCAAGAAGTTCAATGCTAACAGGAAAATATTGGCCCGAAACGGGTTATGGTATTAAAAAAGGGAAAAATTTGGCCGAAATGCTTAAAAAAAGGAATTATCACACCGGAATCGTTGGTAAATGGCATTTGGATGGAAATCCAATAGAGAAGGGTTTTGACTATTTTTTTGGTTTTCTTGGAGGATATTCAAGCTATTTTGAGGGAAGCCCTGATTATAGATTGAATCATCAGCCTTTTAGCGATTTTGGGGAGAATTTTTACAGTACCGATGCATTTTCAGAGCGTGCGGCCAGCTTTATAAAGCAGAGTTCTAAACTAAAGGACAAACCTTTTTTCCTTTATCTGAGTTATCAGGCACCGCATAATCCCCTTCAGGCTCCAAAAGAAGAAATAATGAAGTACAGGGGAAAGTATCTTCAGGGTTGGGAAAACATCCGTGACGCACGAATCAGAAAACAAAAGCATTTGGGCATTGTTGAAAAGCAAGTTCCACTTCCAGCTTATCCAAAAAACCTACCGCTATGGGAAACATTGTCCCCCAACCAAAAAGACTTGGAGGATCTTAGAATGTCCGTGTTTGCCGCCATGGTGGAACATATGGATTCAGGTATCGGGAAAGTTATCACTGCCCTGGAAGAAACTGACGTTCTCAACAATACATTAATACTATTTTTAAGCGATAATGGCACCGACTCTTTCTCGGTCATGGATGATGAAATGCTCAAAAGAAACCTTTTGCCAGGCGATATCGGTTCCAATTACCAGCCTGGTACTGGATGGGCATACGCAAGTGTAGCCCCAAACCGTCTCTATAAAATCAGCCAGCACAATGGAGGTATTAAAACTGGTGCCATTGCCTTTTGGCCCAAAGGCATTTTAAAAGCGAACAGGACCAATAAACAACCTCTTCATGTGGTTGATATAGCCCCTACCCTCCTTGAATTAGCAACGCAAGAAGAGCCAAAAAGAGATAAGGAGAACAAGGGTTTTTCCGGTCAATCTTTTATTAAAATCCTAGAAAACAAGTCTTGGCAAAGAAATGAACCTATGTTCTTTCAATTTATGGATAACCGTGCCATACGAACCAACAACTGGGGGCTGGTAGAAGTTGATGGTAATGGATGGGAATTATACGATTTAAAAAAAGACCCTTTGGAAACCCATGACCTTGCCAGTAAACATCCTAACATGGTCAATAAATTGGAGAAAAAGTGGATGTCCTTGTGGAAACTAACAAGCAATAAGGATGGTTATACGCCAGAGAGTACACGTGAAAGTCCGCATTACAAACCACAGGGAGATCGAGGTTCTGGTGAACCTTATGTGCCATCTGCCATGCCCCATTTTTTAAAGCAAAAATATCCAATCAGTAAAAATTAGTTGTCGACTGTGCAGATTTAACCAAAAACTTCCCGAATAAATTAGAGAGAAACATGCTCGAAAAATCCAACCTCAAAAAACTTATTATTCAGCAATTGTGAAAGCATTGCAAGTAAGGATTTTTCATATATGAATTTTACTGAACATAACCATGAAACCTTGTATGATTTAAAAGTTGAACCATTCGAGACAAAAAATCTGATCGGGGATTCAAACTACAAAACCATTTTAACAGAACAGCGTAAAATTTATAACAGATTAAAAGACGAGTCCAAACAGACAACTCTTGATTATGAAACAAAATAGAGGCACATATCAATTAGCAATACCCATACTTTATGTTCTGTTACTGCTATTCACTTCATGCGAATTTACAAACGAACAAAAGGCTTTAAATTTCACAAAGCTTCAAGAAGATTTTTCACAGCCAAAAGATAACAACACCCTATGGTGCTATTGGTATTGGATAGGTGATGATATTTCAAAAGAAGGCATCACAAAAGACTTGGAAGCTATGAAAAAAGCGGGTATTGGGGCAGCATTGATTGGAAATATCAATCCAGATGAAAAGGATGGTGAAGTACCCATGTTGAGTGAGGATTGGTGGGAACATATGGTTCATGCCGTAAATGAGGGCAAACGTCTTGGTGTTGATATCGGCGCATTTAACTGCCCAGGGTGGAGCCAATCAGGCGGGCCGTGGGTAAAACCCGAAATGGCCATGCGCTACATGACCTTTTCTGAAGCCAAAGTGAAAGGAGGTCAAGAAGTGAAGGTAAAGCTGGCCAAACCCACCTCAGAGTTCCAAGACACTTATGTACTTGCATTCCCTTCAATTGCATCCGAGGTGAAAACGCTTTCCAGCAGTAATGCAAAAATCAATGTTACTCCAGTCATCAAAAATGTAGACAAACTCATAGACAGGGATACCACAACGGTAGCCGGATTTTTAAAATCGGTTGAAAACTATCAAGTCGATATTACTGCCAACGAAGCTTTTGTTGCAAGAAGTCTGCGACTTATCCCTTCAACTGATGAGTTTAAGGCAACATGTGAGGTATATGCAAATACAGACGGAACTTATACCAAAATCAAGTCTTTTGATATAGACCGAAGCAAATTGAGTCCTAACGTGGGGCCAGATAGATATGCTCCAATATTGGTTGCGCTGCCCGAAACTCAAGCCAAGGAATTTCGAATAAAATTTAAGGCCGAGGGCGACGTATTCCAATCCAATACCTATCCCAACGCCAAAATAGAAGCTTTGAACCTATCCGAAATAGTGTTCTCGAAGGCTGTAGGACTTGAGGACTATACTGAGAAAAGTTTGGGCAAAATGCATCCAACACCATTTCCATCATGGGATAGTTATTTGTGGGAACAGCAAGAAGCCATAGATAAAAGCTCCCTAAAAATAGCCAAAGACCAAGTAATCAATGTCACTGATAAAATGGAGGCCGATGGAACACTTTCTTGGAAAGCACCTGAAGGGGAATGGACCATTCAACGCTTTGGAATGACACCTACCGGAACCAAGAATGCTCCTTCTGCACCACAAGGGAAAGGTTATGAAATTGATAAAATGAGCGAAGAACTTGTGCGCTTTCATTTTGAACAATTCATAGGCAAGTTCATTGACAAGATTCCAGAAAAAAACAAAAGTGCCTTTAAATATGTCATTGCAGATAGTTATGAAATGGGCTCACAGAACTGGACCGATAATTTCGAGGTAACCTTTGAGAGCACCTACGGTTATAATCCACTTTCTTTTTTACCGGTTTACTCAGGCAAAATCGTTCAAAGCCTTGAGGCCTCTGAACGTTTTCTTTGGGATGTAAGACGGCTGGTTGCTGATAAAGTAGCCTATGAATATGTTGGAGGGTTAAGAAAGATAAGCGAAGAAAACAACTTAAAACTATGGCTTGAAAACTACGGTCATTGGGGCTTTCCTTCAGAATTTTTAATGTACGGTGGGCAATCCAGCTTGGTTTCTGGAGAGTTTTGGAATGAGGGGACATTAGGAAATATTGAGTGCAAAGCGGCGTCTTCCGCTGCCCATATTTACGGAAAGCCAATGGTATCGGCCGAAGCTTTTACAGCTGCGCATAGAAGCTATGTAAGACATCCGGCGTTATTGAAGAAAAGGGGGGATTGGTCCTATACCGAAGGGATCAATCATTTTGTATTGCATCTTTACATACATCAACCCGATGATACAAGGATTCCCGGCGTCAATGCTTGGTTCAGCACAGAATTCAACAGGCACAATACTTGGTTCGAAAAATCTAAGGCCTATTTTGATTACTTGCGCAGATGCCAGCATATGCTACAACAAGGTAATTATGCTGCAGATATCTGTTACTTCATTGGAGAGAATACCCCTTTGATGACAGGCCCCACAAACCCGGAAATTCCTAAAGGATATTCCCATGATTTTATCAATGCCGAAGTCATTTTAAATGATATGAAAGTGGAAAAAGGAGACTTGGTATTGTCAAACGGTATGTGATATAAAATGATGGTTTTGCCCTCACTAAACACCATGCGGCCCGATCTGCTCGAAAAAATAGAATCACTTATTCGCAAAGGAGGCAAAGTCTACGGCAGTCATCCAGAAAAATCACCAAGCCTACAAAATTATCCAGAATCGGATAATAAGGTTGAAAATTTGGCGCAGAAAATTTGGCAAGATGCCACTAGCAAAATACAAACGTATGGCGATGGCACCGTTTTGCAGAACATGGCTTTGGATTCTGCCCTGACCCATCTAAAAATTGCTAAAGATGTAGATTTAAATGCGGATATACCTGTGCTATGGACACATAGAAACCTACCTGGAATGGATATTTATTTTTTGACCAATCAGGGTGATGAAAAACTGGAATTTGCGCCTTCTTTTAGGGTTAAAGGATTAAAACCACAGTTGTGGGATGCCATGACGGGTACAATAAAGCATCTAAGTGAATACACTCAAACAGAAAACCATATCAAAATGCCATTGGTCATGCAGCCTGGACAAAGTTGGTTTGTTGTTTTCACCAATAAAGAAAACAACGCTGTAGCCGATGCTTACCGAACCAACTTTCCCAAAAACAAAGTTGTTAAGGAGCTCAATACCAATTGGGAACTAAATTTTTCAGATAAAACCATTGGACCAGAAGAAACAATTCAATTGGATAACCTTATGGATTGGACCCAAAGCGAAAATCCTAAAGTAAAATACTACTCGGGCACCGCTAGCTATTCTACTACGTTTGAGATAAATAAGGAAGAAAAAACCGAATATCTATTGGATTTAGGGCAGCTTGGTGTTATGGCTTCAGTAAAACTCAATGGAACTGAAATAGGCACCTCTTGGATGCCTCCACATGTCTTAAAACTTGGCGATGTACTCCAAGAAGGAGAAAATCAACTAGAATTTGAAGTTGTAAATGTCTGGCGCAATAAGTTGACCGGTGATGCCCAACTGCCCGACCAGGAAAAAAGTACATGGGTCACAGATGATTGGATTACTGAAGAAGAAGCTTTAATACCTTCTGGCCTCATGGGACCAGTGACCATAAAAAGTCTGGTAGAGTAGAAAAGTCACATCCAAATTTTAATCACAGCATAGGACAGGATGGATTAATTCTGTTCCCCTTGTATTTTTAAGGCAAATAAAATTATATGAAACATAGCATTCTATTCTTAATCACTGTTCTTGCATATACCTTAGGTTTGAACGCTCAACTTCCACCATCATTCGGAAAAGATGTGTCTGAAAGAGCGCGACCTTCAGAAATGACCAAGGTATATCTAACCCCTTCAAAAGTAATCTGGAAGTCTGACAATACCGGTCAATTTCTCATCAACCCAGAGCAGCTTTTAAAAAAGGGAAATGGTCAACTTGCCGTCAACGAGAATAATCTCTTTCAACTCAAGAGTACCCATGAGAACAAGCCTGGAATCCTTTTGGATTATGGAAAAGAGATACATGGCGGTGTTAAAATAGCCATGGGCATCAAAAAGGATAAATCACCCGTAAAATTGCGTTTGCGTTTTGGTGAATCTGTTGGGGAAGCCATGTCTGAAATTGGCGGGGAAACCAACGCCACCAACGAACATTCCATGCGTGATTTTGTAGTTGAAGTACCGTGGTTGGGCACTATAGAGGTTGGTGAAACAGGGTTTCGCTTTCTGCGTATTGATGTGGTCGAGGCCAATCAGGAAGTTCCCCTTAAATCTGTGGAAGCCGCTTTTGTTTACCGTGATATTCCCTATTTGGGATCCTTCAAAAGTAGCGATGAAAGACTCAATGAGATATGGCTCACCGGTGCTTACACTGTCCAATTGAACATGCAAGACTATCTTTGGGACGGCATCAAAAGGGACCGTCTGGTCTGGGTCGGTGATATGCATCCAGAGGTAATGACCATAAATACCGTTTTTGGCAATCATGATATCGTCCACAAAAGTTTGGACCTAGCCAGAGACCAACATCCGTTGCCTCAATGGATGAACGGTATAAGCTCATACTCCATGTGGTGGCTATTGATTCATAAAAACATATATGACTATCACGGTGATCTTGAATATCTAAAGGAGCAAAAAAGTTATATGATTGCACTTTTGGACCAACTTGCATCCTTTATAGACAAGGACAATAAGGAAACCCTTGATGGAGTCCGGTTCATGGATTGGCCTACCAGTGAAATTCCAGAGGCAGTTCACGCAGGGCTTCAGGCTATGATGGTAATGACCTTTGAGGCTGGAAGCGAAATCATGGATATTTACGGAAAACCAGAACTAAAGAAAAAGTATGGCAAAGTAGCCGAAAGACTTCGTAAGCATAAACCTAGGGACAACACTACCAAACAAGCCGCCGCCTTGATGGCATTAGCCGATTTAGAAGATGCCAAAAAAATCAATACCACCATTTTAAAGAAAGATGGTGTAGAGCGAATGTCAACGTTTTACGGCTACTACATTTTAGAAGCCATGGCCAAAGCCGGGGATTATGATGGAGCCCTAAATGTAATTCGCGAGTATTGGGGCGGTATGCTCGATTTAGGGGCCACAACCTTTTGGGAAGATTTTGATATCCTCGATACCAAAAACACAGGACGTATTGATGAGCTGAGTCCTCCCAACAAATTCGATATTCATGGTGACTTTGGCGAGTATTGCTATGTGGGCTTCAGGCACAGCCTGTGTCATGGTTGGGCGAGCGGACCAACAGCGTGGCTCAGTCAATATGTACTAGGAATCAACGTAATGGATGCTGGTGAAAAGATTGAAATCAAACCCAATCTTGGAAATTTAAAATGGGCCAAAGGAAGTTTCCCAACAAAATATGGCTTGTTACAAGTAAGCCATACGAGAAATACCGATGGTTCTGTAAAAATTGAATATGACGCGCCTGAAGGATTAATCATAATCCAATAGAACATAGAATTCCCAATGAAGAAATTAAAGCTAAATTTTATTAGAACATGCTATTCACTAGTCATTCTCATCCTAGTAAGCCACACGATGATCGCAAAGACCATTATCTTGACCAGCGATCAACAATTGACCGATTTAACCGATCCCGACAAAAAAATAGACATGTCCACGGGTTATACAAAACGGTATGCCAGTCTTAGGGATGTCTGCGAAGAGGCGAAACGAAATGGCGACCACATCTTGACTATTGCTTTTGATGAATTCTTCAGACAATATCGAAATCAAGAAGCAACGGAGCGTAAACTGACCCCAGATATGGATGCCTATGTGGATAAAATCAAAATTATCGCTGATTTTGCGGCTAAATACTGCCTGGGAATGGGGCTAAGTCTGTTAAGCCCGCTAGAATTAGGGCCTGCCTTTAAAAACAAAACAGGGAAAAATGGCCTTTGGCTCCATTACAAAGTAGGGCTCCGCGACCCGCTGACCGGTAAGTTTAATGTACCGCTGTGGCAACAAACAACTTGGTCCAACAACAAAGGTAATTTTACCATTAAGCTTAAGGCGCATAAAGCCTACGCATTTAAAGAAAAAATGTTGCCAAACAGTCCTTACAAAGTGGTTGATCGCGAGAATATATTGCGTTTGACCAATGTGAAATTGGATGTTTGGAAAGAGCAACCAGATGCTGATAATGATAGAGTTATGGACAACGATTTGTGGAGCAACCCCTCTACACCAAATCCAAATCGAAGTAAAAGAGTCAGTGTTTATGCCGATGAAACTGACGAATTGAAGGGCTATGACCGGGTCTTGGTACTATTGGAATATGAAGTCCCTGAAATGGAGTATTTCAGCCCTGAAGCATTGCCTTTTTTGAAGGATTTATTAAAAAAATATGACGATAAAGGCATCAAAATAGAGCATTTTTATTCCGACGAAATGCACATCCAGCAAGACTGGAAATATTTTCAACATCACGACAATGGTCAATTAGCATTGCGCTATTATACACCAACCATGGGACAGCTTTTTGAAAAAAAATTTGGAACCCCCTTTGAAGAAAAGGACATACTGTTCTTTGCGTATGGACCAAACATATATAACAACAATGCCACTGCAACCCAAAATGTGCAATATGTATTTGGGGAATCCGATGAGGATATTCAGCGTACGTTCCTATTCCGGGACCGCTATTATAAATTGCTTAACACCCATGTTGTTGACCTGTTCAAAGAAGCAAAAGAATATGCCAGTGGGCTATTTGGAGTCGATGATTTTGGAACAAGCGGACATTCCTCATGGGCAGAAAGTCCCACGGTTGACCTATGGAATACTGAAGATTTGGAGCGCCATGCCTATAAATATGAGTACACCTCAAATTTTATTTGGGGAAATACGGTGCAACAGGCGGCAGCCGCCTGTTACGATTATTTTAAATGGGGCGAATATCTTGAGCCAACAAGAAACGATTTTGCCGAATTAGGTTGGAACGATCGAAATTATTACGGAGCTGCCATGTCTGCCTCTCTAGGGGTTTTGAACCGAATACCTGCCTCCTACCCTGCATTTTGGGGAATGCCCGAAGAGGTCAAGGAAAGAAAAGGAGCCATTAACGATGCCTACGGAGGGCGTACGCACGCAATGGCAATGGACCTCCTTTCCAAAAAAGTGCATCGCGATGTGGACGTCCTCATTCTTTATCCCATGAACCTCGTTGCCGTAGAGGAACGTTTTGGCAGCTGGATGACCCAATACGGCTACGCAAATTTTATCACCGCAGAAAAATTATTGGAGCTCGGTAAGATAAATTCCAATGGAAAACTACAAATAAAGGAAAAAGAATACAGCACGCTTGTTACCCTGTTCGAACCCTTACCACAAGCTGGTCTTCTGGACATTATGGCTGATTTAAATCACAAAGGTGGAAAGGTCTTTTGGTTTGGTCCGCCACCAATCTTAAACGGGAATGGAGAAAATTGTCTAGAAAAATGGGAAAATCTCTTTGGCGTGGATTATGAATCCGAAAAAGTACAAGGCCAAATTGCAGTGGGCAAGAGAATCGATTTTCACAATCAATTGAAAAAAGTTTCACCACAGTATATCCTTACTGACTTTTTAGTTGACCGCATTTACCCTGTAAAAGCCAAAAATGGCACTTCAAAACTGTCGTATTGCGATAATACTTTGCTGGTAGGAACGGGAAATGATGACGCCTACTATTTTGGATTCAGGCCCAGAGATGATCAATCTTCTAGTTTGGGCTACGAAACACGTACTCTTTTTGAACTATTGGATGGCTTAGGCGCATATTCCTCCACAGGCACTTTTCCTATGGTCAATGACAACACAGAACATATTTCAAGAACAACAGATTATTTGGCAACCCGTTTCCCGAACGGAGCAACGGTAATTGTTCGTCATTATAACAAACATAGGGAAACTTGGGCAGGCGGATTCTCAAGAGATAATGAAGAAGACAAAGAAGCTTTGGAACAAAATCCATTGCCGTCAGCTGATCTTCAACTTTCAAATTTTAAGGTCAATGGTCATGAAGTGGACTTTCAAGGAAGATTGACTATGGGTTTCCGATTCAATGAAGAAAAAGAACTTATCGCCTTTCAGGGGCAGCAGTGTAACTCAGTGACCATTGATGGAAAAACCTATATATTCTCTCAGAGTCCATTGAAGAAAATTGCATTTGCCCCGTCTTTGAACAAGAGTGAAAACATCACGCTGATATGGGTGGAAGGCAGTGGACATGTATCCATTCCACTATCAAATGCTCACGCCCGCCATCCCCAGTTAAAAAACGAAAAAGGAAGAAATATTAAACATAAGGTTGTCGATAGCTCAATTCAATTTCAGCTGGATGGGAAATCCAATGGCAACTGGCTCAGCTTATACTAAAAAATATTAAAATTAAAATGATCAATCCGATATGATACGATCTTTGAAAATATTCTTGATTGGGACTCTAGTATTATCAATGGCCCATGTTCTGAACGCCCAAAGCAGCGAACCCATGAACATAGTCTTTATTTTGGCCGATGATTTGGGTTGGAGCGACACCTCACTATATAGCACTACGGACTTTTATCAAACCCCCAACCTGGAACGACTGGCCGCTCGTGGAATGACCTTTACCAGAGCATATTCTGCCAGTCCACTCTGCTCACCCACACGGGCCAGCATATTAACGGGGCAAACCGTGGCAAGACATGGTTTTACAGCACCGGAAGGCCATTTACCCGAAGTAAAACTTTCAGCAACGCAATCAGATAAAGCACCTTCCAAGGAGAAGGCCATCATTACTCAATCGGCCACTAGATTGAATACGACCTACCCCACTTTGGGCAAGTTATTTAAAAAAGAAGGATACAGTACCGCACATTTTGGAAAGTGGCACTTGGGCCCTCCTCCCTACAGCCCATTGGAACATGGTTTTGATGTGGATATTCCCCACTGGCCAGGGCCAGGGCCTGCGGGAAGCTTTGTGGCCCCGTGGAAATATCCCGATTTCAAGGAAAAATACCCCCAAGAGCACATAGAGGACCGTATGGCCGATGAGGCTGTTGTTTGGTTGAGAAAACAAGACAAAAACGTTCCTTTTTTTATGAACTATTGGCAATTCTCTGTACATGCACCTTTTGATGCAAAAGAAAGTCTCATCAAACATTACCGAACCAAGGTCGATTTCAACAATCCGCAGCACTCCCCCACGTATGGAGCCATGGTGCACTCGCTTGACGATGCAGTGGGAACCTTGCTCGATGAAATAGATCGCATGGGTGCCGCAGACAATACCATCATTATCTTTTTCAGTGATAATGGAGGTAATATGTACGACGGCATCGTTGAAACACTTCCCGATGGGGAAAAATTCTTGACCGAACCGACTAGCAATAGGCCGCTCAGGGGAGGCAAGGCCACTATTTTTGAAGGCGGAATTAGGGTGCCCTGCGTTGTGGTTTGGCCAGGAGTAACTTCACCAGGGTCGGTCTCCAGCGATATCATACAAGCTACGGATTTCTATCCCACCTTGCTTGAGCAAATGAACATGCAAAAACCGCAGAATCACAAAATTGATGGTGTCAACATACAAAAAGCATTGACAGGTGGTACTTTGGAGCGCGATCCCATCATCACGTATTTTCCGCATCAACCGCCCGTTCCCGATTGGTTACCCGCCTCCGTGTCGGCCCATGAAGGGGATTGGAAATTGATTCGCCTGTTTCATCAGGGTGAAAACGGAAAGCACGATTACCGTTTGTACAACCTAAATTGGGATATTGGTGAAACACACGATATGTCTGCGGTATATCCCGAAAA
The DNA here is from genome assembly GCA_002813285.1 of Flavobacteriaceae bacterium MAR_2009_75. Taxonomy (NCBI): domain Bacteria; kingdom Pseudomonadati; phylum Bacteroidota; class Flavobacteriia; order Flavobacteriales; family Flavobacteriaceae; species Flavobacteriaceae bacterium MAR_2009_75. The sequence goes on from PHTZ01000001.1 coordinate 1,809,018, forward strand.
AGTTGCGGAATTGGATGCATATATCGAAGAGCATCTAAAAGATGCAAATGCAGTCATACCAAGAATCAATCCAGATTTTGACCCAAAAGAATACCACCCAGAAGTAATTGGTATTCAGCCTAATGGTCCAAGAAACAAAACCAAAATAGAAATCGACTGACATAAGTGATTACTTCAAACAAATTTTAAATATGAAACAGATTATTTTTCCCAAAATCGTCATGATTTTGTTTTTACTGGGTTCTGTGATGGAAACCGTAGGTCAGAACAAGCCAAATAATAAACGCACTAGTTACTCCGGGGAGTCGTTCTCGATGGAAAACGAATATATTAAACTGAATTTTTATAAAAGGGTTCTAGGATGGGGATGGGGCGAAGTGATTACATCTTCAGGTAAAATGATGGCCGTATTGGAACACTTTGGGGAAATAAAGCTACAAGACCAAGACATTCCCATTCGTTTTGTTGCTGAAGCCTATTCCAAAAAAAAGACCGAAAATGGTGAAGAGGTGGTTTTTGATGTTGCTTCGGTGGTTATAAAGGAAGTGCTTGAAGGCACTTCTTTTGAAAATTGGATGGCGTACCCTTACACAGAACCTGCCATAAAGGGAACCGTGACCTTTACAATTGAAAATGATTCTCGGTTCGTAAAACTAAAATATCGATTAAAATCCACAGGAAATTATAATGCCCAATATATTCGCGGACCATGGCTCAAGATCGGTGAAACTTCGTTTGAGACCCAAAAAACAGATGCCTTGCTGCCTGGTGTCGATTGGGCCATAGAAAAGGAATGGACCAGTGGCACGGATTTCTTCAAGGATCCTTGGGCCAAGCGATTTGTACCGCATCCCAACAAAGTATCCGTTCCAATAATGGCGATAAGTTATAAGGGCACAGGTGTGGGACTTTCATGGAACCCCAAACAAACCTCTTCAAGATGGTTCAATTATCGTGCCCATGGACCACAGCCTGTTTTTGCCTCACCAAATTTCATAGACCGAAAGAACAATCATCTTATGGGGCTTATGGTGCCCGATGCTTCTATTGAAGGACATGAAAATGAAGTGGTCGCCGAGATACCTTTGGAGCTTAAAATTGACCAGACCATAAATTTCGACTCCGAATTATGGCTAAGCAAGGGCAATAGCGTAGCCGTTTTAACCGACTGGGTAAAACAACATGGCCTTCCAGAACCCTCTGAGCCGCGTTGGCACCATAAAGAAACCCTGGATCGAATTGCGGCAGCATACAATAATAACTTCTGGCATGAAGGCAAAGGTTTTGGATTGGTTCAACGACCTGAAAAATCTATCAAACCCAATGTGCCTGGCTTTTTATTTCGTTACATCAAGGAGAACAAGAGGAGTAAAACCGCTAGGGAGCTACAGACCAAGGTAGATTGGAGCCTTTCACAAATGGGCGATGGTTCAAAAACTCAAGATGAACTCATTAAAGAAGGAGATAGGCTATTGGCCGAACAAAAGTCCGATGGTTCCTTTGTTTTCAATCCAGATGATATCGACAAAGATGATTTTAAGGTGGCAACCACATTTATAGAACCTATGGGTCTTAGAGGTGAAACCGCCTTGGATATTACCATAAGACCAGCCACACGCTTGTTGGAAATAGGAATAAAAACAAAAGACCAACGCTTTTTAGACACTGCCCAAAGGGCCTTCGACTTTTGCATGGACTATCAAAGACCCGAAGCAGGCGATTTCTGGGAAACTCCTTTACACGCAGCAAACCTTTTGGCCGCAGGACATGCAGCCGTGGGAAATTACCTTGCCTACAAAGAATTCAAAGATGAAAAATACAAGGAAAAGGCCATCTATTGGATGCGTACATTGCTCGCCTTTACCCATTTATGGGAACCCGACAATCTATCTATGATGTATGACACAAAACCTGTGCTAAGCTCTAGCGATTGGTATTTTGCCAATTGGGTACGTGACCATGTACAGTGGGAAGTACTGGCAGTATTCGCCGATGTGGCCCAAAACAACCTTAAATGGGATGAAATAGACCCTGACATTGACTGGCTGCGGTACCAAGAAGGGATTACCAACGCAGCGATTCGGTGGATGGCTGCAGTGACTATCGATAGAAATTGGTTGTCCCATAATTTGCCAGAAACACAAGATCGGTACTTCAGAGGAGAGTACGATTATGCATTTCCAGATACACATAATAGTGTAAGTGGCAACTACGGCGGAATGATGATCATGCCCTCTTCTATTGCCGAAAACATTTACTACTTATTGGACAGAAAAGCGGAGAAAAAATGAGATTCAAAATTTTATGCGAGCTATTGCTGTTATTCTTGATGCCCATTTTTGCAGTTTCCCTTCCAGATCCCGGAAAGGAATATCACATTTTTCAGTTTCCTAAGAACCAAATCCCCCGAATTGACGGTGAGTTTTCAGACTGGGATATGGTACCGGAATCTTATAGCATAGGTCTGGACCAGCTTATGGACACCCGCTTTGGCAATGGGATAAATCTAGACCCAAAGGATTTTGATATCTCCGTAAAGGTAGGTTGGGTTAAAGGACTGAATAGGTTGTACTTCTATTTGGAAATGTATGATGATTATTGGGATTTTAACGACCGGGCACTCGGCCAGGATATTTTTGAGTTGGTAGTGGATGGAAACTTATCCGCAGGCCCGTTCATCAAACAGCATAATGGCAACAAAGACAAAATTTCCGTAGAAGAACTGCATTTTAAAGGTCATGGTGCCCATGCTCAAAATTACCATATTTTCACTCCAGTCCAAGATAAGGATGCTGTCATGATATGGGGAAATACACCTTGGATAAAGGAGTTTCCACATTTTAATGTGGCCTATGATTATGCTTTCGAGCATTCGGAAAGTGGAGAATTAAAAATGGAGTTTTGGATGACTCCGTTTGACCATGCGGCCGTTGAAGGCTTTCAAGAATCTACTGTAACCCAGTTGAAAGAAAACAATCATATTGGACTTTCTTGGTGCTTCCTTGATTTTGATGGTGAGGCTTGTGAATCGTTCATGAACTTGGCACATGAAACCAAAATGATTTATGACGCTACGTACCTCAATATTTTTCGGTTGATGCCCCTAGAAAAAAAGTTTACAAAATCCATGGAAACCAATTGGGACTTTGTTGAACTGGACCGTGACCAACGGTGGTTTCAATTTAAGGATGAATCCAAAGGAAACATTACAAGCTGGCACTGGGATTTTGGTGATGGAAATTCGTCAAACGCTCAACATCCCTCGCACAGGTACAACGAGGCCGGCGAATGGACCGTAATATTAACGGTAGAAGGTCCAGAAGGTAAATCGATACGTTCCAAAGTTTGGGATGTTGTAACAAAATAAACTATATATATGAAATTAGGATTATTATGTAAAAATCGTCTCGTAGTCATTAACTTATTGGTTCTTGGCTTAGGCAGTATAGACGCTCAAAAATCATCACCTCCACTGGTCTCCCAACAATTTGCAGATACCTGGAGTGCCATCGATGATTTTCAGCGCAGCTTGCCATTGAACAAAGAAACCGGAAATCTTAAAAAAGATAAGTTCGTGGGTATCTTTTATTTTACGTGGCTCGGTGCGCATGGATATGACGAGCACACGCAGACCCTTCCTGAGGAAGGGGTACATCCCACAACGGCTGCTGATACTCTTAGTCCCTATGATATTACTGAAATTATAAAGGTAAATCCAAGAAACCCAAAATATGGTCCGGTTAATGCTTTTCATCATTGGGGTGAACCTTACTTTGGATATTATTTAACAGATGACGAATGGGTCATTTTGAAACATGCCCAATTATTGTCCGATGCAGGCATTGATGTCATCGTTTTTGATGTAACCAATTCCTTGGCATATCTTCCGCAAGTCAAAAAAATTTGTAGGGTTTTCACAGAGCTTGAGGAAAAGGGTTGGGCAGTACCTAAAATTACCTTCTTGACCAACACCAAGCATGTTGAGACCACAGAGAAAATATACAATGGCTTTTATAAGAAAGGACTTTACAGAAATCTTTGGTTTTATTGGAAAGGCAAGCCACTTTTGATGGGCAATAATGAAGGCTTGAATACCGAACTGACCGATTATTTCAACTTTAGAAGGTCCTGGGCCTGGACGGATGGCCAAGAATGGTTTGGAGACGGAGAGGACAAATGGCCCTGGATTGATCATTATCCGCAGAACTTTGGTTGGCACGATTCTCCCGATATACCGGAACAAATTGTGGTTTCAACTGCGCAACACCCTATTTCCAATATAGGACGCAGTTTCCATAATGGAAAACAGCCGTCAACAGATAGCCTTCAATCTGGGAAGGGGCTATTTTTTGATGAGCAATGGAGAAGGGCACTAGAGGTAGACCCCGAATTTGTGTTCATTACCGGGTGGAACGAATGGGTGGCCATGCGGTTTGAGGATGGTAAGGCCAAAAACATGATGGGCCAGCCTATTAAAAAAGGGGAAACCTATTTTGTTGACCAATATAATGCCGAATTCAGCAGGGACATTGAACCGATGAAAGGTGGCTTTAAAGACAATTATTATTATCAAATGGTGGCCAATATCAGGAAATTCAAGGGTACTAGACCGTTTTCACAAGATACAGACCTCCACAAAATAAGAATTGATGGTAGATTTGCTGAATGGGAAAAAGTTTCTACCTCCTATTACGACCATGAAGGAGATATTCTTCATCGATCCCACCCTGGCTGGGGTCGAATAACGGCATACCAAAACACGTCGGGAAGAAATGATTTAATAGAGGCAAAGGTTGCTGAAAATTCTCAGAACCTTTATTTTCTCCTTAAGATCTCAGAAAAATTTGAAACCAAAGAATGGCCTACGGAGCTGGTTTTTTTTATTAAGGACAACGAATCCAATCAACCTGCCTGGGAAGGGTTTCATTACATGATTAAAATCGGGGTGAACGGTTTACAACTTCATGAATCCAATGGAGGATGGAATTGGAAGGAAAAAGCTAAAATTGACTCAAAATTATCGGGCAATGCGTTAGAACTTGCCATTCCAAAATCGGTTTTGAACTTAAAAGGAAAAAATCTGGAATTCAAATGGGCCGATAACACTTCCACCGATGGGGATATCATGAAATTCTATGATCAAGGCGATGTTGCCCCAAACGCCAGGTTCACCTATCGGTATAAAATCATAAATCCGTAAAGTAAAGAATATGACCAGAAAAGCCTTTAAAATGAAATTGTTTCGCAATAAGGTTCAGGAGTACACCCAAAGGCATAATCCCATTTGGCCAGAACTTGAAGATACACTCAAAAAACATGGTGTAACTAACTACAGTATTTTTTTGGATTCGGATACCGATACTCTCTTTGGCTATGCCGAAATTGAATCCGAAGAAAAATGGAATGCCATTGCCGAAACAACCATCTGTAAAAAATGGTGGGCCTATATGGGCGATTTAATGGATACCCATGATGACAATAGTCCTGTATCAAAAGAACTGAAATCTGTATTTTATATGCCTTAACTTATGAAAACATTAATTTATTTTACATTATTTTCATTTTTAGCAATAACGTTTGCTTGTAAAGAAAAAACTCAAGAGGAGCCCAAAACTAAACAACCACTTAATGTTGTAATAATCCTTACCGACGATCAGGGTGCGCATCTATCTGCTCTTGGAACCAAAGGAATTGTAACGCCGAACGTTGATGCATTGGCAAAAAAAGGAATGATGTTTACCAACTCTTTTGCTGTTGTCCCTTCATGCTCTCCCAGTAGAAGCTCCATAATGACGGGCATGTACCCTCATGCCAATGGACATTGGCGGAATACAATAACACCCAAACTATCTGATGGGGACACAGAATTTACTAAGGCATCTTCCACTGTGGACAAAGTGGGCATCCATGAGTATATTGAAACACTTCCTGAGATACTTCAAGAAAATGGATACTTCACCGCTATCACGCAAAAGTTCCACATGAGTCCGCCATGGAAGTTTCCATACAGCGCAAGAAACGCCGTTCAAAATGGTCCAGAAGAATTCAAGAAGGTCATTTCTGATTTTATTACTGAGGCGGATGACAAACCTTTCTTTTTTCAGGCCAATATTGCACCCCCCCATCGAAATCTGGATACGCACATGGAAGATTTTCCGGAATTCCTTCCCCATAGGGACAGCATAGAAGTTCCCGAATATTTGGCTGATACTCCTGCCATGCGAGAAGATTTGGCCAAATATTATGGCTCTGTACAGTTGGCAGATGCCTGTGCAGGGAGAATTATCGATGTTCTGAAGGATAAAGAACTCTTGGAAAATACCTTGATTATCTATACCGGCGACCAAGGTGAGCCTTACCATCGGGCGAAAGCATCACCATATTACGCCGGACTCCATGTTCCCTTTGTAGCGAGTGGCCCAATGGTGGAGAAAGACAAGGTTTCCGAGGCGTTGATATCACATATCGATATTATGCCTACTATCTTGGATTATTTAAAAATCGATATTCCCGAAACCGTTCAAGGTAAATCTTTAAAGCATGTTTTTTCTGGAGAAGCCGAAAAAGTACAAAGACGTAATTATGTCTTCGGAGAACATAACTCTCACGGTCCCATACGAGCAGAACAATATCCCAGTAGGGTAATCTTTGATGGGAGATTTTACTATATCCAAAATTTGATGCATCAAAAAACATACGAATTACCCGCAGATCTGATGTTAGAGAAAGGATGGGGCAATGGAAGCTACCAAGCGACCTTGGATGCAGAGCTAACACACCCTGTTCAATACAAACTATTAAAACAGTTGGAATCGGGTCGCCCATTCGAGGAATTGTATGACATGCAAAACGATCCCGGGCAATTAATCAACCTAGCAGGAAAAGAAGCTTATCTTGAAAAACAGGAAGAACTCAAAAATGCACTTTTAAAATGGAGAGATGAATCGAATGACTTGTCTGACGATCCACAATACATTAGAACTAGGCTCTTGCTAAATTAAATAAGTATGAGATATACCTTGTCCTTTACGCTTGCAAAATAAACCCAAAAAAAGCTATGGTATCCATTGCAAACTAGACAACCTATGCTTTTATTCAATTTACAGATTAAAAGCGCGCCCAGGCTACATGTTATGCTGGAGATTCCAATGTAACAACCTCATACTTTAATAGTTTGGCCGCTTCAACCATTAATCTCGAAAATGCGTTTTCGGCAATGCCTTTTTATTCTCATACAATGCCTTGATGATCTGGCTCTCGGTAAACTTGCTATTTCATATGACAGTAAAATTTTAAAGTTAGAAAATTCTAATTTTAAGCTGTCCTATTTTTAGGTAAGCCTACATAAACTGAACTCCCCCAAACTTTGTACGCCAATTACCAATTTTTGTCCAGACAACATGAAGGCTTCTCTGCTTTTAAAGTCTTCTAAATTAAAAATGCATCCAATTAGTCTCCTCTCTATAAACCGGACAGATTTAGAATCAGAAAATAGCGACCTTCATCTTTGAATTTATCTCCAAGTTCTGACCATCCACCCAATTACACTTCCTGATGGCTGGGATTAACGCTTTATAACCAAACCAAAACAGATAAATAAGTCCGCTCCCCATCGGAAAGCCATCATTTCGGTTTTCATGACGGGATTTACGGCAAGGACTTCTTTGGCCCTTGCTCGAAAATACCTAAAAACCGAACCGCTGTCCTTCACATTTTAAGTGGTTTATAATGGATGAAGCCTTTTCTGTTTTTCGGGGCATCGAAAAACAGGCAGTGCATAACCAATTCTAACTCAAAACCGATCTCTCATTTCGCTTAACGGCTGGTACGCTCAAATCCCGATCAGCTTTAAAAGAATTGCTAATGCCCTTATGGAACTAGTTAAGACCATGGCAGGTTTTAGTGAAAAATAAGGTTTCTACTTCCTTGAATCCCACAAAAAAACGGCGGGATTACTACGTCGCAGACACTCCTGATTTATTCCATAAAAGTCTTGACAAAACCCACTTCATCCATTGTGTGGGGCACAAAAGAAAGCAAACACGCCTCGAAATTAATCCAATTTAAATCTATGAGGGAATTATTAATCCTTTAAAACTTTAATCATGAGTATTATCAAAAATCACGTGCAATTAATTGGAAATATGGGGCAAGAGCCAACAATCACGAACCTTGAAATCGGCAAGAAAGTAACCCGATTTTCATTGGCTACTGATGAATATTATAAGGATGGCCAAGGGAACACACAGACCGACACGAATCGGCATACTATTGTTGCCTGGCGGTGGCGCACCGGAAAGCGGCATGAGAAACGGTCCCGTCACGGTACGGACATGGTAGAGGTACGCGTAGGGACCACCCGATGCATGCAAAACCACAGAACAAATCCTTCAAAACGAAAAAATCCGCGAGTAGCTACTTTCCGCAGACTAATTATTCCTACCAGATAACGAAAAACGGACTTACTCCTGAAAGTGCCTGTTGAATAGGCTGAAACTCCTTCCCATTATGAGGCTTTCAGACATGACTGTTTTTTTTCAAATTATAAATCTGTTTAACCATTAAACTAACCACTTCCCATACAGTCCATACTAATCTTTATGTTGTTGGAAAGTACAAAACGGGTGAATACCTCCGAGGTAAACTGACTGCCTTGGTCAGTAATCACGATTTCCGGCTTTCCATGCACATTATAGCATCCTCCAGAGTCTCTTTGTACCATTTTGCATCCATGGTATTGGATACGGACCAGTTGAGTACGTAACGACTGTGCAGGTCGATAACGGCGACCAAATACAAGGGTATATAAGTGATGTCCGTTGGCCCATACCTGATACGGCCATTCTGAAGGCTTCCCTGTTTTTGACTAACGAAATACGCACCAATTTTTTAAGTTTGGCATCGACATGACGCTTAGTAAAAGCCTGAAAAAGGTAAGCTATCAATAGCTCAGACCATATAAAGTTGAAGATTTGAGAATTATTTCAAAAACAGTTCGTTCATTTTGTTTTCCAAATACTCATCTGATAAATTCAGCTCTCCCAGTAGCCACGCATCAATCACATCTTTGTGAAAAAATTTTTGGCGTATGTGCTGGTTATTGCCCGTGGGAATTAATTTCAGTTGTGTGAGCTTATAAATTTTACTTTTGGAAAGACCTGTATAATTGGCAAGGTCCTCAACATTCAAAACTTTCTTGTTAAAGGACAGTAGTCTTTTTATGTCCTTCAGAAGCTCCAGTACATTATTATCGTCGTTCATAACATATATTTCAGAATTAATAACGAGTAAATGGCCATTTACATTTTTAGAATTCTTGCTGAAATATAAATAGTTGTTACTTATGAACGACTTAATTACTGACATGTCAGGGTAAAAAAGTCAAATGTCAGTCAATGAATCATAAAAACTATCAATATGATCTTCAAACTCTCGATCAGGTCGACTGTCACTGTAGGCACTGGTTAGAGACCTTTGAGTTATCAGCTTATTCTTATTATATATTCTTTTCGATTTCTCAAAGGTCGTTAGGGACAACCCCTTTTTCAACCCTTTAATTTTATCAAGTAAATATTTAAGTTCTGCAAGATTCATAGTAAAATATATCCTTGAACTATGTTTGTCAAAATCTAGTAACATAAGGTTATAAAAATCATCTGGACTTGTTCGATCGATATCCAAATAGTCATATCTTGAAAGGTAATTATAAATTTTCGTGAGGACTATTTGATTAAAGTCAAGATGAATTCCGGTTAACTTAGAATTATTTGTTGAACTATTATTTTGTAATCTCTCATTCAATCTTGAAGAAAGTGTTAGGGCAAATAAAAGTACAATCATCACAACAAATGGTATTCCCGTCCAGAAGAGATTATTCGAAGTATTATAAATAAAGACCGATATAATTAGGAAAGGTATAGAAAATAAGCAAACTGCAATTATTCGATCATTGTTACCTTTTTTGAGAAAAGCATCCATTCCATTGTTGATATTATCTTTTCTTCCGCTAAGACCATAAAGCAAATTGACAAGTCTATCCAATATCTTATCCATATCAAAGTCATTGTGATATAAAGATAAGGAAATGGCAAAAAACGAAGATTTGTTGTATGTATGTTGTACGGATTGGAAATAAAAAGCCCTCACATCCGTGAGGGCTTGATTTTATTGGCGGTCTGGACGGGACTCGAACCCGCGACCCCCTGCGTGACAGGCAGGTATTCTAACCAACTGAACTACCAGACCGTGGCGTTTAGCGTGTGCAAATATACATCGCTTATTCAATTGCACAAACTTTTTTTTCAAAAATAATCTTGTCTTACAAAAAATTTCTGCGCTCCACCAAATACGTGTTCAGCACCTTCGAGAAATTACCCTGCACATCGACTTCGACATATTTTATTCTATACTGGGCACACTTCAACTTAAGCACCTCAAAATAAGCGTTTATGGCTTTTTCGTAATTCTCTTTTACCGAATCACTATATAAATCGACGTGCTCGCCCGTTTCTACATCGACAAATCTCTTGGGCACATTTTCAAAATCAAAATAATATTCGGTAGAACGATCCAATAAGTGAAAAAGCACTACTTCGTGTTTATTATATTTTAAGTGCCGTAGTGCATCGAATAATTCTTCATCATCGGTTTCCGACTGAAACATATCGGTAAACAGAAAAATTAAACTACGTCGCCTAATTTTTTCCGCTATCTGGTGTAAATAGGTGTACGTCTCCGTACGTTGGGGTGGTTTGGGCTCTAAAGCAAGATCACTTAATTTGTTCAAAAGCATTTGATGGTGGCGTTCACTGCCTTTTTCAGGTGCGTAATACTTATATCCATCAGAAAAAACACTAAGTCCAACAGCATCGCGCTGTCTTTTCAGTACGTTCATTAATGCCGCTATGGCCAACACCCCAAAACCAATTTTGTTCAAATGGGATATAGATAAATTCTCTACTTCTGGATAATGCATCGAAGCCGAATTATCTAGGATCATATGACACCGAAGATTGGTCTCTTCTTCATATCGTTTAGTATAAAGTTTATCTGTCTTGGCAAAAAGTTTCCAATCTATATGCTTGGTGCTCTCACCGTCGTTATAAATTTTGTGTTCGGCGAATTCCGCAGAAAAACCATGAAACGGACTTTTGTGAATACCGCTGATAAAACCTTCGACCACTTGATTGGCCAAAAGCTCTAGGTTCTGGAAAAGGGAAGCTTTATGAAGTTCCGATTGTAAGTTCATACCACTAAGATAGGCATCTTACGATTGATAGGAAGATAAGCTTATGCTTGCAATTCTTTCATAAGGTCATCGTAGGTATACGTTTTTTCTAGTGTCTTGTCTGACTTCTTATAAAGAATATCGGCTCGTATAGCTTTAAGACCAGAAACACCTTGTAGCCCTTCTAAATCGACAATCTCAACCTTTCCGGTAAAGTACCCTTTAGATTTCAAGAACTTTATGTAACGTAAATACTCTAGTTCGTCTTTCTTCTGAGAATAAACGATGACCATTTTACCCGGTTGCGTCAAACGTTCGTCAGTACCTTTGATAAAAGATTTATCAATTCTCTTCTTAATAACCTCATAGCGGGCATTATATGTACCATCTACATCAAATCGTTTTTCATCCATTCTAAACCGAATAGATAAAGAGGTATTATAGACCAAAACCAAAGATGCTACATCAAGCGGCACCGGCAACTCTGGCTTAAGTTTGTAGTGGGCGTTTTCCATCTCGCACATCACCTGCAATTGCCATAGCCTTAAGTTATTTAAAAAGATAGGATTATACTCCAGTTCACCAGCGATAGAATCACCGATATACATATTGTGTTCAACCCCATCAGTTTTGTAACGTTCGAAATAATGGGGAAACATATCTTGTGCATTTCGCTGCTTTCTATCGATAAGTGCTGCCAGTCTTTTGTTGATCAACATGACACTTTCATCATAATTTCGACGGTGATCATAATATGAGTCGGTACCCATATCAATAGATGATTCATAGGAAGTGATCAAATTACCGACTTCAGCATCTGATTTTTTCAAATGCGCAAATACTGGGTGTACTTCATCGGCCACAAAATTGAATATTGCCTGTTCGCTATTGGTATGCAAGCTTTCCTTGATATTATCCATATGGTCATTGACCCTGAACATCAGTTCTTCGTATATAGGTAGCTTATTCTTCTGCCAAGCCGCATCTAAAACTTGATTGACCGTAGAGAGTTGAATCATCAAATCACGCTGAATAGCGCTATTTCTAGCATCAGAAGAATTTTTAATATCTATTTGACCGTAAAGCGGATGCACTTCTTTAAAAACAATTTCTTTAAAAGTAGGCTGAATACCTTCAAGGTCGTCTTTGATAAAGCGTTTCGCCTCTTCTTGAAAACGCCAATAAACAGAGTCATGAACCGAAGTGCATTCATGTTGAATAACGGCATCTATTAAATTCTCTTCTTCACTTTTCGATCGTAATACCGCTGAAACTATAAAAGGCATCACATCTTCAAGTTTATTTGCATTAACGCTGTTCAATGCATTTTTCTCGGTAGAGACCAATTCCAATACCCCTAGTAACTTATCGTTATCTGCGATGGGAGCGAATATGGCACTTTTAATACCTTGTTTCTTTAGATTCTTGTAAAAGTAAGCCTCAGACTTTTTTGCATATCTGTCTACATCAGAAATAGCATAATAAGATTTCTCTTTCAACAATTTATGGTACGAATGCGCGCAAAGCATTTCTTTACAATTATGGGTTTCTTTATCGCGCAGCACAAAACTTTCCATACCCTTGCCATAAACCGGCTCGAAACAATCGACTTTAGGGTTATAGATCATAAACCCCGCCTTAAGGTTGGCTCGATTGAAAAATGATTGAAAGGTTTCTTGTAGATTTTCTATAAAGCCTTCATTAGCTCTTTTATCACTTGCTATCAGACTTGATTTAATCTCTGAAATCGAATGTTCGGCCGTAACGTCGAACATATTCGATATTACGAAACCTCTAGAAACAAAGCTATTGGGCGGAATTTTATCTTTCCAGAGTTCAATATTGTCAAAATTCGCAAGCAATTCATCGATATCGTCTCTCGTAAGCTTTTTAGCCATTTCTGTCGGCTCTATCTCGATGAAATCGGCATTATAAAGTATGCGATAATGTCTCATTACCCCATTTGCATCGGGTATATCATAGAAGAAAGGGCGTTTAAAGTCTAATGAAAAGCCGTAATAAAAGTTTAGAATTACGGTACAGGCCATCACATAAAGATGTTCTTCGGGCATATTTCGCATTTCAAGCACAAAATCATCGCCTGCATCTTTTATAATCTTCTTGAACCTTTTTGAAGAATTAAATATGATATTATCATACGGCAACGAGGCAGCCTTTATTTCGTTCTCGGTCAAAACCTCTGAAAAAAGATCTTGCAAAAGAATCTGAATAAGATCTCTATGCTTTTCGAGTATGCTCTCGTCTGTAAACCCTTCTCGAAGTTCAGGATAAGGAGCTTGGGCAGCCAAGATACGCTTTGCCCTTTCGGCAAGATTGGCATCATCACTACTTGCCATTTCCTCATACCTCTCCAACAATTTGTTAAAACTGATGAGCTGTGACAACGGAAACTCCTTTTCTCTTACTCCTTTCATACTCCTTATAGTCGTATACTAGGGTACAAAATTACAAAAGAAATACCTCTCTTATAGTTAAATGATTCTCTAAACACCCTTCTTAACCATACTTTTGGCGAATTTTTTAGCTTAGATTGCAAATACCAATTCATTAAAGACCAATTCTATGAATCATTGGCTATACGTTTTGGTATAACGATTAACTGTTTAAATTAGCGCCTACGTTAAAATATTAAGAGCATGTCATCGAACCAAAGGATATCTAGAGCATACGAAAAGGCCAAGATTATCGGTTTTGATGATCATACCAAGTTCATTCTTTTTAGCGATTGCCACAGGGGCGACAATAGCTTTGCCGATGATTTCGCCAATAACAGAAACATTTATTTTCACGCATTGAGCTTTTATTACAAAGAGGGTTTTCAATACTGTGAATTGGGTGATGGTGACGAACTATGGGAAAATCTACATTTTGAGTCTATTTTCGAGGCACACAAAAATGTTTTTCAACTGCTACGAAAATTTCATTTAGAGGGGCGATTGCACATGATATGGGGCAACCATGACATGGTCTACAAAGACCATGAATATGTCAAAACCCATTTAAGCAGTTATTTTGAACCGATAGATGGCAAATCGAAAGAACTTTTTGAGGGTATAAGTTACAATGAAGCTGTAATCTTAAAGCATAATTCTACCGACCAAGAAATTTTTTTGGCCCATGGGCACCAAGCCGACTGGTGGAACTATACCTTTTGGCGGTGGAGTCGTTTTCTTGTAAGGGTACTCTGGAAACCTCTTCAGGTATGGGGCATTGCCGACCCGACCAGCCCTGCCAAAAACTATACTGAACTCATTAAAATAGAGCGAAGAATAAAAAGATGGATTTTACAAAAAGACCTCATACGTACTATAGTAGGCCATACCCATAGACCAAGATTTCCAGAGCCAGGCGATATCCCCTTTTTCAATACGGGAAGTTGTGTTCACCCCAGAAGCATAACCGGTATCGAAATCGAGGGGGGTGAAATCTCATTGGTCAAGTGGCAAATAGCAACGACCGAAGATGGCATTTTACGAGTGGTGAGAATATTATTGGAGGGGCCTCAAAAACTTATCGAGTACCAAAACCAAAAAGAATAAATCGAACCCTTTGTTTATGAAACCTAGTCAGTATTAAGAATCGTTTTATAAAAAAGTTGCATATTTAACCCCAGAAGCCTTCTTTTCTTTTTCGCTATTGAAAAGTCTAGAAACCCATAATCTACAGGACCCATGATTACTATTGAGGTTAATTCGCTTCCGATTGCCGAGGTAATGAGCGACATATCCGAAGCCTTTAAAACTAAAGCGCAAGAAAATTGCGGTGAGTACTATTTAGATTTGCCTAAAGATATTGGCGAAGGGTACATTCGTGGTATTAGTTTTGACGGAGGATTGGGTATTTTGCAATATGATTGCCTTTTTAAACAAGATGTAGAGTTTTGTTTTACCGTAAATGAAGTTCATCCTCTTAAATTTTTATATTGTCTAGAGGGAAAGCTAAGACATCGATTTGAAAATTCAGAAGAAGACCATAAAATCGCCCAATATCAGGAGGCAATAGTAGCCAGTGACTTCTTGAACGGACATATTCTAAGTTTCGATGCAGGGTCTCGAACAATAATTAATAGCCTTGAAATTTCTCGTAAAGAGTTTCAAAAGAAAATTCAGTGCAACTTGGTAACGATGAACGATACCCTACAAGATTTGTTCAATGATACCGATGCCTCAAAAACCTTTTATCATGATGGTTTTTACAGTCTGAAACTGGCAGACCTTTTTAGAGAAATGCAATCTTTTGAAAACAAAGATTTTCTTCGAAAACTATTTCTAGAAGGCAAAGCATATCAAATGTTGACCAAACAGATTCTTCAATTCGAAGATGACCTTTCGGATGTTGGCAACCGTGCTATATTGAGACGTTCTGAAATCGCCCAAATAGAAAAAGCGGTTCAGCTCATAAAGGGTAGGCTCTATCAATCTGACACCGTCGAAGTTATCGCCCAAGAGGTTGGGCTCAACGCCAATAAGCTTCAAGAAGGCTTTCAAAACCTTTACGGACTAACCGTGAACCGATTTATTCAAAAAGAAAGATTGAACCTCATCAAAGACCTAATACTCAATACTAACTACAGTATTTCTGAAATTAGTGACATGACCGGTATTTCAAGCAAAAGCTATCTATCAAAAATTTTTAGAGAAGAATACGGCACTTCCCCATCAGAGTACCGAAAACATTTTGTTGAATCTTTACTCAATAGAAAAAAATAAGGTATTCATTTAAAAAAATCAAAAATACAGTACCTATTGAGCGTTGCAATCAAAACAACTAATATTGACTTCTTGAGCAGTTTTATCTTCAGAACCTTTTAACGGTTCTACTAAAAACTCTCGCTCTTCTAAAATATCTTTAAATGCTTGAGCATATTCCAATAAATTATTTCTCCTAATTTTGATAGTATTGGCGATTTCTTCCGCATCTAAATCACGGATATTTTCAGGCCAAACCTCAAAGGCAGCATCGATTGATTGATCAGTAAGCGAACTTTTAAGCCTTTGAGCTTCATTTAAGAACAACTCTAGCTCGGTTCCCTTTAGAAAATAGATATCGAAAGGCATAACCAAACCTGGCAAGTAATCGATTTCTTTATCAAAAGACTGTAGACCTGGCAGAATATGCCTATTTGAAATTAAGGTCGGTAAAATACCCTCAATTGTGAAAAAAGCGTTGTCACGATCCCCCGGCAGTGGTATCGCAATGAATTTTTCGTTTTTTTCTTGTATTACCCAGCCCCATTGCTTGGCATGACGGTCCCAGTCACCAATTAAAATATCGAAAAGTCTAGCTCTTACCAGCAATGCCTTATCTATCGTAACCTTCTCGCCATGCTCTTTTCTCAATTCTTGTAAATCATCGGTATCGATAATTTCCTTTACCTGCTCAAAGTCCGTCCAATTAGCACCTCCCTCCGTTTCGCGCTCAAAAAGAAAAAGACGATTACCGAATTTGTTATTATAGGCTCCCAAATGTTTGTGTTTCGGAACGAAAAATATTTCTGGTTGCGTATGTAAAATACCTGCCCTATCGGCCAATTGGGCCGCTGCGAGCGCTGCATAGGGGTGCTGTGCAGAAATACCATCGACAATAATATTTTCTAGACCTAGTTGTTTGGCAAATTCAGGGATCAAGGCTTTGGGGTCTTTATTGACTCCCCTAAGGGAAAACACAAACCCGTCTTTAGACCGAAGCTTAAGTGAATGGGTCTGCTTTCCACCACCTTCTTTCAAGATTTCCATTCCCCCTTTCAAGGTATCAAGAAAAACAATGGGCACTTTAATCGGGGCGGCCCAAACCTCACGATATTGACTACCTTGAAAAATATCTTTGATTAGTGTACTCTTGTATAGGGTACTTGCAGCTACTAGAACAGAGTCATGTTTTGTAAAATCAATTTTCTCAATATCTGCTACTCCTAGAATCTCACAAGTTGAAAACACGTTATCTGTCGAAGACAGTGACACATAAAGAAACCCAATGAAAATTGCAAGTATAACCCCCACGATTACAAGTATCTTTCTCATAACAACTAAAATAATCAAGAAAATACACCTTCATCAATTATTGATTAATACATTCCGATATTTTTATAACACAAAACATTCTTGTTGGTTTCTACTTCTTACCTAAATGAATTTATATCATACCGACTTCCTCATTCGAATAGTACAATTATAAAACCGATAGCACTAACTGTTAGAATGCCCTTGAAATAACTTTGCGTCACGCCCATTGTTAACTAAAACAACACTGGCCTATGAAAGCACTTCCAACTTTACTTTGCATACCTGACATTAGCGGATTCACTCAATTTATGAGCGATACCGACTTCGAACTCAGTTCAAAGGTAATCCCATCATTGTTAAATAAAATCATCTATTCTAACGAAATCGGATTGAAAATTTCGGAAATTGAAGGAGACGCTGTCCTGTTTTATAGAACAGGTGATCTACCTGCATTTAGAGAACTAATTGCACAGTGTAAGTTCTTCTACACCGAATTTTACAAACAACTATCAAGTCTTCGCCAACAATATATGGGAGAGAACGGGGCATCTAAAATTCCAGAGATTCTTGGTCTAAAAATAATTCTTCATTTTGGGGAAGAAATAGGCGTGGTACCTGTAGGCAAGTTGATTAAACTGATGGGGGAAGATGTAATCGTTGCGCATCGTCTTTTAAAGAACGATGTTCCCTTTGATGAGTATCTTTTGATTTCTGAAGAGCTTATGGATCAGTACGAAAATGGGGTGAAAGACAAGAATTTTGAATGGGGAGATATAAAAAAAGGTGACATGCATGTTGAACATGTGGGTACCGTTCGCTATCACTACATCAACCTTTCTTCCTTAAACCAAGAATAACCAAATTCAACAACCTACCTATGGCCCAGAAGGTCTACTTTAAAGACCACCGGCTTTACCTGTCGTGCCTAAACGAAAAAACCAAACGATGAATTATTCTAAGTCTATCAAAAAAATATGGGCTTCTGGCTCCATATTGCTTCTTTCAGCCTGCGCCACTTACGCACCTCAAACATCTTCAGATCTAACAGAACGAAAAAAGCTAGACAAGAAAGCTGTTCATACGTTTTATATTGCGGGAGGTTTTGGAAACATGGGCGATAACCCTAAAGCTAAAACTCTATCTCTACTGACTTCACATCTTTCGAAAGCTGATTCTGCGAGTACCTTACTATTAACGGGAGACAATATTTCAGCGTATGACAATTGGAAAAAAAATAAGGTATTTATTGACCGCCAGCTAACTTTGACCGAAGGGTTCAAGGGCAATACTATTTTTATTCCGGGCAACAATGAGTGGGAAAGCTACAATACTGAAAAAATCGAAAAAGTTGAGAAATATCTAGATGATAAAAATTTGGATGGTATAAAATTCTATCCGAAGAACGTATGCCCCATAGAACACAAGGTTATCAATGATGACCTAGACCTCATTATAATAGATTCGAAATGGTTTATTTCTAATTGGTCGAGAATAGAGAACATCAATAAAAAATGTACCGATATCGTTACCCGAAGAAGATTTGCCGAAGAACTAGAGGGCTATATCAACGACGGGCAGGGTAAAAATATTATTATTGCCATGCACCACCCGATATTCAGCAATGGTGTCTACGCCGGCAAACAGAGCTTTAAGAGCAACATGGTTCTACTACCCCTTGTAGGTTCTGTTCGCAACGGCCTTATGAATCTTGGGGCATTCTCTCCTGATTTATTGAACTCAAGACGGTATAACTACCTCAGAATATTGGTGAGTTCATTGGCAAAGGCTTCTGACCGAATTACATTGGTTTCAGGCCACGAAGAAAGCTTACAGTATTTAAATGGTGGCAATATTCATCAAATCATTAGTGGCTCGCTGAGTAAAAATACAGTAACCCGAAGGTCAAAAGATAGAATCAATACCATCGGGGGATCTCTGAGTTACGAGGGAAAATATTCCCATGGCATTCGAGGGTTCGCCAAATTGATTTATTTTGAAGACGGCTCGTCGCAGGTAACTTTTATAGATGAGCACGGTGAAGAAACCGATGTACCCATCTTATCTGAACTAAAGTCCGATGAATCAGATTTTAAGTTCAGTGAGCAGAAACAAAATTCAAGAAAAAAAGCGCTAGTTGACGATTACGAGGAAATCAATAAATCTAGATTTTATAAATTTCTTTGGGGAAATCGGTACCGTAAGTATTTCGGGAAATCGGTGACTGCACCAGTGGCTCTTCTAGACACCTTATATGGCGGACTTAAGGTCACTAAAGAAGGTGGTGGTCACCAATCGTATTCCATTAGGCTTGAAGATAAAAACGGCAAGGAGTATTCTATGCGCTCGCTTCGAAAGAATGCACTGAAGTTTTTGAAATTCAAGGTGCCGGGAGTTGCCTATACCCAAGACGATTACGATGACACTTTTACCGAAGAAGTCATTTCCGATTTCTTTTCTACCGCTCATCCTTATATGCAATTGGTCATTAACCCTCTGGCAAAGGCGGTAAACGTAAATCACTCAAGCCCATCACTTTTCTACATACCGAAACAAGAACCGCTTGGCGAACTCAACGAAGAGTTTGGCGATGAACTCTATTTTATTGAAGAGCGACCATCAGACGAACAGTTAAATTTTAAAGGCTATAAACGTACCATTAATGAGTCGGGCAAGATCAATGAGTTTGAGAGCACTACCGATATGTTCGAAAAAATCAGAAGCGACGAATCATACACGGTTGATCAGAAAGATTTTATTAGAGCTCGCATTTTCGATATGCTCATTGGCGATTGGGATCGCCATCAAGATCAATGGCGCTGGGTCGAATACGAAACCAAAGAAGGCGATAAAACTTTTCTTCCCATACCGAGAGATCGTGACAATGCCTTTCCGAAGTTCGATGGTACCGCCATGAAATTCATTAAACTTATGGTACCGAATGCAAGAAGATGGCAATCATACGGGCCGGAAGTCAAAAACGTAAAATGGTTGAACGTAGGCGGAAATCAAGTTGACCGAGCACTCTTGACCCGTTTCGGGCCAGAAGTATGGGTAGAAGAAGCTCAATTTATTCAAGAAAATCTGACTGAAGCAGATATTGATAACGCATTCAATAGATTGCCCCTTGAAGTGCAAGATGAAACAGCAAAGCAAATACGTGAAAACCTAAAAGATCGATTAACCTACCTAACCGATTATGCACATGAATATGCTGTTTACCTCGATAAATTGGTGGCTCTACATGCAACAGAAAAAGACGATAAAATTACGGTGACCCGCCTACCTGACGGAAAAACAAGAGTAGTGATGAAGCGCCTGCTTAGTAACGAAACCGATGAGCTTATGTTCGACCGTACTTTTGACAGCTCAAAAACAGATGAAATATGGATTTACGGCTTGGGTGATGACGACAAATTTGAGGTCTCGGGAGAAAGAAACAACAAAATTCTGGTTCGACTGGTCGGGGGCTACGGAAAAGATGTTTTCAATATATCAAACAAAAATTCTGTTAAGGTTTATGATTGGAAACATGAAGAAATCGAATTTACCGAGAAAATACCGAGAAACGAACTTACCGATGTTTACAAAACCAATACTCACCACTGGCGGTTCTTTGAAGAAAATAGTAATGTTGTCAAACCAAATATCGGTTTTCGAACCGATGATGGCTTTTATCTCGGGGCTACCAATATCTACAAATACAATGGTTTTAATGGCAACGATTTTAAACAGAAACATAGCTTAGCAGCCAATTATTATTTCAAGTTTAAGGCGATTGAATTAGATTATTCAGGTATTTATGCCAATATTTTTCCGAAATGGAATTTTGAAATGAACGGCTATTATACCAATGACAGTTATTCGAACAACTTCTTTGGTATTGGTAACGAAACGCTCAACCTAGAGGATGATCTCGGAAGAGACTATTATCGGGCACGCCTGCAAAAAATACGTTTTGACGCTGGTATCGCCTACCATACCCTGAGATTGAAAGCGCTCTTTGAATCTTACAAAGTAAAAGAATTGTCTGAACGGTTTTTCGTTCCTTCTAACCTTAATTCAGAGGTGTTCGGTTCGCAGAATTATGTGGGTCTTGAAACCTCTGCAAAGTACAACTTGGCCGATGCCAAAGATTTTCCATCAAAATCGATTACTATGCAACTCGCAGCCGGTTATAAGGCGAACACGAACATTGGTGAAAATCAGTTCGGATATTTAGAGTTCAAAGCGGGATTTAGCCATAAACTAATACCATCAGGTAATCTTGTATTTGGTACTTTAGGTGAAGTAAGAACAAATTTCGGCAACAACTATTTCTTTTATCACGCGCCCTCTTTAGGTGGCAATAATGGTTTGAGAGGTTTTCGAGATGAAAGGTTTACAGGCAAGACTTATTTCTACCAAAGCTCTGACCTACGCCTGCGGTTAAAACGATATATTACCGCAATTGCCCCGATAACGGTTGGGGTTTATGGTGGTTTTGATTACGGTAGGGTTTGGTCACCTGCAGATAGCTCTAACGTATGGCATACCTCCCAAGGTATTGGTTTTTGGGCCAGTGGGGTTGATTTTATAACCTTGAGCGCAGGGTATTTCAATTCTGTGGAAGGCAATCTGGTTCAAGTCGGATTCGGTTTTGCTTTTTAAAAACCCTTTTAAGAGGGTTAGATCAAATATTGTTATTCATCCTAAATTAGATTTCTAACGCATCTCATGAAATAGCGGTGCTTTGCCTATTCTAAATTTTACTACATGCATTTTTTCTTCATTGCATGTTGGCCATTACAGATATCACTAATTAAATTCCACACCATAACTAGCAATAGGCCTTTCAGCCCATAAGGTGGTTTGATGGAGAGAGTAAAGATGAAATAGAGCCTAAATAGTATTTTCTTTTAATTGTTTTTTTTATCGTTTATTTTCTATTTTTAATTATATTAGTAGGCTTTCTTATACTTAATATTCATGATTTACTGTCTCAACCACTATCTTAAAATCTGTTTTTACCCTCTTTTAATATTGTCTGTAATGGCATGTTTTGGTCAGGCAAAATCTCCTGAAAACTATGTGAAACCTAGAATTATTGTTACTTCTGACGGAGAAATCGATGATGAGTGCTCAATGGTTAGGTTTTTGCTATATTCCAACGAGTGGAATGTAGAAGGTATCATTACATCAAGTTCTCAGTACCATTGGCATGGTCATAAGTGGGCTGGTGACGATTGGCTGAATCCGTATTTAGACGCTTATGAGAGTGTTTACCCTAACTTAAAACAACATAGTGAAGATTACCCTTCGCCGAGTTATCTACGATCAATAAACCATTTGGGCAATGTGGAAGCAGAAGGCGAAATGGATTCGGTTACACCTGGCTCGCAGCATATAGTAAAAGTGATATTGGATGAGACGAAAAATGAACCGATTTGGATTCAAGCCTGGGGAGGTACCAATACCATTGCAAGAGCATTAAAGACAATCGAAGAAGAACATCCCGAAAAAATGGAGTACGCTGCAAGCAAACTACGTTTTTTCTTCATATGGGAGCAAGACAACACCTATCAATCTTATATCAGACCTAACTGGGGAAAGTATAACATCCCCACGATAATCTGTGATCAATTTTGGGCCATGGCCTATCAATGGGATAAGATATTGCCGACAGATAAGATAGAATATTTCAAGAGCGAGTGGATGAAAGAAAATATACTAGAAGGCCATGGCGCACTGTGCTCCTTATATGAAGCGTATAAGGGGGGCAGCGATAACGAGGGTTGGAGTGCCGGTGATGCCAAATCTCAAGGTTCTTTTCGTTCGGAAGGCGACTCACCAGCTTTCATTCATGCCATACCTACTGGCTTACGATCTTTAGAATCTCCAAGTTATGGAGGATGGGGAGGCCGTTATACACTCATTCGAGAAAATACGTGGCTAGACCCCGTACCCGAAAAAAATTATACCTATCCGAAGGGGCGTTGGTACACCAAATCTGCTTGGGGAAGAAACTATATGAGAGAAACATACCCAAAAAACGAAGCTTTAATGACAGCCTACTTCAAACCTATTACACGCTGGGCAGATGCACTACAAAACGATTTTGCCGCGCGAGCCGATTGGTCAGTGAAATCTTTTGACGAGGCGAATCACGCACCAACCGTAAAACTCGACAAACCTTTAGACCTCAATGTAAAAAGCGGCGATAAAATCGTAATCAACGCAGACGAAAGTTACGATATAGATGATGATCCTTTGTCAATACGTTGGTGGCAATACGAAGAAGCCGACACCTATACTGGTAACGTCGAGATTTCAAATGCACAAACTTCGGTTGCCACGATCAAGGTTCCGGCCAATGCCAAAAAAGGGGAAACCATTCATATAATATGTGAAGTAACCGACAATGGCACACCCCAGCTAACAAGGTATCAAAGAACTATTTTAACCATAGATTAACCGAACCGTTTTTCAGTAAGTCGACCAGAAAATTGAAAAACCACCAATAAATTTCGAAACCCATTACCAACATTCAAAACTTTAGTACGCAATCAATGAAAAAATCAAAAGAACTACTGTTGTTGGCATTTACACTATTGATTGCCTCCATTAACGCACAATCCCCTTGGGAGAAAGGAAAGCTGGAAGTTTCGGATAACGGACACTATCTTCAACATACCAACGGTGATCCCTTTCTATGGATCGGCGATACTGGTTGGGGAATGTTTCAACAATTGACAAGAGAAGAGATCGACCTCTACCTCGACAGCCGTCAAAAACTGGGGTTTACCGTAATTCAAGCCGTTGCCCACTGGTCACCCCATGGTGGCGGAATGAAAAGGAGTCCTGATAACGCGGCAAACACCTATGGCCACCGCCCTTTCGCTGGAACCGAAAAAGACCCTAACACCTCTGAACCCTTAGTGGTGAAAGGAGGAAACAAAAATTCACCCAATGACTACTGGGATAATGCAGACTATGTGATAGAGGCGGTGAAAAAGCGTAATATGTATTTGGCCCTTTTGCCCCTATGGGCAGCCCAACTGATAACGGGCACAGAACAGTATACGGCAGAGGAAGCTAAAACATACGGAAAATTTTTAGGCAATCGGTATGGCAAAGAACCTCATATAATCTGGGTTTTAGGTGGTGATACCAAAGCACAGTTCGATGCTTATGACAAAAACCAGAATTACACTTCATATGATAATCTTTCCATATATCGGGCAATGGCTGAAGGTATCGTTTCAGGGGTAACCGGCAAAAGTCCGGCATGGAATGAACAAAATCCTGCTTGGGACGAAGTTCTATTAACCTATCACCCAAATGGCGATTACCCTTATGGTTCTTCTCAGTGGTTTCACAATGACGTATGGCAAGACGTAAACGGTGTGGAAGTTTGGAAAGAAGTTAACGATGTGTATAGAACAATGCTTGATGACTACCAACTAAAAGAACCTGTAAAGCCAAGTCTTTTTCTAGAAGGTTCTTACGAATATGGTACCTATCGCCATGAATGCGGCTGGATAACCCCTGTGAGAGTGCGTAGACAGTTTTACCAAACGTTTTTTGCAGGAGGAGCAGGCCATACCTATGGCGCTGGGCCTATATGGGCCATGCGCGGGAATGATGGAGATTACAACTGCGGCTACACTTGGCAACAGGCCTTAGATTTTCCGGGCGCCAGACAAGTAGCCGAAATCGGCAAAGAATTTCTGAGAACCCACAAATGGAACGAATGGATACCTAACGGGAGTGTAATTTCAGGAGTAGGCGAAAATGAGAGCTTGAAAACTGCGGTTACCACCTCATCCAAAAATATGGCCTTAGTCTACTTCTCTAACAATTCAAGCTGTCAAGTAAATAATGTACTAGATGGAGATGCCGAAGCATATTGGTTTTACCCTAGAGATGGAGCCAAAGAGAATTTAAAGCCATTTAAGCAAAATGAATCACGCGACATAATACCCCCGTCCAATTGGGAAGATGCCGTATTAGTATTAAAAATAAAGGTGTAGCCTTATCTCAAACCCTATTCTTAAACTATTAAATCCGCAATTATGAAACGAGTTGTATTTACATGTATTACTATTTTAATCGGTTTAGGTTTATCAGGGCAGCAATTGGCTTTTCCTACAGCTGAAGGGTATGGAAAATATACCAAGGGAGGTCGTGGCGGCGACGTTTACCAAGTAACTAATCTCAACGATTCAGGTGAAGGAAGCCTTCGTGCAGCAGTGGAAGCCGAGAACCCGAGAACCGTTGTTTTCCGAATTTCCGGAACAATTAATCTTGAAAGCGACCTGCGTATTAAAAACCCCTACATTACCATTGCCGGACAAACCGCACCTGGTGATGGTATCTGTTTGAAAGGTTATCCTTTAATGATTGATGCAGACGAAGTGATCATACGTTATATTAGGGTAAGATTCGGCAATGAATCAGGTCAAGATTCCGATGCTATTTCCAGCAGATATGTCAAAAACCTTATTCTTGATCATGTATCTGCCAGTTGGAGCATAGATGAAACTATGTCTATATATCATGGCGAGTACACCACGGTTCAATGGTGTGTGATTTCAGAAAGTCTATTTAATTCGAACCATGTTAAAGGAGCTCATGGCTTCGGTGGTATTTGGGGTTCAAATTATAGTAGCTATCACCATAACCTCATCGCAAATCATTCTAACCGTAATATACGTTTCGCCTCTGGTAGCGGAAATACCGACTATCGCAATAACGTTATTTACAATTGGGGTTATCAATCTGCTTACGGCGCAGAAAACCAACAAGTAGGTAACGATAAGTTCAATTTCTCTAACATCAATATGGTCGCCAATTATTACAAACCAGGGCCTGCCACGAAACCAGGTAAAATATCACAACAAATCGCGGCTCCTTGGTCACGCAATGGTGCCAAAGATTATGGCAAATGGTACATTTCAGATAATGTGATGGTAGGCAGTGAGGAAGTTACGAACGACAATTGGAAAGGGGTCGTACCATCATTAACCACTATTAAAGGCGTGCAAGAAGGCAACCCAAGTAATGTTAAGGCAATACCGACCTTAAAACTCGATAAACCTTGGCCTGCTATGGCAATCAAACAACAGACTGCCGATAAAGCATACACCTCCGTTCTTGAAAATGCAGGTGCTATTTTACCCAAAAGAGACCCTGTTGACCTGCGTATTATCGATGAAGTTCGCAATGGGTATGCCACTTTCGAAGGGTCATCATACGAAGAGCGTTACGAGGTAGCCGATAAATCTAAAAACTGCGGTATTATCGATTCTCAAAACGATGTTGGTGGGTGGCCCAAACTTTCAAGCGAACCTGCCCCAACCGATACCGATAATGATGGTATGCCAGATGAATGGGAAAATCTCCATAAATTAGATAAAGCAAATCCTAACGATAGAAATAAAATCGGACCCGACGGGTACACTTTTTTAGAGGTATATTTAAATTCAATAGAATAATAGTTCTACTACTCAAATGTCTAGAACAGTCATATCAAGAAGATGTCTTTTATTTATATCGCATCGGTGCTTAGCTAGTTTCGTACTATTGCTTGGTCTGGCCGTTCCATCTTCACTTCAATCGCAAAATGAACAGAAAGTGAAATCCGTAGAATGGTCGGTTGTTGACCTTCTTCGATCAAAATCAGATACTGTTCAGATTCATGGATCACCTTCAATTGTCGATGGCCCTTATGGTAATGCAGTATATTTCGACGGAGTCAACGATGCCTTGTTTCTAGATGCCATGCCGATTGATTCGCTAAAGAACTTTACTGTTGAAATGATTTTCAACCCGGCATCTGACGGACCATTTGAACAAAGGGTACTGCACATGGGCGAAGTATCAGGTGACCGTATATTGCTTGAAATTAGAACCTTAGAAAACGATTGGTATTTTGATGGCTTTGCTGCCTCCGGTACGAATAAAACGGCGCTAATCAATGAAAATTTGTTGCATCCATTGAACGAGTGGCACCACGTAGCCTTCATAGTGACAACCGATAGCTTGCGGACCTATGTTAACGGCCAACTTGAATTAAATGAGCCTTATTCTTTCAAACCTATATTGAGCGGGCGTAGTTCTATTGGTGTAAGATTAAATAAACGCTCTTGGTATAAGGGTTTCGTTTATAAAATACGTATTACATCAAAAGAGCTCAGTCCAGAAGATTTTATGTCGATGAGCCATTAACGCACAATATATCGATCTCATGAAATTTCAAATCTTGATTACTTTTCTATTATCTTTTAGTCTCACTAGCTATACCAAGGCCCAGAGTGATACTTTGAACGACCGAATTCAAGAGACCATGTTAGATGCTACCACCTTTATGGTAGAAACCGTAAGCACCAATGGAGGTTATGTATGGTTGTACTTACCCGATTTTTCTCGTCGATGGGGTGAAATGGAGGCGTATAAAACCATGATTTGGTTGCAAAACCCAGGTACCATAAGTATGGGTCATGTATTTCTCGATGCCTACCGTGCCACTGAAAATGAGTACTATTATCAAGCCGCTGAAAAAGCTGCCTCAGCAATTATCTGGGGTCAATTAAGTGAAGGCGGTTGGAATTATATGGTCGATTTTGCCGGAGATAGGTCTCTGAAGAATTGGTACAAGACTATCGGAAAAAATGGATGGCGCCTAGAAGAGTTTCAAAATTACTATGGCAACGCTACTTTCGATGATGATGTTTCTACCGACGCTACGCGTTTTCTGTTAAGAATGTATCTTGAAAAATTAGACCCAAAATATAAACCTGCCTTGGACAAGGCCATCGGTTTTATTCTTGAAAGTCAATATTCGAATGGGGGGTGGCCACAAAGGTATCCGTTGAGATACGATTTTGAAAAACATGGTTTTCCTGACTACACCTCGTTCTATACATTCAATGATGATGTAATTTGGGAAAATATAGATTTTCTCATTTATGCTTATTTAGTGTTGGGCGAGAACCGATTTTTAGAGCCGATATACAAAGGCATGGATTTTTACAGAATATCGCAAGATACCAGTGGCGCATGGGGGCAACAGTTAGATATGCAAATGAAAGCTGCGAGTGCACGCACTTACGAACCCACCGCCTTTCTTCCGGGTGCTACGGCGGAAAATGCATTTCTGCTAATGAAATTCTACCAGCTGACGGGTGACACCAAATTTTTAGAGGGCGTGCCAAAGGCAATAGATTGGCTAGAAAAAACACGTTTGCCAGAAGATAAAAATGAAGGCGATCGTACACATCCCACATTTGTCGATATAGAATCTCACAACCCAATATATGTTCACCGAAAAGGTTCTAACTCAAAGTATGGCAGATACTATACCGACACCGATGATAAGAATCTTTTATCTCACTATTATGGCAAAACAAGGGTGCCGCTTCAGAAATTAAAAGCTGAATACCAACGTATATCAAAGCTTACTAAAGAAGAGGCTACTCAAAACTCTCCATTGAGCCCGGCGCAGTTTCTTCAAAATGAAACTCCTCAAAAATATTATGGAGTAGATGCCAATGATAATCTCTCTAAAATCGATAAAGATGAAGTTCTGAACATCTTAAATGCATTAGACAATGACCATAGATGGTTGTCAAAGCATGTATATATTAGCAACCCTTATATAGGCGATGGTGTAAATAGCGAACCAACTACGGCCTATGCAACGACACGAGTCGGCGATGAAACCGACACGTCTCCTTATATCGACGAATCACAACAGGAATATATCTCTACCCGAACATATATTTCGAACATGAAATTGCTCATTCGCCATATCAACGCATCCAAAAGCAACAAATAGCCTACTTTGAATAGTGAAAACCTGACTATTGATCAATTGCTATATTTGTTTGTTACCAAGAATTGCCTTTACCTTAAACAAAGAACATTACCATCAAAAATTTCGAAGTTTTTTTGAATTTTATACTGCCTAGCAGTTAAAAATCCCATTAAAGCGATTAACACTGAAAATAATAGTTTGAATTTATGAAGTTATACCATTTTTCCCTTTCGACCATTACCCTATTGTCCATGCTTTGTCTTTGGTCAAATAATTACTCACAAGACCGCCCTAACATTCTTTTTGCCATAAGCGATGACCAATCTTTTGGTCATACCAGTTTTGAAGGGAGCACATACATCAATACCCCGGCATTCGACCAAGTTGCTAAAGAGGGTGTTTATTTCTCAAATTGCTATGCCGGTTCGCCCGGATGCGCGCCCTCGAGAAGTTCTATCGTAACGGGACGTTATCATTGGCAGAACGAACAATCAGGCCAACATGCTTCTTCCTGGTTAAAAAAACACATCTCGTTTATAGACCTTTTGGAACAAAACGGTTATAAGACCGGCAGAACGGGCAAAGGCGTTGGCCCTTTTAAATATGCTGAAGATGCAGGCGATTCTTTATTTCGAACTATTAATGCCGCAGGTGTAGAACATAGCAATATTACATATACCATAGAAAACGATGAACGGTACGCCAGTGGCATAAGCAAAGTCAACTACTTTGAGAACTTTAAACACTTTATGGAAAACACCCGAAAAGAAGAGCCCTTCTTTTTTTGGTACGGAGCAACAGAACCCCATAGAAGATATGAACAAGACTCATGGAAACGTCGGGGCAAAAAATTGGAAAGCGTAGAAGTACCCGAATTTTTACCCGATAATGGACTTATACGTGGTGATATTCTTGATTATGCCATAGAAATAGAATGGTTCGACCTTCACCTTCAGCGTATGCTTGAATATTTAAAAGAAAAGGGAGAATTAGAAAACACCATTGTAGTGGTCACTGCAGATAATGGCATGCCCTTTCCAAGAGCAAAAGCCAATGGCTACGATTATGGGGTTCATGTTCCTATGGCCATTCGCTACCCCAAAAAATTTCCTGCGGGCAGAACTATTGACGACCCGATAAGTTTTATCGATTTGGCGCCAACCATACTAGAGCTCACGAAAACCTCTGGTGATGGTATGCTACCTATTGCCGGAAGAAGTTTCTCTAATCTTTTAACAGCCGAAAAAAGCGGAAAAATAGATGATTCTAGAACCTTTGCCCTAGCGGGTCGCGAGCGACATTCTTCTGCACGCTACCTCAATAAGGGCTATCCACAACGGATATTAAAGGGGGGTGACTATTTATATACATGGAATATAAACCCCGAACTCTGGCCTGCTGGAGCCCCACAAAAATACCATCCCAAAGATAGCACCGAATTAATGCCAATGTTCGGGCTTGATATAAATGGAAAATATATTCCCGATGCGGCCTTTATGGATATTGACGACTGCCCTACAAAGACCTTTCTTATCGAAAATCATGATGACAAAGAAATTCAAAAGTATTTTAAATTGGCAGTTGCCAAAAGACCCGAATTCGAGCTTTTCAATGTAAAAGAAGACCCTTCATGCATTAAGAATCTTTCCGGTCAAGAACAATACGCAGAAATTGAACAGAAATTGAAAGGGCAAATGATGCGAGAGTTAAAAAGAACAGGAGACCCAAGAGTTACTGGCCCCGTGAAAGAAATATTCAACACCTATAAAAGATATTCGCCCATTAGATACTATCCAAACCCCCAAACTTCAGAACAACCTCAGATTTAGTGGCAATAGCTTACTGTAAACGAACGAAATTTTTTATCTTGTATATCCACCGATAAATAATCGGGCTCATCTACTAATCAAAACGATATGAAAACAATGACTTGCAAGCAATTGGGCGGAGCCTGTGACCATGAATTTCGCGCCGAGACCTTTGAAGAAATTGCTCAACTAAGCAAAAAACATGGTTCAGAAATGTTTGAAAAGGGTGATAAACCCCATTTAAAGGCTATGGAAGAAATGCAAGGCTTAATGCGTTCACCCGAAAATATGCAGAACTGGTTTGAAAATAAAAGAATTTGCCGCACTTCCTGATAATGCCTAGAAAAACTTATTGTCTTCTTGCTATAGTAACGATTTATTTCTTTACCTATATCGGACATGCCCAAACTGAAATCTTGTACAAGCAGGTAGATACTACCCGACTATATTTAGAAGTCCATAAACCGGCGAAGCCAGATGTTTCCAGAAAATATCCAGCATTTATTTTTTTCTTTGGAGGAGGATGGCAAAAAGGCGATCGCTCTCATTTTAAATATCATGCCGAATATTTCAAGCAGAGAGGCATGGTTTGTATTTTAGCTGATTATCGTATCGAAAGTACACATGGCACCTCACCTTTTATTGCCGTTCAAGACGCTAAATCTGTAATAAGATATGTACGCAAGAATGCCGATAGTTTAGGGATAGACCCAAGTAAAATTATAGCTTCGGGAGGTTCTGCTGGTGGTCATTTGGCAGCTTCGACCGCTTTAATTGAAAAATACAATGATCCCAACGATGACTTGCAAATTGATTGTAAGCCCAATGCTTTGGTACTTTATAATCCTGTAATCGATAACGGACCCGGCGGATATGGGTACGAAAGAATTGGAGACGCCTACAAAGATTTTTCGCCCCTACATAACATAGAAAAAGGGGCGCCACCTACACTTCTATTTTTAGGAACTAAAGACCATCATATTCCAGTAGTTACCGCGGAGTATTACAAAATGGTAATGGACGAGGTAGGTAGCCGTTGTGATCTAAAAATTTATGAAGATAAAGGCCACGGCTTTTTCAATTACCCATTCAAAGCGATGTATAAGAAAACGATTCAAGAAACTGACGAGTTTCTTAAGTCCTTAGGCTATGTAGACGAGCAACCTCTAGTTCAAATCAATTAAATTGTCTTCACATTCCGCTCCATAAAATAATGATTTTCTCAAAATTGTATATTTAAAGCTTATTACTAAAACCGACCTATGCCTCTCGCCATTGTTATTGCCGGAATCATTCTTTTATTCATTCTAATTGCCCGTTTTAGGCTGAATGCTTTCATCGCTTTCGTTATCGTGTCTCTTCTGGTCGGTGTTGCCGAAGGCATGGACTTTCTTACGGTTTCTAAATCGATACAAACTGGAATCGGGAATACTTTAGGCTATCTTATTTTGATTCTTGGCCTCGGTGCCATGTTGGGTAAATTAGTTGCGGATAGCGGAGCGGCACAACGCATTACAACCCAATTGGTAGAGAAATTCGGAAAGAAAAATATTCAGTGGGCCGTAGTTTTGACCGGCTTTATCGTGGGTATACCCATGTTTTATACGGTGGGGTTCGTTATTCTTATTCCACTTGTATTTACGGTAGCCGCTGCTACAGGGCTACCATTGATTTATGTTGGTCTGCCCATGTTGGCCTCCTTATCGGTTACTCACGGCTATCTACCACCACATCCCGCACCTACTGGTATTGCGGTAATGTTCAATGCTGATATCGGCAAAACGTTGCTGTACGGAATTATTGTCGCCATCCCGGCCATTATTGTCGCTGGCCCACTTTTTTCACGAACAATAAAAAATGTTGAGGCCACTCCATTAAAAGAATTTTTGAATCCTACGGTACTGTCAGACGATGAGATGCCGAGCACCATGACCAGTATAGTTTCGGCTTTGTTACCTGTTATTCTTATTGGCTTACAATCTGTGGTAGCGTTGATTCTTCCCGAAGAAAATATAATTAGAAAAATAACTGACATTCTAGGTGATCCGGTAATAGCCATGCTAATTTCAGTTTTGGTCGCCATTTACACTTTGGGTATCGCTCGAGGTAAAAAAATGAAAGAGGTAATGGATTCTGTCGCAAGTGCAGTGTCGGGCATAACAATGGTGCTTTTGATTATCGCAGGCGCCGGAGCTTTAAAACAGGTACTTATCGATAGTGGTGTGAGCGAATATATTGGTGATATGCTAAAAGGTTCTACCATTTCACCACTAGTTCTCGCCTGGCTCATCGCTACGGTGATTCGCGTTTGCGTAGGCTCGGCAACGGTAGCCGGCCTAACAGCGGCTGGTATCGCCATGCCTTTGGTCGGCAATGGGGTGAGCCCTGAACTCATGGTATTGGCCATAGGTTCTGGCAGCTTGATGCTTTCTCACGTAAATGATGGGGGTTTCTGGCTTTACAAAGAATACTTTAATCTATCTATAAAAGATACCCTGCGCACTTGGACGGTTATGGAAACCACCGTAGGTATTATGGGTCTTATCGGAGTTTTAATTTTAGACACATTTATATAAAAAATATGAGCGATTCACCATCAGAAAGAATAAAGGCACTCGGTCTAAAACTACCACCAGCCCCTCCGCCGGCAGGTCTGTACAAACCGATTTTGGTAGTAGATAATTTTCTGTATATCTCAGGTCAAGGCCCCATGTTACCTGACGGCAGCCTTATGAAAGGTCGTGCCGGTCATGATATGACCCTTGAAGAAGCTAAATTGGGTGCGAGACAAGTAGGTTTAACTATGATTTCAACAATTCAGACCCATTTTGGCGATATTAATAGAATTAAAAGAATTGTAAAAACCTTGGGGATGGTAAACTCAGACCCTGATTTTGGCGATCAACCTTTGGTCATCAATGGTTTTAGCGAACTCATGGCCGATATTTTCGGGTCTGATAACGGGGTTGGTGTACGAAGCGCCGTCGGCATGATATTACCTGGTGGAATACCTGTTGAAGTAGAAGCCATGTTTGAACTACACTGATTTTATGACAAATAACCTACCGTGGTACGCACTTAAAAATACCGAAAGTGTAATCTCACCTTCATTGTTGGTGTATTCTGAACGCATAGAATATAACATTAGAACGATGTTGAAAATGTCCGGAGATGTTGATTTTTTAAGGCCTCATATAAAAACCCATAAATCGGCAGAGATAATCAAACTGCAACTACAACAAGGTGTTTATAAGTTCAAGTGTGCCACGATAGCAGAGGCCGAACTTTTGGCAAAATGCAATGCCCCAGATGTTTTGTTGGCCATGCAGCCTGTCGGTGCAAATATTGAGCGTTTCTTTAAACTGGCAGAAACGTTTCCAAACACAAAATTTTCCACATTAGTAGACAATCCAAGCATAGTAAACCAAATAGCACGTGAGGCCAGTAGAAAAAATGTAATAGTTCCCCTCTGGATGGACATCAATACAGGAATGAACCGTACGGGCATTCTACCGGATGAAACTGCTATTGAACTTTATCGCCAAATGGAAGCCGACCCCAATATTCGCCCCATGGGGTTTCATGCTTACGACGGCCATATTAGAAATACCGATGTACTAAAACGTGAAAAAGAATGTAACGAAGCCTTTGAGAAAGTTTTATCTCTAAAGAGTAAGTTGATATCGGAAGGCATCGAAATAAAAAATATTGTGGCCGGTGGGTCACCTACCTTTCCGTTTCATGCCAAAAGAGAAGGTATAGAAGCCAGCCCCGGAACCACATTGCTTTGGGATGCCGGTTATGGAGGGTTATTTCCCGAAATGAATTTTATTCCAGCAGCAGTTCTTTTCACGCGCATTATAAGTAAACCCGCAAAAAATACGCTCTGCACCGATTTAGGGCATAAATCACTAGCTTCAGAAATGTCTTTTCCGAGAGTTCAATTTTTGAATGTAGACGATTGGAATCAAAAAGGTCAAAGTGAAGAACATTTCGTGATCGATTGCGAAAACAGTCAAAACTATCATGTAGGCGATGCAGCTTATGCCATTCCCATGCACATCTGCCCAACGGTTGCCAAATATGAATATCTACAGGTTGTTTTCGATGGTGAAATTATCGATATATGGAAGGTTGCCGCCCGTAATCAAACCCTAACGCTCTAGACATGTTTATTTTCGATGCTCATTTAGACCTTAGCATGAACGCCATGGAATGGAACCGTGATTTAACCTGGTCGGTTTCAGATATTCGTAAAAGCGAACAAGGCATGACCGATAAACCTGACCGTGGCAGAAACACCGTTTCTCTTGAGGCCATGCGAAAAGGAAATATCGGACTATGCATGGCTACCCAAATTGCCCGCTATGTGAAAAAAGAAAACCGTTTACCGGGATGGAACTCACCCCACCAAGCTTGGGCGCAGACCCAAGGTCAATTGGCTTGGTACCGAACCATGGAAGATCTTGGTGAAATGGTTCAAATCAGAAATAAAGAACAATTAGAAAAGCATCTTGACCTATGGGAAACTAAAGAAGGTAAAAAACCTATAGGTTACATCTTGAGCCTTGAGGGTGCTGATTCTATAGTGTCTTTAGATTATTTGGAAAAATCTTATGAAGACGGACTTCGAGCTATAGGTCCGGCACATTATGGCCCCGGAACCTACGCTTTCGGTACCGACTCTTCTGGCAGTATTGGTGTAAAGGGCAAAGCACTATTGAAGGAAATTGAACGGTTGAATCTTATTTTAGACGCCACACATTTGTGCGACCAAAGTTTTTGGGAAACCCTAGATTATTACAATGGGCCCGTTTGGGCCAGTCATAACAATTGTAGGGCACTGGTCGACCATAACCGGCAATTTTCCGATGAGCAAATTAAAGCGTTAATCGAAAGAGGAGCGGTAATCGGAATGGCTTTGGATGCTTGGATGATGGTGCCCAACTGGAAGCGGGGCAAATCGACCCCAAAAGCCATGAACTGTTCTTTAGAACAAACGCTCAATAATATTGACCATATTTGCCAAATTGCAGGTAACGCCAAACATGTCGGTATCGGCACCGATTTAGACGGAGGTTTTGGCACTGAACAATGCCCTATGGATGTTGATACCATTGCCGACTTGCAGAAAATTCCTGAACTTTTGCAAGACCGCGGTTACAAGAACCACGACATCGAAGCTATCATGAGCCGAAACTTTTTAAATTTTCTAAAAACGACTTGGGAAGACTAGTTTTTTTAGATTTTTACGTATAAGTTTAAGGCATGAATCGAAGACAGTTCGTCAACAGCTCCGCACTTGCATTATTGGGCAGCAGCCTAATAGGCTGTTTCGACGGACAAAAATTTAAGCTCGAAAAAAACATGGTCATCGGTTGTTTTGGTGATAGTATTACCAACGCTGGCGGCCACGGATATGTAGAAATATTACAGGAAAAATTTGATGCCGAACATCCTGAACTTAACTTAAAGTTTTTGAATTTCGGTAAAAGTAGCGAAACCGTCTCCGGACTTACCGAAGAGGACCACCCCGGCCCAAGACCTTATCTTTTTGAACGCCTTGATGAAATTCTTACCAAAAACAAGCTTGATGTGGCTTTGTTCTGCTATGGAATCAATTGCGGTATTTATGGTAAACCCTCCGAAAAGCTGTTCAATAGTTTTAAAATCGGGGTGTACTCGTTTCTTGAAAAACTTCGACAGAAAGATATTCAAGCCATTCTTTTGACCCCTCCACCCTTGGCACTGGAGGCAGCTCCCTTGAAGCATCTTTCCAACTCAGTACCCTACGGTTATAAAAACCCCTACCCGAACTACGAAACAGAAGTACTTCTTGAATTTAAGGATATTGTTTTGGGCATGCAGCATCCGATTTCTAAAATGCAAATCGATATTCATAAACCGTTGCTTGCCAAACAACAAACCTGTTACGATGAGGACCCGATACACCCAAACTCAACCGGTCATCAAATAATTGCAGATACGATTTTCAGCAAATTATCGTTTTAACAGAGTGTTAAGCACCCGTGGCAGGGTATTTGTTATCTTTACTTTGCTATATAATTATGTTCAGGAAATCGATATCTATCAGTTGTTTGTTCTTCTTGCTGTCCTTCTTAGGTATGGCCCAAACTGATATTCCCGCACAAAAAGAACTTAAAATCGATATTGCCAATAAAATTGACGACAACAAAAAACCCGAGCAGGGCACCTCATTAAAAATACCCTCGGTCGTTAATAACAATCCTGAAGTTAAAATGGATATGAGTGCTCGAAACCCTGTAAAGATGGAAGATGACCGTAATTTGGTGCAAGCGGGCTACGGTATGAAAATTGACCCTAAAGCAGGGCCCAGAAGACCTAAAGAAGGCTCAAAAGATCATTTCCCCGATATGTATTTGGGTGATGTCAAAAGTAATGGCAAGTTCGTAGGTATTGTCTGCCGCGATCATGAATATGTAGATGGTGACCGTGTAAAAATCTATGTTAATGATAAGGTAGCCGATCCGAACATCTTATTGACAGGAACATTTAAAGGGGTAAACGTCGATTTAGAAGAAGGGTTCAACCGAATCGATTTTGAGGCTTTGAATGTTGGCTCATCTCCTCCCAATACCGCACAGATCGATGTCTATGACGATCAAGGTAAATTGATCTATTCCAACAAGTGGCTGCTGTCGACAGGATCCAAAGCTTCTTTGATTATCACTAAAGATTAAGCCGGTATCAATTTTAGACATTGAACTTCAATTCTTTATCACTTGTCATTCTTTCTACGGAATGCCGTAACTTTGATGGCTCTAAAATCTACTATGTCAGAAAAGAAAGTTAGCATCCTCACTGCCTTTAAAACAATTATTTGGCCTAGAAGAAAATTGGTGTTTCTCGGGTTGTTTTTGATTATTATCAGCAAAGCTGCCAGCTTTGTCGCCCCGGTATCCCTCAGGTATTTTTTAGATGATATCGTACCCAATAAAAACTATGATCTGCTCAAGATTTTGGTGGCGGTGGTCATTCTGGCATTTTTGATTCAGGCAGTAATGTCATTCCTGTTGACAAAAGTGCTTAGCATTCAAGCGCAGTTTATGATTTCAGAATTGAGGGCCCAAGTTCAGAAACAAGTACTTTCACTGCCCATTCGTTTTTTTGATAACACCAAATCAGGTGCTTTGGTTTCAAGAATTATGAGTGATGTTGAGGGTGTTCGCAACCTTATCGGCACAGGTCTCGTACAATTGGTTGGCGGTAGCCTTACCGCAATTGGCTCGCTTATTTTATTATTACGTATTAGCCCATCGATGACCTTGTTGACTTTTATACCGCTTATATTATTTGCCTTTATCGCCCTAAAAGCCTTTAAAATCATAAGACCTGTTTTTAGAGAGCGTGGTAAAATCAATGCCGAGGTAAAAGGCAGATTGACCGAAACACTTGGAGGTATTAGGGTAATCAAAGGGTTCAATGCCGAACATCAAGAAGGAAAAGTATTCGAACAAGGGGTAGAAAGACTTTATAACAATGTGAAAAAGAGCCTGACGGCAACGGCTTTGATGACCAGTTCATCTACCTTTCTGCTGGGCTTGGCCACAACAGGTATCATGATGGGCTTTGGCGGCTATAAAATGATGCAGGGGGAACTGACGACCGGTGAATATTTTGAGTTTACTTTTTTGCTGGCATTAATGGTTGCGCCTATCGTACAAATGAGCAACATTGGTAGTCAGTTGACAGAGGCTTTAGCGGGATTAGATCGTACCGAAGAACTAATGAACCAAGTTTCGGAAGCTGACGAAAAAGATAGAACCGTTGTTCTAACAGAGTTTAGGGGAGAGATGAGTTTTAACGATGTCTCTTTTGCTTACGAAGAAGACAAAGAAGTGTTACACAACATCAGTTTTGACGTAAAGGCAGGAGAGGTAATAGCCCTGGTCGGAAGCTCAGGTTCTGGAAAATCTACTATTGCCGGTCTCGCTGCTAGTTTTTTGAATCCTGATGGGGGGCAAATAAGTATCGATGGTAAAGATTTGTCAAAAGTTGACCTGACCAGTTTTAGACAATTTCTCGGTGTGGTTTTACAAGATGATTTTCTATTTGAAGGTACTATCAGAGAGAATATTCTGTTCCCGAGGCCCAACGCTTCAGAAGAAGAATTGCAGGCTGCCGTTAAAGCGGCTTATGTAGATGAATTTACCGACCGCTTTGATGATGGATTGGAAACCCTTATCGGAGAACGTGGTGTAAAACTCTCTGGAGGGCAACGCCAACGTTTAGCTATAGCAAGAGCAGTTCTAGCAGACCCTAAGATTTTGATTTTAGATGAAGCCACCTCAAACCTTGATACCGAAAGTGAGGCCCTGATTCAGAAAAGTTTAGCTACTCTAACCGAGGGCAGAACTACTTTTGTTATCGCCCACAGGCTAAGTACCATTCGAAAAGCGGACCAGATTTTGGTTATCGAAAATGGTAAGATTGCCGAACAGGGCACGCATGAAGAACTGATTACGAAAGAAGGTAGATATTACAACCTGTTTACCTATCAGGCCAGAATTTAACTCTCAGGAGCCAATTCTACCTCAAGGCCATTCAAATCTTCGGTCATATGAATTTGACAGCCCAAACGACTATTATCCTCTACATTAAATGCTTCAGCTAGCATGGCGTCTTCATCATCGGACATTTCAGGAAGTTCATGTTCAGACTTCACATAGCATTGACATGAGGCACACATGGCCATACCCCCACAGACACCGATAGTACCTTCTGGCGCAAGTTCATACGAACGCACCACTTCCATGAGGTTCATATTCATATCAGTCGGTGCATCTACTTCGTGAGTAACCCCTTCGCGGTCAGTTATTTTTATTTTGATATCGGACATGGCCCTAATTCATTTGATATTACGCCTTAGGCCAATTCTGTTGGCCTACAAGCTAAAATTTCCGCAAATATAAGGTAGATTAATCTAAGAATTAGACTCGAACAACATTCTCACAAAAAAAGGGCTTATCAAAGATTAATAGAACAAAACATGATGTTGAGGCTTGGTAAACCAATCGCTACCAAATTTTCAGGCTACCTAATCGATACTTTTGATTACGGCTTTAGGAGCTTCCTTTTTAGACCCGTCAAACCCAGTTACACCGCCTACGGTCGTATACTTCATTACATATTTCTTATCAGGATATATGCGTTGATAAGCGCTCTGGCACATCAATGTCGCCTCGTGAAATCCACAAAGAATCAACTTTAATTTACCTGGGTAAGTATTAATATCACCAATGGCATAGATTCCGGGAACATTTGTCTGATAATCAAAAGTATTTACCTTGATGGCGTTTTTTTCGATTTCCAATCCCCAATCTGCGATAGGACCTAGCTTTGGGGATAGTCCGAAAAGGGCAATAAAGCTATCGACCTCTAAAGTAATATCTTCAATGGCGGTTGTTTTCTTACGAATCATAACCGATTCTAGCTTATCTTTTCCGTTTAACCCAACAATTTCAGCAGGAGTAATCAAATTAACCTTACCCTCATTTTTTAACTGTTGTACTTTTTCTACAGAATCCAAAGCTCCACGAAATTCATTTCTTCGGTGAACCAGGGTTACCTCAGAGGCGACATCCGCCAGAAAAATACACCAGTCCAAGGCAGAATCTCCTCCTCCGGCAATGACCACCTTTTTACCGCGATAAACCTCAGGGTCTTTCACCATATAGGCCACTCCGTTGTCTTCAAATTTTTTCAGGTTCTGAAGCAAAGGTTTTCGCGGTTCGAAACTTCCTAATCCGCCAGCAATGGCAACTATAGGTGCTTGATGCTTTGTACCCTTGTTAGTGGTTACAATAAAAGACCCATCTTCAAGCTTTTCGATAGTCTGTGCGCGTTCACCAAGGGTAAATCCTGGCTGAAAAGGTTCAATCTGTTTCATCAAGTTACCGACCAAGTCACCGGCCAACACCTCAGGAAATCCAGGAATATCATATATAGGCTTTTTAGGATAAATTTCTGAACATTGCCCCCCCGGTTGTGCCAGAGCATCTATCAGATGGCACTTCAGTTGTAATAGACCAGCTTCAAAAACGGCAAAAAGACCGGTAGGCCCTGCCCCAATAATCAGGATATCTGTTTGAATCATTCAGTGGACTTGTTAAATGGAGAAAAAACTTCAGTAAAAAATCAAACCGCATCAAGCAACATTGACCACTTCCTCGATTTGAGGGGCATATTTTTTAATGGTCATTTCAACACCGCTCTTCAGCGTCATTTGGTTTACCGTACACCCGACACAGGCCCCTTCAAGCTTCACTTTTACAGAATTTTCATTGTCGATGGAAATTAATGAGATATCGCCCCCATCGCTCTGCAAAAAAGGACGTATTTCTTCTAGTGCCTTTTCGACGTTCATTCGCAGTTCTTCAGCAGTCATTGTTGTCATACCTACTTTTTCTTAACGGCGGAACAGCCCGCCATTGTTGTTATTTTGATAGCTTCGGTGGGCGGCAGGCTTTTGTTACGGCTAACCACTTCTCTAACCACATTTTTGGTCAATTCTTCGAAAGCCTCTTCAACGGGTGTTGCCGTTTGCAATGCGGCCGGTCGGCCCACATCGCCAGCTTCACGAATACTCTGTACCAAAGGTATTTCCCCTAAAAAAGGCACGCCCAAATCTTCAGACAAATGCTTGGCCCCTTCTTTACCAAAGATATAATATTTGTTTTCGGGAAGTTCCTCAGGTGTAAAATAAGCCATATTCTCAACGATTCCTAATACGGGAACATTAATTGAGTCTTGTTGAAACATAGCTACACCTTTTTTAGCATCGGCCAAAGCCACCTCTTGCGGTGTACTCACCACAACTGCACCCGTAATGGGCATCGCCTGCATAATACTCAAATGAATATCGCCCGTACCCGGAGGCAAATCAAGCAATAAAAAATCGAGCTCGCCCCATGCCGCATCGAAAATCATTTGGTTCAACGCCTTTGAGGCCATAGGACCTCGCCAAATAACCGCTTGGTTTGGTTGGGTAAAAAATCCGATAGATAGCATTTTCACCCCATAACTTTCAATAGGCTTCATCTTCGATTTACCGTTCACATTGACCGCCAAAGGTTTTTCGTTCGCCACATCGAACATAATTGGCATCGAAGGCCCATAAATATCGGCATCGAGAAGCCCTACTTTGAAGCCCATCTTTGCTAGAGTGACCGCCAAGTTTGCCGTAACCGTTGATTTTCCGACTCCCCCTTTTCCAGAAGCTACTGCAACAATGTTTTTTATACCGGGAATTGGTTTCCCTTTTATTTCATTGACTTTTGGTTTGGCCGCCGGCGCATCTACCTTGATATTAATTTTAATTTTTGCCTTTTCATAGACTTCGCTATGAATAATCTTTAAAATCTCTACTTCGGTCTTTTTGCGAGCTTGCAAACTTGGATTGGAAATGGTAATGTCGATTTCAACCTCATCTCCAAAAATCTGAACATTTTTTACCGCACCTGCCTCGACCATATTCTGGCCTTCACCTGGTACCGTAATATGTTCTAATGCCTTTAAAACTTCCTTCTTATCTATCTTCATTATATAAAATCATTCTAAACAACAAAGATAGAACATAAGGTCAAGAAACTAAAGCGTTTGTATTGAAATGTGGTATGGCCATATAGGCAATAGTAATCAAAGTAATTAATGAAAAAATGAAATTTTAGAAAGCCTTTACTCTTCTATACCCTGCGCCCGTCCAATAAATTGATTATCCGTGTGCCATACGCCGCATTTTTTTCGGAATGGGTCACTTGAACTA
Organism: Flavobacteriaceae bacterium MAR_2009_75; assembly: GCA_002813285.1. NCBI lineage: Bacteria > Pseudomonadati > Bacteroidota > Flavobacteriia > Flavobacteriales > Flavobacteriaceae > Flavobacteriaceae bacterium MAR_2009_75. The sequence continues at coordinate 1,851,676 of PHTZ01000001.1, forward strand.
TGGTCACTCCCTCATCGTTCAATTCTTTGAACAACCGCATAATTTCTTCCCCTTGAGCAGAATTCAGATTACCGGTAGGTTCGTCGGCAAGAATAAGTTTCGGTTTTGATATTAAAGCTCGTGCCACACCTACCAATTGCTGTTGACCACCACTAAGTTGGGTCGGGAACAAATCTTTTTTCCCCACGATATTAAATCGGTCGAGCATATCGGCAACCATCGCCTTACGTTCAGAACCCGAATGTTTTTTATACAATAATGGCATTTCAAGGTTCTCGTACACAGTAAGTTCATCTATCAGATGATAGGCTTGAAAAACAAAACCGATATACTGCTTGTACAAATTGGCTCGATGCTTCTCTTTCAATTGATGTACGGGTTCATCAAGAAAACTATATTCGCCCTCATCAAAATTGTCTAACATTCCGATCACGTTCAATAAAGTTGATTTTCCCGAGCCTGATGGCCCCATGATTGAAATAAACTCTCCTTCTTCCACCTGAAGATTGATATCTTTCAACAAAAAGACCCGTTGCCCCCCTTGCTGTACCCATTTGAAAATATTGCTTAGTTGTAGTAGCATAGTAGTTAGTAGTTAGTAGTTAGTAGAAAATGCATTTTTAATTTTTTATTGTCAATGGCTCAGGATGGTTATTCGGTTCGCAAACTTTTTATAGGATTGGCGTTGGCAGCTTTTATGGCCTGAAAGCTTACCGTCAAAATAGTGATGGCCAAAGCGCCTACAACCGCAAGAAGAAATATCCACCATTCTAATAATACCCTATACGGATAATCTTGCAGCCAGCCGTTCATCACATAGTAAGCAATCGGTATGGCGATAAAACAGGAAATGACCACCAACTTTAAAAAATCTTTGGAAAGCATGTTCCAGACGTTAAATACCGAGGCTCCCAACACCTTACGGACGCCTATCTCCTTTTTGCGTTGCTCTGCCACATACGAAGTGAGTCCGAACAGCCCAAGACAACTAATGAGAATGGCCAAAGCCGTGAAAATAGCCGACAGTGTTCCTATACGCTCTTCGGCGGCAAACTTTTCACCGTACTCAGAGTCGACAAAATCATATTGAAAGGGAATGTCGGGAAAATGGGTGGTAAACACATTTTCAATCGTAGCGATATTCTCACTGGCACTTCTATCGGGATTCAGGCGAAGGTTATAGAAACTTTGATTACCCCATTTATCAAATGCATATACGGCTTGTTTTACAGGCTCATAGGGCGATTGGGCAATCATATCTTGCACAACACCAATTATTTTCATGGGAGGGAAAGGGTCTTTCACGTCTTCGTCTTTAATATAAGTTCCTACTGGATCGGTCAAATTCATATATCTTTTTGCAGTTTCATTGATCAACACCGCATTGGAATCAGATGCCAGTTCACGATTAAAATTTCGACCCTCCAATAATTTAAGGTTGAGCGATTTAACGTATTCAGGGGTCACTTCCGTCCATGCCATATCTTCTTGAAAACTATCGGGTTTTCCTTCCCAGGTAAATCCTCCCCTGTTAGACCAAATGGAAGTTGTTGGAGCACTGGAAGCGGACATTTCAACTACCGACCCTGACTTGATAAATTCACTGCGCATTAAATCGTATTTTCCATCAAAATCTCTACTCATCACTGGAATTTGTACAAGCCCTTTTGTATCATAACCAACGGGCCTATTCTTAGCGTAATTAATTTGTTGCATTACAATCACCGTTCCGATAATAAAAGCCACTGAAACCGTGAACTGGAGCACCACTAAAATTTTCCTAGGCAAACCAGCATACCGACCTACGGCAAGAGTTCCCTTTAGCACATCAACCGGTTTAAAAGACGATAAATACAACGCAGGATAGCTTCCCGCCAAAAGAGATGTAAACAAGATAAAAGCGAGGGAAATCAACCAAAAAAGTCCATTTTTCCATGGAAAAACAATTTCCTTTCTAGACAAATCATTAAACCCATCTAGCAACAGCAGCACCGTAATAACAGCCAATACATAAGCGAAAAGAGTAACAAGAAATGACTCGCTTAAAAATTGATTGATAATCTGCTGACGTTGCGAGCCTATTGATTTTCGAATACCTACCTCCTTGGCTCTTTTCTCTGAACGGGCCGTACTCAAATTCATAAAGTTGATACACGCTAAAAGAAGCACAAAGGCCCCAATAATACCGAAAAGCCATACATACTTAATTCTACCGCCCACTTGTTGGCCATTTTGAAAACTGTTACGCAAATACCAGTCTTTCATTGGCAAAAGGAATAATTGTGGATTAAATTCGGCTTCATCTCCACTTTCGTTCTTTTTTACGTCTTCAATGGTCGCCGTTACCTGATCCATGGTACTGTTCTCAGGTATTTCAGCGAACAACTGAAAAGAGTTATTGCCCCACTGATCCTCGGCGTTCTTAATCCACTCTTGAACAGTAAGATATTTTTCCCAAGGGAGTATAAATTGTAGATCGTCAAAAGAATTATTAACCGGAATATCTTCATAAACCGCCGTAACCTCAGCATCAAATTGACTATTGACCTTCACTACCTTTCCTATAGGATCCTCGTCGCCAAAAAGGGCATTGGCCACAGACTTGGAGAGCATAATGGAGTTAATCTTCCGAAGTCCGTTTTTTTCGCCCTTTAAAATATTTAAGTCCAGCATATCAGGAGCTCCCTGTTGCATATAATTACCTTCTTTAGAAAGGCTTTTTTCACCATAACCGAGATACAAAGGCGTTGTCCAAGAAGCCATGACCAAATGTTTAAAGTTATCACCATAACCTTCCCTTAAGGCGAATTCCAAAGGACGAGGTATGGCAGGGCCCGTACCTATCTCGCCGTTAAAAGTCTGCGACTGGAAAATTTGTGCTATCCGGTCTTTCTTTTTAAAGTAATCGTTATGAGACAATTCATCATGCACCCAAAGCCCAATAATCAGGGTAACTGCCATACCTAAGGCAAGCCCACCAATATTTATAATCGAATACCCTTTATTTTTCATTAGGTTCCTCCAGGCGATTTTTAAATAATTTTTTATCATGATGATTGATTTTTGTTGATGATATGATTGCTGTTTTTAGTCATTCTGTGCGCAGGCTTTTTACGGGGTTGGCGGTAGCGGCTTTAATAGCTTGAAAGCCCATCGTTAACATGGCTATGATTAGGGCCATGACACCGGAGCATAAAAACACCCACCACGGGATCTCAATCTTATAGGCAAAGTCTTGCAACCATTTGTTCATAAAATACCAGGCGATCGGTGAAGCAATCAGCATTGCAATTACAATCACTCTAATAAAACCGATAGCAAGTAAGCGTACGATTTCGCCAATGCTGGCTCCTAGAACTTTTCTGATTCCTATTTCTTTTGTTTTCTGCTGCGCCGTAAAAGCTATCAAGCCCAGCAAGCCGATACATGCGATAAATATGGTTAGCACCGAGAAAATACCGAACAAATTTGCCTGTCTTTGATCTGAGAGGTATGCGGTGTTTAAATCATCATCTAAAAATGAGTATTCAAACGGAACATCGGGTTGGTAGCTTGCCCATTTACGCTCAATATCTTCTAGTAGTTTTGATGTGTTTTCAGATTTAACTTTTAAGGTTATGTAAGATACACCTGTATCATAACTTTCTGATGCATTGTAAAACAAAGCAAATGGCGTGATGTGACTATGTAATGATTCTAGATTAAAATCTTTTAAAACACCAATCACTTTGTACGATTCCATTTTACCACCAGGGTATTGAATCATACTACCGACAGGGTTTTTCCATCCTATTTCTTTGGCCGCCGCTTCATTAATAATTACAGATAAAGAGTCATTGAATTTGGAATCAAAACCTCTGCCTTCAATAAGGTTTAAATCTAAAGTTGACATAAAATGTTCATCAACCAAGTAAGATTGTAAAATAATATCCTTTGCAATATTATCTTCCGAATTAATTGCTTCTGGAAAGTAAAAATCTCCAAAAGTATTTTTAGTTATCATACCTGAAGAAATTGCAGCACTTTTTACTTCTGACAACCCTTCGATTTCTTGTCTAAAGGTTTCTTCGCTATCTTCAAGTTTTTCTGTATTCTGAAGAACCAACAAGTTTTCTTTGTCATAACCCAAATCTCTATTTTGGGTATAGTTTAATTGCAGATAAACGATGCTTGTTGCGATAACCATGGTAATGGCGATAGTAAATTGAAAAACCACGAGCCCATTTCTGATAAATCCGCTTTTGTTGTTCGATACTCCGGTCAGACCTTTCAAAACATTAACTGGCTTAATGGAGGTAAGGTAGAAAGCTGGGTATATGCCCGCTAGAAGTGCGGTCAGAATACTCAAACAGACAACGAACAACCAAATGCCATCTTTAAAGATTGATTGAAAAGGGAGAGTTTTACCTGATACCTGATTGAAAAGGGGTAGCAAGGCCCAGACCAATAAGACTGCCAGTAATGTTGAAATAATCGTGTAAAAGACAGCTTCTGAAAGAAATTGTTTTATGAGCTGAATTCTGTACGAACCCAAAACCTTACGAATACCAATTTCTTTACCTCTTTTTGAGGCCTGTGCGGTTGCTAAATTGACAAAATTGACACAGGCCAAAACGATAATAAAAAATGCGATTATCCCGAATATGTACAGGTTTTTGATACTATTCTGTTCGGTTATTACGCTTGTTATCTCGCTAGAATGTAAATGAATATCGGTCAAGGGCTGTAAGTGCAAATTCCATTTGTTACCATTTTCTAAAAACTCTTCATAAGGCTGACCAATTCTATCGAAAGCATTCGCAGCGTGCACCTTTACCATCTCGGGAAATTGAGATTCAAGATGATTTAAAATATTGGGGTCAGCAGCTGCTTTATCGTTTAATTTTACATAGGTCGCCATTTGAAGCCACACCCAACTCCAATTAAAGTAGGTTACACTTTCGAAGTTTTTGACCGGGATCAAAATATCAAACTTTACAGAAGCAGGCAGGTTGGCCATATCTTGCAATACACCCGTTACCTTTAATGGTTTTCTATTTTTTCCATAGAAAAGTATTTTTTCCATAGGGTCAGTATCTCCAAAATACTTTTGGGCTACACTATTGGTAATAACTACGCTATTGGTTTCTGCAAGACAGCTTTTAGGATCTCCTTTTACCAGGGGATAACTGAGCACTTCGAGAAAATTTGAATCTACCGCATATACCCTATTTTCATTAAAAATTTGCTTTTCGGTACCACTGCTATATTCAAGAACATCAACACCTGGTCTATATATTCTGGTAAAGCTCTCTATCTCGGGAAAATTTTCGACAAGCGTTTCACCTGCCGGCGGGGGTGTATAGCCCGCATAAAACTCACCGTCGCCCATCTTGCCATTAATATTTACCCTATATATCTGATCGGCATCGTTAAAGAATCGGTCATAGCTCAATTCATCGGTCACAAAGAGGGCTATTAAGATTACGCAGGTCAACCCTATTGCAAGACCTGAGATATTAATAAAGCTGTTGCTCCTGTATCTTAGCGCATTTCTGAATGCTATCTTGAAATAGTTCTTGAACATGATTTTATGATTTTATAATCGATGATGAATTTCTATTTGATAACCCTTATAAATGACTTTTAAAATTGGCAATTGTTTCACTCGGTTCGTAAACTCTTAACAGGGTCTGATATCGCCGCTTTAATACTTTGAAAGCTTACTGTAACCACTGAAATAAATACCGCCACAAATGCTGCCAAAGCAAGTATCCACCAGGGAATATCAATTCGGTAACTAAAGTCTTGCAGCCATCGGTTCATGGCGAACCAACCCAAAGGCAATGCGACCAATACGGAAATCCCCACGAGCTTTAGAAAATCCAATGTCAACTTATAGGTTATTTGTGCTACGCTGGCACCCAACACTTTTCTAACCCCAATTTCCTTTGTACGTTTTTGAGCATTGAAAGCTGCCAATCCAAAAAGTCCCAAACAGGCAATAATGATGGACAAAATGGTGAATACGATAAAAATATGCCCTAATCTTTGCTCCATTTGATAGGTATCATTGAAAGATTCGTTCATAAAATAATAGTCGAAAGACTGGCCGGGCACCAATTCGTTCCAAACACTTTCTAACTGGGCAATACTCGAACTAAAATCCCCCGGTTTCAACTTAACCACCATGGAATTGGAAAAATCACCCAACACCATATTCCACGCTCCAATTTCATTGCGAAGGGATTCAAAATGAAAATTCTTGACCACCCCAACTACGGTGTAAAACGAAGCGTCTTCATTTCCTAAATCGCTTGAAAACCTCTTTCCTAGTACCTCATCCGCCGTTTTACCCATTTTGGCCAAAGCACTTTCATTGATAATCATAGCTAGGGAATCAGTAGGAAAGTCTCTGCTAAAATCCCTGCCGGCCACGACTTCTAAATCTAAAGTAGACGCGTAATCGTGGTCTACAAACCACCGTTGCATTTGTACGGCATACTCTTGATCGGTTATTCCCTCCTCAAAATAAGAATTATCACTTCTGCTGGAAGGTGTTGGCAAATAGCTGCTCAATGTCGCGTTTTCGACAGAAGTAAGCTTTTTGACCCGCTCTTTGAACGCCTGTCTTTGATTACCAAGGGTAAAAACATCATTAAGCACCAATACTTGTTCTTTGGAATAGCCCAAATCCTTACCTTGAATGTATTGCAGTTGACGATAGATGACCAAAGTGCCCACAATGAGAAATACCGAAATGGCGAATTGGGTGACGACCAATGCACTTCTTACCCGGCTTCCACCGATACTTTGCTCCCCGCTACCTTTTAGAACTTTCACAGGTTTAAAGCGCGACATAAAAAAGGCAGGATACCATCCGGAAAGCAACCCAAGAAAAACACTACCCATCACAAGAAGTAACCAAAAAACAGGGCTGTTAAAAGGCATCGCTATTTCTTTACCTGCCAACTCATTAAAATAAGGCAATGCTGAAATAGCCAGTAGCAATGCGACTACTAAAGAGGCAAAACTAATTAGACCTGCCTCTGTTAAAAATTGGCTGACCAAACTTTGCTTTTTAGAACCCAAGGTTTTTCGAATACCTACTTCTTTGGCCCTTTTTAAAGAGTGTGCCGTTGATAGATTCATAAAATTGACACTGGCCAATATGAGCAAAAACAGACCAATAGAAGCCAGGATATAGATGTTTTCAATTCTACCGTTCTGACTTAATTCTATATGCCGATTGGAATACAAGTGAATATCTTCCAATGCCGTTGTACTATAGCGAACGTAATTGCCAGAGGCCAAAAAAGACTCTTCGGTAATCCCGGGATAATAGCGTTGTACGGAAGGTATCATATGTGAAGACACCAACGATTGCAGAGGGGCCTGAAAATTCTCAATAGAATAACCGGGAAGCATTTTTACAAACGTAAAGTAGTTATGACTACCCCATTGGGTTGACCGGGAGTCTTCAAAACCCAACATGGACATAAAAACGGTGTGTTCACGTAGCAATGAATTTTTGGGCATATCCTCAACCACGCCGGTCACCGTATAGACTTCTTCATTGTTCAATCGGACCGATTTACCCAAAGCTTCGGAATCTTTGAAATACTTTCGGGCGGTACTTTTAGTTAACACCAAAGTATTGCTATTTTCCAGTGCGGTTCGGGTATCCCCTTCAAGGAATTTAAGTCCGAAAAACGCAAAGAAATTAGGATCTACGTAAGCGGACCTATCTTCTTTACCGTTGTCTTTAGAATTCTCCCTTGAAACCAATAAGCTTCCCCAATTTCGTATACGGGTTACGGTTTCTACCTGATCAAAATCCTTCTCCAAAACAGAAGCCATAGGGGCAGCCGTTTCAGCCATGTTCATTACCGCACCTCCAAATTTTATATCGGCATTGACCCTATAAATTCTTTCTGAATCTGCGAACATGGTATCGTAATTCAGTTCGTCATAGATGTAAAGGGTTATTAAAATGGCCCCTGCCATACCAATGGCCAAACCGAACACATTTAAGGAGGTGATAAAGGGTTGCTTTTTAAGACTCCTCCAAGCGATTTTTATATAGATTTTGAACATGGTTTTCGTTTTTTGATGATGATGGTTCTCGTTATTCGTTGTTCGTTCATCTCGACTGCGCTCGATGTAACAGTTCGTTCTTAAGGAAAAATGTAACCTTTAACTTCTAACTCATAACTTCTAACTCATAACTTTTAACTACTAACTTTATACTCACTCCGTTCGTAAACTCTTCACCGGATTCGCCACGGCAGACCTCAACGACTGCATGCCTACCGTTAATAGGGTAATGATCAGGGCAAAACCGCCGCTGAGTACAAATACCCACCATTCAATTTCAATGCGGTACGTAAAACCTTCCAGCCAACGAGACATTAGAAAATAGGCTATGGGGGAAGCTATTAAAAAGGCAATCATTACTAGCTTTACAAAGTCTTTGGTCAACAGTTGCACAACCGAATGTACGCTGGCGCCCAATACTTTTCGTATGCCTATTTCCTTCTTTTTTTGTTCGGTCACGTATGATATGAGTCCGAATAAGCCCAAGCAACTTATAAAAATGGCCAAAAAGGTAAATGCTACGGAAATTAGTCCCAAACGTTTCTCTTCATCATATAGCCGTTCTACTTCCTTATCTACAAATCGGTAATCAAAGGGCACATTGCTGACGGTTGATTTCCATTGATCCTCCATTCCGGCAATAAGGTTTCCATAATTATCAGTATTGGTTTTCAAGAATAGCCAATTAGGTTCAGTTTCCTTGTGTAGAAACAAAGGTTGAATTTCTTCCCGAAGGGATGCAAAATGATAATCGGCCACCACCCCAATAATGCGCATTTCATCGGTCTCGCCATCATAACTTTGCAACAGTGTACTGCTTAGCGCATCTTCGAGTTTTATATTAAAAGCTTTTAAAGTAGCCTCATTTACAATAATTTGGTCAACGGTATCGGCCGCTGTAAAATCACGTCCTTCCAAAATGGATATACCCATGGTTTTGAAATAACCATCGCTCACCCCATTTCTTTTTACCACCGTTCTGTTTTCGCTATTTTTTCCGGGAAGGTAGAAACCGTTGTCGGCCAAAATCATTTCCGAAGGGGCATAATTACCACTGGCCACACTCGTGACCCCGGGAATATTCAAAAAAGATGATTTTAAGGATTCAAACTTGCTGGAAGCTTCTTCCGTACCGATTCTTAAAGCAATTAGGTTGTCTTTTCTATAGCCCAGATCTTTGGTCTGGGTGAATTTAAATTGTTGGGAAATAATGATTACCGTTGCGACAAGTCCGATAGAGACCACAAATTGAAATACGACCAAGGCTTTGCGAAAATTTCCGCTACCAGATTGTAGAACAGTAGCACTTTTAAGTGCCTTGACCGGTTTAATGGAAGAAAGGATAATGGCAGGATAAATACCGGCCGCCAAGCCCGTAACAACTCCTATCACCAACAAAAGCGACACAATCTGCCATTGGTATAGATGCAAATAGGTCAAAGATTCTTGAGTCAGGTCATTTATAATTGGCAGTAAAAGAATTACGATGGGTATGCTGATAAGCATCGCAAAAAGTGACATTAACAGCGACTCGCCCAAGAACTGCCGCATTAAGGCATTTTTGCCGGCACCTACAACCTTACGAACCCCTATTTCACGAGCCCTTTTGCTTGCTCTGGCCGTACTGAGGTTTATAAAGTTAATACAGGCCACCAATTGAATAAAAAAGGCAAGACTCAAAAGAAAATATAAAAAGGTAATATCAGAAACTTTGTCCAGTTGGTTGCTTCTACCCTCACTGTACAAATGAATGTCTTTTACTTTTTGCAGTTCTAAAATCTTATTGCCCATTCCAGCACTCTTCAAATCTTCGGAAGCCCTTTCTTGTATAAACCCCGGTAATTTTGCTTCCAATTGTGAGGCATTAACGTTGGGATCCAATTTCACATAGCTATGTACAAAGTTGTTGGTAGCGAAATTGTCAAAATTCTGGACGAAGGTGCCCATTCCGGGGGTGCCCATACTTACCAAGTAGTTAGGGTTGAGGTGTGACTTTTGGGCCTTCTCATCAAAAACCCCTTTTACCGTTAGCGTAAGTGCTCCATCACCGCTTCCCCAAACAATAGCTTTGTTCAAAACCTCTTTCTGCCCGAAGAGTTTATCGGCCAAACTAGACGAAAGCACTACTGCATTGGGCTCATTGAGTGCAGTTGTCTTATCACCTTTCAAAAATTTGAAATCAAAAACCTTAAAAAAGGTGGAATCTGCCATATAGACCCGAGATTCGTAGTACGAGTCTTCGCTATCGGCGGCACGCATCAACATACTATAGAAAACGTCGGTTAGCACTACTCTGGTAGCTTCCTCTACTTCAGGATAATCTTCTTTCATAGCAAAAGCTATGGGTGGCGATGAAGTTGACGAGTCAAAAGGCTCCTGGCCATCGCGTTCAATAACCGTTTCAACACGGTAAAGACTATCGGCATTATCGTGATGTTGGTCATAGCCCAACTGCGCAAAGACATACAGAAGAATGGCCAAGCAACTAACTGTACCCATGGTAAGGCCCAAGAGATTAATGATAGTCTGCTGTTTATTTTTTAGCAGGTTTCGCCAAGCGATTTTTATATAGTTTTTTAACATGATGATCTTTTTTATTTATGTCTGTTCGAGTACCTCAACTCTAATTCTGTCTAAAATTCGTCTTAAACCAATGACCTCTAGACTGCACACTAAGGGACAAAGTCTACAACTTCATTCTGTTCTTAGACTTTTTACAGGGTTAACACTGGCCACTTTAATCGCTTGAAAACTCACGGTTAATAGCGTAATAAGCAACGCCCCACCAATAGCCAACCCGAAAACCCACCAAGAGATTACCATACGGTATTCATAGTTTTGTAACCATCGATGCATAAAATGATAGATGAGGGGAATTGCAATTGTGCATGAAATCAATACCAGTAAAACAAAGTCTTTCGAAAGCATTCTCCATAAATTCAGCATAGATGCCCCCAAGACCTTTCGCACGCCAATTTCTTTAGTGCGTTGTTCAGCTACAAAAGAGGCTAGACCAAAAAGACCCAAACAACTTATAAGAATTGCCAAGAACGTAAATACCCCCGCCAATCTTCCTAAACGTTGTTCCGACTCGAATTTGACAGCATATTCTTGATCTACAAACTTGTAATCGAATTTAGCGGAGGGCACTACCTTGGCAAATACGGTCTCTATTTTAGAAATGGCAGAACTTATACTTGTTTCCGGTTCTAACTTGATGTTTATATGATTTACATTATCATAATCGATATAAAAAAAGGCTTGTTTTACAGGCTCGTAAGGCGATTGCATTACCATATCTTTTGTTACCCCGATTATCTGTGCACGGTTAGGCCCCCAAATTCAATGAAGGTTCCAACGGGGTTTTCTAACCCCATATATGCAACAGCTGATTCGTTAATTATAATTGCCAATGAGTCTGAAGCGTAATCCCTTGAAAAATCCCTTCCTTCTACAAATTGCCACCCTACCGTTTTTCCATAATCATGTGTAACTCTTAGAATTCCGAAATCAGGTGACAATTCGGGATCTTTGCCAACCCAATTAAGACCTCCTCCACCGTTGCTGTGAACACCCATTAAGGGCGAAGATGATTGAGTCATTTCTTCAACTGCACCTGTATTCTTCAGTTCGGCACGAAGCAAATCGTACTTACCGGCGTATTCCGGATTATTCATCGGAACCGATATCAAATTATTTTGGTCATAGCCAAGTGGCCTGTCTTTAGTAAATTCAATCTGATTGAAAACAATGACGGTACCCACAGCTAGCATTATGGAGACCGCAAATTGAAACACGACCAGCACCTTTCTTGGAGCGGTTGCGTAACGACCAGCCTTAAAGGTGCCCTTTAAAACTTTGACCGGTCTGAAAGAGGAAAGATATAACGCCGGGTAACTACCTGCCAATAGACCGGTGATGAGTATGGTAAATACTATGGCCAACCAAAAAACTGGATTTGCCCAAGGGATTTCCATTGCTTTTCCGGCAAGGTCGTTAAACCAAGGAAGGGATAACAGTACCAATAAAAAAGCCAATACCGTTGCCAAACTGGAAATCAATAGCGATTCACTCAAAAACTGAAGTACCAACTGCTTCTTTTTAGAACCAAGCGTTTTTCTAATACCGACCTCCTTCGAGCGTTTTTCTGATCGTGCCGTGCTTAAGTTCATAAAGTTGATGCACGCTAAGAACAGAACGAATGCTCCGATTGCGATAAACAGCCATACAAAAGTGATTCGACCCTCAGTTGGTTTGCCTTGCTCATCGAATTCGGAGTATAAGTGCCATTTGTCCATCGGATAGGCAAAGGGATGCAAACCACGTCTTCCAAAAATCTCAAGTTCATCAGAAGGGCCATATTGTGTATATACATTTTGTAAGGCGGTATTCGCCGATTCAAAATCGATTCCGGGTTTCAATTGCACGTAGAGCTGAAAAGACCAATCGTCCCAAACCGTTTTGATTCGTTCGAAACGTTCGGGTTCGTTGGCCTCCACTAAATTCCAATTACCAAAAAACTTCAAATACCCAAAACTGTTATTTTTGGGCAAATCTTTATAAACTCCCTTTACAACGGCATCCATTTCGTTATTGATCTTTATGGATTTTCCTATGGGATTCTCTTTTCCGAAAATAGCTGTAGAAGCTGATTCTGATAGTACGACGGCATTTAATTCTTCTAAACTGGCATGAGAACCTTGAATCATTTCCAACGAAAGCATATCAAGAGCTCCACTTTCAATAAACTGCCCGCTTTGGGTGAAACTTTCCCCAGATTCAGTAAGTACATAATCACCACCCCAAGTCGAGCGTAAAACGTGATCGAAGTAATCGGAATAATTCTCCTTTATAACAGTTCCCATGGTATATAAAGTAGAGTTAAATGTACCTATTTCACCGGTAGTCAAGTTCTGCCCTCGATTATAAATTTGAGCGATTTTATCATGGTTTGTATGGTACTTGTTAAATGTAAATTCATCGATGACCCAAAGACCGATCATGATTACCACAGCCATACCCAAAGCCAAACCCCCGATATTAATAGCTGAATATCCCTTATTTCGTTTTAAGTTTCTCCACGCTATTTTTAAATAGTTTTTGAACATGACTGCTGTTTTTAGATTGATTCTGTTGACGTTTGTCCTTGATTAGAGGCTGCTTGATTGATGAATAAACTCCTTTTACATCATGGCTCCTATAGCTCTATTTTGGCTTTCGGTTACGATTTGGCCATCGAATAAATTGACCACCCGATGTGCATAATGGGAGTCTCTATCTGAGTGTGTAACCATAACGATAGTAGTGCCCTCTTGATTCAGCTCAGTCAGCAAGTTCATGACCTCGATACCATTTTTAGAGTCTAGATTACCCGTAGGCTCATCGGCAAGTATCAATTTTGGGTTGGTAACAACTGCCCTAGATATGGCCACACGTTGTTGCTGGCCCCCTGATAATTGTTGTGGAAAATGTTTCTCTCGATGGGCAATTTTCATACGCTCCAAAACTACACGTACTTTCTCACGACGCTCTTTTTTATCCATTTTAAGATAAATCAAGGGCAACTCAACATTTTCGTAAACGGTAAGCTCGTCAATAAGGTTGAAGCTCTGAAATACAAAACCTAAATTACCCTTTCTTAATTCGGTGCGTTGTCTCTCTTTAAGGTTGCTTACCTCATGCCCTGCAAAATTGTAGCTACCTTCGGTAGGATTGTCCAACATGCCTATAATATTCAGCAATGTAGATTTACCACAGCCCGACGGCCCCATTATGGCCACAAATTCGCCTTCTTCGACTTTCAAATTCACCTTGTTCAAGGCCAAGGTTTCCACCTCCTCGGTTCTGAAGCTCTTTTTAAGATTCTGTATCTGTATCATTTGTTGATTGATTTTTCGTTTTTATTATAAAAGACCATCGTTTAATAGCTTAGTGACAGTTTTCAGCTTACTTTAATACAATTTTTTCGGCCTCCCCAAAGGAATCATAATTACTGGTAATCACTTTCTCACCAGCTTCAAGACCTTCAAGCACCTCATAATATCTAGAGTTTTGCTTTCCGATTCTTATATTTCTTTTCATAGCTTCATCACCATCTGGAGCGACTACGAAAATCCATTGACCGCCCGTGCTTTGAAAGAAACTTCCTTTAGGTAACAATAAGGCATCGCTCGATTCACCCAATTGCAATCGAATGTTATAACTCTGCCCAGAGCGAATGGTCTCCGGTCTTTCTTTGGTAAAGACCAAATCTACTTTGAACCTGCCATTACGAACTTCAGGATATACCTTTCTTACCCGCAACGGGAACTGATTACCATTTCTTTCCAACACCGCAACAAGATCTCTCTTGACCCGGTCGATGTAATGCTCATCTATATTGGCTTCAATCTTATAATCGGTCAACACATTAATCTGCCCTATTCTTTCACCTTGAGATATACTTTGGCCGATTTCGGCGTCAAGAAACCCTAATTGCCCATCGGCAGGGGCCCGTACATTTAGGTGGTCTAAGCGCTGGTAGACCATACCTAATGTTTTTTGCATTCGAGCTAAATCGGCATCAAGACCTGTTAGCGATGTTTTTCTAAGTTCATCGTCTTGCTCCGTTTGTAGCTTTACAATATCATACTGTTTTTGGGAAAGCTCAAAATTTTCTTTGGACAGCAAATACTCTTCTTTCGAAATAAGTTCTTCGTCATAAAGGGCCTTATTCTGTTCGTAATTTCTCTTTAGACGTTGTAAATCTGTACTTGCGGTTGCCAGAGAGCGCCTACCTTCCACTTGGCGAGAATCAAACGTCAACTTAGTAGACCTTAAATCATTCTGTTTGAGTGCAAGATTACTTTCACTTGCTAAAATCTGCTCATACAGGTTCATGTTTTCAAGCTTCAGAATAATATCGCCCTTTTTGACCATTGCTCCTTCTTCAATCAATTTTTCACTGACACGGCCACCTTCATAGGCATCCATATAAATTGTGGCAATTGGTGCCACATTACCATTAATTGTGATATAGTCGTCAAATTTTCCTTCGGTAACCGCAGCTACGGAAAGTTTTTCTTTATCGGTTCGAAAAGTAGAGACTGAACTGGCGAAAAGTAACTGGTATGCCACAAAGAGCAGCAGCAGGCCCAAGGCAATGTAACCGTAATGTTTGAGCCGTAATCCTTTTCTCTTTTCTAATTGTATATCCATTATATATTTTATTATCGTGCTTAGTTGTTTTTATTGAATGTCAAAAACGGGTAGACCGCGGTAAAAGTCCAATGTACTTTTATTGATTTCCGATTGAAGCCGTACCTGTAAGTTCTCGTTTTGGGCGCTAGCGAACAAATTCTTTGCGGTAAACAGCTCCAAGGCATTTATGAGTCCCTTCTCATACCTCTTTTGAGCAATAGTAAAAGCCAATTCTTGTGCCCGTACTTTTTGAGTACTTTGTTCTCGCTGTATTTCTAAAGATTCATATTCTTGTACCAGCTGTTGAATGGCCTGAAAAATCACTTGCTGTTGAACTTTGAGGTTATTTTCGGCCCTAGACCTTTCTATTTTTTGCTGTTTTATTTGAGAACGTGTGGCCCAAGCGTTACTGATAGGCACATTAAGGCTCACCCCAATAAACTGCGAAGTATTATCTCGAAACTGGTCTCTAAAAGGTACTGTAACCCCTAAAGAATCTCTTGTTGTTTCAAAATAACCGGTAGAGGTACCTGCAAACAATGCCAATGATGGATACAACCCACCTCTTTCCGCAGCCAATCTTTTTTGGGCGGCCTTTACCCGTAGTTGCTGTGCCCTTAGTATGGGCATAAACTTTTGCGCCTCACGAAAAATAGAATCCGATTGCATAGCCTGGGTTTTTTGAGCTAAATCATCAAAGCCTAGATTCTCTTGTATTTCAATATCGCTCGCACCTTCTAAGTTCATTTCTTGAATCAATTGCAATTTAGCAGCTACCAATTGGTTTTCACTTTGAGTGAGATTCAGTTTATCGGTGAGCAATAAAGATTCGGCCTCATAGAGGTCTGCGCCGGCTTTCAGCCCTAATTCAATTTGCTTGGCGACCAAATCATAATTGGCTTGAGATACAGACATTTGCTCCTCTGAAATAGCCACAAGACCCTTGAAAAATTTAATATCATAAAAGGCCTGCATTACCCGAAAAGCGAGTAAATACCGTTGTTGCAAGTTTTCTTCTTGAGTTGCCTTGTAAAGAAATTTCGTAGCCTTAATATTGTTCAGCTTTTGAAAACCCCTAAACAAATCGACCGAACTCTCTAAGGTATATCGATTGGAAAAGAAATCGGTGGTTACAACATCATTGGTAAAAGGGTCAGTACTACGACCAAAATTAATTACGTAATTACCCGATCCGGTAACCGTTGGAAGCAAATTTCGAATTGATTGACGATAGCTCTCCCGGTTGGCATCAGTGTTATAGGTGAAATCTTTAAGTTGCAGGTTATTTTCTAAAGCATAGGCTACACATTCATCTAGCGTATAAACTTCTTGCGCCGTTAGTTTGGCAGTGATGAGCAGAATAACTAAAACTAAAAATCTAAATAATTGAATCATAATCTTGTTGGTGTGCCAAACTTAATACGATTCCCGTGCCAATTAATTAAAAAACTATAAATCAGATGGTTGCATCAATAAAAATGAAGGTAATAATTTTAAACTGTAAAATATATATACAACAATTGTCAAATTTTTTGACAGTGTTTAAAATTTGTAAAATTCGAATTGTAGTTTTAATCCTAATTGGTAGAGCCTCTAGCACTAATAATCGATGGTTGAAGCGAACATATTAATTATTGATGACAATAAGAGCGTTTTAAGCGCTCTTGAAATTCTATTGCAATTTGAATATAAGAATATTCAGACCATTTCTAACCCCAATCAAATTACCTCATTCCCTAAGTTAAAAGAAATTGATATTGTGCTACTTGATATGAACTTTTCTGCCGGGGTCAATACAGGTAATGAGGGTTTATACTGGTTACGTGAACTGCAAAAAAAGGCGCCCCAAACTTCAGTAATAATGATGACGGCCTATGGGGCCGTTGACCTGGCCGTGAAGGCGTTAAAAGAAGGTGCTTCAGATTTTATACTAAAACCTTGGAACAACGATAAGCTTTTGGCCACAGTGAAGTCAGCCTATGAACTCAGAAAATCAAAGCAAGAGGTCACCGAACTCAAACAAAAAGAAAGTCATCTAAAGCAGGTCATCAACCAAAGCAAAAATTACATTATAGGCAATTCGAAGGCTTTAAACTCAGTACTGAAGTTGGTATCGAAGGTGGCGAAAACCGATGTCAACGTTTTGATAACGGGAGAAAACGGTACCGGAAAAGAACTGATTGCGCGAGAACTTCATAGACTATCAAGCCGTAACAACGAAGTTTTCATATCAGTTGATATGGGTTCGATTTCAGAAAATCTTTTTGAAAGTGAGCTGTTCGGGCACACCAAGGGCTCTTTTACCGATGCCAAAGAAGATAGGGCGGGAAAATTCGAGGCGGCTAACGGAGGCACTCTATTTCTAGATGAAATCGGCAACCTCTCATTATCTGCACAGGCAAAGTTACTCTCTGCTATTCAGAACAGAACCATCGTTCGTGTAGGGTCGAATAAAACTATTTCCGTTGATATTCGATTGATTTGTGCAACCAATGAGAATTTGGAACAAATGGTAGCAGACGGACTTTTCAGAGAAGATTTGTTATACCGTATCAACACCATACGAATTGAAGTACCGGCCCTGAGAGAAAGAGATCAAGATATTTTGGTTCTATCGGATTTCTACCTTAAAAAGTTTACTTCAAAATATGGAAAGCCCGGGTTACGAATAAATCAATCTGCCCAAGAGAAGTTATTAAGTTATAGTTGGCCGGGGAATATTCGAGAGCTTTTACATACCATAGAAAGAGCGGTTATTTTATCTGAGGGAAATGTGTTGAAACCGGAAGATTTTTTACTTAGCAACAAGACCACGGTTTCATCAAATTTAAGCGGACCTTCAACCTTAGAAGAGATGGAACTCTTTATGATTAATAGTGCTCTTGAACAAAACGAAGGAAATTATAGTGCGGCAGCCGAACAGTTGGGAATTTCTAGGCAGACACTTTACAATAAACTTAAAAGAACAGGAAAGTAAGTGCACAAAAATGGTCAGTAAACATATTTACATACAATTGGTTCTACGAATCATACTAATTACCCTTACCGCACTCTTGGCAGGTTTTCTGTTTTTTAGCGAACGCTACATACTTTCTTTTGTCATTCTTTTTTTGCTCGTTTTACAAACCTATTTTCTCATCTATTATGTCAATCAGACCAACCGAAAGATTGCTTATTTCTTTGATGCCATAAAAAATGAGGATTTCACCCTTCGATTTCCTGAAAAGCTTAGCGTGCAATCATTGAAAGAGCTGAACCATAGCCTTAATATGTTGAATTCGTTGATTCAAGATATCCACCTAAAAAAACAGGCCCAAGAACAATTTTACCAAGAAATTCTCAAGCAGGCCGATATTGGTATTATGACCATCAACTCAAAAGGCCATATTCTCTATGCCAATCCCACCATAGAGAAATTACTGAATTACCACCCCTTGAACCATGTTAAACAATTAAAACAAATCGACGAAAGTCTATACTCAAAATTCGCTGACCTAAAACCCTTTGACAGCAGTATACATCAATTGACCAATGAACGTGAAAAAACTGAGCTTGCGATAAAAGCAACCGCTGTAAATGTTGAAGAACAATCTCATTTATTGGTGGTCGTACAAGACATTCGCAAAGAGTTAGATGAGCGGGAAACCGACTCATGGGTGAAACTGATTCGTGTGCTCACCCATGAGATCATGAACACCATTACACCAATTACCTCAATTTCTGAATCTATTTTGAAGTATTACCAACTGGGGGAAACTTCAATAGCAGGGAAAGATTTGCCCGAACAACATTTGAAGAGTACGATTAAGGGCCTCGAAGTAATTCACGAACAGGGCAACGACTTGATGAATTTTGTACAGTCGTATCGAAAATTTCTTAGTGTACCAGAACCTGACAGAGAGCTTGTACCTGCCTCTAAGTTATTAGAAAAAGTTAGCCTTTTATTAGAAGAGCAATCGGAAATCGAACATTTTAAAATTGAGACCTTGGTCGCTCCTAAAGATTTAGAACTCTTTATCGATGTTAAGCAAATCACTCAAGTTTTGGTGAATTTGGGTAAAAATGCAAAACAATCGCTTGCGGCTCAAGAAGATGGAAAAATAAAATTTTTGGCCGGTGTCGATAAAAAAGATAAGAAATTCATACAGGTTTGGGACAATGGCCCAGGGATACCTTCTGACCTTATCGATGAGATTTTCGTTCCTTTCTTTACCACCAAAAATACGGGTACCGGTATAGGGTTAAGTCTTTCTAAGCAAATTATGAGGTTGCACCGCGGCACTATTCAAGTAACTTCGGGCCAGCAGACCATTTTTACGTTGACTTTTGATTAAAATAAAGCTAACCCAGCTCTTTAAAGGGATCCCAAAAGTGCTTTTCTAAATTAATGATTTGATTATCAACTACCTTAACCCCTTCATTTTCTAACAATTGTTGCATCAAGTTGGTACCGTCGAAATGGTGTTTGCCCGTAAGCAGACCAGCTTTATTGACTACACGATGCGCAGGCACCCCTTCAACCGTGCCGGCCCCGTTCAATGCCCAACCTACCATTCTAGCACTGCGGGCGGCACCTAAATACTTGGCTATCGCCCCATAGGAAGTAACACGACCTTCAGGTATTTCTCTGGCCACCTCATACACTTTTTGAAAAAAATTTTTGTTCTCGGGTTTCATCTGTAGAATATTCTCGAAAGCGTTATGGCCAAAAGAATTAGCATTAATAGACTTAAAATATAATTACTGTTCTTAGAAAATCTGTTGGTCTTGTTCTCTAACTTGTTGAAATATACCGTATACATGTATAATACCGCAAAAGTACCCAGACCCGCAGCGAGAATAAAGACAAGAATATCCGCAACCTGAAATTTGATCCATCCAGAGGCATTCCACATGATATTGAGTCCGCTATAATAGGGTATGGTCAATAGGTTGACAGCCCCCAACAGCATACCCTTGAAATAACTGTTCTTCTTGCTGACCTTAACAAATTCTGGCTTTTTTCGTTTCTTTTTTTTTGCCGCCACATAGAAATAGATAGTGAAAAATGCAAATACCCCGACCGCAAACTTCAAGAGTAAATCGATAATTTCGGGGTTTTTATAAAGAAACTTTGAGATATATACCGCTATTGTGGCCTGCATAAGTACCACGGTCGAAACACCGAGACTAAAGATAATACCGTTGGTCTTTCCTTTTTCTACACTGGTTTTAGCAGCGTTCATATTCAATAGACCAGGGGGCACCGTTGCCATGAAGGCAGCTGAGAATGTAGCAAAGAATAAAATCAACAAATGCAACATGATCAGTTAACCTTGAATTGAATATAGGTAATCGGTTTTCCGATTTCAAGGTACTGTTTTTCATAAAATGTCTGAAGTTCCAATACTTCTTTTGGGCTTCCTTCATTTTTATACACATCGTGGTTCGCATAGGTAACCTCTAGCCCTAGACCATGTAATAAACCAAGGGTGTAGCCATGCATAAATTCACTATCGGTCTTTAGGTGCATTTTACCATCCGCTTTTAAAATACTCCGATACTTGGTCAGAAATGACTTATTGGTCATTCTATGTTTGGTACGCTTGTACTTTATTTGGGGATCGGGGAAAGTGATCCATATTTCAGAAATCTCGTTTTCAGCAAAGACCTCATCTACCAGCTCTATTTGGGTTCGTAGGAAAGCAACGTTCGACATGTTTTCTTCCATGGCCGTTTTGGCACCTCTCCAAAGGCGCGCACCTTTAATATCAATGCCTATAAAATTTTTAGAACCATCCCTTTGAGCAAGTCCTACAGTATATTCACCTTTGCCACAGCCTAATTCTAAAACTATTGGGTTATTATTACAAAAATGTTCTGCCCACTTACCTCGAAGAGAAAATCCGTTCTTGATTTCTTCCCTACTGGGCTGAATCACATTTTCGAACCCTTCGTTCTCTCTAAATCTCTTAAGCTTGTTCTTACTTCCCACTCAACACGACTTTTCTTAAATTCAATTTTCAATATTTTTCAAATGATCTTCTTCATCCTCGTCCGTGGCCTTTTCCAAGGTAAATGAAAATTCAGAGCCTACACCTATTTCACTTTCGACATAAATTTTCTCTTTATGCGCTTCAATAATATGTTTTACAATCGACAGCCCTAAACCGGAACCTCCCTCACTACGGCTACCACTTTTATCGACCCGATAAAAACGTTCGAAAAGACGTGGAATATGCTGCTGAGGAATACCCTCGCCGTTATCGGTAACCCTAATAATGACCTTATTTTTAATAAGATTTTCTACGCTCACCTCTGTCGTACCCTCTGGATGACCATATTTTATAGAGTTCACCAGTAGATTTGTGACCACTTGTTGAATTTTGTCTTTGTCTCCGAATACATATATAGGTTTACTATAATCCATATCAAAGGTGAGAACAATATTCTTTTTTTCGGTTTTCATTTCAAGAAGGTCGAAAACACTCTGAATAAGATCGATAATATCGAATTTCTCTTTTCTTAGATTAAGATCGCCCACCTCTAGTTTAGTAATAAGGTCAAGATCTTTAACAATGTAAATAAGACGTTCTACCCCTTTATTGGCCCGTTGCAGGTATTTTTTTCGAACGCTTTTGTCATTGATCGCACCATCTAACAGCGTTTCTATATAACCTTGTACCGTAAATAATGGAGTTTTCAATTCGTGGGAAACATTACCTAAAAAATCTTTTCGATATTCTTCACGAATCTTTAAAGTATCGATTTCTACCTTTTTGTCTTTGGCAAATTTCTCGATTTCTTCGGTCAAGGTTTTCATATCGGTGGTAATGGGTCCTGATACCAACGAAGAAGACTCTAATAAAGCCACATCGTCGTAAATCTGTTTGATACGGCGATAAATAAAATGTTCGATCCGAATTTGAAGCACAACAAAAGCGACAACGAATAGCAACAGAACAGTAACCGCGACCATTACCAGATGAAAGGAATTAAACAGAAATAAAATTCCGGATAAAACCAACGCAAAAACTAAAGAAATAAAGATGGAAGATCTGAGCGCAAACCGGTACGACCGTTTTAACTTTGTGGCCATTTTTTACTTTGAGTTTATAACTAGCTGCACCACGTCGTACACCGTGGGCAAAAGCCCAAAATTAACGCAAATAAGTCAAACCGAAGGAAAGATATGCGCTAGAGTACAAATTTGTACCCAACACCCTTGACGGTCTTAAAGTGGTTTTCACCAATTTTTTCACGAAGTTTTCTAATGTGTACATCGATGGTACGGCCACCGACCACTACTTCATTACCCCAAACCCGATCAAGAATGACCTCTCTCTTGAACACTTTACTAGGCTTAGACGTCAACAATGCCAGTAGTTCGAATTCTTTACGGGGAAGAACGATTTCTTCACCGTTATTTACAATTTTATACTCTTCTCTATTTATTACAATATTGCCCACCTTCACAATATCTTCTTGTGGCGATGCATCTTCTTTGAGCCTTCGTAAGAGGGCCTTTACCTTACTCACCAAAACTTTGGGTCGAATCGGTTTTGTAATATAATCATCGGCCCCGGCATCAAACCCGGCAACTTGAGAATAATCTTCACCGCGAGCCGTTAGAAAGGCGATAATAGTGTTTTCTAGACCCGTTGTGCCACGAATAATCTCGCAAGCCTCGATTCCGTCCATTTCAGGCATCATTACATCTAAAATGATTAAGTGAGGCTGCTTTTTTTTGGCAATCGCCACACCCTCTACACCATTCTTGGCAGTAAAAACCGTATACCCTTCCGAAGTAAGGTTGTACCCTATAATCTCCAGAATATCAGGCTCATCGTCTACCAATAGTATTTTAATGTCTTTCTTTTTCATTTGGTACTGGTCTATGTTAACTGGCCGAAGATAAAGATAATACATGATCTCTTAAACCGCTTAACATTCATTTAATGTTATAACGTTAAACTAACATTATTGCAATATACATTTAACATGTGCGTAACTCGACTTTTACAGCCCCTAGCTTTATTTGCGGTGTTCAATTGTTGAGTACCAACTAATAAATACTCACACCTTAATTATGAAACTTAATACTGACAAAATGAAAAGAATTGTATTTGCAATGATGGCTTTTGCCACATTAACCTTCGTTAGCTGTAGCGATGATGATGGCGGACCTGATACTTCATCAGAAACTTGTAGTGACGGAATTCAGAATAATGGTGAAACCGGAATCGATTGTGGAGGACCCAATTGTAATGCCTGCGAAGATTCAGTGGGAGACCCTACATGTTCCGATGGTGTTCAGAATGGTGACGAAACCGGAATTGATTGTGGTGGTTCTTGTGAAGCCTGTGCTGAAAGCAGTGAAGTTACGGTTAGCGACAATGTTACCGAAGATACTACTTGGACTGCTGATAACATGTACTTCTTAGACGGAAGAATTTTCGTTGAGCCTGGTGCCACTTTGACTATCGAAGCCGGTACTATTATTAAAGGTAGTCCTGGAACAGGAGCAAATGCTTCTGTACTTGTAATTCCTGCTGGTGCGAACATCGAAGCAATCGGTACTGCTGAAGCCCCTATAATCTTTACTTCTTCTACTGACGATATTGCTATCGGTCAAACTTCTGGTTCTAATCTTGATGAGAATAACAGAGGTGAATGGGGTGGTCTAATCATATTAGGTAACGCACCTGTATCTCTTGATGGTGATGCACCACAGGCACAAATAGAAGGTCTTCCAACTGAGGATAACAACTTCGGTCTATATGGCGGCGATGATCCTACAGATGACTCAGGCACACTTAAATACATCTCTATCAGACACGGTGGTGCTTTAATCGGTGAAGGAAACGAAATCAACGGACTAACCCTTGGTGCGGTTGGTTCAGGTACAGAAGTAGACCACATCGAAGTTGTTGCCAACGTTGATGATGGTATCGAATTCTTCGGAGGTACCGTAAACGCAACGAACCTTTTCGTTTGGGCGCAAGGTGATGATGCAATCGATATTGACCAAGCATATTCAGGTACTATTGACAATGTAGTTATCGTACAAGGTGGTGTTTCTGATCACGCCCTTGAAATTGACGGACCTGAAGGTTCATTGGAAGGTAGATTTACCTTGACCAATGTGACCATGTTCGGAAACGATGCTGCTGAAGATGGTGAATACGCCGACTACAGAAGTAACGCGATGGGTATGACAAGCAATGTATATGCTGTAGGTTTCCCTGCAGGCAAAGATGTTGAACTTGACAACAATGCCGTGGCACAGAACTTTCTTGATTGGGATGCTGATCGCACAATGGAAGTCGGTCTAGCGTTTGATGCTTGGGAAATCGAAGGGTTTGGAAATGAAATCTTCGTCGAAGGTGTTGCCAAAGACGACAACGATGTTGAAATCGAAGATCAAATTATCTTAGATCCGACATTTACTGAGAGAGCTGCAGACTGGACAACGATGATCGAAGCTGGCGCTACCGCTTCTGTTGGTGCCGATGTATCAGCATTCGCTTGGACATATGCTAACGTAAAAGCTAGTTTAGGCTTCTAATAAAAATTGAAGAGAGCCAATTGAATTGGCAACCTAAGATATAATTGCTCGCTTCCATTATCATGAAGCGAGCAATTTATTTTTTTAAAATGATATTGTAAAATTATACGAAATGAAATTTCAAACTGCATTTCTCTTTGTCGTAATGTTGGCCGTTCAATATAGTTTTGGCCAAACCGGAATTATATCAGGTACTTTGAACGACGGAGAGTTTAATGATGTTCTCCCCTTTGCGAATGTGGTAATCAAAGGAACTACTACTGGAACGACATCTGATTTTGATGGCAAATATGCCTTAAATGTAGAACCAGGGTCTTATACCGTAGTATATTCCTATTTGGGTTATGAAACCAAGGAAATTACAGGGGTCGAAGTAACCGATGGAGGGGAAACCACGGTCGATGTGACCCTGAACCCCGCCTCCAATTCTTTAGAAGAAGTTGTTGTAACAACTACTGTTTCTAAAAATACCGAATCTTCAGTCTTAAATTTACAGAAACGTTCGGTAGCTCTTATGGATGGGCTTTCTATTCAAAGTATAAAAAAATCTGGGGCCAGTGATATTGCCGGAGCAGTGAAAAGTGTTCCCGGTGTTTCAGTTCAAGGTGGCAAGTTCGTCTATGTGCGAGGGCTCGGTGACCGCTACACAAAATCTATTCTTAACGGAATGGATGTACCCGGTCTTGATCCTGATAGAAATACGTTGCAGTTAGATATCTTTCCGACCAATATACTCGACAATATTATAGTGGTCAAATCTGCAACTGCAGACCAACCTGCTGATTTCACCGGCGGCGTCGTCGATATCGTGACCAAAGATTTACCAACGAGACCTGAATACAGTGCCTCGTTTGGGCTTGGTTACAATTCAAGTATGCACTTTAAAGATAGCTATCTAAATTACCAAGGTAGCGACACTGACTTTATGGGCTATGATGATGGCCTTAGAGATTTGCCTATTCAACAAAGCACCGATATACCGTTGCCGACACAGGATGGTGAAACGGCTCGCCTGCTTACGAGACGTTTTGACCCTAACTTAAAGGCGTTACAGGAGCAAAGCAATATGGATTATAATTTTGGCATTACCGCCGGCAATCAATACGATCTTAACGAAGAAGGTTCGAAAAAAATCGGTTATTTGGCCTCGTTGTCCTATAAAAACAGTACCAAATACTATGAAGACTATGTTAATGGTCAGGTTTTCAGAAAAGATGATCAAGATAGATCACAATTAGAGCTGAACAACGACCGTACCCAATCGGGTGATTTAGGTACAAATAATGTTCTTATAAGTGCTCTTGCCGGACTCTCATTAAAGACTGGCAAGTCAAAATACAAGCTGAACGGTCTTCATATTCAAAACGGTGAATCAACAGCTTCATACATAAGACAACAGAATTTTAGCGTGAATTCAAACATTGTATTTAAAGATGTTTTGACTTACACCCAACGATCCATCACCAATGTACTATTGAACGGTGAGCATACCAATGATGATGCAAGCTTCAAAGTAGAATGGAAATTGTCTCCTACACTATCAAGAATCTACGACAAAGACTTTCGAACCACACCGTTTCGTTTTAATCCAGAATCGGGCAACTATAGTATATCCCCTAGTGAATCTGGTGACCCAAGCCGTATATGGCGAGACTTAGAGGAAATCAACCTTGCAGGAAAACTGAACATTACCAAGAATCATAAATTCTTCGGAAGGGAAGCCAAATTTAAAATAGGTGGCGCCTATACCAATAAGCAAAGGGAGTTTACCGTCGATCAATTTTCATTTCCGGTACAATCTAGAGGTTCTAACTATAGTTTAAATTTTGAGGGTAACGCCGATAATGTTCTTCTTCCTGAAAATATATACCGGTTAGATACCAGAGAAGGGGTTTTTGTACGTAGAGATTCAAATGTATCAGATTCCTTTGATTCTGAAATTTCGGTAGCCGCCGGTTATATATCCGACGAGTTTAAAATGACCGATAACTTCAACGCCATTATAGGAGTCCGCGTTGAAAAATTTGATTTGACATACACAGGTGAAAAACAAGATGGTACCCGTCTTGACGAAGAAAAGATATTGGACAAAACAGACTTCTTTCCTTCGGTCAATCTTATTTATGAAATAGGCGAAGATGCGAATAAGAAAATAAGAGGTTCTTTTTCAAAAACAACTGCCCGGCCCTCCTTTAAAGAAGCGTCAATAGCTCAAATTTTCGACCCGGTGTCAAGTACGTTTTTCATCGGTAACATTGATTTACAACCAACCTATATCAGCAACTTTGATTTAAGATTTGAATCATATGGTGAGGGCACTAACTTTTTTGCTGTAAGTGCATTTGCCAAAAGTTTTACCGACCCTATCGAACTTACTTTCATTCGTGAAGCCAGGGGGCAATTCACACCTCTAAATCTAGGAGATGCGAATGTATATGGGGCAGAATTGGAAATTCGCAGAAATTTAGGTTTCATCCCCGGTTGGGATAATTTCAATATCAATACCAATATATCGGTTATTGAGTCTCAACAATCTTTTAGTGTAGACGAAGAGAGCGCAAGAAGAGATAATCTTCGAGACGGAGAAACCCTTGATGATAACAGAAAATTACAAGGCCAGTCACCATTATTGATCAATTTTGGTATCGATTATGACAATAATGAAAACGGGTGGCAAGCAGGTCTTTTCTATAATGTTCAAGGAGAAACCCTAGAAATTGTAGGTAATGGCGACATCCCCGATGTTTTTACAAAACCATTTCATAATTTAAGAATGAACTTTAGTAAAGAATTCGGCAAAGACAATAGCAACAAAATATCTCTTCGCTTTTCAAATATTTTGAGCGATAAGATTGAAAGTGTTTATAAATCGTTCGGAGCAGAAGATAAAATCTATTCGTTGAGAAATCCTGGTCAGGCGATTTCTTTAAGTTACAGTGTTAATTTCTAGATTCGGCTCTGAATCAAGATATTAAAACCCCGCAAATGCGGGGTTTTTTACTATATGACCATAAAACCCTACCGTTCATACATGCGCCGTAACGAACGAAACAAAGATTTAGTATATTTGTGGTACATTATTTGTTCAACCAACTGCATGAAGCACTTTTACTTAATTGTAACATTTTTATTTATCTCCTTCAGTTATGGGCAAACAGACCGTAATAATGGGGATATCGATGGGTTTAAACTCTACCCTAACCCGGTTACAGAAGGTAAAATTTATATCAGCACTACTAAAAATGCCGTTAAACGAATTGCCATTTACGATGTTTTGGGTACTCAAGTGTTAGAAACTGAATTAAACGGAAAAGAACTTTTTCTAGGCGATTTAGATGCCGGCGTATATGTTTTAAGGGTTTACGAACTTAACAAAGTCGCAACTCGTAAGCTTATCGTAAAGTAGACTTCGCAATTTTATAGGCATCAACTGCATCGGTGTAATTCGCTCATTTTTTTGTTTCGATAATCGGCACACAAATTCCGATGAACGACAAGCAACCCTCGAGACACCTACAAATAAGAAGCTTTCACAACATTCTTACCTTCTCAAAGATTTCAATTCATATTTTTAAAGTGTTGATCCCAAATCAATTACCATGCGACTGCTTTACCTAACCTTAACGTTGTTTTGCTCTGTTGCCATATATTCGCAAGAGGGTAAGCACCTACAAACTGAAAAAGAAGTTTTAGAATTAAAACTTTACCCGAATCCCGCTTACGGCGAAACCGTACAAATTGTATCGAATAGCAACCTTGCCAAAGAAGTAACCGTCTATGATGTATTCGGAAAAATAGTTTTAACAAATAAAGTCTATCGAAATAATTTAGACATCACTAGTCTTAATTCTGGTATATACATGCTTCAAATCAGCGAAAATCAAAAGACCGTAAATAGAAAACTAGTTGTAAAATAAAAAGCCCTCAATGAGGGCTTTATTATATTCAATTGAGACAAAAATATCTCGATAAAATCTTACATAATCTCAACCACTTCTAAGTCGAAAATCAAGTCTTTGCCTGCCAATGGATGGTTACCATCAACTACGATAGAATCATCTTTAACATCTTTTACAATTAGGTTTATCTCTTGCCCGTTCGGGGTTTGAGAAACCAAGCCCATACCAACCTGCGGCTCGATATCTTCTGACAATTGACTTTTCGGAACTTCTTGTATAAGCTGCTCATTGGTCTCGCCATAGGCCTCAGTTTTAGGAATATTCACTGTCTTCTTTTCATTGACCTTCATGTCTATCAAACCCTTTTCGAAACCGGGTATCAATTGACCTTGACCCAAAGTGAACTGCAATGGTTCTCCTCTTTCTACAGAGCTATCGAAAACCTGACCGTCTTCTAATTTACCTGTGTAATGTACTTTAACCGTATCGTTATTCTTTACCTGACTCATACTTTAGTCTTTAGTTTAAATTTAATATAGTCTTGAAATCGATTAGCGCCAAAGGTACAGGTCTAAACTCCGCTTCAAAATCTTACCGTATTATTTTAAATTATTAAGAAAAGATTAACGGCAATGTGGCGCTAATGTTAAATTATTAACACTTTGACGGCAGTAATAAAATATATTTAGAACGCTGGATATCATTACTTTTGCAGAACCGAATCTGTATGAAAGACGATACCATTTTTACTATTTCTTCACCAAGCGATTTTGAAAATCAAGCCTTGGATACTTTTCGATTTCAATTTCGAAACAATAAAGTCTATCAAGAATTCTGCAGCTATTTGGGCAAATCAGATTCAAATGTTCATCGGTTAAGAGAAATTCCCTTTTTGCCTATTTCCTTTTTTAAATCTAAAACCGTTCTGGCCACCCAAGACCGACCGAACACCCTTTTTACCAGTAGCGGAACTACAGGAAATCGGACAAGCAAACATTATGTGACCGATATTCAGCTCTACGAAAAAAGCTTTCAAAAGGCTTTCGACCTATTCTATGGCACTATTACCGATTACTGTATTCTTGCTCTTTTACCCTCTTACCTAGAACGTGAAGGCTCTTCGTTGATTTATATGGCCGACCGACTCATTGAACAAAGCGGACACCCCACAAGCGGATTTTATCTCAACGATTTAGATGAACTGAGGAAAAAACTATATCAATTGGAAAAGGAAGGCCAAAAAACCTTGCTTATAGGTGTCTCTTTTGCGCTTCTAGATATGGTAGAAGAAGGCAATATGAAATTAGACCACACCCTTGTAATGGAAACCGGAGGAATGAAAGGTCGTAGAAAAGAGCTCATTCGTGAAGAACTACATGAAATCTTAAAAAACGGATTTGGGGTCAACCAGATTCATTCAGAATACGGAATGACCGAACTATTATCTCAAGCCTATTCAAAAGGCAATGGTATCTTCAACACCCCACCTTGGATGAAAGTGCTCATTCGTGATACCGAAGATCCGTTAACTTATCAAAATATAGGAAAAACTGGCGGCATAAACGTTATTGATCTTGCCAATAAGTATTCATGCTCGTTCATAGCTACACAAGATCTGGGCAAAGAACTTTCAGATGGTTCATTTGAAATTTTAGGTCGTTTTGACCATTCAGATATCAGAGGTTGTAATCTAATGGTTCTTTAAAGTCCTAAAATTTTTGCATCTACGAAGAAGGTCGAATTCACTTCAATTTCATGATCTCTGCTAATCGCCTCATCGGTAACAGTCTCTAATCTAAGGTTAAATTTGTCTTTCTTGATGTATTCTTGAAGATCTACATCTATTACATCAACGTCAAGGGTGTTTCCCGTATTTGGGTCTACCTCTGCTTCTTCAGCAATCTTAATTTCATCTAAATTCTCTGCAGATATATAAATTACAATAGATTCAAGAAAGCTAAAATCGGCGTCGTCAGGAGAGGTAATCTTCAAAATCAATTCTGTCAACCTGATATCTTCAATCAAATCTTTACGCGTATCGTTTACCTCAAATTCAGAATCAGAATTTGTTTCCATATCAGGGGTGACAACATCAAAGGGCAAATCGATACCGGTAGTTGAGGGTATGGTAACATTGCTTTTATACTCGATATCAAATTTGGTGAGTTCATCGAGCTTATCGCAACTTAGAAGAATGATAAATGCGAACAGGCCTAAGGCTAAATTTTTCATAGTTATCCAAGATTATAGGGATATATGAAAATCTAACGCAGTAAGGTTGAATTTATTGGCAGGCCCATAAATTTAACATAGCCGGCACTTTACAACCTTATACGGCAACCAGTACAAAATAATTTTTCTTTCCTCTTTGTAGAAGAATGAATTTCTCATTGATAAGGTCTGAAGCAGTAATCATGTAGTCTGCCTTGACCTTTTCTTTGTTGACTGAAATTGAGTTTTGTTTCAATTCTCTTCGCGCTTCGCTATTTGAGCCCAAGAATGCTGTTTTATCAGCAAGAGCTCCAATCATATCTAGTCCGTTCTCAAGTTCTGAAAGGGCAATTTCCGCTTGCGGAACCCCCTCAAAAACATCTAAGAACGTTTTCTCATCGAGTTTTTTCAAATCTTCGGATGTCGACTTGCCGAATAGAATAGTACTGGCCTTTTGGGCATTTTCTAAATCTTCTTTAGAGTGCACCATGGTAGTAATCTCTTCTGCCAAACGCTTTTGCAGACTTCGAAGGTGAGGCGCTTCTTGATGTGCCGCAATCAAGCCTTCAATCTCACTTTTAGTTATAAAAGTGAAAATTTTGATGTATTTCTCGGCATCTTCATCAGAAGTGTTGAGCCAGTATTGATAAAAACGATATGGCGAGGTTCGCTCCGCATCCAACCAAATGTTACCACTTTCGGTCTTGCCAAATTTGGTGCCGTCGGCTTTGGTAATTAACGGGCAGGTAAGCGCATAGCCCTTACCATTGCCAATTCGGCGAATTAACTCGGTACCGGTAGTGATATTGCCCCATTGATCGCTTCCGCCCATCTGAAGGGTACAATTGTGATTTTTATAAAGGTGAAGAAAATCATAACCCTGCACCATTTGATAGGTAAACTCAGTAAAAGACATTCCCTCTTTCGCTTCCGCGGAAAGGCGTTTTTTCACCGAATCTTTGGCCATCATATAGTTAACGGTAATATGCTTGCCCACATCACGAATGAAATCGAGAAAAGAAAAATCTTTCATCCAATCATAATTATTGACCAAAACAGCACCGTTATCGGTAGTACTATCAAAATCTAAAAAACGAGAAAGCTGTTCTTTTAACGCCTCTTGATTATGTCTTAAGGTAGCTTCATCCAATAGGTTTCTCTCAGCAGATTTTCCCGATGGGTCACCGATCATTCCCGTCGCACCACCTATTAAAGCATAGGGTTTGTGGCCCGCCAATTGAAAGTGACGAAGCATCATAACACCCACTAAATGACCTATATGTAGCGAATCTGCAGTGGGGTCTATACCTACGTAGGCCGATTGCATTCCGCTTAAAAGATGTTCTTCAGTACCGGGCATTGCGTCATGCAACATACCCCTCCATTTCAATTCTTCTACAAAGTTTGAAGCCATTTTACCTCTTTCTAAATTTTCATGCAAATATAAAGGTAAATCGGGGCTTACCCTTGTGACAAGACAGGAAATTATCCAAGTCTATTCGCTAACTTTGAAACATGATTTTGGTTACAGGCGGAACAGGTTTGGTAGGTGCACATCTTTTGCTTAAACTTCTAAAAGATGGTTTTGCCGTAAGGGCCATCCATAGAAAAAATAGCGACCTCGACAGGGTCAAAAAAGTCTTCGCTTATTACAGTAAGAGCGCTGCCAATCTATACGATAAAATTGAATGGGCCGAAGCAGACCTCAATGATATACCCGCTCTCGAAACCGCTTTCTTAGATATTGAGTACGTCTACCACGCAGCAGCCTTAATTTCATTTGATCCCAACGATTATAACAAGTTACACAAAATAAACACCGAAGGCACGGCAAACATTGTAAACCTTTGTATTCTTAACCGTATTAGAAAGCTTTGCTACGTAAGCACGATCGGCACGATAGGCAAAAGTCTCCATGGAAAAAAGGCTAATGAAGATACAGCGTGGGCGCCCCAGACTGCCAATGTCTATGCCCTAACAAAATATGATGCGGAGATGGAAGTTTGGCGTAGTTCTCAAGAAGGCCTTGACGTCGTAATAGTGAACCCTGGAGTTATTATCGGACCAGGTTTTTGGGATAGCGGAAGTGGTGCTTTGTTTGCGGTAGCCAAAAAAGAACACCGTTTCTACCCGCCCGGTGGTACCGGTTTTATTTCGATCAACGATGTGATTAAAATGATGTTCGAACTTATGCATTCCGATATTAAAAACGAACGTTATATCGCTGTTGCCGAAAACTTGACCTATTTTGAGGTTCTCACAAGAATCACCGATAAAATGGGGCTAAAGCCACCTAAGAAGGAGTTGAAATTCTGGCAACTTGAAATAGGCCGTTGGTTTGATTGGCTGGCTAATTTACTGTTTAAGAAAGGGAGAAGGATTACGAAAAACTCCGTTAAGTCATTAAAACAACGGCAGATTTTTGATAACCACAAGATCAGTCGTGACCTAGGTTTTGAATTTGAACCGCTAAACCCTATTCTTCAGTTTTGTTGCGAGAAATTTCTTGAAGAGAATCCTTGACTCTTTTTGCTTCCTTTTGCTTTTGCTCCATTTCTAATCTCCGCAGACTATCTTGCTCTGCCTTAGCCTCTTTGAAAACATTTTGTTCATTCTCTAAAATGGCCTCGACCTTTTGATAAATATCTTGATACTCGCCCGGTAAAGAAGCATAATACTTATCACTTTCAGCAAATTGCAAGCTATCAATACCATGTTTTTCAAAAACATAAGTCATAGGCTCTAGATTATTATCTCGTAAAACACTGATATTGGTGGTCTTTGCCGCATTTATAATGGCTACATCTTTTAAGACCTGAACCATTTTATCTTTAGCGATAAGACCATCTGGCTTTTCAAGCAACTTTTCATTGCAAGAACACAAACAGAGCACTAAAAATATTATGTTGATTTTCTTTACCACAGCAATTTAGATTATACCTATCTATCGAAAGTCAATCTTCTACCATGTCGTTCTGGAGAAAAATTTCCGTTTTCATAGGCCAAGTGACCATTGACAAAGGTATGGGTTATTTTTGAGCGAAAAGTATTGCCCTCGAAAGGAGACCATCCGCATTTATAAACGATATTATCTTTGGTTACCGTCCAAGAACTGTTCATATCAACAACAGCCAAATCTGCGAAATAGCCCTCTCGCACATAACCTCTTTTCTCAATATCGAAGAGTGTCGCAGGGTTGTGACACATCTTCTCCACCATTTTTTCTAAAGAAATAATACCTTCATGATATTTTTCTAGCATCGCCGGCAGGGCATGCTGCACTAGCGGCCCGCCAGAAGGTGCCTTGGTATAGATATTATCTTTTTCATCCCATTGGTGTGGCGCATGGTCTGTGGCGATAACATCTAAACGGTCGTCAAGAAGAGCTTCCCATAGTTGGGCACGATCTTTAGCCGTCTTCACAGCTGGGTTCCATTTAATGAGCGTTCCTTTGCTATCATAATCTACATCGGAAAACCAAAGGTGATGAATACATACCTCTGCGGTAATTTTTTTATCTTTTAATGGAATGTCGTTTCTGAAAAGATCGGTTTCCTTACCGGTCGACAAATGGAAAACATGCAAACGTGCACCTGTTTTCTTAGCCAATGCTATCGCTTTCGACGATGAAAGATAGCATGCCTCTTCACTTCGTATCAACGGATGATATTTAAGGGGAATATCGTCGCCATACTCCGATCTATATTTTGCCAAATTAGCACGTATAGTACCCTCATCTTCACAATGTGCCGAAATCACCATCTCGGTACTGCTAAAAATTTTTTCGATAACCGCCTCATCATCTACTAGCATATTACCGGTAGAAGACCCCAAAAATAATTTTACTCCAGAGCATGCATTTTTATCTAACCGCTTGATTTCTTCAAGGTTGTCATTGGTGCCCCCGAACAAAAAGGAATGGTTTGCATACGACGTTTTCGAAGCTAGGGCGAATTTCTCTTCGAGTTTCTCGATTGTAGTCGTTTGCGGATCGGTATTCGGCTGTTCCATATACGAAGTGATACCTCCGGCAACGGCGGCCCTACTTTCAGAAGCTATATCGCCTTTATGGGTCAACCCTGGTTCTCTAAAATGCACTTGATCATCTATGATACCGGGCAATAGATATTTGCCCTCTATATCGATAACCTTTGCCGTATCATCCGAAATATCCTTATCGATTTTTGAAATCAGGTCACCTTCTAAAAGCACATCGCTTTCGAGAACAATATTTTCATTGACGATCGTTGCATTTTTGATCAGAATCTTCCCCATACTAAAATTTATTTTTTTGAAATAGGCTTCGCACTTTCATCATAAAGACTCCCACTATAGCTTCATTGATAATCGATGATGACATTTTGGATTTGCCTCTCACGCGATCTCTAAAAATTATGGACACTTCTTCTATTTTGTAGTTTTTCAGGTAGGCTCTGAATTTCATTTCGATTTGAAACGCATACCCTACAAAACGCACAGAATCTAAACGTATGTTTTCAAGAACATGTCGTTTATAGCAAACAAAACCCGCCGTGGGATCATGTACTCGCATTCCTGTTATAATTTTTACATAGAATGATGCACCATACGACAATAACACACGATACAATGGCCAGTCTACGACATTCACACCTTTCTTATACCGAGAGCCCACCGAAACATCGGCACCGTTCACACAGGCCCGATAAAGTCGTGGCAAGTCTTCTGGGTTATGAGAGAAATCGGCATCCATTTCAAATACATAATCGTACTTTTTGGCTATCGCCCATTTAAAACCGTGAATGTATGCAGTACCCAGGCCAGATTTTTCTGTTCGAGTTTCCAAGAACAGAGAGCCGCTATATCGGATCTGCATTTCTTTAACCTTTGCTGAAGTGCCGTCGGGAGAGTTATCATCTACAATAAGTATATGAAAATCTTTAGTCAGACCGAAGACTGCCTCGATTATGGCTTCTATATTTTCAATCTCATTATAAGTGGGTATAATGACCAGACTATCTGACATACGATGGTTGCTAGTGGGGCAAAAATAGCATTTTCAAGTGTGTTCGAGCTTCTCAAGCTACGAATTGTGAAATTTTTAGCCATTACGACTGTATCATAATTCGTAATTTTACCCGTTCTATTACCGAAAGCCTGTTAAAACTGAGTTATTCAACGAAAAATGAAGTCTAAATTTCCGCAATTATTCTTACTTCTATTAGGCGCCATTTTTGTTCTCAACCTGCTACAATCGTATTTTACTCCCTTAATTTTTGATGAGGCCTACTATTGGCATTATGCACAAAATTTAAGTTGGGGCTATTTTGACCACCCCCCTTTGGTAGCGCTGATGGTTAAAACGGGCAGTTTAATTTTTGGCGGGGAACTGGGTGTTCGTTTTGTAAGTTGCATTCTCTCGACATTGATGTTCATAGTTTTATGGGCCTGCATAGAAAATGAAAAAAAGAAAGATTATGTAGTTCATTTTTTCATTCTCATTTTCTCGATGGCATTATTGAACGCTTACGGGTTTTTCACCTTGCCAGACACGCCCCTATTGTTCTTTACAGCCCTTTTTCTGTATGTTTATAAGAGGTTTCTCCAGAATACAACATGGCTTTGGGGCATTATTCTAGGGCTTACCATGGCCGGATTAATGTACAGCAAATATCATGCGGCTTTGGTAATCATATTTGTACTGCTCTCCAATCTAAAATTGGTCACCTTAAGAAATGCTTGGCTTGCCGTTATAGTAGCACTGTTATGTTATACCCCTCACTTTATATGGTTATACCAGAACGATTTTGTGACTATAAAGTACCATTTATTCGACCGACCCAACGACCCTTATAATTTCACCAAATACACTTTAGGCTATCTAGTTAACCTTATAGCCCTTTTTGGGCTGACCTTCCCTTGGGTGTATTGGTCATTGTTTAAAACAATAGAGCGTGATAAATTCACCCGTGCAATGCTTTTTTTGACCTACGGGATTATTATTTTCTTTTTCATGTCAAGCTTTAACAGGCGAATACAGACGCAGTGGATCATTATTATTGCCATTCCACTTATTGTTCTTGTTTTTCGACAAGTCATGATAAATAAAACGATCCGAAAGTGGATCTTGCGAACCGGGCTTATCAATGCTGTTCTTATTTTATACTTGAGAATCGGATTGGTTCGCGAGCCATTGTCGCCAATATATTATGAAACTCACGGAAATAAAGAATGGGTAGCAGAGATACAGTCTGAAATAGGCGATATGCCGGTCGTATTCGAAAATTCATATAGAAATGCACCGATGTACGCTTTCTATGCAGGCGTACCCACTTTTTCTTTGAACAATATGATGTATCGACGCAATCAATACTCTATCGATGATTCTGAATCAAAAGTTCAGGGAAAAAAAATACTCTACATTTCAAGACGTAAACAAAATAAAGCGGATCTACACTTGCCCAAAGGCGATGGAAAAATGTATTATGGCAAGTATTTCGATAACTTTGAATCGTTTCGAAAACTACGCACCTTGGTCGAAGAACCCATAAGCCTAAATCTAGAAAAAGAACAAGAATTCAAATTATATAACCCCTATGATAAAGCCATCGATTTGAACAAATTAAAATTTAATGTTGCTTATTTGACTAGTTTTAAAGACGTGAAAGATCGATTTTCGATCGACCCGCTTCCGGCGAATAAAGATTTAACTACTATAGCAGC
The DNA here is from genome assembly GCA_002813285.1 of Flavobacteriaceae bacterium MAR_2009_75. NCBI lineage: Bacteria > Pseudomonadati > Bacteroidota > Flavobacteriia > Flavobacteriales > Flavobacteriaceae > Flavobacteriaceae bacterium MAR_2009_75. The sequence continues at coordinate 1,889,290 of PHTZ01000001.1, forward strand.
AAAAGATACCGTGACCTTTAAATTCAAATTTCCGAAACCTGAAATGGAAGCTCCATCCTATTTTAGAATAGGTATCTCTGAAAACGGCTTGCTATATGGTATTAACGGTATAAATACAAAATTCGAGTAATGGAACCCATTTTACGTACTTCAGGAGTCGCCGATTGGATAACTATCTTACTCATCTCGAGCCTGGTGTTCTTGGTCTTGGCAAAACGCCTATTTTATCATCGTTTTTTGAACTTTATAATTTTACCCTTTAATAATAAGTACATTTTTATGTACAACAAGAAAGAAAAATTGGTCAATTGGTTCCATATTTTCTTCACCATCTTTCAGACCATTAATTTTGCACTATTTGTCTATCTCTCAAGAAAACTATTGATAGCATCACCCCATGACGAGTACCCATTTATGTTTCCGGTAATTTTAGGGTGCATCTTATTCTTTATCTTGATCAAAATGGGTTTGCAACTAGGTAATGGATTCATTTTCGGGTCAAATAAGACGATTAGTGAACTAATTTTTAAAAAATTATCATATTTAAATTACAGTGGTCTCGTAATGTTCATTGCGAATTTGCTAGTGGTATATGTAGTAAAAAACTCAATCGTTATAGTATATGCGTCGATTTTCATAATTCTCCTAATAAATATAATCGGTTGGGTCACAGTACTGAGGAATCATCAAAAATTCATTACAAACTACTTTTTCTATTTTATTTTGTACCTTTGCGCTCTTGAAATTTCCCCGTTCATTATCATTGGCAGTTATCTGAAATTATAATTAGAGTTATATGAAAGTAAAGACGATTTTGGTCTCTCAACCAGAACCGAAGATGGAAAACTCACCTTATTCAAGGCTGATAGATAAGGAAAAAGTCAAAGTCGATTTTGTGCCTTTCATCCACGTTGTGGGAGTAGACGCAAAAGACGTTCGCCAGCAGAAAATCGATTTAAAGAACTACTCTGCTATTATTTTAACAAGTAGAAATGCGGTAGACCATTTTTTTAGAATTGCTGAGGAAATGCGATTCAAGGTACCCGATTCTATGAAATATTTTTGTCAGTCTGAGGCGGTAGCATATTACCTACAAAAATATGTTGTTTACCGTAAACGTAAGATTTATGTAGGACAGAGAAATTTTCAGGAGTTGGTTCCCTTATTTAAGAAATATAAGACCGAAAAATTTTTGTTGCCCTCCTCAGATGTTTTAAAAGAAATCATACCCAACACTTTGAACGACTTAGGTATTGATTGGAAGCGTGGCATATTCTATAAGACGGTTATTAGCGATCTTTCTAACCTTAGAGACGTTTATTACGACATCTTGGTTTTCTTTAGTCCTTCTGGCATAGAATCACTACTTAAGAATTTTCCCGATTTCGAGCAAAAAGACACCCGCATTGCTGTATTCGGTAATTCGACAATCTCGGCCGCTACCGATGCCGGGTTGCGTATCGATATAAAGGCACCGACACCGGAAACGCCATCAATGACTATGGCGCTTCAGAAGTATATTACCACGGTGAATAAGAAGTAATTCTTATTCCACATTAAAAATCGAAGGACCGACTTAATCTAAAGTTGGTCCTTTTTTCATTCTTACAACAGGTATTTTATCAAAAAATAGGTTTTTCTGACCATCCATAACCTTTCTAGCACCATCCACACATTTTTTTTTCGCCTAAATATTAATGTTTATAGTTTTCAAAACTGTAGGGGTAATATTCTACAATGCCCGAAGTTTTCAAAAGAAAAATATATGCAAAAAAAATGCTTTTCAATTCTATTCCATTCCTAGTTTTTCTTGTGGTCATTTTTATTTGTTATTGGGCGATAAATTCAAAAAAACTAATTGTCCAAAACATTTTTCTACTTTCAGCTAGCTACTTTTTTTATAGTCTTTGGGACTATCGCTTTTTATCTCTCATTATTCTAAGTTCGGTAGTGGATTTTTTCGTGGGCATCCAAATAAATAATCATACTGGTTTAAATAGAAAACGATGGTTGTGGGTGAGTATAATTTTCAACTTATCTCTTCTTGGATTTTTTAAATACTTCAACTTTTTTATTGAATCTTGGGTTGACCTATTTTCCTTTATAGGTTATCAACAGAAATCATGGACTCTTAACATTATCTTGCCCGTAGGTATTTCCTTTTACACATTTCAAACCATGTCATATTCTTTAGATATTTTTTACAAAAGAATAAAACCTACTACAAACTTTTTGTCGTTCGCTACGTTTGTTGCTTTTTTCCCGCAGTTAGTAGCGGGCCCAATTGAAAGGGCTTCCAATTTATTAGGTCAAATAGCCAATAAGCGTACTTTCACCTACGAAAAAGGAGCTGAAGGATTAAAATTAGTTCTGTATGGCCTATTTAAAAAAATTGTCATCGCAGACACTTTATCTCCAATAGTAGATGATATTTTCGCTAACTATAGTGAGTATTCAAGTCCGGTATTAATACTTGGGGTAGTTTTATTTAGCTTTCAAGTATACACAGATTTTTCTGGCTATTCCGATATAGCTATAGGCACAGCGAAACTATTAGGTATCGAATTAATGTCCAATTTTAAGTTCCCCAATTTTTCAAGAAATGTAGCGGAGTACTGGCAAAGATGGCATATTTCTCTATCTACTTGGTTTAGACATTATCTGTATGTTCCATTAGGAGGCTCCAGGGTCAGCAAACTGAAATCAGTAAGAAATATTTGAATAATTTTTCTTGTGAGTGGTTTTTGGCACGGCGCAAACTGGACATTTATCTTCTGGGGAGGTTTTCATGCTTTAGCTTACATACCTATTTTTCTAATGGGCAGAAATACGATTTATAAGAACAATGTGGTCGCTGAAAATTCATATTTTCCTAATATAATTGAGGTTTTACAAATCTGTCTCACTTTTGCAATTATATCATTTTCGAGAATTTTCTTTAGGTCAAGTACATTAGAGCAATCATTTGGGTATATTGGACGAATATTTTCAAGTTTTGATTACGTAGAATATATTCATCCTCAAAACAAAGGCTTACTGCCTATAATTATTCTTCTTATAAGTTTCAATATTTATGAGTTTTTGATAAGAAGAGATGAGCGTTCTCCCTTCAAATTCGAATCAAAATACATTCGATTCATCATATACTGTATAGTAATTTTTAGCTTCTTCTTTTATTATGATGATCAAGCACCTAACTCCTTCATATATTTCCAATTTTAAAGATGAAAAAATTTATTCTAAAATTTACTTTATACGTCTTCTTCATATACTTTCTTGCAGAAGTAATTACTAGGTTATTTTTTCTGACTTCCGAATTACCAAAAAGAAAATTATGGGAAGATGGCATACAAAAATACCAGCCTAATCAGTCAGGGTATTGGAAAGGAGGAAAGCATAAGTGGAGTATAAATGCCACTGGTTGGCCAGGACCTGAAACAAAATCAGAAGGCTCTAAAATTTTAATTATTGGAGATTCTTTTATTGAAAATTTCATGAATCCAGACAACTGTAGACAAGCGTACTTTCTAAAAAAAAAGATGAGCAATTATAATTTTATCGAATATGGCAGGTCAGGAATGTCTTTTATTGAAGCTTTAGAAATAAACAAAATTAATAGATATAACGAAACCAATATTGAATTAAGCTTAATTTATATTAATGATAATGATTTAACCGAAAGCCTAGTATCCATTACAAGAAAGTCCGACAGGACACAAGTCGATTTACAACAAGATAAGGTATTACCGGGCAAATTAAAATTTCCTATTGCCAAGGAAATATTATACAATTTCAAGTTCGTATATTATCTATATAGAAGATTTCCAGTGAATGGAATTTTTTCCAAAAAAAAAACAAGAAGAAAAACACCTAAACAGCCCTATGAATTAAATAAATACCTAAACAGCCTCTTAAAATTTTCACAGGAAAGATATAACCTTAATTCTACGATCTTCATTCTAAGACCAGATACTTCAGAAGAAGTTATGGATATTTTTACCAAAAATGGTTTAAGATATCTGAAACTTCAATATTTTAATACAAAATCTTGGTCTTTTGTTGATGATCATCACTGGACTTGTTATGGTCACCGACAAGCATCGTTGCAAATTGCACAGTATCTAAAGAACCATCTCTCAACCGTAGATTCAGCAAGCAAGTAATAAAATATCTAATAATCTAGGTCGCTGGATTAAATCAACGGGCTAGATGTCATATTTAAAAAGCATACCGCTGTGGCCCACCACGTCGAATTTCTTCACTTGCGTAGGCTTCAAATTTCTTAAAGTTCTCTCGAAAGGCATTGGTCAGTTTAAAAGCCGTCGTATAATAGGCCTTATCATCGTTCCATGTGGCTCTCGGACTCAAAACACTGGTCGGCACCCCCGGGCACTCTCTGGGTTGTGCTACACCAAATACGGAGTGTATATGATACTCATCGTAATTGTACAACCCTAAACCACCATCAAGTACGGCATTGATCATAGCGCGGGTGTATTTTAATTTCATTCGAGTACCAACACCGTAAGGGCCTCCCGTCCACCCAGTGTTCACCAACCACACATTAACGCCCGCCTCCTGCATTTTTTTACTTAACATCTCGGCGTATTTAGCGGGGTGCAAGGGCATAAACGGCGCTCCGAAACATGCAGAAAACGAAGGAATAGGTTCTACGACCCCCGCTTCTGTACCGGCCACTTTGGCTGTGTAACCCGATATAAAATGGTACGCCGCTTGACTGGGAGTCAGTTTTGATATAGGAGGTAAAACACCAAAGGCATCTGCGGTCAAAAAGAAAATATTCTTCGGATTCTTACCAATAGACGGGCGCTGTACGTTTTCTATATGGTATATGGGGTAGCTAACCCGAGTATTTTGAGTGATAGAAGTATCGGAGAAATCTACATTTCCCTTCTCGTCTAAAATTACGTTCTCGAGAATAGCACCTTTCTTGATGGCTCCAAAAATTTCCGGCTCACTTTCTGCCGACAGGTTGATTACCTTGGCGTAGCATCCGCCTTCAAAATTAAAAACAGCATTTTCATTGTTCCAGCCATGCTCATCGTCACCTATCAATTTTCGGGAAGCATCCGTTGACAAGGTTGTTTTTCCGGTACCGGACAATCCGAAAAAAATAGCAGTATCACCCTCTTGCCCCACATTGGCCGAACAGTGCATCGGCATCGTATTCTTCATAACTGGCAATATGAAATTCAAGGCCGAAAATATACCTTTCTTGATTTCTCCCGTATAACCTGTACCACCGATCAGTGCCACCTTTTTAGTAAAGTTAAGAATGGCAAAATTATGCTGTCTTGTACCATCGATATCAGGGTCTGCCATAAATCCTGGGGCATTGATCACAGTCCATTCAGGATCAAAGTTTCTTAACTCTTCCTCCGTAGGTCGAATAAACATATTATAGGCAAATAGATTGGACCAAGGGTACTCGGTCACCACCCGAATATCCATACGATAGTTATGATCGGCACAGGCATAACAATCACGCACGTAAAGCTCTTTATCGTTCAGATAAGAAATCACCTTTTCATAAAGCGTATCAAACTTTTCCGGAGCAAAGGCAATGTTTATATCACCCCACCAAATTTTGTCTTGGGTCACCTCAT